>NZ_JBFPKF010000005.1:0-582135 GCF_040948685.1 Paraburkholderia sp. BR14374 | reverse complement strand
CCGACACGGCGATCACTTCGGTCGCGACACCCGCTTCCTTCAGCCGCACGGCTTCTTCAACCGCGATTTCGTCGAACGGATTCATCGACATTTTCACGTTGGCGATGTCGACGCCCGTACCGTCCGATTTCACGCGGACCTTCACGTTGTAGTCGACCACTCTTTTCACTGGCACCAGAATTTTCATGCACACGCTCCAAAGTTACGAATACGTCAACCCGACAAACATTATAGCGACTGCCCTCATGGCAGCCGTGTCGCGGGCGCTTTGCGGAAGGATATCGCTCCTCCGCGGCGTGACGGCAATATCGAACGATCGTTCTATTTTAATCTCTAAAAAACCCGGGAAACAACCCCGGGTTCCGACTCCGACCTCTAATTTCCCATTGCCGTCGTGTTCTGCCTGGTTCGTGGATCATTGCATCACCAGGAGGTGATCACCGAGCCGCCGAATTTGCTGTCGACGAACTGCTTCACTTCCGGCGAGTGGTACGCCGCGACGAGCTTCGCGACCCACGGCTTGTTCTTGTCCGCTTCGCGAATCGCGATCACGTTTACGTACGGACCCTTCGGGTCCTCGATCGCGATGGCGTCCTGCTTCGGCTTCAAGCCCGCTTCCATCGCGAAGTTGGTGTTGATCGCGGCGGCATCGACGTCGCCCAGCGAACGCGGAATCTGCGCCGCGTCGAGCTCGACGATCTTCAGCTTCTTCGGATTGTCGACGATGTCGAGCGGCGTCGCCTTCAGGCCGGCATCGGCGCGCAGCTTCAGCAAGCCCTGCTTCTGCAGCAGCAGAAGCGCGCGGCCGCCGTTGGTCGGATCGTTCGGCACGGCGATCTTCGCGCCCGGCTGCAGTTCGGCGAGCGACTTCACTTTCTTCGAGTAGATGCCCATCGGGTACGTGACCGTATCGGCGACACGGATCAGCTTGTAGCCACGGTCCTTCACCTGCGCCTGCAAGTACGGGTCATGCTGGTAGCTGTTCGCGTCCAGATCGCCGCTCGCGAGCGCCGCGTTCGGCTGCACGTAATCGGAGAATTCGACGATCTTGATGGTGAGGCCGTTCTTCGCGGCGACCGTCTTCACGACGTCCATGATCTGCGCGTGCGGGCCGCCGGTGACGCCGACCTTGATCGTGTCTTCGGCCTGTGCCGCGGTGGTGGCGAACAGCGTTGCCGCGCCGAGCGCGGCGGCCAGCTTGAGAATGAGGCGACGTTGCATGATGGTCCTTTTCCGAATCTCTATGAGCGGGCTTCCGAACGCCCTTGTTTACTTATGGCTCAAACGACGCACGAGCCAATCCCCAAACGACTGCACCAGTTGCACGAACACGATCAGGATCAGCACGACCGCGAGCATCACTTCCGGCAGAAAGCGCTGATAACCGTAGCGGATGCCGAGGTCGCCAAGGCCACCGCCGCCGATCGCGCCGGCCATCGCCGAATAGCCGACCAGCGACACGAATGTGATCGTCAAACCGGCGACCACACCCGGCAGCGATTCCGGCAACAGCACCTTGAAGACGATCTGGCTGGTGGTCGCGCCCATCGCCTGGGCCGCCTCGATGAGCCCGCGGTCGACTTCGCGCAGCGCCGTTTCGACGAGGCGCGCGATGAACGGCGCGGCGGCGATCGTCAGCGGCACGATGGCCGCCGCCGTGCCGATCGACGACCCGACGACGAGCCGCGTAAACGGAATCACCGCGACCAGCAGGATGATGAACGGTGTGGAGCGCACCGCATTGACGATCACGCCCATCACGCGATTCACCGCGACGTTTTCGAGCACGCCCTGGCGGTCGGTCAGATACAGCAGCACGCCGAGCGGCACGCCAACCACGGCGCCAATCAGTCCGGAGATACCCACCATAATGAGGGTCTCCCAGAACGACTGGACGAACATATCGAACATTTCACTCAACATGCGAGAGCTCCTCCACTACGACACCCTGCTCGCGCAGAAACGTGATCGCCTGTGCGACCTTGGCCGGATCGCCGCCCGCCAGAACCGCGAGCGAGCCGAACGCCTGCCCTTGGATCTCGTCGATCTGGCCGTGCAGGATATTGAAGTCAAGCTCGTAGCGGCGAATCGTCTCCGACAGGATCGGCTGATCGACGCCCGAACCGGTGAACGCGAGGCGCAGCAGATGGCCGCTGCCGGTCTTCAGGCGCTGCGCGACGCGCGCCTTCATGGCGGGCGGCAAGTCCTGCGCGATGACGTCGCCGATCAGCGCGCGCGTGACTTCGTGGTGCGGCTCCAGGAACACGTCGATCACCTTGCCTTGTTCGACGACGCGGCCAGCGTCGAGCACCGCGACGCGATCGCAGACCTGCTTGATCACGTCCATCTGGTGCGTGATCAGCACGACCGTCAGGTTCAGTTCGCGGTTGATGCGCTTCAGCAGATCAAGAATGGCGCGCGTGGTTTCGGGGTCGAGCGCGGAGGTCGCCTCGTCCGACAGCAGCACCTTCGGCTTGCTCGAGAGCGCGCGAGCGATACCCACCCGCTGCTTCTGCCCGCCGCTGATCTGCGCCGGATAG
Organism: Paraburkholderia sp. BR14374; assembly: GCF_040948685.1. NCBI lineage: Bacteria > Pseudomonadati > Pseudomonadota > Betaproteobacteria > Burkholderiales > Burkholderiaceae > Paraburkholderia > Paraburkholderia sp. BR14374. The sequence goes on along the minus strand of NZ_JBFPKF010000005.1, from coordinate 579,595 downwards.
CGGTCCTTCTGCGCCGACAGACCGACGAGTTCGAGCAGCGGCAGCACGTTCGCCTCGATTTCGTCGCGCTTCATGCCGGCCAGTTCGAGCGGCAGCGCGACGTTCTCGTACACGGTGCGCGACGACAACAGATTGAAGTGCTGGAAGATCATGCCGATCTCGCGACGCGCGTCGCGTAGTTGCGCGGCGGGCAGCGTCGTCAGATCGCGGCCGTTGACTAGGATGTTGCCCTCGGATGGGCGGGTCAGCAGGTTGATCGTGCGCACGAGCGTGCTCTTGCCCGCGCCGCTGCGGCCGATGATGCCGAACACCTCGCCCGCCGGAATCGTCAGATTGACGTTGTGCAGCGCCTCGACCCAGCCCCGGGGTCCGGCGAACCGCTGGGAAACATTGCGTATTTCGATCATGGACAAACGAAAACGGCGGAGGCTGCCGGCGAGCGTCGTGCTCCCGGCAAGCGGCCGCCGCTTCTTTTATTTGGGATTTAAGGTCGCCATTCTACCGCAGCGCCGACATACCCTTTAATAATCAATTCCGATCTTTTCATAACCAAAGGGCATTAGAGCCGCGCGTTTCGTACAAAGCTCTCGCGCATCGCGCCGCTCCGACTATGATCGGACCACCCCCCTTCCGCACAGCCTACCGCCATGCAAACTTCCCCGAGCCACACGGTGCGCGCGAGCGCCGGCAGTCTTAATAAGGATGCGCCGCAGCGCGCGTCGGTCACGACCGCCGATAGCATCGAGTTGCCGCTGTATCGCTGGCAGCCGAATGGGCCGATACGCGCGACGGTCGCGCTGCTGCACGGCCTCGCCGAGCACGCCGGCCGTTACGCGGCCGTGGCGGACCGGCTCAACGCGGCGGGCATCGAACTCGTCGCGGTCGATCTTCGCGGCCACGGCCACGCGCCCGGCAGGCGCGTCTATGTGAAACGCTTCGACGACTACCTGCTCGATGCGCAGGCGCTGCTCGACGCCGCCGCGCAAAGCTGCGCGCCGCTCTTCCTGATGGGCCACAGCATGGGTGGCGCGGTGGCCGCGCTGTACGCGATCGAACGTCTCGACGCCAGCGGGAGGCGCCTGAGTGGTCTGATCCTGTCGAGCCCCGCGCTTGCGCCGGGGCGCGACGTGCCGAAGTGGATGCTCGCGCTGAGCCAGGTGATCAGCCGCGTCTATCCGGGCTTCCCGGCGATGAAGATCGACCCCGCGCTGCTGTCGCGCCTTCAGCCGGTCGTCAAAGCCAACCTCAACGATCCGCTCGTGCATCACGACGCGATTCCGGCGCGTACGGGCGCCGAGCTGCTGCTGGCGATGGCGCGCATCGAACGTGGCCGCGCGGGGCTGCGCATGCCGCTGCTCGTGTTTCACGGCACCGACGACAAACTGACCGAGCCCGACGGCAGCCGCGCGTTCGGCGAGCACGCGGGTTCGCCTGACAAGACGCTCACGCTGCACGAGGGCAGCTATCACGAGACGATGAACGACCTCGACCGCGATCGGGTGATCGCGGGGTTGGTCGATTGGATTGAAAGACGGTCGGTGGGACGGAGTTGAGAAGATGCGGCGCGTGGTAGACGTCGGCTAGCGCTTCCACTCCGGCGCGCGTTTGTCGATGAAAGCCTGCACGCCTTCGAGCGCCGAGTCGTCCATCATGTTGCAGGCCATCGTCTGCCCGGCGAGCTGGTACGCGGCCTCGATGCCCATTTCGAGTTGGCGGTAGAACAGGCCCTTGCCCGCGCTGACCGCTTCGACCGGCTTCGCGCAGATGCTCGCGGCGAGCCGCGCGACTTCGTCGTCGAGTGCATCGGCTGGGGCGACGCGGTTCACGAGCCCCTGCTTGCGGGCTTCGGCGGCGTCGATGAAATCGCCGGTCAGCAGCATTTCGAGCGCGGCCTTGCGCGACAGGTTGCGCGACAGCGGCACCGACGGTGTCGCGCAGAACAACCCGAGGTTCACGCCCGATACGGCGAAGCGCGCAGTATCGGCGGCGACAGCCAGATCGCACATGGCGACGAGCTGGCAGCCGGCCGCGGTCGCGATGCCGTGCACGCGCGCGATCACCGGCTGCGGCAGGCGCTGGATCGTCAGCATCAGCTTCGTGCAGCGCGCGAACAGCTGCTGGTAGTACGCGAGCGACGGCGCCGCGCGCATTTCCTTCAGGTCGTGCCCGGCGCAGAACGCGCGGCCCGCGCCGGCGATCACGACCACGCGGGCATCGGTCTTCGCGATGTCGGTCAGCGTCTGCTGAAGTTCGTCGAGCAGCGCTTCGGACAGCGCGTTGAACGCATCGGGCCGGTTCATCGTTACGCGCACGACGCCCGGTACACGATACGCGTCGGGTTCGATGGTGACCAGCGACGCGTCGCCGGTATTGACGGGGTTGACGTTCATGGCTCAGATCTCCGCGAGCGAGCGCACGTGCGCGACCACGCTGCGCCCGAGCGCCGACAGGTTGTAGCCGCCCTCGAGACAACTGACGATGCGCCCGCGCGCGTAGCGCCGCGCGATCTCGCACACCTGGTCGGTAATCCACGCGTAATCGTCTTCGACGAGGCCCATGTTGCCGAGGTCGTCCTCGCGATGCGCGTCGAAGCCGGCCGAGATGAACAGCATCTCCGGCCTGAATTCGTGCAGGCGCGGCAACCACAGCATATCGACCGCTTCGCGCACGGCCATGCCGTTCGAGCGCGCCGGCATCGGCACGTTGCACATGTTGGACGCCTGGTTGTCGGCGCCCGTGAATGGATAGAACGGGTGCTGAAAGATGCTGCACATCAGCACGCGCGGGTCGCCCGCGAATGCGGCCTCGGTACCGTTGCCGTGATGCACGTCGAAGTCGATGATGGCGACCCGCGCGAGACCATGCACGTCGAGCGCGTGGCGTGCGGCGATCGCGACGTTGTTGAAGAAGCAGAAGCCCATCGCGCGCGCCGGCTCCGCGTGATGGCCGGGCGGGCGCACGCTGCAGAACGCGTTGTCGTAGCGGCCTTCGATCACCGCGTCGGTGGCGGCGACCGCCGCGCCCGCCGCGCGCAACGCGGCCCGCAACGTGTGCGGGTTCATCGTCGTGTCGGGATCGATTTCGGCGACGCCCTCGACCGGCGAGCGACCGCGGATGTAGTCGACGTGCGCCTGCGTGTGCACGCGCAGCAGCGCGGCCTCGTCGACGAGCGGCGCCGATTCGCGCTCGATCAGCGCGTCGATGCGGCTCGCGATCAGCTGATCCTCGATCGCCTGCAGGCGCGCGGGGCACTCGGGATGCCACTGTCCCATGTCGTGCAGCAGACAGTCGGGGTGGGAATAGAAACCTGTTGCCATAGTTCGTGTTGTGCGTCTCTCTTCTACGGCGCGGCGCATCAATTGCGCGCGCGGCGTGTCTCCGTCGAGCGGCGCGCGCCCCCGCGCGCCTACTTTCGTCAAGTTACCACACGACGCCGCTGTCGCCGATTCAGCACGGTTTTGCGGGAGCCGTCGGGTATACTTCCCCGACCCGTTATTCGCCGTTTCGTTCCTGCCGCTTTCCGACTGCTTCCAGCCTTTCACGCATCGCGCTCACTGCTCACCATGACCGTCAAGCTTGCTCTGTCCGCAGGATCCCCACGCAACCGGCTTCGCCTCAACTCCCTCGCCGCCTCACTGACCGTCGCATCGTGCATGTTCATCGCAGCAAGTCCCGCGAGCGCACAAAGCGCCACGCGCAAGGCCTCTGTGCAGCTCGCGCAGAGCCAGCCGCAACAGCCGGTCCCGCAAGGGCAAACGTTTGAGGAAGAGATCATTCCGCAGCGCTATGCGAACAACGCGAACGTCGATGCGTTCATCAACGAGATGGTCGCGCGCTACGATTTCGACGAAGCGTCGCTACATGCGCTGTTTGCCGGCGTCAGCTACTCGGCGACCGCGGTGAAGCTGGTCACGCCGTCGCTGACGCCGTCGGTCAAGAACTGGCGCTCGTATCAGGCGCGCTTTCTCGACCCGGTGCGCGTCAATGCCGGCGTGCAGTTCTGGCGCGAGAACCGGGCTACGCTGCAGCGCGCGTATCAGGAGTTCGGCGTGCCGCCGGAGATGGTCGTCGGCATCATCGGCGTCGAGACGATCTACGGTCGCTACATGGGTAATTTCCGCGTGCTCGATGCGCTGACCACGCTGAGCTTCGATTATCCGAACACCGCGAATCGCGCGGACCGCCAGGCGACCTTCCGCAAGAATCTCGAAGACTATCTGGTGTGGACGCGCGATGCGCAGATCGACCCGAACACGGTGCTCGGCTCGTACACGGGCGCGATCGGCATTCCGCAGTTCCTGCCGAGCAGCATCGTCCAGTACGCGGTCGACTACGAGGGCAACAAGCACATCGATCTGCGCACGAGCGATGCCGACGCGATCGGCAGCGTCGCGAATTATCTGCGCCAGAATGGCTGGGAAAGCGGCCGGCCGGTGGTATGGCGAATCGGCTCGGACGCGGGCAGCCTCGGTGTCGCGCAGGCGGCGGCCACTGGCCAGCCGGAGCCGCACTGGCCGCTCGACCAGTTGCTGCGCGCCGGTCTCGTGCTGAACGAGCCGAACCTCGACATTGCTTCGGAAGCGGGCACGCCGGTCACGGTGGTCGATCTGCCGACGCCGGGACGGGGCACCGAGTTCGTGCTCGGCCTGAAGAACTTCTACGTGCTCACCCGCTATAACCGCAGCTTCTTCTATGCGCTTGCGGTGTATCAACTCGGTCAGAAGGTCAAGGCCCAGATGGAAGCAATCGACACTGCGAATGCCGCGAAGGCGGTCAACAACGGCGGCGCGTCGCAAGGTCAGACAGATCAGTCGAACTCAAATTCGCAGTGAGTCGCCCCGCGGGTCGCCGCGCGCGCCTCGCGTTGAAGGACGTAAAAAAGCGCCGGCTCGACCGGCGCTCTTTATTGGCTCGTGCGCCCGCGAAGGCGCCCGGCGACCCGCTTACGCGGGAAATACTCCCGTGGACAGATAACGGTCGCCGCGGTCGCAGACGATGAACACGATCGTCGCATTCTCGACCTGCCGCGCGATGCGCAGCGCGACTTCGCACGCACCGCCCGACGAAATTCCCGCGAAGATGCCTTCGACCGACGCCAGGCGGCGCGCCATCGCCTCGGCCGCGGATTGGCTGACGTTCTCCACACGGTCGACGCGGCTACGGTCGAAGATTTTCGGCAGATACGCTTCCGGCCACTTGCGAATACCCGGAATACGCGAGCCCTCTTCCGGCTGCGCGCCGATAATTTCGATCTGCTGGTTCTGCGTTTTCAGATACGTGGACACGCCCATGATCGTGCCGGTCGTGCCCATCGACGATACGAAGTGCGTGATGCGCCCTTCCGTGTCGCGCCAGATTTCCGGGCCCGTGCCTTCGATGTGCGAAGCCGGATTGTCCGGGTTCGCGAACTGATCGAGGATGATGCCCTTGCCTTCGCGCTGCATCTGCTCGGCGAGATCGCGCGCGTACTCCATGCCGCCTTTGACTGGCGTCAGAATGATTTCCGCGCCGTAGGCCGCCATGCTCTGACGGCGCTCGACCGACAGATCTTCCGGCATGATCAGCACCATCTTGTAGCCGCGGACCGCCGCGGCCATTGCGAGCGCGATGCCGGTATTGCCGCTGGTCGACTCGATCAGCGTGTCGCCCGGCTTGATGCGGCCGCGCGCTTCGGCCTTCTTGATCATCGACAATGCCGGACGGTCCTTCACCGACCCCGCCGGGTTGTTGCCCTCGAGCTTCGCGAGGATCACATTGTTGCGGCTGCGGATCTCGTCGTCGGGAAGCCGGACGAGTTGTACGAGCGGCGTGTTGCCGACTGTGTCTTCAATCGTTTTGTATGCCATATGGGGTCCAGCGATCGATGCGCGAGAGAGTGTCTTCAATCTATCGATTCTAAACCACGAACTCCGGCGCTGCCCTGCAGCCCTTCTGTCCGCATGGATGCATGCCGCCTGCTGCGCAAAAAGCCCGCGGCTGCGAGCCGCGGGAAGTCGTGTGTGCAAATCGGAGCAATGGGATGTTCGCGGACCCTGCGCGCCGCAAGCCGCTCGTCAGCATGACACGCGCAAGGCTCGCGGCAGCTTACTTCTTCACCGCCACTGCGGCGGCGCCCTTCTGCGTGGCGGCCGGCGCGGCCGCAGCGGCCGGCTCCTTGGCCGCTGCAGCTGCCGCAACCTGCGCGCTAGCAGCCGCGCCAGCCGGTCCGACAGCGAGACCCTCCGCCTGCAGGCGCTCGATGGTGTGGCCGCCCATGCCCTTGACGCGCTTGCCGAGATCGGCCGCGTCCTTGAACGGGCCGTGCGCATTGCGTTCGTCGACGATCGCTTTGGCTTTTGCCGGACCGATGCCCTTGATGCCGCGCAGCGCGTCCTCGTTAGCCGTATTGACGTCGACCGCCGCATACGCGTGGCCAAAAGCGGCGAGCATCGCCGCGGTAACCAGTACTTTTCGAAACATATTGGAATCTCCCTGTTGCCACTGGCCGGCGACCATCACCAGCCAGGAGATTCCAGTTTAAAGAGGACGGCGTACTAATTAAACCTGGCCGAACAGCCAGCGCACGTAACGATCGACACCTTCCTGCACGCTCAGAAACGGCGCGTCGTAGCCGGCCGCGCGCAGCTTCGACTGATCGGCCTGCGTGAAGCACTGGTACTTTCCACGCAGCGCGTCGGGGAACGGAATGTATTCGATCAGTCCGCCTTGCACCTGATCCGCGAGCGACAGCGCCGGCTCGTTGTTCAGCGCGCGCAGCGTGTTGACCACGGTGCTCGCGATGTCGTTGAACGGCTGCGCGCGGCCGGTGCCGAGATTGAAAATGCCCGACTTCTCCGGATGATCGAAGAAGAACAGATTGACCTTGACGACGTCTTCGACGGAGATGAAATCGCGCGTCTGCTCACCAGCCGGATAGCCGTTGTATTCGCCGAACAGCTTGACCTTGCCCTCGGCGCGGAACTGATTGAAGTTGTGAAACGCGACCGATGCCATGCGCGCCTTATGCGTTTCGCGCGGACCGTACACGTTGAAATAACGAAAGCCCACGATCTGGCTTTTCGCCGTGGGCAGCACGCGGCGAATCACCTGGTCGAACAGGAACTTCGAATAGCCGTACACGTTGAGCGGCTGCTCGACCTCGCGCTCCTCGACGAAGCGGCTCGAGCCGCCATACGTCGCCGCCGACGATGCATACAGGAACTGGACGTCCTGCGCGAGACAGATGTCGAGCACGTCGCGGCTATAGCGGTAGTTGTTGTCCATCATGTAGCGGCCGTCGGTTTCCATCGTGTCCGAGCAGGCGCCTTCGTGGAAAATCGCGCGCACCTTGCCGAAGTCGCCGCGCCTGAAGCGCTCGACGAATTCGGTTTTGTCGAGATAGTCGTCGATTTCGCAATCGACCAGATTCCTGAACTTGTCCGCGCGCGTGAGGTTATCGACCGCGATGATGCGTTGTTCGCCGCGCTCGTTGAGCGCCTTCACGAGATTGCTGCCGATAAAACCGGCCGCGCCGGTGACGATGACGGTCATGATGATCCTGCCGTAGTGAGCTTTGTAGTGAGCTTCGTTCAGTCAACGCCGCGGGGTCCGCTGGTCCGTCGGACGACGGCAGCCCCGCGGGCTGCATCAGGAGAAGAGTTCGTCGTAGTCGACGGTGGCGGTGCCCAGTTTGCCGACCACGATGCCGGCCGCGCGATTCGCGAGTCCGACCGCGTCGACGAGAGAAAGACCCGCGCCGAGCATCGCGGCAAGCGTCGCGATCACGGTGTCGCCCGCGCCCGACACATCATACACTTCGCGCGCATCAGCCGATGCGTGCAGGATGCCATCGTCGGCAAACAGCGTCATGCCCTCCTCCGAGCGCGTCAGCAGCAGCGCCTTGAACTGGAGTTCGGCGCGCAGCTTCGTGACACGCGCGATCAGGTCTTCCTCCGACTTCCACTGTCCGACGACCTCGCGCAATTCCGCGCGATTCGGCGTGATCAGCGTCGCGCCGCGATAGCGCTCCCAGTCGTCGCCCTTCGGATCGACGAGCACCGGTTTGCCGGCCGCGTGCGCCTTCGCGATCATTTGCGTGACATGCGTGAGGCCGCCCTTCGCGTAGTCGGACATCAGGATCACGTCGTGCGACGGCAGCAGCTCGTCGAAACGCGCAAGCCCCGCTAGCAGCACTTCGTGCGCCGGCGAGTTTTCGAAATCGACGCGCAGCAGTTGCTGCTGACGCGACAGCACGCGCAGCTTGATCGTCGTCAGCAAGGCCGGATCGCGTTCGAGATGCGGTGTCACGCCGCTTTCGTCGAGCAGTTGCACGATGCGCTCGCCGGGCTCGTCATGACCGACCACGCACAACAGACCCGCTTGCGCGCCGAGCGCGACCGCATTGCGCGCGACGTTCGCCGCGCCGCCCAGGCGATCTTCCTGGCGCTGCACGTGCACGACCGGCACGGGCGCCTCCGGCGAGATGCGGTTGACGTCGCCGAACCAGTAACGGTCGAGCATCACGTCGCCGACCACCAGCACGCGCGCCGCATTGAGCTGCCCGCGCGGCACGAACGTGAGCTTCTGCGCCGTGGTGGACGCGGGCGCCGCGGGCATGGCCTCAGGCATCGGCCGGAAGTTCAGAGGGTTGGGCATAGGGGCGTCCAATAGCGTGATAGTCGATCCCGAGCTCGATCATCGCGTCCGGTTCGTACAGATTGCGGCCGTCGAAAATCAGCGGTGTCTTCAGCACCGATTTCAGGTGCACGAAATCAGGACTCTTGAACTCCTTCCATTCGGTCACGATCACGAGCGCGTCGGCGCCGGTCAGCGTTTCGTCCTGAGCGCTCGTGAACGTGAGACGTGCGAGCTGCTCGGGCGCCGCGTGCAGATCCATCGCGAACACGCGCTGCGCCTCGGTCACGGCGACCGGATCGTACGCGCGCACGTTTGCGCCGCGCGCGAGCAGCTCGCCGATCACGCGACGGCTCGGCGCCTCGCGCATGTCGTCGGTATTCGGTTTGAATGCGAGGCCCCACACCGCGAACGTGCGGCCGCTCAGATCCTCGCCGAGCTTCGCGGCGATCTTGTCCACGAGCACGTCCTTCTGCTGGTCGTTCACTTCCTCGACCGCCTCGAGAATGCGCAGGTTGTGGCCGCTCTCGCTCGCGGTGCGAATCAACGCCTGCACGTCCTTCGGGAAGCACGAGCCGCCATAGCCGCAGCCGGCATACAGGAAGTGATAGCCGATGCGCGGATCGGAACCGATGCCGCGGCGCACCGCCTCGATGTCGGCGCCGACCTTGTCCGCGAGATTCGACATCTCGTTCATGAACGAGATGCGCGTCGCGAGCATCGCGTTGGCCGCGTACTTGGTGAACTCGGCCGAGCGCACGTCCATGTACAGCGTGCGTTCGTGATTGCGGTTGAACGGCGCGTACAGACGCTTCATCATCTCGCGCGCGCGTGCGCCCGCTTCGTCTTCGTCGATACCGATCACGATACGGTCTGGGCGCATGAAGTCGTCGACGGCCGCGCCTTCCTTCAGGAACTCGGGGTTCGACACGACCGAGAAGCGATGCTGCGCGCTGCCGGCGAGCCCGCGCTTCGCGAGCTCTTCGTTGATCACCGCGCGCACGCGTTGCGCGGTGCCGACCGGCACCGTCGATTTGTCGACGATCACCTTGAAGCCGTTCATCGTGCGGCCGATGTTGCGTGCGGCCTCGAGCACGTATTGCAGGTCGGCGGAGCCGTCTTCGTCGGGCGGTGTGCCGACCGCGATGAACTGCACGTCGCCGTGCGCGACGCTCGCCGCGACATCGGTCGAGAACGTGATGCGGCCGGCCGCGCGCGTGCGGGCGATCATCTCCTGCAAGCCCGGTTCGTGAATCGGCACGCCGCCTCTGTTGAGGATGTCGATCTTGCGTTGATCGACGTCGAGACAGAAGACGTCGTTGCCGATTTCGGCGAGACACGCGCCGGTGACAAGGCCCACATAGCCGGTGCCGATAATGGTGATTTTCATACGCTGTCCGGTAGATGGTTCCGGTGATGAATGCCGCTCGTGAGGCCGGCGATAAACTCGTTGCGAAATTCGCGGGGCGATTGCGCGCCAATGAACGCCGACGCGGCCACCGCCGCGCATGCGGCGTCAGCTCGGCGCGGCAATCGGCTCGACGCGGCGCGGCGCATAGGTTTCCCAACCGCTGCATCCCGGGCACTGCCAGTAGAAAAGCCGGGCCCTGAAACCACAATTCTGGCACGTATACCGTGGCAGATTTTTGGTGCGCTGGCGGATCAGTGTGCGCATCAGTTCGAGCTCGCCGCGCCGCGGCTCTTCGGCGACGGCCTGCTGCGCTTCGAGAAGACGCGTCATGCCGGCCAGATTCGGCGACTTCTGCATCTGCGTGCGCGCGAGCGCGTGCGCAGCATCGGCGCCGCGCAGCGATGCGACGTGCTGATACGCAACGTCGAGCAGATCGTTGCTCGGATGACGGTCGACCCACGTGGTCAGCAGATCGGCGCCCTCCTGCGCGCGGCCGAGCGCTTCATACGCTTTCATGATCTTCTCGGCGACGAGCGGCAGATACGCGGGGTTCTGCTCCTCGACGCGGCGCCATTGCCCAATCGCCGCTTCCGGCGCGCCGCCGGCCGCGTCGACATCGCCGAACAGGATCGTCGCGCGCACGTTGGTCGGGTTCGCCTTCAGCGCGAGCCCGAGCTGATGACGTGCCTCGTCCGGTTTGTTCTGCTGCAGCGCTTCCTGCGCAAGTTCGCAGTGGAACTGTGCGATTTCCTTGTCGAGCGACGGTGCGCCCATCGTTTCGAGGTGGCGCGCGGTATCGATCGACTTGACCCAGTCCTTCTCGATCTCGTAGATCGTCAACAGCGCGCGTTGGGCACCCAGCGCGTAATCGCCCGCTTGCAGCGAGCGGAAGGTTTCTTCGGCACGGTCGAGCAGACCCGCTTTCAGGAAGTCCTGGCCGAGTTCGTACAGCGCGTGATCGCGCTCGTTGACCGGCAGGTCCGCGCGGCTCAGCAGATTTTGATGCACGCGAATCGCTCGATCCGTCTCGCCGCGCCGGCGGAACAGATTGCCGAGCGCGAAATGCAATTCGACCGTTTCAGGGTCGAGCTTGACGACTTCGATGAATGCATCGATCGCCTGGTCGGGCTGCTCGTTGAGAAGGAAGTTCAGGCCGCGAAAATACGACCGCGGCAGGTTGGCGCTTTCGGACAGCAGCGTCTTGAGGTCGTAGCGCGCCGCCATCCAGCCGAACGCGAACGCGACGGGTACGACCAGCAGCCACCAGAAGTCTAGATCCATGCGATTAATGCAAATGTGCGGAAAAGCGAAAACGAAAAGCCACGCTCGGAGCGCGCGCGGCGCAAGACAGCTCAGATCAGCGGCGGCATCGGCGGCTGCTCTACCACGGCGGGAGTCTCGCGAGCCACGCGCAACTCGCGCCTGAGCCGGCCATTCTCCATGCGCAGACGCACGACGGCCGGCATCGCCGACACGAGCCCGGCGAGCAAGCCGATCACGAAAAACGCGAGGCCGATCAGAATCAGAGGCGCAGACCAGACGTAGCCGGCGAGGAAATTCAGCGTAGCGGGTTGCGTGTTGGAGAGCGCGAGCACGAGCAGCAGCACGAATACCAGCACACGGATCAGCCAGACGATAAATTTCATGAATATATCTCTTCACGGCAGTTGCGGGATGACGCCGGCTTGATGACGCGTCGCGCCACGGGGTTGCCCGCGCCGAAGTGACCCGTATTGTAATGGATGCCCTCGCGGCTGGGCAGCAAGTGGCGGGATGCCGGACTTACATGCAATTCGCGAAATGCAAAGGCCGCAGCGGAAGGCGCGACTTCTCAAATGATGGACGAAAAAAAAGCGCCCGAAGGCGCTTTTCCTGGTCTTTTGCCGACTGGCTTTGGCCGCTGACGCTAGCTATGCCACGCTGCAACACACACACAGCGGAGTCATTAAAGGTCGTCATCCGGCTCCTCGGCCTTCAGCGGCTCGCCCGCGCGACGATCCACCCGCTCGCGCAATTCCTTGCCCGGCTTGAAGTGCGGTACGTACTTCTCGGGTACCAGCACCTTCTCGCCCGACTTCGGATTGCGTCCGACGCGGGAGGGACGGCGGTTGAGGCCGAAGCTGCCGAAGCCACGAATTTCGATGCGATGACCTTTGGCAAGCGCCTCCGACATCGCATCAAGCATCGTCTTCACCGCGAAATCCGCATCCTTGAGAACAAGTTGCGGAAATCGCGTAGCCAGCTGGGCGACCAATTCCGATTTGGTCATACTGCAGCAGACCTCTCAGGCTTACTGGTTCTGGCCGTCGAGCTTGGCCTTCAGCAGCGCACCGAGGTTCGTCGTGCCGGTAGCGGCTGCACTCGAATCCGAAGCAGCGAGACCGCGGATGGCTTCCTGCTGCTCAGCCGAGTCCTTCGCCTTGATCGACAGGTTGATGCCGCGCGACTTGCGATCGATGTTGATGATCATAGCGTTGACTTTGTCGCCTTCCTTCAGCACATTGCGAGCGTCTTCCACGCGGTCTTGGGCGATTTCCGAAGCACGCAGGTAGCCTTCGACTTCGCCCGACAGCTGGACCACCGCACCCTTCGCGTCGACCGACTTGACGGTACCGTCGACGACCGAACCCTTGTCGTTCATTGCAACGTAGTTGCTGAACGGGTCACCTTCGAGCTGCTTGATACCCAGCGAAATACGTTCCTTCTCGACGTCGATGCCGAGAACGATCGCTTCCACTTCGTCGCCCTTCTTGTACTTGCGAACGGCTTCCTCGCCGGTTTCGCTCCACGACAGATCCGACAGGTGAACCAGACCGTCGATGCCGCCCGGCAGACCGATGAACACGCCAAAGTCGGTGATCGACTTGATGGCGCCGCTGATCTTGTCGCCCTTCTTGAAGTTGCGGCTGAAGTCGTCCCACGGGTTCGGCTTGCACTGCTTCATGCCAAGGCTGATACGACGGCGGTCTTCGTCGATTTCGAGAACCATCACTTCGACTTCGTCGCCCAGCTGGACAACCTTCGACGGAGCAACGTTCTTGTTGGTCCAGTCCATTTCCGACACGTGGACGAGGCCTTCGATGCCCGATTCCACTTCGACGAATGCGCCGTAGTCGGTGATGTTGGTGACCTTACCGAACAGACGCGTGCCCGACGGGTAACGGCGCGAGATGCCTTCCCACGGATCGTCGCCCAGTTGCTTGATACCGAGCGAAACGCGGTTCTTTTCCTGGTCGAACTTGAGGATCTTCGCGGTGACTTCCTGGCCAACCGACAGAACTTCGCTCGGGTGACGCACGCGACGCCATGCGATGTCGGTAATGTGCAGCAGGCCGTCGATGCCGCCGAGGTCCACGAACGCGCCGTAGTCGGTGATGTTCTTGACCACGCCTTCGACGATCGCGCCTTCCTTCAGCGTTTCGAGCAGCTTCGCGCGCTCCTCGCCTTGCGTTGCCTCGATGACAGCGCGGCGCGACAGCACGACGTTGTTACGCTTGCGGTCGAGCTTGATGACGCGGAATTCGAGGGTCTTGCCTTCGTACGGGGTCGTGTCCTTGACCGGACGCGTATCAACCAGCGAACCCGGCAGGAACGCGCGGATGCCGTTGACCATCACGGTCATACCGCCCTTGACCTTGCCCGTGATCGTGCCAGTCACGAGTTCATTGTTGTCCAGCGCCTTTTCCAGCGACAGCCACGAAGCCAGACGCTTCGCCTTGTCACGCGACAGGATGGTGTCGCCATAGCCGTTTTCCAGCGCGTCGATCGCGACGGAAACGAAGTCGCCCGCCTGCACTTCTACCTCGCCCGCGTCGTTCAGGAACTCTTCAAGCGGGATGTAGGCTTCGGACTTCAGACCAGCGTTCACGACCACGAAGTTGTGGTCGACACGCACGACTTCGGCGGAAATCACTTCGCCAGCGCGCATGTCCTGCTTGGTCAGCGACTCTTCGAACAGAGCCGCAAAAGATTCGGTATTCGGGGTAGAAGTTTGCAGGTCGGACATAAAAATCAAAGTTTGCATGGTCTTCGCAACGCCTGGCTCACCTGACCGGTCAGCAACTGCGGCAATACGCGAACGCCACGCGGGGTTAAAGGGTTAAAAACAACGCTTCGCGACCATTGCGAAGCACCTACCAACAACGGGACTGCCGCCGCTCGCCACTTCTGCGCGACCGTTTTCAATCACGCATGCGGGACCAGCGCTTCATACCATTGCACCACCTGCTCGACCGCCTGGTCGACCGACAATGCGGAGGTATCAAGCAGCTTTGCATCCGCCGCGGGCTTGAGCGGCGCGGCCGCGCGCTGACTGTCACGCTCGTCACGCTCACGCAAATCCCGGAGCAAGTCATCTATATTAGCAGAAAATCCTTTTTGGATCAATTGCTTATGCCGGCGCATCGCGCGGGCCTCGACGCTCGCGGTCATGAACACCTTCAGCGCGGCGTCCTGGAAGATCACGGTGCCCATGTCGCGGCCGTCGGCGACCAGTCCCGGTTCCTTGCGAAACGCCCGCTGGCGCGCCACCAGCGCGGTTCGCACCGGTGCGTGCACGGCGATCGCCGAAGCGCGGCTGCCTACTTCCTCGGCGCGGATTTCGGTCGATACATCGACCCCGTCAAGCTGCGCGAGCCCCTCGCGAAACGTGATATGGAGGTCATCGATCAGTTTGACAAGTGCGTCGATATCGTCCGCCGCAATGCCATAGCGCAGGCTCGCGAGCGCCGCGAGCCGATACAGCGCGCCGCTGTCGAGCAGGTGAAAGCCGAGGTTGGCGGCCACCATCGCGGCCACAGTGCCTTTGCCGGAGGCGCTAGGGCCGTCGATCGCAATGACGGGCGTCTGGTGAAAGGGACGGGTCGGTTTCATCTAAAAATGTCGCACATCGGGGATTCGCACGCGAATCCGGGTTGCATCAGGGTTGTGTGAGCGCCGTAAAGCGCTCGAAATAATCAGGGAACGTCTTGCCGACGCACTTCGGGTCGTTGATGCGGATCGGCACGCCGCCCAAACTCACGAGCGAGAAACACATCGCCATGCGGTGGTCGTCGTAGGTGTCGATCGCGGCATTCGGGAACAGCTTTTCGGGTGGCGTGACGACGAGGAAATCTTCGCCTTCCTGCACCTTCGCACCGACTTTGCGAAGCTCGGTCGCCATTGCGGCGATGCGGTCTGTTTCCTTCACGCGCCAGCTCGCGATGTTGCGCAGCGTGCTCGTGCCGTCCGCGAACAGCGCGGCGACTGCGATCGTCATCGCGGCATCGGGGATCAGGTTGAAGTCCATGTCGATCGGATCGAGCTTGCCGTGATCGTTGCCGACGCCACGCACTTCAATCCAGTCGTCGCCCATCTGAAGGTTCGCGCCCATCTTGATCAGCGCATCGGCAAATCCGACGTCGCCCTGGATGCTCGCGCGGCCCACGCCTTCGACTCTGAGCGGCCCGCCGCCGAGCGCGCCCGCGGCGAGGAAATACGACGCCGACGACGCATCCCCTTCCACCATGATCGTGCCCGGCGACTGATACCGCTTCCCGGCCGGCACCACGAACTGGTGCCAGCCGTGGCGCTCGACCTCGATTCCGAAGCGCGCCATCAGCTTGATCGTGATCTCGATGTACGGCTTCGAGATCAGCTCGCCGTCGACCTGCACGGTGGTGACGCCGCTCGCGGTGCGCAACAGCGGCAGCGTCATCAGCAGCGAGGTCAGGAACTGGCTCGACACGTCGCCGCGTACGCGGATCGGCGCGTCGGCCGTTATCTGGGCGGGACGGATGCGCAGTGGCGGATAGCCTTCGTTCTGCTCGTAGTCGATCTTCGCGCCGATCTGGCGCAGGCCGTCGACGAGATCGCCGATCGGCCGTTCATGCATGCGCGGCACGCCGTGAATGCGGTAGTCGCCGCCATTCACGGCGAGCGCCGCAGTCAGCGGGCGCACCGCCGTGCCCGCATTGCCGAGGAACAGGTCGGCCGTGCGCGCGGTGAACGCGCCGCGCGTGCCGGTCACGACGCAGGTGTCGCCGTCGCGCTTCAAACGTACGCCGAGCTTTTCGAGCGCGTCGAGCATCACGCGGGTGTCGTCGGAGTCGAGCAGGTTCGTGATCGTCGTCTCGCCTTCGGAGAGCGCGGCGAGCAGCAGCACACGGTTCGAGATGCTCTTCGAGCCGGGCAGACGAACCGTGCCGGACGCACGGGAAAAAGGTCCGAGATCGAGGAATTCCATGATGTGTCCAGTTTCCGGTTATTTCGACGCGTCGCCGCTGGCCACGCCAGCCGCGCGCTGCTCCTGCCACTGACTGCGTGCGACGCGCGAGCGCGCGAACACGGCTTCGAGCGCGGCGCCGTCGCCGGCTTCGATCGCCGTGCGCAGGCGCGCGAGTACCGCGGTGTACGCGTCGAGCTCGTCGAGCAGCGCCACGCGATTGGCGATACAGACGTCGCGCCACATCTCCGGACTCGACGCGGCGATGCGCGTGAAGTCGCGAAAACCGCCCGCCGCGAACGAGAACTTCAACGCAGCGTCGGGCGAATTGAGAATCTGCTCGACGAGCGCGAACGACAGCACGTGCGGCAGATGACTGACCGACGCGAACACGCAGTCGTGCTGCTGCGGCGTCATCTCCCGCACCAATGCGCCGGTGGCGCGCCACATCGCCGCGACGCGCTCTACCGCGTCCGGCGTATTCTCCGGCAGCGGGCACAGCACGACGTTGCGGTTCACGTACAGATCGGGCAACGCGGCATCGACCCCGCTCGACTCGCGACCGGCGATCGGATGGCCCGGCACGAACTGACCGATCCGGGCGCCGAGCGCCGCGCGGGCGGCGGCGACCACGTCGGATTTGGTGCTGCCCGCATCGGTGACGATCGTGTTGGCGTCGAGATGGGGCGCGATGCGCTCGAGTAGCGGCTGGGTCTGCGCGACCGGCGCCGCGAGCAGCACGAAGTCCGCGCCCGCGAGCGCGTCGCGCAGCGCGGCGTCGTCGGTGAGCGCCGCGGCGCCGTCGATCACACCAAGCGCCAACGCCCGTTCGCTCGACGCGGAGGTCCGTCCGAGCCCAACCACCGTGCGCGCCCCGCCAGCCTCGCCGCGTTCACGCAACGCGCGCGCGAGCGATCCGCCGATCAGGCCGACACCGAAAATCACCAGCTTGTTAAAAGAAAACGCGGCCACGTCGCTCACAAAATACGGACATTAAGCGCGCCACTCCTGGCGGTCGGCGCGCGGGGTCAAGGATCAAGGCTTACGCTGCGTCAGGCTCGGCAAGCGTCTTTTCGAGCGCCGCGAGGAACGCTTCGTTTTCCTCCGGCAAGCCGATCGTGATGCGCAGCCACTGCGGCAAGCCGTAGTTGTCGACCGGTCGCACGATCACGGCCTGCTTCAGCAGCGCGAGGTTCACCCGGGCGCCGGCTTTGTCGTCGCTGCCAACGCGCACGAGCACGAAGTTGCCTTCGGACGGCACGTATTCGAGGCCGAGCTTGTCGAACGCCTCCGTCAGAAGCGTATAGCCCTGCGCGTTCAGCGCCGCGCTTTTCTGCAGGAACGCGCTGTCGTTCAGTGCCGCGATCGCCGCGGCTTGCGCGAGCGTATTTACGTTAAACGGTTGACGCAGTCGATTCAGCAAATCGGTCAAGCCGGGCTGCGCGATCGCGAAGCCGATGCGCAAGCCCGCAAGCCCGAACGCCTTCGAGAACGTACGCGAAACCAGCAGGTTCGGATAGCGGCGCACCCAGTCAATCGAGTCATAGCGTTTGTCCGCCGACAGATACTCGGTGTACGCCTCGTCGAGCACGACGACCACGTGGCGCGGCACCTTGTCGAGAAAAGCCTCGAGCCTCGGGCCGTCGACGAACGTGCCGGTCGGATTGTTCGGATTCGCGACAAACACGAGACGCGTGTGGTCGTCGATTGCGGCGAGCATCGCGTCGAGGTCGTGACCATAGCGCACCGCCGGCACGGCGATGGCGCGCGCGCCGACGCCTTGCGTCGCGAGCGCATAGACCGCGAACGAATACTGCGAGAACACGACCGCCTGGCCCTTCTCGACGAACGCGTGCGCGGCGAGTTCGAGGATGTCGTTGCTGCCGTTGCCGAGCGTGATCCACTCAGCCGGCACACCGTAGCGCGCGGCGAGCGCCGCTTTCAGCTCGAAACCGTTCGAGTCCGGATAACGGCCGAGATCGGCAATCGCCTGCGCCATCGCGTGCTGCGCGGATTCCGGCATGCCGAGCGGATTCTCGTTCGATGCGAGCTTCACGATGCTCGCCTCGTCGAGACCGAACTCACGGGCCACTTCCGAAATTGGCTTGCCGGCGATGTACGGCGCGATCGCGCGCACATAGGAAGGGCCGAAAGACGCTGTCATGAAAATCTCCGAACGACGATGGATAGTGAAATCTGCGTTCGGGCAGCGCACGCGGCGCCGCCCGGACTGCGCTGCCAGCCCTTAGCGGGCGCGCGGATATGAGCCGAGTATTTTCAGGAACGCGGCCTTCTCGCCGAGACCGGCGAGCGCGGCAGCCACAGCCGGATCGTCGCGATGGCCTTCGACATCGATATAGAAGTAGTACTCCCACGTGCCGACGCGCGCCGGACGCGATTCGAAACGCGTCATCGACACACCGTGGCGAGCGAGCGGCTCGAGCAGCTTGACCATCGCGCCCGGTTCGTTCGCGACCGACACGATCAGCGAGGTCTGGTCGTAGCCGCTCGGACCGGTCGGCTCCTTGCCGATCATTACGAAGCGCGTGCGGTTGTGCGGATCATCCTGGATCAGCGCGTTGGTGACCTGCAGGCCGTAGTGGATCGCGGCGCGATCGCCGGCGATGGCCGCGACAGTCGGATCTTCGGCCGCCATCCGTGCAGCTTCGGCATTACTCGACACCGCCTGGCGCTCGAGATGCGGCGCATTGGTCGACAGCCAGCGCTGGCACTGCGCGAGCGCCTGCGCATGCGCGCATACGCGCGTGACGCCAGCGAGCCCGTTTTGCGTGAGCAGGTTGTGATGGATCGGCAATGCGAGTTCGCCGCCGATGGTCAGCTGGGTTTGCAGCAGCAGATCCAGCGTGCGCGACACCGCGCCTTCGGTCGAGTTCTCGACCGGCACGACGCCGTAGTCGGCGGCGCCCGCCTCGACCGAGCGGAATACTTCATCGATCGAGGGGCACGGCAGCCCTTCGATCGACTGACCGAAGTATTCGTGCATCGCCTGTTCGCTATAGGTGCCGACCGGCCCGAGATACGCGGCCTTGATGCTCTTTTCTAGCGCGCGGCTCGCGGCCATGATCTCGCGCCAGATCGCGCTGATGTGTTCGTCCGCGAGCGGCCCCGCGCTCATTTCCTGCAGGCGCGCGATCACCTGCATCTCGCGCTCGGGCCGGAACACCGGCGCGTTGAAATGCTTCTTGATCTCGCCCACTTCGAGCGCGACCGACGCGCGCTGGTTCAGGAGCGCGATCAGCTGCGCGTCGAGCGCGTCGATGCGATCGCGCAGAGGTTTGAGTCGTGTATTGAGTTCGTCGTCCATGCGTAAAACGGCTCTGCCGGGTAACTGCTGGAAAAGATGCGCACGCCTGCCGGTCAGTGTGACTCAGGCGCTGCGCTGTTCGAATTCCTTCATGTATTCGACAAGCGCTTTGACGCCTTCGAGCGGGACGGCGTTATAAATCGACGCCCGCATGCCGCCGACGGACTTGTGGCCCTTTAGCTGCACCAATCCCCGCGCTTTCGCGCCGGACAGGAAATCTTCGTTGCGCGACTCGTCGGCGAGGAAGAACGGTACGTTCATCCGCGAGCGCGAGCCACGTTCGACCTTGTTCAGATAGAAGCTGCTCGAGTCGATCGTGTCGTACAGCAGCTTCGATTTTTCGAGGTTGCGCGCCTCCATCGCCTGGAGGCCGCCCTGGTTCTTCAACCACTTGAACACGAGCCCGGCAATATAGATCGCATAGGTGGGCGGCGTGTTGTACATCGAGTTGTTCTCGGCGACGGTCTTCCATTCGAACGCCGATGGGCAAATCGGCATTGCGCGATCGAGCATGTCCTCACGCACGATCACGACCGTCACGCCCGCCATGCCGATATTCTTCTGCGCGCCGCCGAACAGCACGCCGTATTTGGCGATGTCCATCGGGCGCGAAAGGATGTGCGACGACGCGTCGGCCACGAGCGGAATATCGCCGAGGTCGGGAATCTCGAAGGTTTCAACGCCGTGAATGGTCTCGTTCGTGCACAAATGCACGTAAGCCGGATCGTCCGACAGTTGCCATTCCGCACGCGCCGGCGCGCGCGTGTAGCCCTCGGCCGTCTTGCCGGTCGCGGCAAGATGCACGCTGCCGTATTTTTCCGCTTCCTTGAACGATTTCTGCGACCACGAGCCGGTGACGACGAAATCCGCCCGCGGTTTCGAGCCGAGCAGGTTCATCGGCACGATCGCGTTCTCGCCGAGCCCGCCGCCCTGCAGGAAAAGGATGCGGTGACTTGCCGGCACTTGCAGCAACTCGCGCAGATCGGTCAGCGCTGCTTCGTGGATCGACATGAATTCCTTGCCGCGATGGCTCATTTCCATCACGCTCATACCACTACCTTGCCAGTTCAGCATCTCGTCGGCTGCCTGGCGCAGCACTTCTACGGGCATGGCCGCCGGGCCGGCGGAGAAATTAAAAACGCGCATGTGAGGTCCTGGAAGCGGGCTTGAAATAACGAAGTCGCGCGGGAATCGGCGAAAAGAACTGCGAAATGGCTCGCCGAAAAAGAAAATGGCCGTCTGCGCCAGTGCGCAAACGGCCATTATCGCATTGTCGCCGCCAACCCGCCACGCCGGGTGGCCCAACGGGCGCGGCGACAGGCCGGCTGATTAGCGCGGCCTGCGAGCGGAATTTACTTGGCAGCCGGCTTGACCGATGCGACTTCCTTGTCGGCCTGGTCACGCGTTGCCTTGATCGATTCCGGCATGTACTTCTGCATCAGACCATTCACGACGTCGCGGCCAACCTGGTCTTGCACCTGGATGAACTTGCGTCCGGTCGGGCTCTTGTAGAACGTGGTCAGGTCCTTGATTTCCGACACGCTGTAGTACTTCGCGTACGCATCGTACTGAGCTTGCATCGCGTCCTGACGGAAACCGTCAGTTGCGAAGACCTGACCTGCCGCGTCCACTAGCTTCGGCACCGCGTTCTTCTGCAGCGTCGGCACGGCGGCCTGCTTCTGCTTGTCCGTCATCGTCTTGTTCTCGGTCAGCGCGTCCGACAGGATTGCCGGCACGAGCTGCTTGGCCTGCATCTGCGCGCTATTGCCGATTGCGCCAACCAGCTTCTGCGCGTCGATGGCGTCGAGCAGGTCCTTGATGGCAGCTTGCTTGGCCGGATCAACCGGTGCTGCTGCGGCAGCCGGAGCTGCGGGCGCCTGGTTCTGCAGCGCTTGAGCCATGGCGAAGGTCGGCACGATGGCAGCCAGCAACATCAGTTGTTTGAATCGTTTTTGCATCATTACTCCCTAAGAGAAATTAACTTGAACCGCACGCCGCACGGGAAAGCGTACCGGCCTGATACGCGTTGACCCGCAGCGTAGCTTCAACGTATTAACTGAGACTGAAAGCCGCTGGCACGGATCAAGCCGCGCCGCCCTCACCGCCGTTATCACCTTCAGCGGAGCCGTCGGAATCGCTTTCCGACTCGCCCTCGGCCTCAGCTACCTGTTGCAGACCGGACAGCTTGGTCCCTTCGTCAAGGCTGATGAGTGTAACACCTTGCGTTGCGCGTCCCATTTCGCGAATTTCCGACACGCGCGTGCGAATCAGCACGCCCGTCGTGGTAATCAGCATGATCTGCGCTTCCGAATCCACTAGCGTCGCGGCAACGACCCTGCCATTGCGCTCCGACGTCTGGATCGCGATCATGCCCTTCGTGCCGCGGCCGTGACGCGTGTACTCGGCGATCGGGGTGCGCTTACCGAAGCCGTTCTCGGTTGCGGTGAGCACCGACTGCTGCTCATCGCCCGCCACCAGCAACGCGATCACGTTCTGGCCGTCCTCGAGCTGCATGCCGCGCACGCCGCGCGCCTCGCGGCCCATCGGACGCACGTCGTTTTCGTCAAAGCGCACTGCCTTGCCCGAATCAGAGAACAGCATCACGTCGTGCTGGCCATCGGTGATCGCGGCGCCGATCAGGTAATCACCCTCATCGAGACCGACCGCAATAATACCCTTGCGCAGCGGCCGGCTGAATGCCTCGAGCGGGGTCTTCTTTACCGTTCCTAACGCGGTTGCCATGAACACGAACTTGTCGGCCGAGAACTCCTTGACCGGCAGCACGACCGTGATCTTTTCGCCTTCCTGCAGCGGGAACATATTGACGATCGGCCGGCCGCGCGAATTGCGCGAGCCCTGCGGCACCTCGTAGACCTTGACCCAGTACACCCGGCCGCGATTCGAGAAGCACAGGATGTGGTCGTGCGTATTGGCGATGAACAGCGTGTCGATCCAGTCGTCTTCCTTCATGGAAGTGGCCTGCTTGCCACGACCACCGCGCTTCTGGGCCCGATATTCGGACAGCGGCTGCGATTTCACGTAGCCCGCGTGCGACATCGTCACGACCATTTCCTGCGGCGTGATCAGGTCTTCGGTGTTCAGTTCGGTCGCGTTCAACTCGATCTTCGAGCGACGCGCATCGCCGAATTCGGCCTTGATCGACGAGAGTTCGTCGACGATGATCGCCGAAATGCGTTCCGGGCGAGCCAGAATGTCCAGCAGGTCAGCGATCTGCGCCATCACATCGCGGTATTCGCCAATGATCTTGTCCTGCTCGAGACCGGTCAGGCGCTGCAGACGCATCTGCAGGATTTCCTGCGCCTGGGTATCGGACAAACGGTAGAGGCCATCGGCCTGCATGCCGAACGACGGGTTCAACCCCTCCGGACGATATGCATCGCGACCGCCCGCCGACGCGTTATCCGTCTCGGCGCGCGACAGCATTTCGCGCACGAGCGACGAATCCCACGAGCGCGACATCAGTTCCTGCTTGGCGATAGGCGGCGTCGGCGCGGCCTTGATGAGCGCGATGAATTCGTCGATGTTCGCGAGCGCAACCGCCAGACCTTCGAGCACATGGCCACGTTCGCGCGCCTTGCGCAGCTCGTAGACGGTGCGCCGCGTCAGCACTTCCCGGCGATGCGACAGGAAGCAGGTCAGCATTTCCTTCAGATTCAGCAGCTTCGGCTGGCCGTCGACGAGCGCGACCATGTTCATGCCGAACGTGTCCTGAAGCTGGGTCGCCTTGTACAGATTGTTCAGCACGACCTCGGGCACTTCGCCGCGCTTGAGCTCGATCACGACACGCATGCCGCTCTTGTCGGATTCATCGCGGATGTCGGAGATGCCTTCGAGCTTCTTCTCGTTGACGAGCTCGGCGATACGCTCGAGCAGCGAGCGCTTGTTCACCTGATACGGCAATTCGTCGACGATGATTGCCATGCGCTGGCCGCGGTCGATTTCCTCGAAGTGCGTCAGCGCGCGCATCACAACGCGGCCGCGACCGGTCCGATAGCCGTCGCGCACGCCGGCCACGCCGTAGATGATGCCGGCGGTCGGGAAGTCGGGGGCGGGGATGATCTCGATCAGCTCGTCGATCGTCGCTTCCGGGTTCTTCAGCAGATGCTGACACGCGTCGACGACTTCGTTGAGGTTGTGCGGCGGGATGTTGGTCGCCATGCCGACCGCGATGCCGGACGAGCCATTGATCAGCAGATTAGGGATGCGCGCGGGCAGGATGGCCGGTTCATTCTCGCTGCCGTCGTAGTTCGGCACGAAGTCGACCGTTTCCTTGTCGATGTCGGCCAGCAGTTCGTGGCCGATCTTCGCCATGCGGATTTCGGTGTAACGCATCGCCGCGGCGTTGTCGCCGTCGACCGAACCGAAGTTCCCCTGGCCGTCGACGAGCATGTAGCGCAGCGAGAAGTCCTGCGCCATCCGTACGATCGTGTCGTAGACAGCAGTGTCGCCGTGCGGATGGTATTTACCGATGACGTCGCCGACGATACGCGCCGACTTCTTGTAGGCGCGGTTCCAGTCGTTGTTCAGCTCATGCATCGCGTACAGCACGCGCCGGTGCACCGGCTTCAGGCCATCGCGGACATCGGGAAGCGCTCGCCCTACGATCACGCTCATCGCGTAATCGAGATACGAACGGCGCATTTCCTCCTCGAGGGAGATTGGCAGAGTCTCTTTGGCGAATTGATCCATTATCCGTATCTTTTACGTGCGAAGGCGGGGGTTCGCCGCAACTTCGCGTAAGCATTGCAGGCGCAACGCATCACGCGATTCTAACATGCCACGCATCCGCGCCCGACGCAGGTACGTATACATATTAGAGGGGCACCCGCCAACACCTCGCCGAACCCGCAATTTCAGGCTCACCAGGCTCGATTCCTGCGTAGGGCCAATTCCCCGCTCAGCCAGAGCCGGCGGACCGCTCAGACGAAAACATTTGTTGCGCATGCACCACATTTGGACGGGGATTTGAATGGGGGCAGATTTTTTTTTCGTCGGAGGGGAACGATATGGCAAAATGCCAACGCACAAAGAGTCAGACACTGCTCGAAGTCTATACAGCCGGTTTTTGTTCCGCACCAATGTTATACTTCGAGCAATGTATGACTGGTCATCCGTCAACAGGCTCGCAGTAAACCTGCGGTAATCTCAATTTCGAGAGGAGAAATATGAATAAACTTTCAAAGCTCGCGTTCATTGCAGCTACCGCAGTTATGGCTGCATCCGCCATGGCGCAGTCGGTGCCGGCGTCGCGACAAGCTACCAACGACAACTGGGTGAATGGTACTGGCGAATACGTGTGGATGAACGGCACGAACGAGCTTTGCTGGCGCGATGCATTCTGGACGCCCGCAACGGCTAACGCCAAGTGCGACGGCGCTCTGGTTGCTCAGGCTCCGACCCCGCCGGCACCGGTTGCTCCGGCTCCGGCAATCTCCAGCGAAAAGATTACGTATCAAGCTGATGCGCTGTTCGACTTCGACAAGGCAATCCTGAAGCCGGCTGGCAAGGAACGTCTGAGCGAACTGGCATCGAAGATCCAAGGCATCAACCTCGAAGTCGTCGTTGCTACGGGCCACACCGACCGCATCGGTTCGGACGCTTACAACGACCGTCTGTCGCTGCGTCGTGCTCAAGCTGTGAAGGCCTTCCTGGTCAGCAAGGGCGTCGAAGCCAACCGTATCTACACGGAAGGCAAGGGCCGCCGCAACCCGGTTACCACCGGTTGCAACCAGAAGAACCGCAAGCAACTCATCGCCTGCCTCGCACCGGACCGCCGCGTGGAAGTCGAAGTTGTCGGTACGCCGAAGCAGTAAGCTGGAAAATTACCGCAGTATCGAAAGCCCCGCTTCGGCGGGGCTTTTTTTATGTGCGGGTGCCGCAACGTGGCGTGATGCGCGGCGGAGGAACACCCCGTTCCGCTACTAGCGGCTCGCAGCACGGATTGGCAGCCGCTCGCTGGCGCGCTTTTGCCGCTCTTTCTCTTGCCCTATATACTCAGAGTTTATCCTCGAGCGTCCGCTCACCGCTTTCATCGAGGCAGCCTCCGCCATGACCAACGCCGATCCCCACGAACTACAGAAATTCAGCGACCTCGCGCATCGTTGGTGGGACCCGAACGCCGAATTCAAACCACTGCACGAACTGAATCCGATTCGCCTGCGCTGGATCGACGCGCACGCGCATCTCGCCGGCAAAAAGGTGCTCGATATCGGTTGCGGCGGCGGCATCCTGTCGGAATCGATGGCAGGCTTGGGCGCGCATGTTAAGGGCATCGACCTGTCGACGCAGGCACTCGGCGTCGCTGATCTTCACAGCCTTGAAAGCGGTGTAACTGTCGATTACGAAGAAATCGCGGCCGAGGCGCTGGCCGCGCGCGAACCGGGCTCCTATGACGTGGTCACCTGCATGGAAATGCTCGAGCACGTGCCCAGGCCGGCCGCGATCGTCGAGGCCTGCAAGAATCTCGTGAAGCCGGGCGGCTGGGTGTTTTTCTCCACACTGAACCGCAACATGAAGTCATATCTGTTCGCAGTAATCGGCGCCGAATACATCGCACGAATGCTGCCGAAGGGCACGCACGACTACGCGCGCTTCATCCGCCCGTCGGAACTCGCCGGCTTCGCGCGCGCCGCCGATCTGCGCACGGCCGACATCAAGGGCATCGTGTACAACCCGCTCAGCAAGCATTTCGCGCTGTCGCCCGACACGAGCGTCAACTACATGCTCGCCTGTCGCCGCGACGCCTGACCTGCCAGAACCCGATCCGCCGTATCCGAAACGAACAATGAGCGACCCGACTCCCCTGCCGCAACGCGAAGACAACGACGACACGCTCGGCTTTTGCCTCGCCGTGCTTTTCGACCTCGACGGCACGCTTGCCGACACGGCGCCCGACCTCGCGGCAGCCGTCAATAAAATGCGCCACGACCGGGGACTCGAGATGGTGCCGCTCGAGAAGTTGCGCCCGCTCGCCTCGGCCGGAGCGCGCGGACTGATCTGCGGCGCGTTCGGCATCGGGCCCGATCATCACGAATTCGCATCGATGCGCGAGGAGTTTCTCGCGAACTACGAAGCGGACCTGTGCATCGAGACGACGCTCTTTCCGGGCATCGCGGAAGTGCTCGACGAACTCGACGCGCGCGGCGTGCGCTGGGGCATCGTCACGAACAAGGTCGCGCGGCTCACCGAACCGCTCGTCGCGCAACTCGGGCTCGAGGAGCGCGCCGGCTGCGTGGTGAGCGGCGACACGACCCCACATTCGAAGCCGCACCCCGCGCCGCTGCTGCACGCGGCGCGTGAGCTGGACATCGCGCCGGAGCGCGTCGTTTATATCGGCGACGATCTGCGCGACGTGCAGGCCGGTTTTGCTGCCGGCATGAAGACCGTCGCCGCCGCGTACGGCTATTGCGGCAATGACATTCCGCCGTCACGGTGGCACGCGCAACACGTGGTGGAATCCACGGCCGAGTTGCAGACGCTGCTGCGCGACATTGTCTGACCAAGTCCGGCCAGCCAATGCGTGCGACGCGTGCCGTCGATCTATTGTAAAATCTCCTTTGGCTCATATATGTGAGCAACGAACCGCGGGGGCGACCTGGTTTCGACAGGGGTTGCGAAGCGGCTAGGGCATGTCGAGGACCCGTCACCTCGTTAATCAATGGGAAAAACGTAACTGCAAACGACGATACGTTCGCACTGGCAGCCTAAGGGCCGCCGTCCTCTGCCTAGTTCACTGACGGGCTAGTGTCGCAAGACCGGTAGCAATACCGACAGAGGTCATATACGTCAGTTAAGCCTTGGCGGCGTCACGACGTCCGGGTCGAAAATCTAGTGAATCGCCGCAGCGCAGCGTGTTCGTCCGCGTCGCTGCGGTTAAATCAAAAGACAGAACTAAACATGTAGAACTGGTCGTAGAGGACTTCTGGACGCGGGTTCGATTCCCGCCGCCTCCACCAATATTCGAACCCCAACCGCTCTCGGTTGGGGTTTTTTCTTGCCAGCTTGCCCCAGTCTCCGCGTGTTTGCGGGGATTCCTGCGAACGCCTGTGGACTTTGCCGGCCAGCCAGGCGGCCCGTTTCGGGCCACTTTCCACTCTCTCCCGGTCATTTCTCTCTACGGCTGCGCTCTCCCTGCCCCACAGGAAGTCCGCAAAGGCCGCGGGGCATTTCTTTGCAAATCAATGTGTTACGCGCGGACGAATCAAGCAGTTAATTTTCCAGCACTGGCGAATGAAAGGAGCTGAACCGCGCTTCAAGCGAAATTCAGACGTTGATCGGCAACGGAACGTCAGATTCGCCGGCTACCGACGGTCGTCGATATCGCAGTCGCGGCACCGCACGAAAGGCTGGGTGCCGCTTTCATCAGATAATTCAGAGTGAACTAAAGGGCTATTCGCGGCTGAAACCAGCTTCACTCAGGCACTCGTTCACGAGCGATTCCGCTTCCTTCGCTGCGCGAACGATGCTGATCTGATCGTTCTGGATCTTCGTCTTGACGCGCATGTACACGTTGTAGCTATCCCATGTTTCGCCAGCAGCATTCAGTTCTGCCTCAACGATCGCCCTAACGATCTGCGGGTCGCGATAGCGCTCGAGCAAACGATTGAAGGCCTTAGCTTCCAGCGCTTCCCCGGCAGTTCCGGAGACTGTTTTGACAACTTTGGTGAACATGATTTCTCTCCATTTCGATGAGTTGGACCAGCGCATGTGCGCCGTTGAGCATCTTGCATTCGACTAAAGCAGGTTAGTATCCCTGGATTGGAACCACCCAATCTCACCCTTGACAATGTCGACAATTTCAGAAACCGAGAGTGCGTCGATCGATCTGATGGATGCATACCTGCAGTTGCTGCTTACCGTCACATGGCAGCATGAGCAAGGCGACGGACTCGAACGCCTCGTCGAGCTGGCGGAATTGGTACGTCACAAAGTCGATGCGTGCGCAGATACTTTCGAATCGGATACCGAGCGGGCACTCGCTACCAACCAAATCCTAGATTCACTTCAGGACGCCAAGCGGCCGTCAGCGCCAACACGGCACCGGCATTCTTTGGGTGATTGGACATCGACCCCGGCAGGCGCTGATTTGCCGCGTCTGCACCGGGAAACCGAAGCGCCTTACTGGGTGGTCAGGCCCCTTGTGGCAGAGGCTAAACGCGACGTGGAAGCACGAGTACCACGACGCAACTTATCAAACCGCGTAAGCGGAACCATTCATGCGATTGGAAAAAAGGAGGGCTTCCCGTTTTATGTGCCAGCCTTGTCTGCTTGCATTGTGGATCTCGCCAGCCGACCTGGCCGTATTTCGGACAACGAAATGCGAACCGAAGTAGCACGCTATCAAGAGGTAGCGGAACGCTTGGCCGCAAACACAAAACTGATAGCACGGTCGCAAATCGTTGCTGAACTGCAGCCAGCCGCAGAGCAAATCCACCTTCAGATCGATCAGTGCTATTCGTGGGCCGATCTCGCTCGATACGCCGCGAAGGAAACCAGCCTGAAGGCTCTCGGCCTATACACGCAGTTGAACTTCTACGGTCTGGTCAAGGACGGGCACTTCTCTCCCGAAGCCGTAAAGACAAAGCTGATTCCAACCGCTGAGTTTCATCGGCACTTCAACCTATGGTTCGTCCGCGGTATGACGCTTTTATTGAACGGAGATGACCGCGAAACGAGAATCATGCGTCGTAGCATTGTCGACGCGGAGCGTGCAGATGTGCGCGTGTACGGCAAGCGCGTACAAGACTCGCTGGTGTTGCTCGTTCCCTGCGACGATGAAGCATTCGACATCGAGCGGCAACTGGCACTACTATTACTAAGGCTCAACTCGGTCCGGCGAAAACATAACATCGTCCCAGACAGGCCGGCCGAGTTTTTCGAAAGGCTGCCACAGAGTCTTCACCAACTTGTCGCCGATCATGGCATCCGACGCAAAGTCATCGGCACTAAAAAAACACTCCTGTTTTGCCTCGCGGGACTCATCGCCGAAAACGTGTACAAGTATCGGGGGCGACACGACACAGTGCTAGCTAACGGTAGGCGGCTCAAAACGCGTGAGGACGCCGACATGTATGTCGCAGGCTTGCTGAAGCAACATGGCTTTCAATACAGCGCGGAAACTCTGCGCAAGGGGCGCGCACGATTTCGCCGGGAATTTCTTGACCGTGTGCCGGTTATTTTCGGCCTCGATGAGCCTGTGCACTATGAGAACCCTGACCGGTGATGCGCTTACGTTGCTAGCGACCGCTCCGTCCGGGAAACGGCCGTCACTTATACCGGGCTGCATGAGACTGCCGTTAGGCCGCGGCTAGTCACTCCACGGCTCTGATTCGCTCTCGTTGCTGCTCCCACAGAGCGGGTGGATCGACGGCTAGATCGAACAGCGTGATGTGGTCCGGCAGTGCGTCATCAAGGACGGCTGCAACAATGTCGGGTGCTAGCGAGGTCAGGTTGACCATGCGGCTCACATAGCTGGGGTCGACGTTTTCGCGGGCAGCAATTTCCTTGAGCGACTGCACTTCGCCCGACGTCAGCATCCCCAGCCAGCGGTGACCTCGGGCCAACGCCAACTGCAGCGGCGTGGCCGTGGTGTTGTCCCAAGGTCGAGGTTTCATGGCTTCACCGCTGGGCAGCGTGACTAATTTGCGGCCGCTACGCCGCTTGATCCGGATCGGCACATACAAGGTCAGACGGCCGTCGCTTGCTTCTACGACGGTTGGCTCCCCTGCCTGCTGGATCGACATCTTACTCATGCCATGACCTCCTCGGCCCCACCATCGGTCGCCGGTCGCAATTCAAGGACCAGGCGCTCGATGCCGTTCGCGCGCAACCGCACTTCCAGATCATCGGGCGACACGATCACCTTCTCGACCAGCAATTTGACGATCCTGGTCTGCTCTGCCGGGAACAGCTGGTCCCAGATCGCATCGAGACGGGTCATCGCCACGGTGACCATGGCCTCGTCCAAGTTGGGGTCGAGTGCGATAGCCCGAGGCAGCATATCCCCGATCAGGCCCGGTGACCGAAGGATCGCCCGTAGTTGATCCAGCACCGCTGCCTCGAGTTCGGCCGCCGGCAAGGTAGGCAGACCCGACGCACCGGCATGCTCCTTTTTCTCGCGCTGAGGGACGTAGTAGCGATATCGACGCCCGTCTTTCTTCACGGTGGAAATTGGCGACAGCGCCCGGCCGTCGCTTCCGAACACCATACCCCTGAGCAGACAATGCACCTTTGCCAACTTCGCCCGTGTGGCGCTCGCGCGCGCACGACCATTGGTGGACAGGATTGCATGAACTCGGTCCCACAGCTCCCTATCGATGATCGACGGATGCTCTCCCGGATACCATTGGTCCCGATGGCGCAATTCCCCGAGGTAGGTACGGTTGTGCAGCAGTTTGTAGATCAGCGCCTTGTCGATCGGCCGCCCCTTACGGACTTTGCCATCCTGCGTGGTCCAGGCCTTCGACGTCACGCCATCGAGTCTCAACTCCTTGACCAAGAGGGTGCTCGATCCGATTTCGACGAAACGCCGAAAGATGTGGCGCACGAGTTTTGCCTCGCCGTCATTCAACACCAGTCGCCGATTCACGACGTCGTACCCGATGGGTGGAATACCGCCCATCCACATGCCCTTGCGTTTGCTGGCAGCGATTTTGTCGCGAATCCGCTCCCCGGTGACCTCGCGCTCGAACTGGGCGAAGGACAGCAGGATGTTCAGCATCAGTCGGCCCATCGAGGTCGTGGTGTTGAATTGCTGGGTGACCGAAACGAACGAGACGCCCTGACGCTCGAACACATCGACCATGCGGGCGAAGTCAGTCAAGCTGCGCGTCAGCCGGTCGATCTTGTAAACCACCACGATGTCGATCTTGCCCGCCTCGATGTCTGCCATCAACCGTTTGATCGCAGGACGGTCCATGTTCCCGCCCGAGTATGCCGGATCGTCGTAGTCATCGGCGACGGGAATCCAGCCCTCGGCACGCTGGCTCGCGATATAGGCGTGTCCCGCATCGCGCTGCGCATCGATCGAGTTGTACTCCTGGTCCAGCCCCTCGTCGGTAGATTTACGCGTGTAGACGGCACAGCGCAGGCGCCGTATCAGTGAATCGCTCATTTCCGCCCCCGCTGTTTCACACCCTTCCGCTTTCCCGGCTCCGTGAGACCAAAAAATACGGGACCTGACCAACGGGTCCCGGTAATTTCACGGGCAATCATCGATAGGCTCGGGTATAGCCGACCTTCAAACTCATATCGGTCGTCCGCAATGACCGTCACGCGATACTCGACCTTCTGGTATTCGCGAGTCAGCACCGTCCCCGCTGGCGGACGGAACGATCGCGCCTTCTTCGTGAGCTTGCCGGTTTCTACCAGATTGGCAATGCGGCGCTTGTTCCTCTCAAGCAGGTTTGGATCGACCTTGCGAAACTCGACTTCCTGCAGTCGGTAGGCAATGCGGCGCTCGAGAAACTGCCGGTTGTGCGTGGGCGTATCGCCCCCGATCAGTCTGCGCCAAAGCGCCTTGATTTCTGCCATGGGCAGATCAGGCAATCGGGCGATTTGCGCAGCCACCGACGCTGGCGTCGTGTATGCACGCGGGCTCGTACTCATCTGGACTCCGTATTTTTGTTGTTGACGGGGTCTGTATGAACGCGCTGGCGTCCAGATAAGGCAAGCTCAAACTCACTCTCCGGCAGGCGCTTCGTGGACTGTGAAAAATGGCTGACGCGCAGGCGCACAAGCCCGTTGGCCAGCAGCGACGCGACTTCGAGCCGGCGCTGCTCCGGGGTCATCCGTTCGGGGGAAATCTGGTTTATCTCGTGCATCGGTACCGGCCCTCTCCGTCAAACTCGCCTTGAAAGCGAAATTTTCCAGACGAACCGTCACCGACACCATGAGGGAGTTTCGTATGCGCGCATACGGATGCAGGCTATCGCAAAAACGCGACTGAATCAGACCGCGAGATGATGGGCCAGAACGGTCTTCATAAACTGATTGCCTGCGGGCGTAGAGGCCAGCAGATCCCGGATCTGGGTCTTGACCTGCCGAATATCCATGCCTTCCGTTGATGCGGCCTTCAGCACGGCAGAATACGCATCGAGTACATCGGTGCCCGTGATTTCATAACCATGGCCAAGCGAAATCCATCGCAATGAAGCAAGTCCGGCAGCAACCGCGAACCCAGGCTGAAGCTCGGCAAAATCTCTTGCTGCGCGCGCCAGTGTGCGCGGGGCGGTCGGGCTGCGCGTGACCAACTCGATGGCAACGTCGAACAGGCCAGCATCCTTCGCGGCGGCGAACCACTTGCCTTCAGCACCGGGAGTGCTGGCAACCAAGTCGCGCAGGATCTGCTCCGGCGGCATGTTCGGGTATTTTTTGGCGATGGCGCGAAAGGTGGCGAGATTGGTCGTGCCTTGATTGGCTTCGATCGCATAGCGTCGATATGCATCCTCCGCCATGCCCGACGACAACAGAAGGGCTTCGCAGGCTTCGGCAATCTGCCAGCTAGGGTCGTTCAAGCCGCGCGATTGCTCTGCATATCGAATCGCCTCCGCCTTCTTCCCCATCGCTGCGAGCGCCTTTACGCCCCATTGGCGGTAATGCCACCACTTGAACGGCGCCCGCTCCAGCAACGCGAGCAGTTGTTCATGGCGACCGGCGGCGTACAACGAAGCAAGGCATGCACCCGTCCCCTTGAAAAAACCGTGACCGGAGGATTGGGAACCCCAGACATGTTCGACCAGCGGCAAGAACTCATCGACCCACCGGGCAGCAATCTCTCGGGTGACGCACAATTCGCCCCAGTGCTCCCCGAGCGATTCGATGTAGGGCATCTCATCGTCCTGCAAAGCCTGCCACAGGCGTTCGACCCAACGCTGCCGAACGCACGCGTCGACATCCGCCTTCGCAATGATCGGCACCAGTGTTTCGATGGCCTTGTTGACCGCAGTGCCCAAGGCGCCCGAGGAACTATCGACCTGCTCCAGCGCGGGCGACAGCTTTTCGAGGAGCAGCACCGCCCCCTCGGCCGCAACCACTGGCTCCTTACGTGCGACCGCCTTGATTTCTGAAAGCGCTTCCTTGATACGCTGAATCGGCGTGTCGGATCGCCAGCCGAAGGCGTTGCGGCGGAAACGCGAACTGAACTGCCATTTGTACGCGCTCATGATCTACCGCACCGGGTACTGTCCGTTGCGGACGAACCGGTCGAAGCTGTCCTCCTCGGCCTCTTCATCATCGTGCCGGGGCCGTTGCCATTCCGCGTCGGGCAACGACAGCAGCGTCAACGTATAGTCGTACTGCCCTGCCACCCGGGTCATTTCGGTAACGGGCATGCTGGCAGGTTCATGTGGAAACCAGTGCTGCGCTCGGCCCGTCCGCTGATCGCCTGCTCTCCAGCCGTTATCGCTGTGGGCAAGCGCCTGACGAGGCAACTCGATGGTGTTCCTGCGCGTTGCAAAATATGCCCCCGATTTGAACGCCGCATCGTTCGATTTCGCCCATAGCATATGGTCGTCGCGACTGGCCACGAGCACGACACGCTTCTGCGCGATTTCGGTCCAGCGCAAAGCTGCCGCTGTCAGAGAAACACCGTAGCGATCAGCGCAGTGACCGAGCAGATCAAAGCTGACCGGCTGCCCGTCCACCTGTCGCCGGAAATCATCCAGCGGCATGAGCAGGGTCGAGGCGAAGACATCCGCCTCAGCCTCGATATCGCGCCCATTGTTGTCGCCCGTCTCAATGTCATCGGTGCCGCACTCAAAACGGTCCTGCTGATGGCGATGCAGCAGGTAGTGGGCAAATTCGTGAGCGACGGTGAAGCGCTTGCGCCCCTCCGATCGCACGGCGCTGTTATAGACGATGAGCCATTTCGACCGTGCCTTGTTCGCAGCCAGCATGCCTTCAAAATCATCCATGTCCTCGCCGACCACCTTGTCGATCGGCGAATCTGCGAAGCACTGCCGTGAATACTCCAGCGTCAGTTCATCGACCTTGACCGGAAAACGGTCCACGCCGAGCACGGCGTTCAGCATCGACGAAATCTGATTAGCTGCCGCCTTCGGCTTTTTCACAGCCGTCATTCGTCCTCCCAGGCATCCAGGATCTTGCGGATCTTTTTCTTGTCCGGCTCGGACATGCTCTTGTATTTGCGGAAGAAAGCCTCGTCGACCACTTCCTCGTCTGGAGTCGTCGTGGACTCGTTCAGCAGAAATTCCGTCGTCACATCGAGCACGGCTGCGATCTTCCCGATCTTCTCAGCCGACGGCTTCGGATCGTCCTTGTTTTCCAGCTCCCAGATATAGCTCT
Source organism: Paraburkholderia sp. BR14374 (assembly GCF_040948685.1). Classification (NCBI taxonomy): domain Bacteria; kingdom Pseudomonadati; phylum Pseudomonadota; class Betaproteobacteria; order Burkholderiales; family Burkholderiaceae; genus Paraburkholderia; species Paraburkholderia sp. BR14374. The sequence goes on along the minus strand of NZ_JBFPKF010000005.1, from coordinate 544,720 downwards.
TGCTGGAATCGGTCAGCTCGGCCAGCTGCTCAAGGCTAAGCCTTTTTTCCTTGCGGCGCGCACGGATCTTGTCACCCAGAGGGGATGGCACTGAATTCTCCTGATCGTTCCGGTTTACCCAGAAAATGATACCACCCGACCGAACGAATTCGTAACTGCTTGACAAACCCCTCTCTGTCCCGAAATAATCATATCCGTTCGGTAAACCGAACGCCATCGGTCTGTACACCCCGATAAAAAACAGGGCCACACAGACCGAAGCCAGCCTGATCCACACGTTGAGAAAGGGGTAGCGATGAACGATGCAGAGAATCTGTCGAAATTGCTGGGCCATGTGACGCCGGCCGTGTTCCACGAATTCATGGTCGAAAAATTCGGCCTGGATTTGGTGGATCTGGATGACGACCAGACCAAGCGGGACCAGCGGGCGGCGATGGAAGCCGAACTGACGAGCCTCGATGTCGGGGAACGGCAGCAGATCGAGGAGGTCGCCGAACGCATCGTGTTGCTGTCCGATGGTCCTGGGCAGGACGTCATTGACGGGATCAGCCAGGACATCTTCGATGAACAGGACCAAGCGGCGTTTTCCGCAATCCGCAACCAATACGAACGCGCCATCTGGCTGTACCGCCATGCTCCGGCGCTTTTCGATGACGCGCTGAATGCCCGGCAGGCGGACGTATTCCGCCAAAGTGCTACCTGCTATTCGGGGTACTTGGCCCCCAAAGATCTCGCAGTGCTGGACGATGTGGAAGCGCGTCAGTCCTTCCACAATGCAGTGGCCGAGCAGCTTGGCTGTGCAGCGACAGACGTCGCCGTACAGGTGTTCAAGCGACTGCGCCCGGACACACAGACCGGCGAGGACATCGAGCTGTATCAGATCAGTGTCCACCACAACCGCCCGCCCGAAATCGTCGATTGCGTCCAGGACAGTGAACTGGTGCCGCAGGAGGTCGTGCGTGCCGTGTCCTCGCACGTCACCTACGAGCCGGCGAACGGTCACCTGGAAGTCCTGTCGAAAGACACCGACGGCCGTGAATCGCTGGCGCGCATCGCAGCAGACTCGTTGCTGCAGTCGCCGATCACCGGCGAGAAGGTCCCGCTCAAGCAATACGATTACCAGAGCCTGGCAGCGCGCCGGAATTTCGACATCTCCGGCGAAAACGTCGCATCAGTCAAAGTGATCGAGCTCGGCTATGCATCCGAAAACCACCGATCACTGTTGGTAAAAATTTGGGCAAAGGACACCGACGACATCTACACGGCCGCCCGCTCCCTGATCTCCCCGACCTTCGATTTCCGTGACCACCACCTCAATTACGCGAAGCTTTCCATTCGCATCAAGAAGGTCGGCACGGATCGCGCACGCACGATCACCATCATTCTGCGCGACGAGAATCGCTGCAATATCAAGACCAAACGCGAAAAAGATCGGGCGATGTGCGACCGCCTGCTGGCCAAGTGGCATCTCGTGAAGGAGATCGGTGATGCGGACGACGCCCCTGTCGACGCGCTCGCTGCTTGAGCTGCTCGCACTGTTCGAACAATCGAACCAGCCGATCCCCGACGCGGACGGGCAACGTCTGCAGGGCGTGCCCGGATGGAGCCTGTCGCGCACGACGGCCCTGTCCCGGCGTGATCTTGACACATGGACCGAGTGCATCGGATACGCCGGTGGCTACCCGGCTCCCTGCGGCGATGAAACTGTCATGGTCGATCTCGAGGAAGATGAACCCGGACGGTATCGCTATCGCTGTCCCGAAACCTTCCGCTCCAAATACGTGTCGGCTGATCTCGCGTCGGTTCATGCTGTTTCGGACACCAAGGTGTTGAACTATCTGGCGGACCTGCTGGGAATTCCACAGGCTCACCGTCGTGGCGTCACGACGCCTGCCATTGGTGGCACGCTCTGGAATCTCGGCAAGATGCGCATAGCCGACGCGCAGGTCGATGTATGGCTGACACGAGGACTGTCTTCATCCATCGATCAGGTCTTCGACCATTTCCGTGCTGCGTCGCTACCCGAACAGGGCTTGATCTTCACAACAGGCCAAGCCCTGCCCGACATCGTGCCTCCGCCCCGGAGCTACCGCATCGTTCCGATCTCCAACGTTCTAGTGGACTACGTGGTCAAGCCACAGGTCGACACCGACCTGATCCATCGCCTGCTGGTGGCCCCGACAGGCAGCAAGGAGGAAAAGTCGCTCCCGGTTCGCTTCGACCCGTACACCAATACGCTGGTCATCGCCACCAAGGCGGACAAGCCTTGGACAATCAAGGGTGCCAAGCAGGTCGCCGTGGTGAAGTATCTGGTCGAACAGTTCGAAAACGGCCGTACTCGCGTTTCTGCCGGTGACATTCTGGTTGCCGCTCACGGCTCACGGGAGGCAGCACGCGGCAAGCGCGTTCCGAGCATCTTCAGCAGCAACAACCAGTGGCTCGACTACCTTACACATGACGACGCCGGGTATGGCATCAAGCTGGAATAAACCGGCGCTGACATTCGACTTCACGCACAACCGCCTTCGGGCGGTTTTTTGCTTTCTGGGCCCAGCTTTTTCTTGCTCCGTCTGAGCCCGTACAGCGGCCCGTACATGTCGTTGGCTGACGCCCGTACATCCCGAATTCGAACATGACCTCACGTTTTCGCAACCACCCGAAAGGAGAAAAACGTGAGTATCAAACACCTCAATCAACGCGATCTGGCTGAACGCTGGGACGTTAGTGAAGCCACGCTTGAGCGCTGGCGCTCAGACGGTATCGGCCCGGTATTCCTGAAGTTGCAAGGCCGCGTGCTCTACCGCCTCGAGGATGTCGAATCGTTCGAGGCCGAGAGTCTGCGCAAGAGCACGTCCGAGCGCGCAGATGCTCAAACCGCCGTCGGTCAGTGAGGGGAAAGCCATGAGCGACATGACGATCCTCCCGGCCGATCTCATGGCCATGTCTGTGGCCCAGATCGCAGCCTTGCCTGCAGCCCAGAAAGCCGCAATTCATCGCAACGTGATCGATGCGAGCGAATGGATCAAGGCCACTCGCACGAAGTTTGACGCAGCGCTCGACGCTGCCTATGGCGAGCAGGCACGTAACGCACTGCGTGACTCCGGTCGTGATTACGGCACCACGCATGTGTCCGACGGTCCCCTGCGCATCACGTTCGAACTGCCACGTCGCGTGTCATGGGACCAGCAGCGTCTTTCCGAAATAGCCTCGCGTCTCACTGCTGCTGGTGAGCGCATTGAGGACTATCTCGACGTCGAGTTCTCGATCGCTGAATCGCGTTTCAACAACTGGCCACCGGCACTGCGCGAGCAGTACTCCCCTGCACGCACCACCAAACCCGGCAAGCCGGCGTTCCGCCTGGCCCTCATCGATGACATCGGAGCCTGAGCATGACGAACATTCTGCCGTTCGAATTTGAGTCCCATGCCGTGCGCGTCAACGTCGACGACGCAGGCCAGCCGTGGTTCAACGCCAACGATGTGTGCGCCGTGCTCGAGTTCGGCAATCCGCGCCAGGCTGTCGAATCGCACGTCGATGACGATGATGTCCAGAAATTGGACACCATCGATGCTATCGGTCGCACGCAACGTACCAACCACGTCAACGAGTCAGGGCTGTACGCCCTGATCATCGGCAGCACCAAGGACGCGGCAAAACGCTTCAAGCGCTGGGTCACGAGCGAGGTGCTGCCAGCGATCCGCAAGACCGGCAGCTACAACGCCGTCGCCAGCCTGCCCGCACCGACCCAGGACCGCGTGTCGTCGATCCTGCTGATCGGCGAGGCCGTGGCGAAGGTGCCTGGCGTCAAGGCCGGCATTGCGATGGCTGCAACGCTGACCTGTATCCACGAGAACACCGGTATCGCCGTCGAAACGCTGCGCCGCGCGTTGCCTGCTGCGGATACGCCCATCTGCTCGCTCAACGCCACGCAGGTTGGTCAGCTTCTGAGCATCTCGGCGAAAGCGGCGAACCAGCGCCTTGCGCGTCACGGTCTGCAGGCGCGCAATGACCGCGACGAGTGGGAACTGACCGTGGCGGGCGAGGCCTGGGCCGAGGCTATGCCCTACTCGCGCAACGGTCACTCCGGCTACCAGATTCTCTGGAATCCGGCTGTCGCCGAGCTGCTGAAGGAGGCTGCGTGATGGCTCTGCCCATTATCACAGCCGATCAGCGGCTTGCCGAACGTCAGGGCGTCAAGATCGCCGTGCTTGGCAAGAGCGGGATTGGCAAGACCAGCCTGCTGAGAACGCTGCCCGAGGCCTCGACGTTGTTCGTCGATCTCGAGGCCGGCGACCTCGCGGTACGCGACTGGCAGGGCGATTGCATGCGCCCGGCTACCTGGCCGGAATTCCGCGACCTCGTCGTGTTCCTCGCAGGCCCCAACCCGGCCCTGCCACCGGAGGTGCCGTTCTCGGACGCGCATTTCCGCCATGTATGCGAACGCTTCGGCGATCCGGCGCAGCTGGTCCGCTACGACACGTACTTCGTCGATAGCATCACGGTGCTCGCGCGCCTGGCACTGATCTGGGCCAGAACCCAGCCGCAGGCCGTGTCCGATCGCACGGGCAAGCCCGACATGCGTGGTGCCTATGGCCTGCTCGGCACCGAAATGCTCGCGGCACTGACCCACCTACAGCATGCGCGCGGCAAGAACGTCGTGTTCGTCGCGATTCTCGACGAGCGCGTCGACGATTTCAACCGCAAGGTGTTCGCCCCGCAAATCGAAGGCTCGAAGACTGCCGCCGAGCTGCCCGGCATCGTCGACGAGGTTGTCACGCTCGCCGAGATCAAGGCTGACGACGGCACAGCGTACCGCGCATTCGTCACCCACACGCTCAATCCCTACGGCTATCCGGCCAAGGATCGCTCTGGTCAGCTCGACCTGCTCGAGCCGCCCGATCTCCACGCACTGATCCGCAAATGCGCAGCCGCAGCTACCCAATCTACGACGACGAGGAAGTGATCATGTCCCAATGGAACGACTTCAACGATGCCGATGCACAGCACACTGGCTTTGAACTGATCCCGAAGGGTACCGTCGTGCCGGTTCGCATGACCATCAAACCCGGTGGCTACGATGATCCCGAGCAGGGCTGGACCGGCGGCTACGCGACCGAATCGTTCGAGACGGGCTCGGTCTACCTGGCCTGCGAGTTTGTCGTGACCGACGGCCCGTATGCCAAACGCAAGATGTGGACGAACATCGGCCTCCACTCCCGCAAGGGGCCGACCTGGGGGCAGATGGGGCGCAGCTTCATCCGGGCAATTCTCAACAGCGCTCGTCACGTCCATCCGCAGGACAACAGTCCGCAGGCATCGGCTGCTCGCCGTATCGAGAGTTTCGCCGATCTCGATGGCATCGAGTTCATCGTGCGCGTGGACGTCGAGAAGGATGCGCGCGGCGATGACCGCAACGTCGTACGCATGGCAGTCGAACCGGATCACGCCGATTACGCCGCGTTCACGAGCATTGCCACGAAGTCTCCCAGCTCTGGTGGCCAGTCGGGCGCGCCGGCACAGACCGCGCCGACTTTCCGTCCCGCGCCGACCACGACCCGACCGGCACCGGCGGGGAAACCTGCCTGGGCCTGACGCGGAGATCCTCAATGAAATGCTGGGTCTGCACCCGTCAGGCCCGGGGACTCACGCATGCCGATACCCGTCACGGTATCGGCAATCCCCGGCGCTACCCGATTGACTGGGCGTTCTGCTCGCGACGCTGCCAGGACACGTTCCATGCGCTGTACGGCACGAGGCTTCGTGCCCTGGACGACGGCGCAACCATTGCGGAGAACACAATGATTGATCCGACTGAAGTCGAACGCGCCGCAATGAAGCGGTGCCTCAAGGCGTTCGGCGAAGCTGCTGGTGAGATCGGTTTCGACAAACCCCTCGGCGCCTACGCCGAGGAAGAAGCCCTGCGCGTGATTTACGCGATCGTCACCTGCTGGACGGAACAGATGGTCTCGCACCACGAGGCGACGCGCCAGCCAGCTTTGCGTGGTACGACGCCTCCACTCGATCCGTTTGCCGACATGGCCGACGACCTGCCGTGGGAGGTCGCGCAATGATGGATTTCAACTCATCGTCCACCTTGTCGGATCGGATTATGGCGTTGATCGATTCCGGCATGCAGCGCACGAGCAAGCGCCAGGGTACCAGAACGTATCTCGGCGCCTCGCGTCTGGGAGCCGCTTGCGAACGCGCATTGCAATACGAGTACGAGCGTGCCGCCGTCGACCACGGTCGCGACGTGCCGGGCCGCATGCTGCGTATTTTCGAGCGTGGTCATGTGATGGAGGACCGCATGGCCGCGTGGTTGTGTGACGCTGGATTCGATCTGCGCACGCACAAGACCGATGGCGAGCAGTTCGGCTTCTCGGCACTCGATGGTCGGCTGCAGGGGCACATCGATGGTGTGCTCGTCGGCGGCCCCGACGACGTCAGCTATCCGGCGCTCTGGGAAAACAAGTGCCTCGGCGGCAAGTCGTGGCGTGAATTGCTCAAGCACCGGCTCGCCGTCGCCAAACCCATCTATGCCGCACAGGTCGCGCTCTATCAGGCCTATCTCGGTCTGCACGAGCATCCTGCCGTGTTCACCGCGATCAACGCCGACACGATGGACCTGTACATCGAGCTGGTTCCGTTTGATGCGGTGCTCGCCCAGCGCATGTCCGACCGTGCCGTGACAGTGATCGGCGCGAGCGATGCCAGCGAGCGACTGCCGCGCGGATTCAACGACCCCACTCACTTCGAATGCCGGATGTGTGCGTGGCAGGACCGCTGCTGGAACACACGGCCATGACCACAATCGGGGAGAACTCAAAATGATCGATTTCAACGACATCCCGTCCTCCGTACATGAGGACACGAACCGTGACGAAATCCGCGCGACATTGATTGCCCGTATCGAATCGGTCCTCACCGTCCTGTACCCGGCAGGCAAGCAGCGCCGGGGCCTGTTCCTTGTCGGTGACGTATTGGGTAGCCCGGGTGACAGCCTGGAAATAGTGCTCGCCGGAGAGAAGGCCGGATTGTGGACCGACCGCGCTACCGGTGACGGCGGCGACATCTTCGATCTGATCGCGGCATGGCTCGGTGTCAACGCTCACGTCGATTTCCCGCGCGTGCTGCAGGAGGCACGCGAGCTGATTGGACAGAGCGCCCTCACGCCGAAACGACGCACGAAAAAGGAAGCGCCGATCGACGATCTTGGCCCGGCCACGGCGAAGTGGGACTACCTTGATGCCAGTGGCCAGCTGATCGCTGTCGTCTACCGCTACGATCCACCGGGCCGGAAGAAGGAATTCCGGCCGTGGGATGCGAAGCGCCGCAAGATGGCCCCGCCCAATCCGCGCCCTCTCTACAACCAGCCGGGCATGGTCGCCGCCTCGCAGGTGGTCCTGGTCGAGGGCGAGAAATGCGCGCAGACGCTGATCAACGCAGGCATCGTCGCTACAACGGCGATGCACGGTGCGAACGCGCCCGTCGAGAAGACCGACTGGTCTCCACTCGCGGACAAGGCCGTGCTCATCTGGCCCGACCGCGACAAACCCGGCTGGGAATACGCCACGCAGGCAGCACAGGCCATCCTCACGGCAGGCGCAAAATCCTGCCACATCCTGTATCCGCCCGAGGAAGCATCAGAAGGATGGGATGCAGCGGATGCAGTGGCTGAGGGTTTCGATCTCGCAGCCTTTCTCGCCCACGCCCCGCGTGCCCAGATCTACAACATCGACGTCGAGCAGGAACCCGCCGTCGGCAGCGACGAATCCGTGTGGGGCACGGAAGACGCGCTGGCGCTGGCCTTCACCCGCCGTTACTACCGCGACTGGCGCTACGTGTCCGCATGGGGGCGCTGGATGATGTGGGATGGCCATCGCTGGCGCTCCGAAGACACGCTGGCCGCTACCGACCTGATCCGCAGCGTTTGCCGTCACACGGCCGTCCGTGCGGAAAACCCGAAGATTGCCGCCAGGCTCGCCAGTTCTGGCACGGTCGCTGGTGTCGAACGGCTGGCTCGATCGGATCGCCGGCATGCGGCCACCACCGGCGAATGGGACGCCGACCCGTGGCTGCTCAACACGCCAGGTGGCGTGGTCGATCTCACGACGGGCAGGCAACGTGCGCACGACCGCACCGACCGGATGACTCGGGTCACCACGGCGACCCCGGGTGGCGACTGTCCGACCTGGCGGCAGTTCCTCACCGAGGTCACTGGCGGGGATATCGATCTACAGGCCTATCTACAACGGACGGCGGGCTACGCGCTCACCGGTTCGACGCAGGAACACGCGCTGTTCTTCCTCTACGGCACGGGCGCGAACGGCAAGTCGGTGTTCGTCAACACACTGGCAACGATCCTCGGCGACTATGCCACCAACGCGCCGATGGACACATTCATGGAGACGCGCAACGACCGGCACCCGACCGATATGGCGAGCCTGCGTGGCGCACGCTTCGTGTCGGCCATCGAAACAGAACAGGGACGGCGCTGGGCCGAGTCGAAGATCAAGAACCTCACGGGTGGCGACAAGATCTCCGCGCGCTTCATGCGGCAGGACTTCTTCGAATTTCTTCCGCAGTTCAAGCTGTTCGTTGCCGGTAACCACAAGCCTGCGATCCGCAACATCGACGAAGCGATGAAGCGGCGGCTGCACCTGATCCCCTTCACGATCACCATACCGCCCGAGCGTCGCGACAAGCTGCTCCAGCAGAAGCTTCTCGCCGAGCGCGACGGCATCCTGGCGTGGACTGTTCAGGGCTGTCTGGACTGGCAACGCCTCGGGCGGCTTGATCCACCGCAACAGGTGAAGGATGCGACCGAGGAGTATTTCGAGGCCGAGGACGCACTAGGCCGCTGGCTCGACGAACGCTGTGTGCGCGAGGCCAACGCGAAGTCACTGACTGCGGAATTGTTCAACGACTGGAAGCAATGGGCCGAATGCGCCGGGGAGTTTGTTGGATCACAACGACGGTTTTCCGATCTGCTGATCACGCGTGGATGCGAGCAGTGGAAAAACGCCGCAGGTCTGCGCGGTTTCAGGGGCATCGACCTCAAGCACCCGCATACGCCCGCATACACCCCATACGCCGACAACTGAGTCGCCATTCGAGCATGCCGAACGGCGCAGCCGGCGCATTACAACGTAACTCTTATACGCGTGCGCGTGCGCGCGCACACGAAGATATTACGTTTTGCTCTGCCGGCTGCGCCGTTCCTCCCAACAGGAACGACTGCAATCATGATCACGACGATTCTCGCCCTCGATCTGGGCACGACCACCGGCTGGGCGCTGCGCCGGTTTGATGGCGGCATCACGAGCGGCGCGCAGCACTTCCGGCCGCAGCGCTTCGAGGGGGGTGGCATGCGCTTCCTGCGCTTTCGTCGCTGGCTCTCGGAACTGCACGGCAGCGCAGGGGATATTCACGCTGTGTACTTCGAGGAAGTGCGCCGTCATGCCGGTGTCGACGCAGCACATGCGTATGGCGGATTCCTCGCCGCGCTCTCGGCATGGTGCGAGCACCACCGTATCCCGTACCAGGGTGTGCCTGTGGGCACGATCAAGAAACACGCGACTGGCCGGGGCAATGCTAGCAAGGATGAAGTCATCGCCGCGATGCGCGCGCTCGGACATGCCGTGACCGACGACAACGAAGCCGATGCGCTGGCGTTGCTGCACTGGGCGGCTGACACGCAGGGGGACTGAGATGAAGATCCCGGTTCCGCACTCCCCGTCCTCGCTTGCCCGCCATCAACCCATGGCCGTGGATCTTGAAGCGACCAAGCGCGATGGCTGGCAGCAGCAACGCATCCTCGTCATCGCCGAGCATGACGAGCGGCTGGATTTCATCGAGCGTGAGTTCGTGCGCCGGATCGGCAACCGGCTCTATGGGCCGCCCGGCCACGGAGGTCGCCATGGCTGAGTGGAGCGTCGATGTTGTGGCAGCACGCTTTGTCGAGGCAGCGGAAACCAGCCACCGTCTGCCGCCCGTGCGTGTTCAGGGCTACTTCAACGTCTGGCCGGAATTTGTGCGGCGCGAATGGGAAGCACTCGCGAACGAAGATCGCGAGTACCGTCCGTTGCCGCCGTCGCCATCTGCGGTCGACCGGATGCTGGAAACGATGCGCTGGGTGCAGTGGCTCGAAGAGGAACAGCGGCATCTTGTCTGGATGCGTGCCGAACGGCATCGCTGGGACGACATCGCAAAGCGCTTCGGCTGCGTCGCGCGGACTGCCCAGCGCCGGTGGGATAACGCCATACAGCACATCGTCCAGCAACTCGATGCAGGGAATCAATAGAGGTTGACTGTCGTTCAGGTTTCCCTCGAACTCGTGCCAACAAATGCAAGGATCCCTCGCCCATCATAGGTGTCGCGTTTTGAGGATATTTCGCTAAGATTCCGGCTATGGTTGCGAGAGGTGGATCTCGCACCGCCTCCTCCTCTCTTGCCCGCGATGAGCCTCGCTCGCGCGGGTTTTTTATTTCCGCTCCCGATGCTGGCCCTTCAAATCGACTATCGTCCGATCGAGTCGCTGATCCCGTATGCCCGTAACGCGCGCACGCACAGCGATGAACAGATCGCGCAGATTGCGGCGAGCATCCGGGAATTCGGCTTCAACAACCCGGTGCTGGTCGATGGGCACCGCGGCGTCATCGCTGGCCACGGTCGCCTCCTCGCTGCGCGCCAGCTTGCGATGACCGAGGTGCCCGTGATCGAACTCGCGCACCTGTCCGAGACGCAGAAGCGTGCGTTCATCCTCGCGGAGAACAAACTCACGGAACGCGCGGGCTGGGATGGTGAGCTGCTGTCGCTCGAGCTGGCCGATCTGCAGGCGGCCGGGTTCGACCTCGATCTGACCGGCTTCGACGACAGCGAGATTGCGGAGCTGCTCGGGGACAGCGAATCCGAGTTGGTCGACGGCGACGACGCCGCTGACGATGTGCCGGAGGCACCGACCACGCCGGTCACTCGGGCTGGTGATGTCTGGCAGATCGGCACGCATCGGCTCACCTGCGGTGATGCCACCGATCCGACGGTCATCGCGACGCTGATGGGCGAGGATCGCGCGTCGTTGTGCTTCACCAGCCCGCCCTACGGCAGCCAGCGCGACTACACGAACACGATCGTCGATTGGGACGGCTTGATGCGCGGAGTGTTTGCCACGCTACCGCTGGCCACCGACGGCCAGGTGCTCGTCAATCTCGGCCTGATCCATCGCGACAACGAAGTTATCCCCTACTGGGACGGCTGGCTGCAGTGGATGCACGCATCCGGCTGGCGGCGCTTCGGCTGGTATGTGTGGGATCAGGGGCCGGGAATGCCCGGTGACTGGAACGGCCGCCTCGCACCGAGCTTCGAGTTCGTTTTCCATTTCAACCGCGAAGCACGGCGTCCGAACAAGATCGTACCGTGCAAGCACGCCGGCCAGGAATCGCATCTCCGTGCCGACGGTTCGTCCACCGCAATGCGCAAGAAGGATGGCGAGGTCGGCGGCTGGTCGCACGCCGGCGCGCCAACGCAGGACACCCGCATCCCAGACAGCGTGATCCGGATCATGCGTCACAAGGGCACGATCGGCGAAGGCATCGATCACCCGGCGGTGTTTCCCGTCGCGCTGCCTGAGCACGTGATGCTGGCGTTCTCCGATGCGAGCGACGTAGTGTTCGAGCCGTTCAATGGCTCCGGCACGTCCCTGCTCGCGGCGGAACGCACGCGCCGTCGCTGCCGTGCAGTCGAGATCGCACCCGAGTATGTGGATGTTGCGATCCGCCGCTTTCTGCAGCACTACCCGGACGCCGAGGTGACGCTGGCGAGTTCCGGACGATCCTTTGAGCAGGTCGAAGCTGAACGTGTCAACCTCGACGAGGTCGCCCATGCGTAACCCGGTCGCGGACGTCAAGATCGAGTTGCGACCGGTCGACGTGCTGATCCCGTATGCGCGGAACGCCAAGCAGCATTCCGATGCACAGGTGGCGCAGATCGCCGCGAGCATCATCGAGTTTGGCTGGGGTGCGCCGATCCTGGTCGATGGCCAGAACAACGTCATCGCCGGCCACGGTCGTCTGCTCGCGGCGCGCAAGCTCGGACTCACCGAAGTGCCGGTGGTGCCAATGACGCACCTGACCGACATCCAGCGTCGCGCGCTGATCCTGGCCGACAACAAGATCGGCGAGAACGCATCGTGGGACGATGAGCTGCTGGGTCTCGAACTTGCCGAGCTGAAAAATGCCGGCGTCGATCCCGCACTCACAGGCTTCAGTGCCGACGAGTGGGATGCGCTGATCGCCGGCGACGAGCCGGATCGCGCCGGACAGACCGATGAAGATGCGGTCCCGGAAATCGACGAGATCCCGGTGTCGCGCACCGGTGATATCTGGCTGCTTGGCGAGCACAAGCTGCTGTGTGGCGATGCCACGAAGGCTGAATCCTACCGTGCCCTGCTCGGCGACGAACTTGCCGACATGGCTTTCACGGATCCGCCGTACAACGTCAACTACGCGAACACCGCGAAGGACAAATTGCGTGGCAAGAATCGCCCGATCCTGAACGACAATCTCGGTGACGGCTTCGAGTCCTTCCTCACAGCCGCGTGCCAGAACCTGCTCGCGGTCACCAAGGGCGCCGTGTACATCGCGATGTCGTCGAGCGAGCTCGATTCATTGCAGTCGGCATTCCGTTCCGCCGGCGGTCGCTGGTCGACGTTCATCATCTGGGCCAAAAACACCTTCACGCTCGGCCGCGCTGACTACCAGCGTCAGTACGAGCCGATCCTCTACGGCTGGCGCGACGGTGCCGATCACTTCTGGTGCGGCGCACGCGATCAGGGCGATGTCTGGCAGATCAGAAAGCCCACGAAGAACGACCTGCATCCGACGATGAAGCCGGTCGAGTTGGTTGAACGCGCGGTGCGTAACAGCAGTAAGACGCGCGACATCGTGCTGGACCCGTTCGGTGGCTCGGGCACGACGCTGATCTCCTGCGAGAAATCGGGACGACGCGCGCGACTGATCGAACTCGATCCGAAGTACGTCGACGTGATCGTGCGCCGCTGGCAGGACTATACGGGCGCTGAAGCGACACACGCCCACGATGGGGCGCGCTTCGGTGAGATTTTGCAGGAGCGTCAGTGAGGCATTTCGGGGACATCAGTCGGCGATCCGGTAGATGCGTTCCTCGCCCTGCTTGTCGGATGTGACGTTGAGTCCGAGTTTCTTCTTGAGAGCGCCGGCCAGCGTGCCTCGCACCGTGTGGCTTTGCCAACTGGTCGCCTCGCAGATCTGCGCGATCGTGGCGCCTTCCGGTCGGCGCAGCATCGCGATCACTAGCGCCTGCTTGCTCTTCTCGCGCGTGCGACGCGGTGCCTTGATTCCCAGGTTTGCTTCGGCAGTTTCGACTGCGGTCTCCATCTCGGGGTCGGCAGGATCGACGGGCGCGACCAGTTCAGGGCGCGGTACCCCCAGCGCATCGTAACCCTCGGCAGCCACAAACCAGTCGGTTCCGTCGGTGGTGATCAAGGCGCGGTTCAACAGGCCGTCGATCACCTTCTTGCGAGCGCCGCCCTTGATGTTGTCGGGAAACCAGTCGATCTTGCCGCTGGTGTGGTTGATCGCGTAGGCGAGGATCGCATGTTGCGCGGGCGTCAGTTCGATGGTGCTCATGGTCGTACTCCTCTCGTGATGGATAACGACTCCATGAACACGCTGTTCAATCATGAAGCCAAGCGGAAGATGTGATGCCACGTGGAGCGCCGACGCCGTGCCGGTTCCCAGGATGCGCGGCTGTGCTTGCGACGCCCGGCTTCTGCGCCACACATCGTGGATGGACGCATCGCGATTACGGCCGCGCCCGGCGCACGTTCGATGCGGAGTTCGGCTTCTACAAGTCGATGGCCTGGCAGCAATGTCGCTCGGCTTATCTGCGATCGCATCCGCTGTGCGCGCACTGCTCGGCGCGTGGTCTGACCGTCGCCGCCCGTGTCGTGGATCACGTCGTGCCGATCAAGGATGGTGGTGCGCGCCTCGATTGGGCCAACCTGCAGTCGTTGTGCACGTCGTGCCATAACCGCAAGACCGCGAGGGAGACGGCTCAGCGCACCCGCTGTCGGACGACTTTCTGAAATCTGCGCCGTGCGCGCCTCACTGCCCGGCTGAACGAAACAGATGCCTGCGCGCAAACGGGCGCGACGTGTGGCGTTGTCGCAGTCCACGGCGGCAACGATGGCCCCCCCGGGGGGATCAGATCTCTGGCGCTTCCGGCCGCCGGATCGTGCGCGTGCCAGGATTTTCGCGCGTGCAAAATGAAAAACTTTTTTTGATGCTCGACGACCCCCATGGCCGGCCGTAAGCCGCTACCCGCTGCCGTCAAGAAGGTCAAAGGCACACTGCAGAAATGCCGGATCAATCCGCACGAGCCGCGCCCGACCGGGAAGCTCGGTGAGCCACCCGAGTACATGTCGGATACCGCCAAGGAAGCGTGGCGCTACGCGATCGAGAATGCGCCGCCGGGACTGCTCTCGTCGCTCGATGCCGCCGTGCTGGAACGCTGGGCCAACTGCGCCGGCCTCTATCGGGAGGCGCTGGCCAAGATCAATCGCGCTGGCGTGGCCGGCATGATCATCAAGACGCCGAGCGGCATCCTGCGTCGCTCGCCGCTGATGGACGTGATTCGCGATCTCGCGCTCGAGATGAAAAGCTACGAATCAGAAATGGGCTTCACCCCTGCTTCGCGCTCGCGGGTACAGATTGCACAGGAGCCGACGAGCGCGCACGATCCGTGGTCGGAGATCGCCGGCTGATGGCAACGTCAAGCTACGCGATGACTGCCCGACGGTATGCCGAGGCCGTCGTAGCGGGCAACGTCCCCGCGTGCCGCTGGGTCAAGCTCGCCTGCCAGCGGCAACTGAATGATCTGGCTCGCTTCAAGGGTAAGAGCAGTCCCTATCGGTTCAATCCGAAGCTCGCCGACAAGTCCGGCAAACCGTTTGCGCCCGCAGATAACCTGTGCGCGTTCATCGAGCGGCTGCCTCACGTCAAGGGGCCGCTCGCCGGTGAGCCAATCACACTGGAGCCGTGGCAGGTGTTCATCGTGACCACCGTGTTCGGCTGGGTGCATGCCGACGGTCGGAGGCGTTTCCGGCGCTCATACATTGAAGTGCCGCGCGGCAACGCCAAATCGACGCTGTCGTCCGCAGTGGGCCTGTACATGCTCGCGGCCGACGGCGAAGGCGGCGCAGAGGTGTATTCGCTGGCGACGACACGCGACCAGGCGCGCATCGTGTTTGGCGACGCACAGACGATGGCCCGGCGAAGCGCCGGGTTCCGTTCGCGCTTTGGTGTCGCCGTCGGTGCGCACAACATGAATGTGCTGGCGTCCGGCTCCAAGTTCGAAGCGCTTTCCGCCGAGGGTTCCACGCTCGACGGCCTGAACATCCACTTCGGCTGCGTCGATGAACTGCACGCGCATAAGACGCGCACCGTCTATGACGTGGTCGAAACGGGAACCGGAAAACGGAACAACTCGCTGCTGTGGGTGATCACGACGGCGGGCAGCAACCGTGCCGGCATCTGCTACGAGATCCGCACCTTCGTCACGAAGCTGCTCGAGGGCGTGTTCGAAGACGACAGCCAGTTCGGCATCGTGTACGGCCTCGACGACGGCGACGACTGGACGACCGAGGAAGCGCTGATCAAGGCGAATCCGAACTGGGGCATTTCGGTCCAGCCCGAGGTGCTGGTGCCGCTGCAGGCCAAGGCCATGCAATTGCCGAGCGCGGTCAACAACTTCAAGACCAAGCACCTCAACGAGTGGGTCAACGCCGACACCGCGTGGATGGATATGCGGGCGTGGGACCGATGTTCCGATGCTGCACTCGATCTCGATACGTTTGCCGGACAGCCCTGCTGGATCGGACTCGACCTCGCGAGCAAGACGGATATCGCCGCGCTAATGTTGTTGTTCACGCATCCGGAGATCGAAGGCGGATACACCATCTTCGGTCGTTACTACCTGCCCGAGGACACCGTGATGGCGACCAGCAACAGCCAGTACGCGGGCTGGATGCGTAATGGCCGGCTCACCGTCACGCCCGGCAACGTGATCGATTTCGGCTGGATCGAGGCCGACCTGATCGAAATGTCGAGCCGCTTTCAGGTACAGGGCGTGGCATTCGACCCGTTCCAGGCGACGCAACTGTCCACGCGAATGCTGGCTGAGGGTCTGCCGATGATCGAGGTGCGCCCCACCGTGCTGAATTTCTCCGAGCCGATGAAGGCACTGGAAGCACTCGTGCTACAGGGCAAGCTCGTCCACGACGGCGATCCGGTATTGAGCTGGATGGCGAGCAACGTGGTCGCTCACCTCGACGCAAAGGACAACATCTACCCGCGCAAGGAGCGTCCGGAGAACAAGATCGACGGCATTGTCGCGCTGATCATGGCGCTATCGCGCGCGCTCGTCGGTGACGGCACCCCGAAGATGCCCGACGACTACACCTTGATGATCGTATGAGCCCGCTGACCTACAACGCTTCCCTGCTGACCGGTATTGCCCTGATCGGCTCGGGCCTGGCGCTTATCAGCATTCCGGCGGCGCTGGTAGCGGTTGGCACGCTTGTGCTCGCGTTCACGGTGTTCGGCGCACTTATCGCGAGGAACTGATCCGTGCTGCTATCGATGCGCCTGAACGCGGACACCGGTGACCGGTCTCCGTGGGGCGATTTCTGGTTCTCGCCGGTGCCGTTTCGGGGCACGCCGCACTCGGTCAACGCCGATGCGGCAATGCGGCTCACGGCCGTATTCGCCTGCGTGCGTGTGCTCGCCGAATCCGTCTCAACACTGCCGTTCATGCTGTACCGCGAGCGACATGATGGACGGAAGACGCCGTTGCGCAACCACTGGCTTTACCGGCTGCTCGCCGTAAGGCCCAATGATTTCCAGAATCCGCTGGAATTCCGGGAGATGCTGCAGGGACACTGCACACTGCGCGGCAATGCATTCGCGCAGATCGTCTCGAACAGCCGGGGCGAAGTAACAGACCTGCTGCCGCTGCATCCGGATCGTGTGACGATCGAACTGCTGTCCGATACGCAGTGGCGCTACCGGTATTCGCGCCGTGACGGCAGCGAGATCGTGCTCGCACGAAGCGAAGTGTTCCACCTGCGCGGCCTGTCGCCGGACGGCATCGTCGGCTACAACCCGATTACGGCCGCACGCGAGGCAGTTGCCGGTGGACTCGCCGCGCAGGACTACGGTATGCGTTTTTTCATGAACGACGCGACGCCGGGTGGCTGGATCGAGATGCCGAATGCGTTCCCGTCCGACGAGAAGCGCCGTGAATTCCGCGAGGCATGGCAGCGGCAGCAGACCGGCCGCAACCGGCACAAGACGGCCATCCTCGAGTTCGGCATGAAGTACCACGAACTCGGCCTCAAGAACGAGGACATCCAGTTCATCGAAACGCGCAAATTCTCCGTCTCCGAGATCGCGCGCCTCTTCCGCATCCCGCCGCACATGATCGGCGACCTGGACAAGGCAACCTTTTCGAACATCGAGCAGCAGTCGCTTGAGTTCGTAATCCACACCCTGCGTCCGTGGCTCGTGCGCTGGGAAGAAGCGATCCGCTACTACTTCCTCGGCGAGGACGAGGGTCTCAACGTCGAGTTCCCGGTCACGGCACTGCTGCGCGGCGATGCGCAGGCGCGGGCCATGTACTACCACAACGGGATTCTAGATGGCTGGCTGACGCGTAACGAGGCACGCCGCATGGAATCGCTTGATCCGCTCGACGGGCTCGACGAGCCGCTTCGACCGCTCAATATGGTCGAGGAAAGCGATGCCAGCGATCCGGATGCTGTGGGTGTTTCACAGTCCCCGGCGCAGTCATCTCCCGGCGAACATGACGATGACCCAGACGATGAATCCGACGATGGCGGGAATAACGAATGAAGCATGCGCTCCTCATCTCTGAATTTCTCTCGACGCCATGGGCCGTCATGCCCGAACGGCTGTCGGCGTTTGCCGGCGTCATCGCGCGCTGGTCGCTCGGCGGCGTCGCCGATGCCGACACGATGGCACAGGTCCGGGCTGATGCCGCTACCGTGGCGGCACGGCGTGGCACAAGCGCACGAGCAGGCAACGGCTCGATCGCCGTGCTCCCGATGTACGGCGTCGTTACGCAGCGCGGAAACATGGCAGAAGACATCTCCGGCCCTGGTTCGATGAGCACGCAGCTATTCGTGCAGACCCTGCGCTCGACGCTCGCGGATGACTCTATCGACGCGATCCTGATCGATGTCGATTCGCCAGGTGGCAGCGTCTACGGCGTGCAGGAACTGGCCGACGAGATCTACCAGGCACGTGGGCAGAAGCCGGTTGTCGCAATCGCGAACAGTCTCGCCGCAAGTGCCGCGTACTGGCTCGGGAGTGCCGCGAGCGAGTTCTATGTAACGCCTGGCGGCGAGGTTGGATCGATTGGCGTGTGGTCGGCGCACGAGGACTGGTCAAAGGCGCTGGCAGATTCCGGCGTCACCACCACGCTCATCTCCGCTGGCAAATACAAGACCGAAGGCAACCCGTACGGTCCGCTTTCCGCCGATGCGCAGGCGTTCATGCAAAGCCGGGTCGACGATTACTACGGCGCATTCACGAAGGCCGTAGCCCGCAATCGTGGCGTACCGGTTGCAACTGTGCGCGATGGCATGGGTCAGGGGCGCGTGCTCGGCGCACAGGCCGCAAAAGACGCGGGCATGGTCGATGACATTGCCACCTTCGATGACGTGATCCGGCGCATGTCAAAAAACCTACGCCAGTCTGCGAAGGCAAAGGCAGCCGATTTTCCGGCTGCTCCTCAGGCCCAGCCCGCAGTCACCGAAGGCACGGGACGCATCGCGTGCCGTCGGCGTCTCCTCGATCTGATCGGCACGTAATCCCAACCCGTCTCATCTCTCGACCTCGCTGCAACTCTCATTGCAGTGAGGTTTTTTCATTTCTGGAGCCTGTTATGAGCAAAACCCTCCGCACCCTGCAGCAGCGCAAGGCTGCACTGGTGGCCGACGCGCGCAAGCTGGTCGACGCCGCCCACGCCGAAGATCGTGACCTGAACGAAGCCGAAGCGACGCAGTACGACACGCTGATGGCATCGATCCAGTCCACGCAGCGCCAGATCGAGCGCGAGGAAGCGCTGATCGAGGCCGAACGCACCGCAGGTGTGACGATTCCCGAGGGGGCACGCATCAGCGTGTCAGAGAACGTCGAGCAGGATCCGAAGCGCGGCTTCCAGACGCTCGGCGAGTTCGCCCGCTCGGTGCATATGGCCACCGTCAACCCGATGCGCGCCGACGACCGGCTTCGGTTCGGCGGCATTGGCGCGGTCGCACCGACCACCTACGGCGGCGAAGGCTCGGGGCCGGATGGCGGCTTTCTGATTCCGCCAGAGTTTTCGCGCGACATCTTTACGCTGTCGCTGGGCGAGGATGCTCTGCTGCCGTACACCGACGACTACGACATCGAGGGTAACTCGATGGTGTTCCCGAAAGATGAGACCACACCATGGGGTACCGACGGGATCCGCGCGTACTGGCAGGCCGAGGCCAACACCGGCACGGCGACCAAGCCCAAGCTGTCGGCCACGACGCAGTTCCTGCACAAGATGATGGCGCTCGTGCCGCTGACCGATGAACTCATCGCGGACGGCCCAGCCCTCGGCCAGTATCTGAACCGCAAGATCGGCGACTCGATCCGCTGGAAGACCAACGATTCGCTGCTGTTCGGCGCCGGCAACGGGATGCCGATCGGCGCACTACAGGGCAATGCGGCGATCGTGGTTTCGAAGGACTCGGGTCAGGCCACGCAAACGCTGACCATCTCGAACCTCTCGAAGATGATATCGCGTTTGCCGCCGGGCTCGTTCGGTCGCGCGATCTGGCTGGTGAACAACGATGTACTGCCCGCGCTCTTCACGCTCACGCTCGGCAACTACCCGATATACCTGCCAATCTCGGCCGGTGCCCAGGAATCGCCCTACGGGATGCTGCTCGGCCGTCCGGTTTTCGTCTCGCAGCACGCGAAGAGCTTCTCGTCGCAGGGAGACGTGATCCTGCTCGACATGTCGTACTACCGCACCATCAAGAAGGCCTCGGGCATCGAGACGGCGACGTCGATGCACCTCTATTTCGACGCGGATGCGATGGCGTTTCGCACGGTGTTTCGTCTGGACGGTCAGCCGACCATCGTCAATCCGATCAAGCCCGCGAATGGGACGAACAATCTGTCGCCGTTCATTCAGTTGGCTGCTCGCTAATCTCTCGAGGACCCGATCATGTTGCCCAATCTGAAACCGACTGATTTTGAAGCGCTGCTGACCTCGGTGGATCCCGCTAATCAGCCTGCCGGCACGGTCGCCACGGCCTGGATCCCGGTGCAGAATTTCCACACGTTCCTCGCCCTCATCGGCACCGGGACAATGGGCACGAATGCCACGCTCGACGCCAAAATCCGCCAGGCACAGGATGCGAGCGGCACGGGCGCGAAGGATCTGCCCGGAAAGGTAATTGCCACGATTCAGGCAGCATCCGGCGCGAACGTGCAAGCGCTTATCAACTTCCGCAGCGGCGACGTCGATACGAACAACGGATACGCGTTCGTCCAACTGTCGCTGACGGTCGGCACGGCGGCGTCGTTTGTCGCCGCGTACCTGTTCGGCGTCGGCGGCCGCTTCGATCCGCCGGTGGATGCGTCAGCTGCGATTCCGGTCAATCTCGGCGACGCGAGCGTCGTGCAGATCATCTGACAGCGTTAGCTGATGCCTGAGATCCTGCTGCAACGGCCAGTCGGCGAGCCCGTTGATCTGGCCGAGGCAAAGCTGCACCTGCGCGTGACCGACGATGCGCAGGATTCGCTCATCGCCACGCTCGTGATGACGGCGCGGATTGCCGCCGAGACGATCACGCGCCAGCAGCTGCTCCACGCACGCTATCAGCTCGTGCTGGACCGGTTCCCGATGGCGGGCGTTGGCACGCCGCTGCCGTTCGAGCATGTGATCAACTATCCGGCCTTTGCGATCGTGCTCCCTCACGCGCCGCTCGTCGATGTTGTCTCGATCAACTATCTCGACATGAACGGCACGCCCCAGACGATGGATCCGGCCGACTACGTGGTCAACTCGGCGCTGATGCCCGCGATCATCACGCCCGGATTCGGAAAGATCTGGGCGATCCCGCTGCCACAGATCGGCGCGGTCACCGTGACCTATGACGCCGGCTACATGTCGGTGTGCACGATATCGGGCAGTCTCCCCTCGACGCAGATTCAGGTACGTGGACCCGTCACGTGGGCCGTCGGCAATACCGTCCGGTTCTTCAATTCGGGCGGAGCACTGCCGACGCCATTACAGGTTGAGGTCCCGTACACGGTGACGGCTGCAAACGCGGGCCTCTATGCCCTGCAGGATCCCGGCGGCAACCCGGTCACCCTGTCGGACGCAGGCAGCGGCACGAGTTATGTCTATGGTGGTCCGGAGCCGGTGCCCGAGGGCATTCGCAACTGGATCCTGCTGCGCACTGGCTCGCTGTACGAGAACCGCGAGGAAGTGGCCATCCTCAACCGGGGCAAGGTCGAGGAACTGCCGTTCGTGGCTGGTCTGCTCGATCCCTACCGGATGTCGCTGCCATGATGAGGTTGCCGTGACCACGCAGATGCGTGCGGGGCAGCTGAACCGCCTGGTGGCCGTCCAGCAACGCAGCACGGCCCGGGACAGTTTTGGTCAGCAGGTCGAGATGTGGACGACCATCAAATCGGTCTATGCGTACATCGAGGCGCTGAGCGGCAGCGAGCGTGCCGCCGCGCAATCGATCTCAACGGATGTCTCCCACCGTTTCACGCTCCGGTACGACGCGATCTTTGCTGATCCTCGCGTCGTAGCCACATACCGCATCGTCTACGCCAGCCGAATCTTCGACATCAATGCTGCGCTGAACATCGATGAATCTAACCGGACCGTCGAACTGCTCGCGAGCGAGGGACTGACGAATGGCTGAACTCCGCTGCATCAAGGGGCTGGACGAGTTTGCCAAGGCGCTCGAGCAGCTGCCCCGAAATATCGGTCGCAACGTGCTACGCGGCGCGGTCAATGCAGGCGCCACCGTGCTGCGCCAGCAGGCGGTCGTGTTTGCGCCGGTCTACGAGGGTGACGACCCGCGTCAGGATCCCGGACGCATCCGGCGCGCGATCTACCAGAAGCAGATCCCCGAGCGCTCGAACGATCTGTTGCAGGTGTTCTACGTCGGCGTGCGGCGCGGCCGGAAGAACCAGGTCAAGGTTGTGCGCGGTCGGGTCACGAATCTCGACGCCTACTACTGGACGTGGCTCGAGTTCGGCCACGCGTATGTTCCGCCGCGCCCGAAGGGCATGACGCTGAAGGCACATCGGACGGCCATGAAGGCCGCACCCGGCGCAATCTGGGTCGAGCCCCGCTCGTTCATGCGGCCGGCGTTCGCCTTAGCGAAGGACCAGGCGATTCAAGCCATGATCGACTACCTCGAGACCCGCATTCCAAAGGAAGCGGCAAACCTCGGTCTGTTGATGAAGTAACTGCGTGAAATGACCACGATCCAGGAGCAGGTCGCGGCACTGCTGCAACCCCTTTCCGCCGGTGGAGCCTCACCCCAGGTGCAACTGCAGGACAACACCTACCCGTACATCGTCTACCGGCGCCTCGCGAGTCCGGTCTGCAACACGCTTTCCGGCAACGGCTCACCACCGATCAACAACACGCTCTTCGAGATCTCCTCCTGGGGCTACACGTATGCCGATGCCGTAGCGACCGCTTCGGCCGTGGCCGCTGCGTTCCAGTCGTGGAGCATCCAGAACGTCCTGCAGCATGAGCAGGACCTGTACGAATCCGACGTCAAGGCTTTCCGTGTCGTGCAGACGTTTTCCGTCTGGCACGACTGACCTGCTTCTGCTTCCTCTGTTTTCCTTCTCTCTGGAGTCACATCCATGACCTCGACTGCCATTTCGTCGCAGGGCTCGTCGTTTGCCGTGTCGGGCGGCACCGGCGCCGCCGTCAGTATCACCGGAATCATTCTCGGCTACCCCACCATCATTGAGGCGACCGCGCACGGTTTCACGAACGGCGACGTGGTGTCGTTCGCCGGCGTCGGCGGCGAGACGGGTCTCAACGGCCAGTCACTCGTCGTGACCAACGTGACGCCGAATACGTTCGCCGTCAACTACAACTCGACGGGCGGAGCATCGTGGACCTCAGGGGGCACGGCCGCACCCGTTGCCTGGACGCCGATCGGCAACTTCAAGACCATCAAGGGATTTGACGGCAAGACCTCGAAGCTCGACGCAACGAACCTGGCGTCGCTCGCAAAGGAATACCGCGCGGGTCTGCAGGATCCGGGCAACTTCAGCTTTGACGTCGATATCGACCTCGCCGATGCTGGCCAGCTTGCACTACAGACGCTCAAGGCGAGCAGCGCGCTCGCGAATTACCGGCTCACGCTGCCCAACGGCCACACCGCGACCTTCACCGCATTCGTCGAATCGTTCCCCTGGGATGGCGGTGTGGACAAGCTGCTGACAGCCACTGTCAATCTGATCATCACCGGGCCGATCACGATTGCATGATCTCCGGTTGCTTTCTGTCACCTCACCACGGAATTGCCATGTCCACGATCCTGAACCGTGCGGCCATCCTTGCCGCCAATGACCTCGCAACCGTCACCGTCGACGTATCCGAATGGGGCGGCGCCGTCATCATTCGTTCGATGACGGGCACGCAACGCGACGCCTATGAAACCAGCCTCATGACGAAGGATGACTCGGGTCGGTACACGATCGATACCGAGAACATGCGCGCGAAGCTCGTGATCTTCACGGCGGTCGATGAAACCGGCACACCGCTCTTCACTTTGGACGACCTGCCTGCGCTCGCAAGCAAGAACGCCGCCGTGATCGAGCGCCTGTTCGTCGCCGCGCAGCGCATCAACGGCCTGTCGAAGGACGCCGTGGCGGACGCGGAAAAAAACTCGTTGAGCGGCCAGCCCGACGCTTCTGCTTCCGGCTCGCCGCAGCCCTCGGCATGACAGTTCGGCAACTGCTGGCCAATCTCGACAGCAGTGAACTGACCGAATGGATGGCTTTCGAGCGCCTTGAGGCCATCGGCGAAGCCCGCTCCGACCTGCGCGCCGGCATCATCGCCGCTGCCGTCGGCAATCACGGCAACCGGATCCTGCCCAAACCCTACCGGGCGAGCGATTTCATGCCCTACCTGCCCCGCGCCGAGGAGAAACCGATCTTCTTCGAAGACCCCGAGAAGCAGTCCGCCACGATCCTGAAACTGGTATTCAACCGCGAGTAGTCTTTAACCATGTCGCTCGGCTCCCTCGTTCTCGAACTGCAGGGCAATGTCGCTCGCACGCAGGAAGACATGGGGCGCCTGCAGCAGATCGTCGAGTCTGCGATGCGCCGCATCGATGCGGCCGCCTCCCGTACCTCCGACAACATCCAGGGCCTCGCCACCGCTGGGCGTGCGATCCAGCGCGTACAGGGCGCTGAAGAAGCCGCAGCCAGCATCGACCGGGTTGGTCACGCGTCGGTCGGCGCACGCCGCGAGATGTTGGTGCTCGCTCACGAACTGGCGACCGGCAACTTCAAGCGCGCGGCGGGTTCACTGATGGTGCTGGGCGAGCGCATCGACATCATGTCGAAGCTCGCCTCGCCAGCCGGCCTCGCGATTGCGGGTCTGGCCGCTGCTGTCGCCGGTTTCGCAGCCATGGCGATCAAGGGCGCGATGGAGTCGGCCGCGTTTGCGCACTCGATCATGCTGACCAGCAACTACGCGGGCCAAACCGAGGCGAGCTATAACCGGCTGTCGCGCAGCGTGGCCGATGCCACTGGCGCCACAATTGGCAATGCGCGCGAGGTCACGCAGGCACTGATTTCATCGGGGCGCGTCAGTTCCGGCGCCCTTGAGTCCGTGGCACTGGCTGCCAACCGGCTGCAGGTCATGACTGGCCTGAGCGCGCAAGAGATTGTCCGTCAGTTCTCCGGAATGTCAGACGGCGTCCTGAAATGGGCACTCGAGGCGAACAAGCAGTATCACTTCGTCGACGGCGCGCTGTACGATCACGTCAAGGCGCTCGAGCAGGCCGGCCAGCAGGAAAAGGCGATGGAGGTTGCTTCGACCGCACTCTACCAGCACCTTCGCAGTGCCGCGACGGAGAACCTCGGGTATATCGAGCGCGCCTGGCGCGGGGTGAAATCCGCGATCAGCGATGCCGCCGACGCGCTGATGTCAGTCGGTCGCGCCGAAACGGCAGCGGAAACGGCGGCGCGCATCAATCGCACGCTCGCTGCGAAGCGCTCGGGGCAGACCGACACATCCTATGCACTTGGCGTTGGCGAGGGACTCGGCGGGCTTGAAGCGGGCGGGAGTTACGACGACCTGACTCGCCAACAGTCGGCGGCCACATCACTCGCGCGTCGCCAGCAGGATGCGGCGTCACTGGCGGCCTACAAGGCGCACACCGATGAGATGGTCGTCGCGGCGAAGACGCGCTGGGACGAGCTCGCGAAGGCGCACAAGGTCGGCGCGGAACGCCTGAAGGAAGAACTCGACGAAGCCGCTCGTGTCGGCCAGCAGGCCAGGGCCTCGCCCACCGACATCGCCGCGATGCAGGAGCGTATTCGCAAGGAATACAGCCACGGCACCGGTGGCGCAGGGTTGGACAAGGCCAATCTCGATGCACAAACCCAGCCGCTTCAGGAACAGATCACCGCGCAGGCCCGGCTGCTGCAGAATAGGCAGAAACAGCTGGAACTCGCGTACCGCGATGACCACCTCAGCGCGCAGGCGTACTACGACCAGTCGAAAGCGGCGATCGAGCAGTACAACGCTCAGATCCGTACGCTCTATGACCAGCAGATCGCGATCGTCGAGAGCGCGGCAAAGCGTGTGGTCGATGCACGGACCCGCGTCACGCTGACGAACCGGGCAAACGCGCTGCGCAACGACGAACAGCAGGCGCTCCTGCAGTCGTCGGAGCGATTGTCAGAACTGACCGAGAGGCAGACCGAGGATACGCGTAAATACCGGGACGAGGTTGAGAAGCTGAACTCGGAACTCGGCAAGCTCGAACGTGATCCGGGGCGGACGGCGGGTGCCGACTTCGATCGTGAGCATGGTCATCTGCAGCGGCAAGCCACGCTTGCCGGCGATACCGACACGCTTGCCACGCTCGCGCAAGCGCGCAACGCAGCGGTCGCCCAGGCGCAGATGAATTCGCTGAAACAGGAAGCCGAGCAGATCACCCAGCGGCTCACGCTCGCGGAGAAGGAGCTGGCCCTCGCACAGGAAACCGGAGAGAAAGGTGCTGTGGCCGGCATGATCGAACTCGGCCAGCTACGCCAACAGGCCGCGCAGCAGCTCGCACAGATCCAGCAGCAGATGCAGGGCATCGCCTCAAACTCGGGCCTTCCACAACTTGATCTTCAGGCGCAGCAATTCGGCCTGCAAGTCCAGCAACTGTCTGCATCGAGCAACGTGCTCGGCAAGTCGATCACCGACGTCTTCGCCAACTCGTTCGCAAATATGCTCGATAACACGATCACCCGGACAAAGACGCTGCGGCAGGAATTCCTCGATATGGCCAACAGCATTGAGCAGGCCATCACGCGGATCATTGCGCAGGATCTGACGAACCAGTTGTTCGGAATTGGTTCGGGCTCCGGTTCCGGAAGTGGTTCGGGCGGGTGGCTGGGTCAGCTATTCAGCTGGGGCATGGGACTGCTCGGGCTGACGGGCGGCAGTGCGATGTCGTTCTCGACCGATGTCATGCCCTCGGGCCTGATGGGATTGACGCCGGATTTCAGTGTCGGAGCAGATGATATCGGAAGCCTGCTGACCTACCCGTTTCATATGGCCTCCGGCGGCGATACGTCGCCCGGTGGCCTCTACGAGGTCAACGAGAAAGGCCCGGAGCTGCTGACCGTCGCAAACCGCACGTTCCTGATGATGGGCAATCAGGGCGGTACGGTTACGCCGGGTGGTTCGTCTGGTCCCTCGCGCAGTGGCCACACGTTCAACCTTAACATCGCGGTGCCGCCAGGCACCACGCGTCAGACCGCGCAACAACAGGCGCAGGCCATCATGCGGCAGGCGAACATCGCGATGGCCCGCAACGGTTGAATCTCCCATAGATGACCACGTTTCTCGAATCTCCCCGCTTTCCGGACAACATTGCTTTCGGTGCCACGGTGGGCCCCACGTACCTGACCGTCGTCAATCAGGTCTACAGCGGGCGCGACGCGCGCATTCCGGCCTGGACGCAGGCGCGCATCCAGTTCGAGGTCGGACGCCGGGCGATGAACGCCGCCGACACCGCAACACTTGATGCGTTCTTCCGAACGGTCAAGGGCCGTGCGTACGGCTTTCGCATCAAGGACTGGACCGACTTCACGGACGGTGGCGTCGGCGCACTGGTTGCGACCGCAACGAGTGGCGTCTACCAGATGACGAAGCTGTATGCGAACGGCGCGCTCACGGAATTGCGGCTGATCCAGAAACCAGTTGCGGGCAGCGTGCAGATTTTCAAATCCGGCGTGCCCCTCACGACCGGCGTCACGCTGGACACGACCACGGGGCTGATGACGATCACGCCGCCACCGACAGGCTCGCCCACGCTCACATGGATCGGGCAGTTCGATGTGCCTGTGCGCTTCGATGTCGACCAGATGAAGAAGCAGATCATGGACCGCAATGGAGCGCTCGGCGATCTGCTGGTCGACTGGGGCTCGATACCACTGATAGAGATCCGCCCGTAATTCGGCATCTTCATGCGTTCGATTCCCGCCGCCCTCCTCGCCACGCTGCAGGCCGAGGTGCAGACCGTCTGCACGCTCTGGAAAATCACCCGAACCGACGGACAGGTGTTCACATTCACCGATCTCGACCAGTCTGTCACCTGCGGCGGACTCACGTATCAGTCTGCGGGCGGTTACACCCATTCGCAGATCGACAGCACGAGCGACCTCTCGACCTCGAACCTCGAGGTTCAGGCCGTGTTTGACAATTCGGCCATCACGCAGGCCTCGCTCGAGTCCGGACAGTGGGATTTCGCGCAGGTGACCTGCATGCTGGTCGACTACACAAACCCGTCGGCGGGTGCCATGACACTGGCAAGCGGCACGCTCGGTCAGGTGACGATCACGAACGGCGCTTACCAGGTCGAAATGCGCGGGGTGGCCCAACCAATGCAGCAGGAACAGGGGGACGTGTACAGCCCGACCTGCCGCGCGCAGCTGGGCGACGCCAAGTGCATGGTCGATCTGACGTCGCTCACCTTCAACGGCACGGTCGCGAGCGTGAACAGCGCGATCAGCTGGAGCGATCCGGGCCTCACGCAGACCGGGCCGGTCGTCGCCTATACGGATACGACCGGTCACAAGATCCCGACGCGCTCTCCGTTCACGGTCCAGGTCGTGCCACCGAATGGTGGTGCATTCGTCTCGACGATCTCGGTCGTCGATTCGTATGGCAGCTCGTATAGCGTCGGCAACGGGTCCGGGCAGTACACGGTCAATGCTTCCGGCCTCTACACATTCAACAGCGCACAGGCCGGCGGCGAGATCTTCATCAGCTACAACTACACGGTCGGGTATTTCGCGTTCGGCAAGGTCAAGTGGCTGACCGGCCAGAACGTGGGCTTCGTCATGGAGGTCAAGGCGTTCGCGCCGGGCGTCGTCACGCTCGCGATGGCGATGCCGTCTTCGGTGGCGGTCGGCGACACATACACGATCACGGCGGGCTGCGACAAGCAGCTTGGCACCTGCTACGCGCGTTACAACAACATCGTCCATTTCCGTGGCGAGCCCTATATCCCCGGCCCCGACCTCCTGCTCTCGCCTCAAGGGAACTGAATGGAAGGTGATGCAGTGGTGACCATCACGCGCGAGCAGTTCGTCGTCGAAGCCCGCGACTGGCTCGGCACGCCGTACCAGCATCAGGGACGCTTGAAGGGCACCGCCTGCGACTGCATTGGTCTTGTGATCGGTGTGACGCGCGCAGTCGGCCTCGATGTGCCAGATGCCCCGGATTACGGGCGCCGCCCTGACGGACGGCTGCGTGGAACACTCGAAGCGCATCTATCGCGGGTTCCGCTTGCAGATGCGCAAGGCGGCGACGTGCTGCTGTTCGCGTGGCACGCGACGCCGATCCATGTGGCGATACTGACCGACCCGGATCACTTCATCCACGCATATCTGCCGAACCGGTGCGTGGTCGAATCGCGTCTCGATGAGAAAACCCGGCGCAACGTGATCGCGGCTTACTGCATCCCTGGAGTCGTCTGAATGGGCCAGCTTGTCCTGTCCGCTGCCGGCGCCGTGGTTGGTGGTGCGGCTGGATTTCTGATCGGCGGTCCTGCCGGCATCGCAGAAGGGGCGGAACTCGGCTGGATGGCGGGCGGCATCGCTGGCGGCCTGCTGTTTCGCCAGAAGGGACCGCAGCCCGCTGATATCCGCATACAGGACAGCGCTTATGGCAAGCCGATCCCGCTCGCCTATGGCATCTACCGGATCGCCGGCAACATCATCTGGGCCGGCCAGCCTTACGTCGCCAGCAGCGGCGGTAAAGGGGCGGGTGGCAAGGGGCCGCAGCAGCAGAAAGTATCCATGTCGTTCGCCGTCGGCCTGTGTGCGGGTCCGATTACGGCCGTGCGGCGCATCTGGGCCAACGGCAAGCTGATCTACGACGTGTCCAATCCGTCGAATTTCCAGGCGATCAGTGGTTCGAACCAGATGGTGACGAATTTCACCGTCTACCCCGGCGACGAAAACCAGCTGCCCGATCCGGTGATGCAGGCCGCGCTCGGCGTGAACAACACGCCCGCGTACCGGGGACTGGCGTATGTCGTGTTCAATGAGCTGGATCTCTCGCGGTGGGGAAACTATCTGCCGTCGCTCTCATTTGAGGTCATCACGGCACCGGCCGCGCTCGCCACTTCCAACTCGGCCTCGACATACAAGTACTCGACCTCGCTCGGAACGTTCTTCATGGCGCCATGCCTGTCGGCCTCGGGCGGCATCGCGATGGGCTACGGGTACTACTTCGGCTACAACGGCGTGACGGTTGCGAACCTGAGCGCCTATGGTGCCGTCCAGACGCAGCTGATTCCCTGGAGCGGCAACCGGGGGGGCATCAACATGCCGCTCGGCTACAGCGACGTGCCGGGCATCTATACCTGGCCCGGGTGGCTGCATCCGGACGGCTCGTATGACGACATGAGCCTGACGGGCAGCATGGACCTCGGGTTTGGCGGCGATGAGGCCTGCTTCTGGCGCAACGGTGCCGACCTCTTCCTGAGCTCGTTCTATACGACGAGCGGCCGCCCGATTTACCGGTGCGACCTGTCGCAGCAGGGGTTGATCGTCGCGCAGAGTACCCAACTGGGCGAATGGCACATCCTCGGCGGCTCGGCCACGCATGTCTATGCATTCGACGACCTGACCGGACATCTGTTCCAGTTCGACCGCGATACGCTAGCCGTCACCGCGACCTATACCGGCATCAATTTCAATGCGAACACCGGGTATGTGCTGACGGACGACTACATTTACACGGTCGGCGACAACCTCGCCGTGTCGCTGTTCCGGCCATCGCAGAACACCTACACGGTACTCGGTTATGCCCCGTTCGGCGTCTCGACGATGGTGGCCATCAACGAGAATTTCTTCGTGTTTGCCTCGGGTGCGAACCTCAGCAGCATCTCGCTCGGTTACATGTGGATTTCGCAGGGGCAGACTTTCACGACGGTCGGCAATGCCGTCGCCGACCTGTGCAGTCGAGCAGGCCTGGCAGCGTCGCAGGTCGATGTCTCGCAGCTTACCGACGTGATGAACGGCTACTGCGTGACGAACCATTCGACCACGCGCAGCAACCTCGGACCGCTCATGTCCACGTACTTCTTCGATGCGTGCGATTCGGGCGGCGTGATCCGGTTCGTGAAGCGTGGCGCACAACCGGTCGGGACCTTCCTGTACGCCGATCTCGGTGCCTCGCCAAATCTGGGCGACACAGCAAACACGACGCCGGTCACCGAGACGATCGCGCAGGAGGTCGATCTGCCTCGTTCGATGCAGCTGACTTACCCGGAACTCGGAGACGACTACAACCCGAACACACAGCGCGCGATGCGCGCATACACGAACTCGAACCGCGACACCGTCATGCAGGTGCCGATCGTGCTCGCGGGTTCCGATGCGCTTGCGCGTACCCAGGCGATGTTATGGGCGGCATGGGTTGGCCGAAAGACCTTTCAGTTCACGACAGGCCTCGCTTACCTGCAGTACGAGCCGGGCGACGTGATGACACTGCAGGGCGCGAATGGCGAGAGCTGGACGGTGCGCATCACGCGTTGCCAGTATGACGGACAAGGGTCGCTCCTCTGGGCCGCCGCGCTCGAGGAACCCGATATCTATCCAGGCAGCTCCTACACGACGCAGGGCGGCGCAGCGCTTGGCTTTGCCAGCCAGCAGATCGATTACAGCGGGCCGACCATCCTCTCGGTGCTCGACATTCCGCCGCTGCGCGATGCGGACAGCACACCGGGCGTCTACATTGCCGCGTGCGGGATGGCTTCCTCGTGGCCCGGTGCGGCGATCGACCTGTCGCGCGATGACGTGACGTTCACACAGTTCGCGCAGATCACCCATGCGTCCGTCATGGGCTACGCGGCTGGTGCCCTGTCGTCGTTCGGCGGCGGCAACCTCCCGGACGAAATCAACACGGTCAGTATCGTGCTCTATGAAGGGGCGCTCGCTTCGTGCAGCTATGCAGATTTCCTCGCCGGCGCCAATGCGGCGTGGCTGGGTGGCGAAATCCTGTTTTTCCGCAACGCGACGCAGACGGCGGCCAACACCTGGACGTTGTCCGGTCTGTTGCGGGGGCGCGGTGGCACGGAAGCCGCCATGACGACCCACGCCGCTGGCGAGCGCTTCGTGCTGCTCGATCATGCTGCGGTCATATCCATGCCGATCCAGACCACGGATTTCGGCTCGATGCTCTACTTCGAGACGTTTCTGCTTAACCTGTTCTCGGGCTCGCCCGGCGCGCAGGTCAGTCTCATGCCAAAGAATGGTCGGGTCATGCCTCTCTCGCCGGTGTATTTCACGGCCGCGCACGGCAGCGCGTCGAGTACCTCCGACATCTCGCTGTCATGGATCCGACGCGCCCGCGTGCGCGCCCAGTGGCTCGACGGCGCCGATGTTCCGCTCGATGAGTCGGCCGAGAACTACACACTCACGATCCTGAACGGCTCGACCGTGGTTCGGACCGTCACGGTTGCCGGCAATGGTGCGGGCGGCACCTGGACGTATAGCGCAGCCAATATCACGGCAGACGGCATCTCAACGGGCGCGACGATCACCTTCCGCGTGCAGCAGAACAGCGATCAGGGCGTGCTGGGCACCTCTGCCACGACGACCATCACGAGGTAACCCGATGTCCAACAGCACAACGCTGCTCGACACCATCGCGACAAATCAGGCGGCCAAGGAAGTGATCGCCAATGCCCTATTCGATGCGGCCAGTCCCGCGATGATCTGGGGCCGGCGCGCGAGCACGACGAGCGGCCTGACCTGGGGCTACTATGGCGGCACGTATATGGTCGGTACGACCGCCAATGCGATCACGAACGGCACCGTCACGCTCACCGCGAGCACGGCCAACTACGTGTATGCGAGCGCCACGACCGGCGCCGTGTCGGTGAACACTACGGGTTTCCCCGCCGGGTCGATTCCCCTCTACCAGATCGTGACCAGTTCGACCGGCATCTCCAGCTACACGGACTGCCGCAGCTACCAGCCCAGCGCGATCGCGGGCACCGTGCGTAGCGCGACGAGCGAAGGCAGCGGAATACCCATCCTGGATGCGGCGAATTCGACCGCGCAGACACTCGCGTTCAAGTCACTGATCGGCGGCGCCGGTGTCACCGTCACCGACGGCGGATCAAACGGGCTCACAATCAGCACGAGCGGTACGAGCGGCACCGTCACGGGCGGCAGCAACGAAGGCAGTGGGGTCGGCGTGCTCGACACTGCCTCCACTACGTCGAGCAACCTCGCGTTCAAGACACTGGTCGCCGGCAGCGGCATCACGATCACCGATAATGGATCCGCCGGCATCGCAATCGGCGCAAACGCGGCCGCTGCCGTTGCGCCGGCGATCCAGCAGAACGGGACGACGGTCGTCAGCGCGGCGACGCAGCTCAATTTCCAGGGGGCGCAGGTCACGAATTCTGCCGGATCGCAGGCGCAGATCGCGCTGTTCTCGGGTTTCGGCACGCCAGATCAACCGCCGAACCTGTCGAATTTCACGTGGGTCAACCAGGGCAGCGCCACCGCGCTGCAGGAACCCTGGGGTATCAGCCTGTCCACGCCGAAAGCAGGCAGTGAAAACTGCGCGTGCCTGGTCGTGGCCGCGCCTTCGACGCCTTATCAGGTCGTCGCCCGCATGCGCGCGTTTCCGGCCAGCTCCAGCTACATCAAGTGCGGACTCGTCTGGCGCAACAGTTCAAGCGGCCTGCTGCAGGTCGCAGGCCTGCTGTATCAGAGCGGATTCCAGTACGGCATTGGCAACTTCAACAGCCCGACCTCGTGGAACGGATTTCAGGGCTCGCAGTACGCGATGACCTTCTGGCCGGACTGGCACCGGATCCGTGACGACGGGACGAACCGGTATTACGACGTGTCGCCGGATGGTGTCACGTGGGTCAACATGTATTCGTTTTCGCGCACGACGTTTCTCACGCCGGACCAGGTGGGATTCTTCGCCGATCCAAACGGGCAGGCCGTCGGCCTGTCGCTGTTCTCGTGGTACGCCGGAGCATAAGGCATGTCGAACAGCTCGACCCTGCTCGATACGCTATCCGCGGCTTCCTCGACAAAGGAGGCGACGCTCAACGCGCTGTTTGATGCCGCCAGCCCACTGATGTTGTGGGGCCGGCGTGCGGCAACGACGAGCGGCCTTGTCTGGGGCTACTACGGCGGCAGCTATGCGAACCCGGCGGGCGTCATGCAATCGGTACCCGACGGAACCCTGGCGCTTGCCGCGAGTGCGACGAACTATATCTTTGCGGACCCAGTGACGGGCGCCGTCAGCACCAACACGACGGGCTTTCCGGCTACCTCGTTCCCGCTGTATCAGGTCGTGACCGGCACATTGACGGCGTCGAGCTACACGGACATGCGCAGTTACCAGCCGAACGCGATCAGCGGGTCTCTACGCGGCGGCGTGAACGAAGGAGGCGGCGCCGGCCTGATCGATACATCGTCATCCACGGCTGCGAGTCTCGCCGTGAAAACGCTGGCCGCAGCTGGGAATTTCTCGATCACGGACAACGGCGCAGGAAGCCTGGTGCTGAACTGTCCCGGTGGCACGGTCACCGGGGCATCGAATGAAGGCAGTGGTGCTCCGATTCTCGACATAGCAAATTCGACCGCGCAATCACTCGCCTTCAAGTCGCTCTCGGGTGGCGCGAACCTGCAGGTCATCGAAGGCGGCAAGCTCGGAGCTGGGCTGTCTCTTGTCGGCACGCTCAGCGCGGTTGAACAGGGCGGCATCATCAAGGCCGTGGCGCCGGGGGCGCTGAATTTCACGAACGCAAGCGTGACAGCGACGGGATCAGGCGCGACGATCACACCGAATTCATCACACGGCGCGACGGACACCGTGCCGCAATTGTCCGGCTTCACACTGCGTAATCAGGGGGCGACGGGCGCCATTGCGACGCAGTATCCGTGGGGCATTGGCATTGTCACTCCGCATTCAAGCAGCGCGCAGGCATTCGTCCTCACGCAGCCGATACCATCTGGGACCTTTCAGGTGGCGATGCGCTTGCGCGCTGCTCCACTGAATGCCAACTACGGTTGTGTTGGGCCGTGCCTTTACGACAGCGCGAGCGGAAAGCTGAAACTCTTTGAGCTCGCGTATCAGAACCAGCTCGGCTACTGGGTCGGCAACTTCAGCAATTTCTCGTCGTGGGGCGGCAACCCTTTCTCCACGAATCTCGGTGCCGTTCCGGAATGGATGCGAATCCGTAGCGACGCGACGAACTGGTATTACGAAGTGTCGGGCGACGGTTCATCGTGGCAATCGCTTTTCAGCGAGGCGATCAACTCATTTCTCACGCCCGATTCGTGCGGGTTCTATGCATTCCAGCCGCAGGTGGCCCCCGATCTCGCGTTAGCTGTCTTTTCCTATTACTGCGGCCCTTAGGCTGAACCTGGCCTCGCAGGCATCCGTCGCCGCCCTCCGGGGCGGTTTTTCATTTCTGGAGCATGCCCATGAACGGCAATGATCACGTCATGGAATCGATCAAGGTGTCGATCGCGTGGGTTGGCGGCCTGATCGGCACGCTGTTGGGCCAAGTCGCGGCGTACCTGACGCTCTCGAACGTTGTGCTGTCGGCCACCCTCGTCTACACAGTTCTTCAGATTTTCATCCTGGCGCGCGACAAGATTTTTCGCCGCCGCACAAGCACGGAGGATTGACCATGCCCGTCATCACCGCACAGCAGGCCGGCGGCCCCAACCGGACTGCGTTTCTCGACATGATTGCGTGGAGCGAAGGAACATCGCGCATCCCCGAATCCGACGACGGCTATCGCGTGCTCGTCGGCGCGACGCCGGACAAGCCGCTGACGTTTTCCAGCTACTTAATGCACCCCGACATCCTCAACTCCACGTTCAATTCGACCGCCGCCGGCCGGTACCAGCTGCTCTATCGCTACTGGCTCGCGTATCGGCAGCAGTTGAAGTTGCCGGATTTTTCGCCGCTCTCGCAAGACCGGATCGCGCTGCAGCAGATTCGCGAGAAAGGTGCGCTGCCTTTCATCGACGTTGGCAATTTCACGAAGGCGGTCCAAATCTGCTCTGGCATCTGGGCCAGCCTGCCCGGCAACGACTACGGGCAGCACGTCAACACGATCGCCGCATTGCAGACCGCCTACGTCAATGCGGGTGGCGCAATTCTGCACGGGGCAACCAACCTCGCGTAATCCGTTCGATTTTCACCACTACGACCAAGGAGTCGACCATGAATCAAGTCTCGTCCCTCGTCACCGGCGGAACGACCATCACGGCTACCACGCTCGCGCCCATGCTGCAGTGGCTGCTGGCTGGATGCCCATTGCCCATTCCGGAAAGCCTGCCGTATTTGGTTGCGGCGCTGATCGTGACCGGCGTACATGCGATCGGAAACTGGTGGGCGAGCTATCAGGCCGCGAAGACCGATGCGCCCACACCTGCGGTAGAGCCTGCTACCCCAGCTCCGACTGTGGCCCCTGCCCCGGCCACCCCGCAGGCGTAATTCCCCCGTTGTTTTCCTCCCGCCGCGTTCGCGGCAATCTCCACGAAGGTGTCCATCATGAAGAAACTGCTTCTCGCGGCGGGTCTTGCCACGCCCATTGCATTCGTTGCCTGCACGACAGCACAACAGCAACCGGCAACGACGATTGCGACCACGTTTCAGACCCGTGTCGAACAGGCCTGTGCCGTGGTTCAGCCGGAGCTGAATAGTCTGGCGGCGCTTGCATCCGACGGCAACACGTTGCTTGCCCCGCAAGCATCGGCACTTGCCGCGCTCGCGACCGATAGTACAGCCGTCTGCCAGGCAACCACCAGTGTCGATACCGCATCGGTGCAATCGCTCATCAATACGTCGATTCCGGCGGCGCTGGCGATCGCCAACGATTTGCCGCTCGACGACCAAGCCAGACTCGCTGTACAGGCTGGATTGATTGCTTTCCAGGCGGCGCTGTCGGTAGCACTGGCGGCACAAACTCCAATCTGACGCACACCGTCGGATGCGATTCGCGACATGCGATCGCTGAATATTTCAGGAACTTCGTCGGCGGACCGTTCACGAACGCGGTAGCGGCCGCCGCCGGCCATCCGCTAAATCTACCTACCGTCACTCGACCTTGGGTCGTTGGCCACGCTGACGCTTGGCATACTGCTAGGCTTGGGCGGGCTGCATGTGACCAAACGCGTCAATGGGGTGCAAGCGCGCCTACAGAGATCAACGCTCTGGCCGATGGCACACAAGCGAAGTCAAGCTTTCGCATACATGATATCGCAGATATAATCAAGACATTTCACTCGAAAAAGCGAACAAGTATATATGACGGCCAAAGGGGCAGGACCGGAGCAGGGGCAGATCGTTAAATTGCGCCACAAGATATGGGCGGTCACGGCTGTTAGTAAAACCAAAACACAATCAACTCAGGCTATCCATAGAGTAGCGTTAGAGTGCCTAAGCGATGATGCTCTTGGAGAAAATATTCAGGTTATTTGGGAACGTGAAATTGCTCCGCATTTTATTCAGTCTACCTCACTACCAAGCATCACGGACCATGATGAGCCAGAGCTTTTTGATGCGTTTATCAGATCACTGCAATGGGGTTCCAGCTCATTAGCTGTAGGCGATATGCTCCAAGCCCCCTTCAGGGGTGGGGTGCAAATGGAAGAATATCAGCTGGCTCCCGTAATTCGGGCAGCCGATATGCCCCGGGTACGTCTTTTGCTCGCTGATGATGTGGGTTTGGGCAAAACCATTGAAGCCGGCCTTGTCGCGCAAGAGCTTATCCATAACCACAGGGCAAGCCGAGTCTTGATCGTCTGCCCAGCTCATTTAAAGATCAAATGGGTTGATGAATTGGCCGAAAAATTCGGTCTCGAGTTTAAAATCATTGACCGGGATTCCGTTCTTAAAATGAGAAAGGAGTACGGCCCCGGCATTAATCCGTGGGCCAGTTTCCCCCGCTTGGTTACATCAATTGACTACCTGAAGACCGAACACCCTCGTCGGTTATTTGATGAGTACGTCAGGCGTAGGCATGCGGAAAGCCCGAACAATCGCCCATGGGATCTGCTGATTCTCGACGAGGCCCATAACGCAGCACCTTCCGGGAAGAAACAGTACGTTCGGGATTCGGAGCGCACATCATTACTTCGCGCGATATCCGAGCAATTCGAGCACAAAATGTTTCTTACTGCCACCCCCCACAATGGTTATCGGGAGAGTTTCACCGGCCTATTGGAGATCTTGGACAATCTTCGATTTTCGCGTGGCACCGACCTAGATAAGGCACAACTTTCCGCCGTTACCATTCGGCGATTAAAGCATGAAATTGCGAATCCGGATGGGACGCCACGGTTCCCTAAACGAGTGATTCTTCCTCGTAACGAGACAAGCGATCCACATCTGTATGTCAAATTGGAGGGCGATGAGCAACGCCTATTTAATCTGCTTAACGCTTACACAGACAGCCGATTAGCCTCCACTGATAAACGATCAGAGCGACCACTTCAATTCATTCTTACTCTTCTGAAAAAACGAGCATTGTCATCACCCTTGGCATTGCGAGAGAGTCTCATCGTTCACACAACGAATGCCGGCATAAAAGGAGAGCTGGGCATTGGTGAGTCTCTGTTTAATAGCTTCGAGCAAAGGGAATCAGAAGACTGGAGTGATGATGAAGATAAAGAAGACAACCTGGAGGCTGCTACCAGCGCCGCATCCAGACTCATCACTGAACTAACAGATGATGAGAAAAGCATGCTACAGCGCATGTTTGAAATTGTTGACCGTAAAGCATCCCACTTTTCCATTCAGGAAGACAGCAAGGCAGCGGCTCTAATTACGTGGATTAACCGCAACCTGCGCAATGGCGACCAGTGGAATGGTGAGCGCGTTATTATTTTTACTGAGTACAAACACACACTCAACTATCTTGAACGCATCCTGGAAAAACATGGTCTTATTGATGCAACAAGAACAATTATTGGCGGCATGAGTGACGTTGACCGACAAAAAATCAACGACGAATTTCAATCGCCGAATAGCGAAACCAATGTACGCATTTTGCTGGCCACCGATGCTGCCTCAGAAGGCGCAGACTTTCAAAAATATTGCCGCAATCTTATTCACTATGAAATTCCGTGGAACCCAATCCGCCTAGAGCAGCGCAACGGCCGTGTTGATCGTCACGGTCAAAAAGCAAATGAGGTTCGCATCCATCATTTTGTATATAAAAACCAAGAGGACTCCGAGTTCCTCAAACATATTGTCGATAAAGTTGAAACCATCAGAAATGACCTCGGCAGCGTTGGCGCCTTGATCGCGGACAATGTCCGAAGGAAAGCCCTAGGTCAGGCAGTGAATCTTGCTGCAATCGATGATGACGCCCGCAGGAAGCTTGCTCGTGAAGAAATGGCAATTGAAGCGCGAGAGAACGAAGGCGTCGCGCAAATGGTCGAAGCGTTGAACCGAGCTCGGAGCGCGCTTGATATTTCCGATAGTAATCAGCTTGAATTGTTGAAGCAGGCATTAAGACTGGAGGGGTGCACCGATGCCATCAGCGATCTCGGCAATGATGAATTTTCGTTATCCCGCGTTCCAACTGCGTGGACCGAATGCAAAGCCTACGTCGGTACAGACTATTTGCAGAAGCGCCTCTCGTTTAATCGCGTTAAAGCGAGAGAAGACGATGCAGTGGGAATCATCCACCTCGACCACCCTCTAATGCGACGAGCAATTTCCACCTTTCGCATCCAGATGTGGGGGACGCAATCTTCGCGTAGCGGTCTGAACAGAGTGGTCATATCAAAGTCTGCTCAGGTTACAGCACCATCTGTCATCGCTTGGGGGCGGCAGGTTTTACTGGGACCTGAACATAACCGTCTTCACGAGGGTTTGGTACGTTGTCAGCTATCTATTGAAGATGAAACAGTCGTAAAGAAGGAAGTTATTCGTCCAGCAGATGCCAACATCTTTGACGGCAACATAGAGGATGTTCAGGCACTGATTGCACCGCACGTTGATGCGATCATGCAGCAACTATCTATCAACGCCGAGACAGAGGCCAAAACATTGATTGCAACCCTGCATGATCGGGGTGAAGTGGCTCGGAAGCACGCGCAGGGTCTGGCCACCGAGCGGATTACGGCCATCAGGAATGCCATCAAAGATTGGCAAAAGCGCTCCGCAGATTTTCAGATGCAATTTGCATTTGATGATGAAGAGCAGGAACAACGTGAGCAGGATTTTCTTTCGCTTCAACGCAGGCTCGAGCAGCTTCAAAAAGAGCGTGAGACCGAGCCAAGACGCCAACGAGATCTATATAAAGTGACGGACCAAAGAATGTATCCAGTTGCTCTGGAAATCATCCTTCCTACGCGGGGCAACTGATGGCCACCAATAAACGTGTCGCAATCCGCCAGCACCGCTGGCTTTCTAGCGTCGAAATAACAGGTGTTGTATTAAGCGAGCCCGTGCTGGCTGATGCGGGCAACTTCCGGTCGCTCGATAAAGCTGAAGTCGCTGCTTTCCGAAAACAACGAGAAATCTGGAATCTACCCAAGGGCATGGTTGAAGGTAATGGCCAACCTGCCTGGGTCAACTTTATCCTCGAAGACTTTCTGGGCCTGAAGGACAAGGAATACTGGCAAGTTGGTGCATCCATTCCTGCCGACAAAGTAGTTAACTTGCACGAACAAGGGGAAACTCTACGCCCCAGCCGCGTACTGCTCGACGAAGGCCGCGCCGTTATGCTGGTACT
This sequence comes from Paraburkholderia sp. BR14374, assembly GCF_040948685.1. Classification (NCBI taxonomy): domain Bacteria; kingdom Pseudomonadati; phylum Pseudomonadota; class Betaproteobacteria; order Burkholderiales; family Burkholderiaceae; genus Paraburkholderia; species Paraburkholderia sp. BR14374. The sequence continues at coordinate 504,096 of NZ_JBFPKF010000005.1, read as the reverse complement.
TGAAGTGCCGCGCGAGCAATCACTGGATAAACCATGGATTCAAGATAAAGGTCGCTGGAAGGCATCGCCCACTACTAAGCTTGAGCGCTTGCTGCGTGAGACCGGTGTAGAGTTAGGCATACTAACGAATGGCGAAGCTTGGCGCCTGGTGGTTGCATCACCTTCTGAGACTACGTCCTGGATGACTTGGACAGCGCAGACCTGGAACGATGATCCACTGACGCTTGCTGCTTTTAAGGATTTACTGGGCGAGTCTCGTTTCTTTGCTGGGCCAAGAGAACAGGTCATCCTTGAACTTATCAAGCAGAGTAGACAACGGCAACTGGATGTCGCTGATCAGTTAGGCAATCAGGTCCGTGAGGCCTTGCAGATACTTGTGCACGAATTGGACAGAGTGGATGCAGAACTAAGTGCCCAGTACCTTCTTGGATATGGCGAAACGGAAATATTTGAATCAAGCGTCGCATTCATCATGCGCCTGCTGTTTACGCTCTATGCCGAAGAGAACGGCTTGCTGCCGCACGGTAACGTCACCTACGACCGAGCCTATGGCGTACTGCACCTGCTGACCGAACTGGAGGAAACCCGACGACTCGCTCCAGAAAAGCTCAAGCATTCATATGCGGCATATGCCCGGTTACTTGCGAGTGCACGCCTGTTGCATGACGGCAGTATCGACTCCGACATCCGCATTGCTGCTCATGGTGGTCAGCTGTTTGATCCAAACCGATACCCACTTCTTGAAGGCCGCGCAAAAAATGGTGAGTGGCCAAACGAGGTGCACGAACCTCCCAGAGTCAGGGACTCCGTCATTCGCGATATTTTGCGCAGCCTCAAGTACGCCAAAGCTGATGGCGTGCGCCAGCTCGTGAGCTATCGCACGCTCGCCGTCGAACAAATTGGCCATATGTACGAGGGCTTGCTGGATCGTCGCGTTGCTAGAGCCCCAGCCAACCAAACGCTGCTGCTGCTGCAGGGGGGGCCGAAAATTTCGGAGCCAGAACCCGTCAGTGCCAGCGAATTTTCTGGGCTTTCAGAAGCGGCGCTTATCAAAGCGATTGCGCTCCACACCAGCAAAACAGCGGGCACAATCAAGAAAACAATAGAGCGCGATGAAGAGCGTCATTCGCAACTCAATTTAGGTACTGACGACCCAGAGTTACTGGCTCAGGCAAAGGCAGTCGAGCGTTTCTTGCTGCCTTTAGGTGTCGTTCGCCCCGGCGGCCTTTACGTGACCCACGGGCAAGACCGTCGATCCAGTGGAGCTCACTACACCCCCCCTACGCTCACCGAGCCGGTGGTGCGTCGCACGCTGGAGCATCAGGTCTACGTGAATGTCGACGGAAAACCAGGATTATTGGTAGAGCCCAAACTGATCAAGACGCCGCGGGAAATTCTAGCCCTCAAGGTTTGCGACCCTGCCATGGGCTCCGGTGCCTTTTTGGTGCAAGCAACCCGATATCTGGCAGAACGGTTGGTAGACGCTTGGGAACGCATGGTTGCCGAGCAGCCGGGCGCCATTTTGACCATGCCGTTTGGAACTCCCTCGCAAGGAGAAGCCACCGAGAACCTGATGCCGGAATCCCGCGAGGAGCGGATCGTGTTTGCTCGGCGCTATGTTGCTGAGCGCTGCGTCTATGGTGTGGATATGAACCGGTTGGCGGTGGAGATGGCCAAGCTGTCCCTCTGGCTGACCACACTTTCCACCGATCGCCCCTTCACCTTTGTGGATCATGCACTCAAGCACGGCAACTCATTGGTTGGCCTTTCACTTGCTCAAATCCGCAACTTTACGTGGAAACCCATCACCAATGATTTTGGACCACTGTTTGCTAAAGAGACAGAAGACCAGGAAGTAAAAGAAGCTGAACAGCACCGTGAAGCCATACATTCCATCGCGGATCACAACTTTGTTGAAAAAGAAAAAGAAAACCGCATTGCGGAAGAAGTGCTGGCAAGCATCCGTTTGAAAGCAACGCTTGCTATAGCCGCCTTTTTTAACGGGACTAACACCAAGCAGAGAGAAGCCAAGCTCCTTGAATATCGCTACTGGCTTGAGCGTTTAGCGGTCGATGAGAAGGCCCCTATCGAGATATTGACCACCGTTAATCACCTAACAAACTCGGGTAGACCCATTTCCCCTTTCTGTTGGGAAATGGAATTTCCAGAGGTTTTTCATAGGATCAATAGTGGGTTTGATGCAATTATTGGAAATCCACCGTTTCTCGGCGGCCGCCGCATCAGTATGCGCCTTGGCGGGGAAATACTGGATTTCCTAAAATTAAATCATCCAAATAATGCAGGATCTGCAGACCTATGCGCCTACTTCATACGCCAAGCTATTACGTTATCCAATGAAAGAGGAGCATTCGGGTTTATCTTGAGCGACGTCGTCTCGCAAGGGGACTCCAGGGAAGTAGGCTTAGGATATGCCACAAACAATGGCATTGATATTTTTTATGCAATCCGAAGCATGGATTGGCCCGGCTCGGATGCCGGGATAAAAATTGCAATCGTATGCTCAAGTAAATTCAAATTCAACGGAGTAAAGGAACTTGGTGGCAAGGAATGTCTACGCATAAGTAGCAGCCTGACAATGGGCGCCGACATCGAAATAAAGTCCTTAACCGAAAATAATGGAATATGCTTCTCTGGACATTATTTAGGCAGTACGGGTTTTGTAATTAACGATGAATCCACATCTCAGCTCAGGGAGTCATCCGAAGGATGCATATTTCCATATTACAAGGGTGAAGATGTAAATAGCAATCCACAGATTTGGGCTGGAGAATATGCAATATACTTCAACCAAATGGATCTTGATGAGGTTAAAGAAAAATACCCGGAAGCACTTTCTTTTGTGCAAACTCATGCCAAGCCAGACAAGGACAAGGCCACTCGAGATAGAGTTCGAGAGTTTTGGTGGCAGTACAATGAAACGAGGCCCGGACTTATGGCCGCAATTAAGAATCTTGAGCATGTAATAGTTCAGCCTTTTACATTCAAATACCTATGCCCAACACTCGTCCCCAGCGGATGCATCTACGCCCATCCCATGGTCGTTTACACCAGAAATGATGTCGGATTTTTGGGGATTCTTTGGAGCAGCATTCATTGGCTATGGACAAACATTAATTGCTCAACCAGCCTAAACCTTTACAGATATACAGCATCATCGATCGTAGACACATTTCCAATTTTCGACTGCGCCGAAAACGAAAATGTAATATTGTCATCAAAATCATTCACCCAAAAGATGACGGAATTCAGAATCAAAAATAATTTATCGCAACTTGATTTATTAAATTGGTTTAACGATCCAGAAAGGTCTGAGGACGAGATAATAAGTCTTCGCCTATTAAGGAACGAGATCGACTCGTCCATACTTGATCTGTACATGGACGATACCTCTTCGATATCGTACGAATTTCATATCGACAAAGATCGTGGAATTCCCCATTACACGCTCGATGAGCAATCGCGGCAAGTCGTATTTGAGCTGCTAAAACTAAAGAATGGAGAAAAACAAACTACTGCGTGACGCCATAGGGCACAATTACTTGATGTTGTTCAAGTAACTCAAATTGCAGGGCAATCCGCGCACTGGGTTGCCCTTGTGCCCTGACACCCATTTCCATGTTACGGTCCAGCGCGTACATAGTTAGGTTGGCCGAGGTGACCAGCGCATCGTGACGATCGGCCACCAAGACTTTGGCATGTAGTTTCAGATGTTTATCGTCGGGCGGGATTTTCCAAGTCAAAAGCTTTGGCTGCGGAATGTCTTTTGGCCAAAGCGCGATCAGGGTATCCCGGTTATTCTTACCATAACCCTTCTCACCTTCATCGAGCACCATGGTGACCTTAACCCCACGTGCAACAGCATTGGCCATTAATTCGACAATGTCGTTAATAATTCCTTCGTAATCTTCCTTGCCCGCTAGCCAATAGCCAACCACCAATAGCTCGGCTTGGGCCGCGGAAATAATATCCTGCACGACTTGGCGCGTAGCACGAAGATAGGATCCTTCTACTTTTGGCCCAGTCCACACAACTTCGGTCTGAGTGGCCTCACTTTCCGTTTGTGCTATAGCGTCTTTGATTGCCGAGAGCTGCAGGGCAAAGGCTGGATTTCCAAGTACGGCAAATTCACGTGCCCAGGTGGCAATCAAACTTGTCAGCGCACCTTGCACTGCACTTCGTCCGGCGGCTAACTTGGCAATACTCGCAGCGCCGGATTGTGCGGTTAACGCATGTGACTCCACGGCCACAATCACTTCGGAAAATGTACCGGCATTGATCAACTGGCGCACACTGTGCGCCAACGTATGTGCGGTTTTATCCCTGGTAGCAGACATGGCCACTCCTTATTTGAAATGTGCCATGTCGGTGTAGGCCATGGTCGGTACCAGGAAATTACGATCCAAAAAGCGGTTAAAAGCCTCGCAAGAAGTTTCTGGCGCCAATACACAGGCGTGGCACGCTGCACCATTGATGGTCGCATGTACATCCGGCTGATGATCGGCACAGAGTGGATCTGATGAGCAGCGCTTGGCATTTTCCAGTGCGCTGTGAATCAAATTTGGAAACCGATCTTTGGTGCCTAGATCCACTAACCCACCCAAGCTGCCCTCGGAGTCCGCACTGGCGGTATACAACAAGATTCCCGCCATTTTTCGCTGCGGATCGGTGCTGCTATAGATGCGTTCGCGAACAGCAGATTCGGAGTAGCCACAATCCAACGCAAGCTGACGCATCAATACATGCGCAAGGCTGTGAAGCAGCACGTAACGCGAGCCGGGGAAATCATCCGCATTGACACCGCGCTCGTCTGCCCACTCTTTGTACTTTTGCTTGATCGCTGCGGCCCGCTTCTTTACAGGGGGCTTTGCTTCCCATTCTGCCAGGGCTTCTTCTTTCAGCTCGATAAAAATACCTTCACCGCGCACTTCAACCGCGGGCAGCCAGTCTTGGCGTTCTTTGTAGATAGGAGCTCGCGAGGCCCCAATCCCATCGTCATCCATGCCCGAGGCGTAGTCAATACGAGTAAAACTCGTTAACGCACGCACTTCCAGCAGTTTCCTGGCCAGAACAATGCGCTCGATTTTGTCGGTTAGAAAATCTGGGACTTCGCCAGCTTCAAGGAAAAAATCGGATTGATCTCCTTGATTGCTACCTTCAATATCTCGGAAAGCTTTCCACTCCGGCAAGCGCAAATCGATCTCATCGGTTTCGATTTCGCCACGTTCTTTAAGCAAGGTTTGCCAAATATCCTCGGCCTTGAATTCCGCCAAGGTCGGGAACATTTCCATATCCAACAGTGTTTGCAGCTTTTCCGGCGAGTCGATCTTCTCGACTTGGTGCTGCGGGCATTTTTTTAATGCCTGCCCTATTGGACTGGCAGCCTCTTTGATGGACAAGGCGCTACGCACAAGCGGAAACCAGCCATTGGTGGCGCCGCGCTGAATGGCGCGGACTTGCCCCGCATGTTTGCATTCGTGTGGATCTTTGTTTTTGATTCCGAGCCAAGGCCGCTTCCGCGTGCACTCACCTAAAGCGATGCCGCGGCTTTCACCAAAGGCATCACTGACGCTACGTTTAGCGTCGCAGGCGCAATAGATCCAAATATCCGATACCGAACCGGTGGTGCCGGAATAAACCAAGCGCATACGCTTTTTACAGCTCGTGTTAGCGTCTCGGTGCACATAAGCACGCCAGGGGAAATCATCGATGTGGCCGCTTGGACAAGCGACAACAAATGGAGCCGGGATGGTGGGAGCACGATATTTGCCTCTACCTTTGCAGTTGGGTGCCTTGCACTCCATTTCCTGTGTTTTTTCGTTGTACTCAACCAACTCTTCACCGGGCTCAGATAGTGTTGCACATTCAGGATGGGTGCAGACCTGATAACGAGGAAAGAGAAAGGTTGGTACCGTTCCTTGCTTGGTGAAATAACTACCACTGGCCGGCTCAGCAGAAAAGAAGCGCTTCACCTTCAGGGCGCGCTGTAAACGCGGCTCGTGAATGACCAAGTTTTCATCAAGTCGCCAGCCATCGATTCCCGCAACAATAACCGACAACGTTTGCAAGTCTACAATGGCTCCGGGACCAAAAGTTGTAATCACCTGGCTAGGACGAACGTCTCCAATTGCCCTTTTGCTCGACATCCGTGTTACTCCTCATCACTCAGATAAAATGCCGCTGTTGGTTCAACCTCTCGCAAGGAGCCGGGTGTCGACCATTGACCTTCGTTGTCTGTACCCGACGTTTTCAGCAGTACGCGGGCGTTATTAGGTGGACGCTCACCACTCTTTAGCCAGGAATAGCGCAATAGATCATCAGCATAGTGAGCCCAGTCGTCGCGGCTAGACATCAAGCGTTCATTAACCAACTTCGCGTTTTTTTTGCCCACCAAATCGGTTGCCCGCAATGTAATGTTGGTGATCATCAAATCAGTGCTGGGCAATGCCGGATCAAAATTTTGGGCCTGTACTTCACGTGCCATATTCTGTCCACCTAATCGCTGCATGGCAGCAAAGGCACCGCGCAAGCCTCTGTCTAATGCGCGCGACGAGAAGGGAGTAACGCTGATAGCCTCCACATACCGATAAAGGGCCGCATGGTAACTTCTGAAATGCTCGTAATGAGAAAGATCTCGTGCTCCCAGCCAGTTGTACATGGTGATAACTAGGCCTGGGTGCTTCCGACCCACACGGCTGGTCGCCTGAATGTATTCAGCGGTACTTTTCGGTTGGCCAGTCACTACCATTAGGCCTAAACGGTCGATGTCCACACCCACGGAAATCATATTGGTGGCCAGCAACACATCGACGGGGTATTGCTTACCTTGCTCACGCGGGAACTTATTATCCAATCGCTTTAGCAGGCCGGGAATACGCCATGAATCGAGACGACTGGTTAGTTCATCAGGGTCATTGATATAGCGCCGCGGAAAACCTCGTTGCTGGGCTAAGTAACGCAAGCGCTTTTTAATGTCGTCTTCCACAAGGCGGCGTGCACCGCCGAGTGCACGCAAGCTGTTAAAGTAACCCACAACCGTCGCGTAAGGGTCCGCAGCTTCTGGGTCGCGAGTAATTTCTGCTTCGCCGGCCGCAAGCAAGGCTGCGTAGACACGAACCAGTAGTGTCTTGGTGCTGGAGCCGGGTGCGTTCATACCCACATACAGCCGACCGGCCGTCTTATCATCGTCCTCTTTCATTTCCTGCTCTTTGGCAAAGAAAGAATCTTTGGATGACAAACCACTTGGCGGGAATACTCTAGCTTCACGGTTGTAGAGCTGTCGTATCTGCTGATGAGCTCGGCGTATGGTCGCTGTGGACGCAATAATTTTTGCTGGGATAGATACCCCAGTCTCAACTTGAACGCGGGCCAGAAAGTCAACAGCGGTTTCATACAGCCCGACCATGGTACCTAGTGGGCCGGAGATCAGGTGCAGTTCGTCCTGAATGATCAATTCTGGCGGGACTAAGCGGCGTGCCGGTTGATCGTCTTTCACTACTCTTTGATTTGGTTTTTCACCATGACCGGGCGTTAAGTGGCCATAAGTTGGGCTGTATCGATCGCGCAAACCAAACAGCGCCTGAGTTTCTCCCTTGAATGGCATGCGAGCAAATTTATCCACCGTGGCAATAACCAGTGATGGACACTCGCGATAAATCTCATCGTCCACCACAACCACCGGCAGGCCCTGATCGTTAGACTTGCGGGCGCAAAACTCACATTTCGGATTAGGGCAGCGAACAAGAGTTCTCAGTCTGGCGTTATCGAAGTCGTATGTCTGGTTTTCAGGTTTTCCCTGCGGAGTTACCAATGCGGTGCCACAGCGAGGACAAGAAACCAATTGCACTGGGCTACCATCGCGTGGCTTTTTGCCTTCGTCCAGATCTTCCAGCGCCTTGCCAGACGCCTTTGCGTCATTAGGAGTTGTGGCCTTACCTACCCATAGTCCGATTTTGAACGGTTCTTGGCCCCACTTTTCAGGATTGCTCTTGCGGACTAACTCGCAGGCACAGATCAGCGCGGTTGCGCGTTGGAATTGCTGCACGGTCAGTAGCCGCAGGGTATAGCGCATGATAATGGCCACGCCTGCGCTGGAATCCAATCCATTCACATCACCACGCAAGCGACGGTATGCCAAAGTGAACGCAGCGAGGCCGAGGTAGGCTTCAGTTTTACCACCACCTGTAGGGAACCATAGTAGGTCCACTAGATTTCTATCCGATGCAACTTTTTCTCCGGCCTTGGGCTTATTCACCATACTTGCAATGTTGAGCAAGATGAAACCCATCTGGAACGGGCGCCAGGTGTGGTTGTTAGGCGAGCGAAAGTCGTCAGGTCGGCCTACGATTTCACCCTTGTCACGGTTTCGAGCTGCCCATATCCCATGTATGCGTTGATCCCACATGACATAGTTGGCAAACAGAAAGGCTTCAAAGGCTTTCGGTTCATCCCGGATGAGTTCCAAACCTTCGCGCATTCTTCGCGCTGCGTCTTCGCAAGCTTCTATGATTACTTTTACAGTATCCTTATTTTCCGGCGTTGAGCTAAACGGTACGCCTTGCGCCTCGATCTTTCTATCAGCAACCCATTGCTCATAAGCCAATACCAGAGGTTCTATAGCGCCGAATATATCATTGGGAGTTGCACATTTGCTCAGCTCCAACATATCCAGGTTTAGGCCAGGAATGGCACCACTTTGGGCAATCAAGCTTGGCACTTCGAAGTTGGGGATGAAATCGGTGAACAATACACTGGCACGATCACGCGTGGCGTTTACTCCATCCCATCCTGCCGCGACCCCATGACCCGTTGCAAATTCTTTCGCATCTCGGTAGAGAAGATTAGCCGTAGCAATTTCTGTGTCTTTTGATATGTCCTTGTCAAAATCTTTGGCGATGAATATGGCGCTTTTGTCAGCGCCAAATACCTCTAGCTTCGGCTGCATTAGCCATTGCTGGTCTTTTGCCTTGTCGGAATCTTCGCCTTTAGGGCGTCTGTTCACCAGAAATAAGCTGACAGCTTTGGCTCCATCAATATGATGAACTACGCCTTCGAGGAATACCTGAGCATCTCCGTCGCTATCTTCTCCTGGCCTTCTAAAACCGTCCGGTGTGACGATAACCGACGCAGGAGCATTTGACTTGGATAGAGAAATCGGGCTGATCTTGCCGACTGTGTCAACCGGTATGCCCTCGACCAAAACGGATCGCTGATAACGTTGCCAAAAGGTACCGCCTTCCGATTCATCTTTTTCTCGGCGATAATCACCCCAGGCAGCATTAGCATTTATTGTTTTGGTATCCTGATTTACTAAAAAAGAAAGCCCCATGGATGAAGGACTAAAACCCACGATGAGTGGTGGCTGAGGCTCATACTCACCGCCCTCATCGTCGTCATTGCCTGCTGCAAACTGGTCATTCTCCAGCTCTGGAATTTCCGACTCTAAGGGCGCTAGTCGACCAACAATATAGCGCGTGGTCGGAAATTCAGTGATGGATTCATCAGCTGACGTCGGGCCCATCAACTCTCTCTCGAGAGCCTCAAGAATTCGTGAGCGCGACTCTCGTTTGCTGCTATCAGGCATTGACATGCTCCTTCTGTTCGCGTCTTTGTGCTCCTGGACCTTTCCCTGTTCCGGGGTGGGCATCGTGAGCACCACTTAACGGCAAATACTTTTTTGGTACGGCTTTGGGTTTTTCCGGCGGTGGGCAGTCAGTTCTTTTTTCAGGAATAAGCTTCAACTTTCTGCGGACACGCTCGCCAGAGAATTGACGTCGGATTTCCAGACCAAGAAACTCTCCAATCGCTGGAGGAACCGCATTACCAATCTGCATGTGCGCGACACGTCTATCACCTGCAAATTGGTAGTTATCTGGAAAAGTTTGCAACCGAGCAAGCTCGCGAACAGAAAGCAGCCGTCCCTTCCAATGGAAAGGACCTGTCGCAGGCCCTGGCTGTGCCTGGATGGTCCAGCTTGGCTTATCCTTCGCGAGCTTAAGAAGAAATGACCAAAACCGGGTCCTCCATCCAAATAACGGTAATCCACCCATTTTTTTGGTATGCCAGAGATAGTTTTGACCTTCAGGAATTGTTGGCAGAAGGTCTGCCCATTTACCTGAGGGTTTAACTTCATCTAGCCAGATATCGACATCCAAATCACCGATAGCATCCCATGCAGTTAAGTGAGGTAGGCCTTTACCCTGATATTTCTCAGGATCGAAATGCGTTGGTTCAGGCAGGTCGAATTGCTTTCCATCTCTGCTGGCGATGATGAATACGCGCTCCCTTGACTGCGGAACACCGTAATCAGCGGCGTTCAGCGCTATTATGCAAGGTTGGTAGTTAGTTTTTTTGGCTCTATTGATTTTGTTCAGTTCATCGACCAAAAGCTGCAAGCCTTCGTCCTTTTCCGAAAATGCTATTCCTTTGACATTCTCCAGTAAAATCACTTCCGGTTGGCCTTCGCGGACAATATCCAAATAAGCTTTCAAAGTTTTTGCCCGGGGGTCCGTTAGGCGATCAGTATCACCTGTAACCCAGTAACCGGATTTGGAGAACGGCTGGCATGGTGGACCACCCGCAAGGAGCGTAAGTTCTCCAGGCTCAACTCCTGCTTGCTTTAGCAACTCAGTAGGTGTTATCGCATGGATATCGCCAGGGCAAGCCAACTTCCAATTTGGATGATTAATAGCAAGGGTTTGCCGGGCTGCTTCATCAATCTCAACGCACAACTTGTTCCGAAAACCTGCTTCGGCCAACCCAATATCTAATCCCCCAGCGCCGCTGAAGAGGGAAATCATTGTATTCGTGGGCTTGCTACTCACGCACTCGTCTCGCTTTTTTGGTATTCAAGCAGTTCACCCACGGAAACCGATAGGTACTCACAAAGTGTGTTGATGGTTTCCAAGTCAATTCGCACAAGCGTCTCGTGGTACATCCTGGTCAATGTCCCCCTATTGATTCCAGTATCTCTTGCGACATCGGAAATCTTGAGCTTCTGCTCTCCGAGTACTTTTGAAAAATGACACTTGATCATCTGGGGATGCCAAAATGCTCTACAGGAGGTTATTTTGAACTTAATCTATAGCACATTGTACACTTAGACTGCCAGTTAAATCCACTCCGCTGGGTGACTTCGTCTGTTGAAATTGTGGCGGGGAACCGGAAAGCTCCGAGGCTTGGCGCGTGGTTCCAGGCCGGAGGGTGACGGCGCGGCGAGCGCAAAAATTCGATCCACGGCTTTGACAGTGAGCGCAAGCTCGGCGGCGCCGAGTGCCAGCGGCAAGAACGCACGGTGACAAAGTGCCACTATTCGTCCACTGGTTCAGGGCGCCACAAATGGGCAGACCAGCGTCTTGGCCGCCGCACCCGCCACATTACAGACACCGGCTCTTTGACGTGGTCACAACGACCCCAAATCATCCAGATTGAAAGGATCCGTGTATCGCTCGGTATCGCTCACACCAGGCCAGCGCTGCGACCCTCCTGATAGGGGGAGGTAATCTCTGATCCAACGAAGTCAGCTCGCCAATGAACTCGAACTGGACCAAATCCAGACGCATTTCTATTTGTCGAGCGACACCGTCTGCACGATGTCTTCGAACTCTGCGAACATGTCGGGCTGGTACTTCGACAGAAAGCGCACGACGGCGTCATTGTCGAGCAGCTTGGCAATGTAGCCCTTGGCGAGCACGAGATTGAGCACGTCCTGCCCATACGACTGCTCGATTAACTTGAACTGGCCGTGGACGTTGCCCATCTCGCGCTCCATGCGCGCCATTTGATCCGCAGTTACGCCGCCCATCTTCTTCGGCTTCGCCTCTCCTACAAGCATCTCCGGCGGTGTCGCCGCGAGCAGCGCCTGACAATACGCTACCGTAATATTGTTCGCCGCGAGCATCAGCTCCACAGCCTCGATCTGCCGCGTTGGCTTCATCTTACGCAGCACGGCGCCGAGGTTTGCCGAGAACTGCTGGTCCTTCAGCAACTCGGCGGCTTCTTGGCAAAGCCCGTCAAGCAGATGCATTTTCTTGATGATGTGGCTAATGTCGACGCTCAGGGCCCGGGCCAGCCGTTCGGGCGTTACACCCCGATCAACCGCACGCCGGATCATGAAGTGCTCCTGGATCGTGGACAGGCGGTTGATCCGATTGTTATACGTATAGCTCTCGTCATCGATTGCGACGAAACACGGCGCATCGACGAATTCAAGTTGCCGGAGCGCGAGCATCCGGATATGCCCATCGAGCAAGACATGTTGGCCTGTTTTCGGATCCGATTTGCTGATTGTGAGCGGTTCGATCAGGCCGACCTCCTCGATCGACGACAGAATCGTTTTGAATTTCTTCGACTCGAGAACGCCATCAGGCGTTTTGCGCGATGGCAGAATCCGGTCGAGCGTGACGACGACGGGCTCGGGAACAAATCCAATGGGCGGCTGGCTCATACGACATGACTCCCTTCCCAGACCCGCTCGGCCAAATATTTCGGCAGCGTCTCCAGACCTTCTGCACGCAGAAGATTGGTGAAATTTTCATCTTCAAGTAACTGACGCAAGGCTTCGACGATGAATAGCAGCCGCTGTTGGGTCATTTCCGCCTTCCGGATCATCAGTCGCTGACGTTCGACCTCATTCTGGTAGTTTCGTACCAGGCTCGATGGCGTCACCTCGGTCTTTTTGCGCGAGGCGCCCCGAGCGAGCGACCGGCCTTGCGTCCGCCGCCGCTCAATAACGCGCCGTGCCTGAATCAACTGACTCCCGCGCAATGTTCCCGCCTCATAGGCATCTTGCAACGCGGCCTGAATGGCCTTATCGTCGTTGCCGGCACCCGCGATGGTCATCGCGGCATTGAGCGGAATACGCCCACGTTGGACTGCAGCCAACAGACGCTCTTCGCCATTCTTGAGCAGGTACAGGATCCCCTGGATGTATTCAACGCTCAGGCCGGTTTTTTCGGCGATAGCCTTCTTGTCGTACCCCAGATCGCGCAGGCGTTCGATGCCGCAAAGTAGCTCAAGCGGCTGATACTGGCGTCGCGCGATGTTCTCCGACAGACTCATGATGAACGCCTGCTCGTCGTCCACATCCTCGACAATCGCCGGAATGTGCGACTCGCCAAGCACCTGGAATGCCTTGAGACGTCCCTCTCCGCAGACCAGCAGGTAGCGCCGCGCCCCACCCGGACCGTTGCGTGGCGCCACTCGGATCGGTTTTTTCAAGCCGACTGCCCGAATGTTCGCGACGATTTCATTGAACACCCTGCTATTGCGCTCGCGCGGATTGAGCACGTCGATCAGGTCGACCGGGATCATCTGCAGGTCGATCGCGGAATGTTCCTTGTTCATGCGGCCCTCCGGAGGCGATAGCGTTCGGCCATGCCATATAGGTAGTCCAGGTTCTCGAAGCGGTAGCTCTCGTACTCGATGCGGTTGTGATCGGCAAGCGATATCCCGGGCTGCCCGAAGTCGAGACGAGGCAGTAGGTAATAATCCAGTGGGTTCTCGTTGGATTCGTCGAGCCGAACTGCGACCGTAATGTCAGGCAGCAGGCTCGCGTCGAAGCGCACCTTCCAGCGCCGCCGGCCGTTATCCAGAACAAGACAGCGCGCAAGCACCATCGACACGGTGAATTCACGGTTCACATCGAGCAGGTCGGTCGCGAGATCCCGCTGGACCGAGCCGCCCAGGTCAAGGATCATGCGCTCGGTCTGACTGATGATTTCCGGATGCAGCCGGCGTAGGAACTGGTTGACCTCGAGGAACCGGTAGTCGCGGTCAGGCGTGAATCCAACCGCCTCATAGGCGCGCAGCAGGCTGCCAAAACGGTGGATGTATGCTGCCGTCGACGGCATACCCTCGGCCTCGTCAATAATGAGCCCAGACAAGACGCCGCGCTGCCTAAACAGATTTCGCAGCTTCTCGAGCAATTCCTCGTTGCTATACCGGTGCGATCTCGCCCGGAGGATGCCTTGCGCGGTGTAGAAAATGTCGGGCGGAACGATCGCCTCGAACGCGCCGTCCTTGCGGATCCACATCTCCGGCTCGTTGACCACGCGGTGCTTCTTGAGCTTGTATGAGATCCGGTTGTAGATGTTGTTGCCAATGTATTTCTCATTGCTGAGCACCTGCCGCACCGTCGCCCTCGTCCACTCTCTCCCGAGATCCGTGGGAATACATCCTGCGTTCAGCCGCGAGCCGATTTCCGATTCGGTGAGCCCGTCGTCGACGAACCATCGGTAGATCTGATTAACGGTTGCGACCTCCTGCTCGGGCCCTGGCATCAGGATCACGCGATCGGTCTGCAGGCTCTTGTGCTCGCCACGCGTTAGCTCGCCCTTGAACGTGCCGCTCTGATCGACGAGGACACGCCGCAAGCCGTAGCCAGCCGGACCACCCTGACGATATCCGAGCTCGATCAACCGGCACTGCCCCGCGAACACCTTGGCCGACAGTTCCCGGCTGTATTCGCCGGCCATCGCGCGCTTGACTCCCTTGACGATGGTCGAGACCGGTGAACCATCGTTCTCAAACTGCTCCGCACAGTACGTGACCTGGATACCGGCACGCTTGCAGATGTATTCGTAATAGGCACTCTCATCGGCGTCCTGGAAGCGCCCCCACCGGCTCACGTCATAAACGAGGATCGCGTTGAAATCGGCCTGGCCGGATTCCACATCCCGGATCAACTGCTGCAATGCCTGTCGACCGTCGATACTGAGCCCGCTCTTGCCTTCGTCGGCGTAAGTCCGGACGATCTGGATGCCGCGACGCTCGGCATATTCCCGGATCTTGTCCGCCTGATTCTCTGTCGAGTATTGCTGATGCTCGGTGGACATTCGGACATATTCCGCTGCCCGGTAGGTCACGGATGAGGGCGAAGCATCATTGGGGGGATTTTCCTGCCACATGGTGACCGGTCGCCTGATCGAGAGGGTTGCTGTTCCCGGACATCCCGCCGGGGGCCGGCGTGACGGGCGATCCAGCCCCGTCACGGTCTCCGGGAAACGGTAAGTGGCGAGCTTTTTTGTGTCGATCACGTCCTCTCTTTGCACGCGTCCATCTTGCGCGGACATGTATCGCACACAGGCGTGATCTCGACTAGCCAGGAATCCGTCGAAGCTCCTGTTGGCGGAGAAATTGGCGTGAGCCGGTACACGCCGGACGGCGCGATGCACACGTCCATCTTTGCAACGCTGACAGAGGCCGCGAACGGCTGGCCTCGTTGCCGGGCGCGGCCGCTGGTCACATAATCCGAGCGGTCACGCCGGTACTGACGCCAGTAATCCGGGTTCTGGCTCAACCACGCGCGCTGCGCATCACGCTGGTTGTCGCGGTAGTCGGAGTCGGTGCGGAGTTTCTCGCGCTGCCACTGACGCTTGCGGGCGCGCTGGCAAGCGGTCGACGAGCAGTAGGCCTGATGGGGCGACTGCGGACGCGGCTCGAACAAATCGCCACAGCAGACGCAAAGCTTGTGTGCCATCGAGAATCCCCCGAGCGGAACGCAATCGGGGGAAATTGTCTACGGTGATGGCTTACTTGCGGAGAATGGAATCCGAGATGTCATCGCCGCCAGTTAGCACGAGTACACTTGAATTCTCTGCCACCGGGCGCTGGGCTCAGTCCTGTGCCCGGACAACTTTGTACCAGCGTGGTACAGGCCCACTCGGTGCCGGGGCCTCGACATTGCGGCCAGACAAAGGCTGCCCCGCAGAAGTGCCCTGCGCAGGAGTCTTTGATTTGTCCGATGTCGACGACATCAGACATGACTCCTCGAAGGCTTCGACGTCCACGTGGCGATACACTACCCGGCCGCACAGTTTCAGGTATTTCGGTCCAATTCCATCGCTGCGCCAGCGTTCTAGAGTGGCTTCGCTGACACCCCAGCGCGCAGCCAGTTGGCGCTGATTGAAATGAACAATGTCCATCTTGGACTCCCTTCGAATGGGTTGGTGGGAGTCCATGAAGGCGCTGTTTCGTCCGCAAGCCAAGCCGGATTAAGGACATCGGTTCGATTCCTCATTGGGAATCGAACTGGCTCCCGATGCAAATCTGTAGCACCTTTCCCAGCGCGCATGTCCAGACGATGGGCGCATTTCGCAATTCGTGGAGTTGACGTGTCAACCCCACTTTTCGAGACAGTTCGCGGCATTTGGCGACTTGCCTAGATTTCGGTCTGGCGCGTGTCAGACGGCGGTTTTAAATAGGGTGCGACACTACCACCAAACACCTGGCACGTTCGCAATGAACGGCTCCGAAAAACCCCGGTAGCTTCACGCTGCCGGGGTTTTTTATTTTCGGTACCGTCCGCGACCAACAACATGACCCGGTAGCACCGCCGGCTGCATGAGCAACTGGCCGGCGGCCACGGCGGCGCCGACCGACAGGCCGTCGGACGACTGGACTCCAATCCCGAGCTCGGACGGCAAGCAGCGATGGGCGTACAAGCAGGCCGGCGAGGCAAGGGGGACGACTTCAAGGACGCAGCCGGTCCGCAAACTGCGCCACCATCGCACCCGCCACAAAGCACAACGCCGGCCCAAGGGCCGGCGTTGCGTCAAACCTCGAAGCTCGGGCGAAGCCCGCGCCGTTCCTTAGTCGTCCTTCGGGCACTGCAGATTGCAGCCACTCGGATCGCCCATGTCACCGCGCTTGCGCGCTGCCGATCGTTTGCCGTGCTGATACTTGTCCGACGGCGCGGACGCGGCGAACGGCATCTGCGGATGCTCGTTGAGGCGGAATTCATCGTTAAGGATGCCCCCCGGCACGCCAGGCGAGTTTTGCGCGTAAGCGACGGAGACGGTGGCACAGAGCACACCAGCCGCGGCAACGGCGGCGCATGCGTGGAAAAGAGCTTTCATGTTGGTTCGGCGCGGCTTGCCGCGCGGTTAGAGCGGATACGAAGCCAAGAGAGTAGCCGAAACCGGCTTGCCGCGCAGCAGCGCGCGCCGAGCGCCATCGAGTTTCTGATTACGAGCTCTTACGCCGCCGTTAAGCTAGCGCGCCGCCGAGCCCCTCGTCGAGATCGACGAGCCTGCCGCAGTCGCACGGATCGTAGCCGGCGAGCTGCTCGACACGATGGTGAAACGCGCTGCCGCGCAACAGATTGATCACCGTCGCGAGCGGCGCGCGTGACAGGTGCGCGCGGTCGCACGCGAAGTAATAGTCCTCGTCGACGATCGGAATAAAGTCGAGCCCGAAATGATGCGCGGCGGGCTGCACGCCGAAGCCTATGTCCGCCATGCCGCTCGCGACGAACGCCGCGATCGCGGAGTGCGTCAGCTCGGTCGACGCATAGCCGTTCACGCGGTCCGGGTCCACCCCGATCTGTCGCAACGAAAGATCGAGCAGCATCCGCGTACCCGAGCCGGGCTGGCGGTTGACGAAACGGATGTCATCGCGTGCCAGATCGCCGAGCCCACCGATTCCCTTGGGATTGCCCTTGCCGATGAAGAGCCCTTGCTTGCGGCGGGTCAGATGCACGAGCACATGCCGTTGCGGATCGAGCCAGCGCCGGTAGGTATCGGCGCACACCGCGCGAAACTCGCCGAGCGGCAGGTGAAAACCCGCCAGATCGCACTCGCCGCGCGCGAGCGCGCTGACCGCGTCGGCGCCGTCGCGGTATTTGATCTCGACCGGCAGATCGTTGGCGACTAGTGCAGTCACGAGCGCGGCCACCGCATAACCGTGCGACGCGTGGATGCGCACGTTATCGGTGGGGGGCGCGAGCCAGCGGTTCAGATCGCTCGCCACTTCGCTCGCGAGCGCCTGCAGATTGCCGTCGAGCCGCTCACCGCAGAGCCGTTGTCCACGCAGCACCGCGTGTCCGAGGTCGGACAAAACCGAGCCGCGCCCCCGCTCTTTCGCTATCAGCGGACCGCCGAGCCGCTCCTCGATGCTTCGCAGCAAACCCCACGCGTGCCGGTAGGACAAACCCTTAAGCGCCGCGGCCTGCGCAATGCTGCCGGATTCATCGACAAGGGCGAGTAACGGCACCACGTCAGACAGGCTGGCCTCGCGGCCGTCCGCCCCCTTCACGACCAGCTCGACCTGACATTCGATCCTGACCATATATGTTTGACCGTTTCCTATTGCACGCGCCGATTAGCCCGCCTATCTTTCGGCTATACCATATCGAATAAGCGAAGCATACGTGCACGTATTATGAATAACAAGTGCATATATCGCTTTGAGGAGCCCCCACTTTGGACGATTCTCTCGCCACGGCGCCGGATCAGCTCGTGCAACGACACGCGCAACCGGGCCGCACGCTCATGACGATCCTGCATGCGATCCAGGACGAACTGGGCTTTGTGCCACCTGCCGCAGTCGGACCGCTCGCCCGCGCGTTGAACCTGTCGCGCGCGGAAGTGCACGGCGTCATTACCTACTACCATCACTTCCGCACCACGCCGGCCGCGCCCGTCACGGTACAGCTGTGCCGCGCCGAAGCATGCCGCAGCATGGGCACCGAGGCGCTCGCCCAGCACATCGAGGCGCACACGGGTTGCCGCTTTGACACCGGTCAACACGACGACGCGACGGTAGAACTCGAATCGGTGTACTGCCTCGGCCAATGCGCGCTGTCGCCGGCGATGATGCTCAACGGCACGCTGCACGCACGCGTTACGCCACAGAAATTCGACGCGCTGCTCGCCGCAGCCAGCAAACGCGTGGAGGTGCCGGCATGACGCGCATCTATGTTCCGCGAGATTCGTCGGCGCTCGCGCTCGGCGCCGACGCGCTGGCCGAAGCCATCGCCAGCGAAGCCGCGCGCCGCGGCATGGCGATCGAACTGATCCGCAACGGTTCGCGCGGCTTGCTGTGGCTCGAACCGCTGGTCGAAGTCGCGACGCCCGAAGGCCGCATCGGCTATGCGAATGTCGACGTGGAAGACGTCGCTGCGTTGTTCGACGCGGGCTTCGTCGACGGCGGCGAGCATGCGCGGCGCGTCGGCGTGGTCGACGAGATTCCGTATCTGAAGAAGCAGCAGCGCCTGACCTTCGCGCGGATCGGCATCACCGACCCGCTGTCCATCGACGACTACGTCGCACACGGCGGCCTCGAAGGCCTACGCAACGCGCTGCAAACCGACGGCGATGCCGCCTGCGAAGCGCTGATCCAATCCGGCCTGCGCGGCCGCGGCGGCGCGGCCTTCCCGGCCGGCATCAAGTGGCGCACGGTGCGCGGCGCGAAGGCCGCGCAGAAGTACGTCGTCTGCAATGCCGACGAAGGCGATTCGGGCACCTTCTCCGATCGCCTGGTGATGGAAAGCGATCCGTACGTGCTGATCGAAGGCATGATCATCGCGGGCATCGTGACTGGCGCAACCGTCGGCTACATCTATGTGCGCAGCGAATACCCGCACTCGATCGCGACGCTCGAAGCGGCCATCGCCCGCGCGCGCACAGCCGGCTGGCTCGGCGACAGCGTGCTCTCGAGCGGGCAGCGCTTCGAGCTGTTCGTCGCGAAAGGCGCGGGCTCGTACGTGTGCGGCGAAGAAACCGCGATGCTGGAATCGCTCGAAGGCAAGCGCGGCATCGTCCGCGCGAAGCCGCCGGTGCCCGCCCTCGTCGGTCTCTACGGCCAGCCCACCGTGATCAACAACGTGATCACGCTCGCCACGGTGCCGATCATCTTCGCGCGCGGCGCGGCGTTCTATAAGGACTTCGGCATGGGCCGCTCGCGCGGCACACTGCCGTTCCAACTGGCCGGCAACATCAAGCGAGGCGGCCTCGTCGAACTCGCGTTCGGCGTGACATTGCGCCAACTGCTCGACGACTTCGGCGGCGGCACCGCGAGTGGCCGACCGGCGCGCGCAGTGCAGGTCGGCGGTCCGCTCGGCACATATTTGCCGGAAAGCCA
The DNA here is from genome assembly GCF_040948685.1 of Paraburkholderia sp. BR14374. NCBI lineage: Bacteria > Pseudomonadati > Pseudomonadota > Betaproteobacteria > Burkholderiales > Burkholderiaceae > Paraburkholderia > Paraburkholderia sp. BR14374. Next base: position 484,218 of record NZ_JBFPKF010000005.1, on the reverse strand, counting down.
GTGGGACATCCCGATGGACTACGAAGCGTACGCGGCAGTCGGCGCGGTGATCGGCCACGGCGGTCTCGTCGTGCATGACGACACGTCGAACCTGGCCGAGCTCGCGCAATACGCGATGCACTTCTGCGCGCTCGAATCGTGCGGCAAATGCACACCGTGCCGGATCGGCTCGACGCGCGGCGTCGAAGTGATCGCGCGGATTCGTAATGGCGATACCTCGACGCGTCAAGTGCAACTGCTGCGCGATCTGTGCGACACGATGGTGTCCGGTTCGCTGTGCGCGATGGGCGGCATGACGCCGTTCCCGGTGCTGTCCGCGCTCGATCATTTCCCTGAAGACTTCGGTCTCGCCGCCGATCCCACCGCCGACCGCGCCAGCAAAGCGGCCGCGGCCTGACACGAGGAGTTCACCATGTCCGATCAGTTCAACTCTCCCGTCCCCCTGGGGGGCGGCTGCGGCTCAGGCAACTGCGCTTGCAAGTCGCAAGCGCAGGCACGCGCCGCCAACCCATTCTTCGACGACACCGACTACGGCACCCCCGCGCGTCACTCGGACATCGACGTGACGCTCGAAATCGACGGCCAGGCGGTGACCGTGCCCGCCGGCACGTCGGTGATGCGCGCGGCGGCCGAAGCCGGCGTCAACGTGCCGAAGCTGTGCGCGACCGATTCTCTCGAACCGTTCGGCTCATGCCGTCTGTGTCTGGTCGAAATCGAAGGACGGCGCGGCTATCCGGCCTCGTGCACGACGCCGGTCGAAGCCGGCATGAAGGTGCGCACGCAGACCGACCGTCTGCAGACGCTGCGTCGCAACGTGATGGAGCTGTACATCTCCGATCATCCGCTCGATTGCCTGACCTGCCCCGCCAACGGCGACTGCGAACTGCAGGACATGGCCGGCGTGACGGGCTTGCGCGAAGTGCGCTACGGCTTCGACGGCGAGAATCATCTGAAGGACAGGAAGGACGAATCGAATCCGTACTTCACGTACGACCCGTCGAAGTGCATCGTCTGCAATCGCTGCGTGCGCGCGTGCGAGGAAACCCAGGGCACGTTCGCGCTGACGATCACCGGACGCGGCTTCGAATCGCGCGTCGCGGCGAGCGAGAACCAGCCCTTCATGGAATCGGAGTGCGTGTCGTGCGGCGCGTGCGTGGCCGCGTGCCCGACCGCGACCTTGCAGGAAAAGACCGTCGTGATGCTCGGCCAGCCCGAGCACTCGGTCGTCACCACTTGCGCGTATTGCGGCGTCGGCTGCTCGTTCAAGGCCGAGATGAAGGGCAATCAGGTCGTGCGGATGGTGCCGCACAAGAACGGCCAGGCCAACGAAGGCCATGCATGCGTGAAGGGCCGCTTCGCGTGGGGCTACGCGACGCACAAGGACCGCATCACCAGGCCGATGATCCGCGCGAAGATCACCGACCCGTGGCGCGAAGTCAGCTGGGACGAAGCGATCTCGTACGCGGCATCGGAATTCCGTCGCATCCAGGCCAAGCATGGGCGCGATTCGATCGGCGGCATCACGTCGTCGCGCTGCACGAACGAAGAAACGTACCTCGTGCAGAAGCTCGTGCGCGCCGCGTTCGGCAACAACAACGTCGACACCTGCGCGCGCGTCTGCCATTCACCGACCGGCTACGGCCTGAAGACGACGATCGGCGAATCGGCCGGCACCCAGACGTTCGCGTCGGTCGATAAGGCCGACGTCATCATGGTGATCGGTGCGAATCCCACCGACGGCCATCCGGTGTTCGCCTCGCGTCTGAAGCGCCGCGTGCGCGAGGGTGCGAAGCTGATCGTGGTCGATCCGCGCCGCATCGATATCGTCGATACGCCGCACGTGAAGGCGTCGCATCATCTGCAATTGCGGCCCGGCACCAACGTCGCGATCGTCAACGCGCTCGCGCATGTGATCGTCACCGAAGGCCTGCTCGACGAAGCGTTCATCGCCGAGCGCTGCGAAACGCGCGCGTTCGAGCAGTGGCGCGATTTCGTCGCGCTGCCGGAGAACTCGCCGGAAGCGACCGAAGCGGCAACCGGCGTGCCCGCGCAACAGGTGCGCGAAGCCGCGCGCATCTACGCGAGCGCCGGCAACGCCGCGATCTACTACGGCCTCGGCGTCACCGAACACGCGCAAGGCTCGACGATGGTGATCGGCATCGCGAACCTCGCGATGGCGACCGGCAACATCGGCCGCGAAGGTGTCGGCGTGAATCCGCTGCGCGGCCAGAACAACGTGCAGGGCTCGTGCGACATGGGCTCGTTCCCGCACGAGCTGCCCGGCTATCGGCACATCGGCGATCCGCTCGTGCGCACGCAATTCGAAAACGCATGGAACGTCACGCTGCAACCGGAACCAGGCCTGCGCATTCCGAACATGTTCGACGCCGCGCTGCACGGCAGCTTCAAGGGCCTGTACTGCCAGGGCGAGGACATCGTGCAGTCGGACCCGAACACGCATCACGTGGCGGCGGCGCTGTCGTCGATGGAATGCATCGTCGTGCAGGACATCTTCCTGAACGAGACCGCCAAGTACGCCCACGTGCTGCTGCCCGGCTCGTCGTTCCTCGAAAAGGACGGCACGTTCACCAATGCCGAGCGCCGCATCTCGCGCGTGCGCAAGGTGATGCCGCCGCTCGGCGGGTACGCGGACTGGGAAGTCACGCAGCTGCTGTCGCGCGCGCTCGGCTACGAGATGGACTACACCCATCCGTCCGAGATCATGGACGAAATCGCACGGCTCACGCCGACCTTCCACGGCGTGTCGTTCCAGAAGATCGACGAACTGGGCAGCATCCAGTGGCCATGCAACGAGGACGCGCCCGACGGCACGCCGACGATGCACGTCGGTACCTTCGTGCGCGGCAAGGGCAGGTTCGTGATCACGAAGTTCATCGCCTCGCCTGAGAAGGTCACGCGCAAGTATCCGCTGCTGCTGACGACCGGCCGCATCCTGTCGCAGTACAACGTCGGCGCGCAGACGCGCCGCACCGACAACTCGCTCTGGCATGACGAAGACCGGCTCGAACTGCATCCGGACGATGCGGAGGAACGCGGTATCAAGACCGGCGACTGGGTCGGCATCGAATCGCGCGCGGGGCAGACCGTGTTGCGCGCGAAGGTGACGGAGCGCATGCAGCCGGGCGTCGTCTATACGACGTTCCACTTCCCCGAATCGGGCGCGAACGTGATCACGACCGACAGCTCCGACTGGGCGACCAACTGCCCCGAATACAAGGTGACCGCGGTGCAGGTGATGCCGGTCGAGCAGCCGTCGGAATGGCAGAAGGACTATTCGCGCTTCAGTAGCGAACAGCTCGATCTGCTGAAACGGCGCGAGCAGGCCGATTCGGCCGCGGCCGTTACCGCGGGCAAGTGAGGCGAGCGATGGACAATCGGAATCTGATCGACATGGCGAACCGGATCGGCGACTTCTTCGAGTCGATGCCCGACCACGAGGAAGCGCTGACCGGCGTCGCCGAACACATCCGCCGCTTCTGGGAGCCGCGCATGCGGCGTGCGCTGCTCGCAACCCTCGACGAAGCGCCGGACACCTATGGCATCGCGCTAACGAACTTCACGCGCGAGGCGATCGTCAGGTATCGCGAGAAGTTGACGCCGGCCCAGGCGTCGGCGGCTTAGGCTTAGACTTAGGCCATTTTCTCAACCACCGTGGCACGGCGGCGAAATCCGCTGCCGCGCACGTGTCACGCAACAGGCGACCCTGATCACAGCGTCGCCTGCTCGTGTATCTCTCCCCCCACCGCAAACCACGCCTCGCAGTGCCGTACGAGACCGTGCAGGTCCGAGCCGGTGCGTCCGCGCGCGCTGATATAGCCGTCGGGCCGCACCAGATAAAACGACGGCCGCGTACGCCCATACGATTCGGACAGCGCCGGGCCGCCGTCGCCGCTCGTATCGGTGACGCGCCAGATCCGCACCGCGTTCGGCAGCAGCCGCTCGACCTCGGCGGCGAGCTTTTCCACCTCCGAGTCCGGCGGCGCCGCATGCTTCGCGGCCGGATCGAGCGGCGTGCCATCGACGGGCAGCGGCGGCACCAGCAGAAACAGCGAGAAGAACGCCGGATCGTGCAGATCGAAAATGCAGCCGACGCCGGGCGCGCGCCCGAGCGGACCGTCGACGACATGCACCAGCGCATCGGGCGCGCGCTCGCCCGCGCGCGGGCCGCCGTCGAGCACGCGTTCGAGCGTCAGCGGACTGCGCCGGTACTGGATCGCCAGCTCGCTGATCGTCGCGCGCGCGGCATCGCGCAGCGGCCCCAGCGCGGCCAGCACCGGCATCACGCGCTCGCGCAGCAGCTTCAGCGGACCGTGATCGGCCTCGGCCATCTGCGTGATGAAGCCGGTCTGGCGCAGCACGTCGCGCTCGATCGGATGCCGTTCGGCGTGGTACGTGTCGAGCAGGCGATCCGGCGCTGCGCCGCCGATCACACGCGCGAGCTTCCAGCCGAGATTGAGCGCTTCCTGGATGCCGGTGTTCATGCCCTGCGCGGCCGCGGGGCTGTGCACGTGCGCGGCATCGCCGGCGAGGAAGATGCGGCCCACGCGCAGCCGATCGACCATCCGGCTATTCACGTGGAAATACGCCGACCACGCGAGATCGGACACGTCGACGCGCTCGCGCACGCGTCGCGCGATCAGCGCCTTGCATTGTTCGAGCGACGGCACTGCGGGGGTGGCGGGCGGGGCGGCGCTGCCGGACGGCTCGACGGCATGATCGGCGATCAGTCGATGACGGCCGTGGCCCATCGGAAACAGCGCGACGAGACCGTCGCCCGACGCGAAGATATGGAACTCGTCGTCGGGCCAGTCGGTTTCCGCGTGCAGGTCGGCGAGCAGGAAGGTCTGCTCGAAGGTCTTGCCCTCGAAGTTCAGGCCGAGGCGATGGCGAATCGAGCTATGCGCGCCGTCGGCGGCGATCATGTATGACGGGCGCATGCCTTCCGTACGGCCGTCCGCGCGGCGCAGGGTCGCCTGAATGCTCGCGGAGCCTTGCATGAACGCCATCAGTTCGATGCCCCGCTCGACCTTCACGCCGAGCGTCGCCAGATGCTCGGTGAGAAGCCGTTCGGTCACCGACTGGTCGAGAAACAGCAGATAGGGATAGCGCGTGTGCAGCGGGTCGAAATCGAGCTGCGCAAGCCGCATGCCGTTCGAAAACAGATTCGCGACGCGCGCACGATGGCCGAGTTCGAGAAACGGCTCGATCAGCCGATGCTGCTCGAGCAGCTCGAGCGTGCGTGCCTGAATGCCGATCGCGCGCGAGTAAGGGTTCGGCTGCGGCGCCTTGTCGATCAGACGCACGGGGATATGAGCACGCGCGAGACTCATCGCTGCGGCAAGTCCAGTGGGACCGGCCCCGACGATCAGCACCGGCGACGCGTCGTAGGCGGCAGCGTCCATGCGGAACTCCGGAGGCAACAATGCGTTCTAGTGTACGCCGCCCCTCTCGCGCACACCGGTGCGCTGCATCAATCGCGCAGAAGGAGCCCCCGTCGCTGCAAAGGCGCCGCGAGCCGCGTAAATCCGGGCCCCTTGCGCAAGTATGGGAAAATGCGGCCCAGTCTGATTGATCCGAATGCCCTCCCCGTCATGCAACCTGTATTTGACCGCGCGTTCGCGGCGCATCGTGACGGCCGCCTCGACGAGGCCGAACACGGCTACCGCGCCACGCTCGACCACGACCCCAGCCATGTCGATGCGCTGCATCTGCTCGGCGTGCTGCGCCACCAGCAGGGCCAGCACGCCGAAGCCGCGGCGCTCGTGCGGCGCGCGGTCGACCTGCGCCCCGAAGACGCGGCGCTGCAGCTGAACCTCGGCAATGCTCTGAAGGCGCTCGGCCAGATCGACGCCGCGATCGAGCAGTTCCGCAACGCGCTGACGCTCGCGCCGACGTTCCCGATGGCGCACTACAACCTCGGCAACGCCTACGCGTCGCTGGGCCGTCACGAAGACGCCGCCGATGCGTTCGAACGCTCGCTGCGCCTGCAGCCGGATGACGCGTCGTCGCACAACAATCTCGGCAATGCGCTGCACGCGCTCGGCCGTCACGCGGACGCGATCGCGTCGTTCCGGCGCGCGCTCGAACTGCGCCCCGGTCACGCCGGCGCGCTGAACAACATGGGCATGTCGCTGAACGCGCTCGATCGGCCGAACGAAGCGGTGCCCTGCTTCGAGGCCGCGCTCGCCGCCGAGCCGCGCTTCGTCGCCGCGCACTTCAACCTCGCGAACACGTTCGATGCGACCGGCCGACATGCGCAGGCAGTCGCGTCATTCGAAGCGGCGCTGCGGCTGCAGCCGAACCTGCCGCCCGCGATCTACGGCATGGGCAACGCGCTCGCGGCGCTCGGCCGGGCCGAGCAGGCCTTGCCGTATCTGGAGCGCGCGGTCGGGCTCGATCCGCAATTCGCGCTCGCGTGGCTCGCGCTCGGCACCGCGCACCAGGCGCTCGGCGCGCACGCGGCCGCGGTGCGCGCGCTCGATCAGGCGTTGCGGCTGCGCCCCGACCTCGCGTCCGCGCATATGAACCGAGCGCTCGCGTGGCTTGCGATGCGAGACTTCGAGCGCGGTCTGCCCGAATACGAATGGCGCCTGCAAACCGTCGCGCAACCGGCGATCCAGACGCTGCCGCGCTGGCACGGCGAGTCAATCGACGAGTACACGCTGCTGATCCATGCCGAACAGGGTTTCGGCGACACGCTGCAATTCGTGCGCTTCGTGCCGCTCGCCGCGCAGCGCGCCGCGCGCGTCGTGCTCGAAGTGCAGCCGCAGTTGGTGCCGCTGCTCGCGCCCGTCGCGCAGGCGTGGCGCGTCTCGCTGATCGCGCAAGGTCAGCCGCGCCCCGCTGCCGATCTGCAGATTCCGCTGCTGAGCCTGCCGCTCGCGCTCGGCACGCGCTACGACACGATCGACGCGCGCACGCCCTATCTGAGCGTGCCGCCGGCCTATCGCCGCAAATGGCGCGGCTCGCTCGGCGGTCAGGCGAAGCGCAAGATCGGGCTCGCGTGGTCGGGGCGCATCCAGCGCAACGAAACCCGCACGATGCCGCTCGCCGCGCTGGAGCCGCTGTTCGCGCTCGACGGCATCGACTGGATCGTGCTGCAGCCCGATCTGTCCGAAGACGAGCGCGCGGCGCTCGACGCGCATCCGCGCGCGGCCGCGATCCATCGCTTCGACCAACGGATCGGCGACTTCGCGGATACCGCTGCGATCGTCGAGCGGCTCGACGCGGTGGTGTCGATCGACACCTCGATCGCGCACCTTGCCGGCGCACTGCGCAAGCCGCTGTGGCTGATGCTGCCGTTCGCCGCCGACTGGCGCTGGTTCGACGGCGACACGCGCAGCCCGTGGTATCCGGGCGCGACGCTGGTGCGTCAACCGCAGCCGGGCGCGTGGGATGAAGTCGTCGAAGTGGTCGCCAACGAATTGCGCCACGGGTAGCGACGGACCACGCTCCGCCAACAAGCAAAAACCCCGCTTGCGCGGGGTTTTTGCTTTCAGAACATCGGGCGAACCCGTCAGGCCGCCCGATACTGATTGCGCGCCTCCGGCGTGCGATACAGGAACAGCGTCGCGAGCAGACCGCAGATCGCCGCTACGCCGAGGACGAGACCCGGCGCCGCCTTGTTGTTGGTCACGTGGATCAGCAGCGTGGCGATGGCCGGCGTGAAGCCGCCGATCGTCGTCGCGAGACTGTACGCGAGCGAGAAGCCGGCGGTCCGCACTTCGACCGGCATCACTTCGGTCAGCGCGACGACCATCGCGCCGTTGTAGCAGCCATACAGGAACGACAGCCACAGCTGCACGGCGAGCAGACGCGCGAACGACGGCTCGGCGACGAGCCATTGCAGCGCCGGATACGCGGTGAGGATCGTCAGGATCGTGAACGCGAGCAGCACCGGACGGCGGCCGATGCGATCCGACAACGCGCCCGACACCGGCAGCCAGATCAGGTTCGAGATACCGACGCAGACGGTGACGACCAGCGCGTCGATCGCCGTCAGCTTCAGCACCTCCTTGCCAAAGGTCGGCGTATAAGCCGTGATCATGTAAAACGACACGGTCGTCATGACGACCATGCCCATGCCGCCCAGCACTACGGGATAGTTCGCGGCCATCGACTTCAGGATCTCGCCCATGCCCGGACGATGCTTGCGAGCCGTGAACTCCTCGGTCTCCTGCAGCGAGCGGCGGATGATGAACAGGAACGGCACGATCAGACAGCCGATCAGGAACGGCACGCGCCAGCCCCACGCGAACATCTGGTCGGCGGGCAAAATCTTGTTGAGCCCCACGCCGATCAGCGCGGCGAATACCACCGCGACCTGCTGGCTGCCCGACTGCCACGAGCAATAGAAGCCCTTGTTGCCCTTCGTCGCGATCTCTGACAGATACACCGACACGCCGCCGAGTTCGGCGCCGGCCGAGAAACCTTGCAGCAGCCGCCCGAACAGCACGAGCACGGGCGCCACTAGCCCGATGGTCGCGTAGCCCGGTATCGTCGCGACCGTCAGCGTGCCGAGCGCCATCAGGCTCAGCGTGAGGATCAGGCCTTTGCGGCGGCCGTGATGGTCGATGTAGGCGCCGAGCACGATCGCACCGAGCGGACGCATCAGGAAGCCCGCGCCGAATACGGACAGCGACAGCATCAGCGACGCGAAATCGCTGCCGCTCGGGAAATAGGTCTTGGCGATCGCGGAAGCGTAGTAGCCATAGACCATGAAGTCGTACATCTCAAGAAAGTTGCCGCTGACGACGCGGAACACTGTCTTGACCTTGGATTCTTCGGTTCTGGAAGCGGCGTGGGTCGCGGTAGACATGACACTCTCGGAGAGGCCCGCCGCCCAGTCGGACGGATCGACGCGGACGGTGACGAGCGGGCAGTTGGAACGATCCACCGCGATTGGCAAGCGGATCCCGCAGTCGGACACGCGGTTATCGATTGGCGAAGCGCGCCCGGGGGCGCCGCATTCCGCTGCCCACGGCGTTCATCCGAGATTAGGGTAAACGCTGAGCTTGATGCGGGGCCGATGCCACGTAATGTTACTGCTGATAAGGTCGACGCGAAACGCATGCAGTTTGCTTACGCGCGACACCTGCGGGCGGCGGTAGACTGCCCGCGCAAGCCATTCAGTTGATTACTCCGATGCAAACCACCCCTGCTCTTTCCCTGCGCCCCGCCACGCTCGAGGACGCCGCGCTGATCGCGTCGATCCACAGCGCCAGCTGGCAGGCGACCTATCGCGGTCTGTTGCCTGACGCGTTCCTCGACGGCGAAGTCACGCGCGAACGCGCCGCCTATTGGGAAGCGCGCCTCGGCGCCCCGGGCGGCGACCGCCGCATCGTGCTGATCGCCGAATTGGCCGGCGAGCCGATCGGCTTCGTGTGTGTCGAGCGACAGCCCGAGTCCGCATGGGGCGTGCTGCTCGACAACCTGCATGCGCTGCCCGGTTATCAGGGCATCGGCGTCGGCAAAACGCTGATGCACGCAGCCGTTGACTGGACCCGCGCGCAAGGCGAGGCCCAGCTGTATCTGTATGTGCTCGAGGGCAATAAGGCGGCGATCGGCTTTTACGAGCGGCACGGCTGGCAGTTGGTCGGCGCGGAGCCCGACCATATGGGCGGCGTCGATATCACCGCGCTGCGCTACGTGTACCGGTTGAAGTCCTGAGCACCGCAGTTGGGCTGCGCGAAGCGAACACCCGTGATGTCCCCGTTTTCGGAGTCATCTGAAGGGTGGACAGGGTAGTTTCGAGGCACGATATTCTGTCGCCGATGCCTTCATCGGTCCCCTACAGATTCCGTCACTGCCTCACCGGTAGTCCTTGTCACGAGGCACCGGCAGAAACCGATGACCAGCACGCCGCTCACCTTGATCGAAGGCGCATTCGCCCTTCCCCCTCTCCGTCCGCTCAATCAACTGTCCGAACCGTTCGGCCGCGATTGGGCGTTGCTGCCCGACACTCACTGCTTGCGAGCCGGATTCGATTCGCTATATGCCGCGCTGCTGCGCACCGTCTGCATCAGGGATCAGCCGTTGCTGTCGTATGGGCAGTGGGTGTCGATCGAGGGCGCGCTGAGCGGCGTGAAGCGTCCGGCCGAGGCTCCGGTCGCGGACGCCACGCAGCATGCCGCGGAAGCGGCGCATACCGCGACGGTGACGCGTCCCGCCATGCAACGGAAGGTGCCTCAGGGTCCAATGCGTATCGCGCTCACGGCCCGCTCGCCGCGAATCGCGCAACGGCGCTCAGTTTGGAATCGACGTGCGGTCGCGGCGAGTGCCGGGGTAGTCGGCTGCGTCGCGGCGCTAGTGTGGTGGATCGTCGATCAGCCTCTGGCGCCGCGGCACATGGCCTCCGAGATGCTGAAGTCGGCGCAGGCTTTGATGCCGCGTCGCGATGCGCCGGTGATTGCCGAGGCCGTCACACCGGCTGCTGTGCTTCCGCCATTACCTGTCGACGTGGCCGCCGCTGCACCCGCCCCCATAGCGGCTTTGCCTCAGCGCAACACCACGCGAAATCCGCGCACGCCGCGTGATGCGATTCACTCCTCGCCTGCGCGTCGTGCGCTTCGCGCGCAAACGCGTCCGCTTTCGGTAAATCGCCATGCCGCAAACGAGTCGTCGCATGAAGCGCGCGTTCGAACCCGGTTCGGCGATGACGAATACGCCGACGTGACGACCCTCGCGATGATGTCTTCACGCGACGCCGCGCCGCTGCCGCGCTCCACCGTGTCGAACGATCGGCCGGCGGACAGCTCCGAGTGGATGAATCACATATCGCAGCGACGCGTCACCGAAATCCCGGAACAATTCGCGCAATAATCGCCGCCAGCCACATAGCGTGGCCCTGCTCAAAACCGCGTCTCCCGCGCGACCCGCAGGAACGTATCGAGCAACGGCGTGCAATCGAGCAGCTCCGGCCCGCCCGCGCGATGAAACTCCGGATGCCACTGCACGCCCATCACGAACGGCGCGCGCCGATAGCGCACGGCCTCGATGATGCCGTCCGACGCCGACACCGCCTCGATATTCAGATCGCGGCCCAGTGTCTTCACCGCCTGATGGTGGATCGAGTTGACGATCGCGTCGCGTCGTCCGGGGAACATGTTCAGCAGCGTCGAACCGTCGGGAAAATGCACGCCGTGCCGGTGCTGATCGTAGTTCTCGTTGACGTGGGCGTTCGCGGTAGGCACATCGGTCGCGATGTCCTGATACAGCGTGCCGCCGAACGCGACGTTGATCAGCTGGCAGCCGCGGCACACGCCGAGCACCGGCTTGCCGGATTCGACGAACTCGTGCAGCAGTTCTAGCTCGTACATGTCGCGCACGCGGTCACCGGGCCATTCGTGACTGCTCGCCGTTTCCGCGTAGGTCTGCGGCGATACGTCGGCACCGCCTTGCAGCAGCAGGCCGTCGAGATGCTTCGCATAGTCGCGCAGACGGATGTTGCTCGGGTGCAGCATGCCCTGATGACCGACGGTCGGGATCATGAATACCAGCACGTCGCGCGACATCACCCAGTGCGCGATCGACTCCTCCAGATACTGCAGCGTCTTGCCGCGCAAGCCCTTCGCGCCCGGTTCCGGGTGGAAGATGCGCGCCGACACGCCGATGCGCAGCGTGCGCTGCGTGATCCGCTGTCCCGCGCGATCGAACAGCTGCCGCGCGCGCGCCGCGACGATACGGCCGAACACGCTCCACGCCGAATCGCTCTGCTTCAGATAACGCGGCGGCGACGGCGGAAGCGCGTTGGGCGGCGGCGGATTGGTGGCGCTGAAATCGGGTGCCGCGCCGAATCCGGGAGGCGGCGAGCCGGGCGCGCGCGCCGCGCGCGCGGCGGTTTCCTCGGTGGCGATCTCGCCGTCGGTGGCGACGTCCGCGGCGCTGAGGCCGCCACCCACTAGAGGCTCGCCGGCGGCTGCGGTCGGTTTGACGGCTGGCTCGGGTTTCAGCGTGGTCGCGCCGCCGGGGCGCGTACCGGCGCGCCGCGCTTCGCGCTCGTGCACCGCGGCTTCCTGGCGCGCGGTCGATTCGGCGGCGGCGCTGCGTGCCTCCATCGCGTCGCGCAGCCGGGCCGTGCGCGGATCTTCGCGAGTAACGGACGATGCGCTGATCGGATCGTCGGTCGACGACCGCGCGGTCGCCTCCTCGGTGGCCGGGCTCGTATCTTTGGCGGCCGACTGGGTGGCATCTTCATGCGACGGAGGAAGCGAGGGGGCCGGTGCGGCCGGCGTGCCGCTCTGCGCGGGCGAGTTCGGCGGTGGACTGCCGGTCGTGCCGGCGTTTTCGGGTTTGTCGCTCATGACTGTCGGACGGGCGCCTTCCGCGCGAACGAATGAATATGCCCTGATTATCCGTCAGTGCAGCAGGCCCGGCAAACCCGCAAACAATTACTCACATTGTTGCGAAGCTTTACACAAACCCTCTGAATCAAGGGTCCGGCCGCTCGTCGAAAGTCTCCCGCAACGCGATCTGCATCGACGCGTGAATCTTCACGCACCATCGCCACACGAGCGTGAGCAGCAGCGCGGCGCACGCGAGCACCGCGACGAGCAGGCCCGTCGGCGGCAGGATGCTGCCCGACAGCGCCGCCACCAGCAGAAACACGCCGATCATCGACACGATCGGCACGAGGTCGGCGATCGCGTGACGCAGCGCGCTGGTGAAGCGCCCGGCAGCGGTCGGCAGCACGCTGACTTCGGCGAGCAGCAGCGCGAGCGACTTGGTCTTGCGATACACGGCCACGAGGAACGGCAGCGACACCACCAGCGCGACACTCCACTGCACGACGCGTTGCAATGGCTCATCGTCGAGCCAGTGCGCGAGCAGCCGGCCGCTATGCGGCGCGCTATATGACACGACCAGGAAAATCGCCGCGACGAGCGCGAGATTCACCGCGATCTGCAATACGATGCGCCGCGTCATGCTGATCAGCGTCGGCTCGCCGCGCGCCGCGACCAAACTGCGCAGCCATTGCCCGTACATGCCGAACGCGTTGGATAAGGTGGCGGGCATCGCATTCGCGATGCGGCGCGTCAGCGGATCGGCGACGCGGATCAGATAGGGGGTCGTCAGCGTGGTCAACGCCGACACGGCGACCGCGATCGGATACAGAAACCCGCTCGTTACCTTCAACGTCAAACCGAGCGTCGCGATGATGAACGAGAACTCGCCGATCTGCGACACGGTCATGCCGACGCGCATCGACGTGCGCCCGTCCTGCCCCGACAGAAACGCGCCGAGCCCGCACGACACGATCTTGCCGACGATCACCGCGAACGTGATCACGGCGATCGGCCATCCGTAGTCGAGTATCACGGCCGGGTTCAGCATCAGTCCGATCGTCACGAAGAAGATCGCGGAAAACGCGTCCCGCAGCGGCGCGATCAGATGCTCGATCCGATGCAGATGGCGCGACTCGGCCATGATCGCGCCGATCAGAAACGCGCCGAGCGCGATGCTGTAATCGAGCTTGACGACCAGCAGGCAGAAGCCGAAGCAGAAGCCGAGCACGGACACGAGCATCATCTCGTTGCTGCCGGTGCGCGCGACGTAGTTCAGCGCGCGCGGCACGAGCAGCACGCCGACGAGCAGCGACACCGTCATGAACAGCAGCAGCTTGCCGAGCGTGACGGCCGCGAGCCCGGCCGACAACTGCCCGGTCTGCGCGATGCCGGTCAGCAGCACGAGCATCGCGATGCCCAGAATGTCTTCGACGATCAGAATGCCGAACACGAGCTGCGCGAAGCTTTCGCGTTTGAGTCCGAGGTCGGACAGCGCCTTCACGATGATCGTGGTCGACGAGATCGCGAGGATCGCGCCGAGGAAGAGCGAATCCATCGGGCTCCAGCCGAATGCATTGCCGATCGCGTAGCCGATCCACAGCATCAGCACGATCTCGGACAGCGCGGCGACGATCGCCGTCGCGCCGACCTTGAACAGCTTGCGCAGGCTGAATTCGAGCCCCAGCGAAAACATCAGGAACACGACGCCCAGCTCGCCGAGCGTCTGAATCGTCTGTTCGTCATGGATCAGCTGGAACGGCGGCGTGTACGGTCCGATGATCACGCCGGCCACGATATAGCCGAGCACCACCGGCTGCTTCAGGCGATGGAACAGCACGGTGACGACGCCCGCCAGCGCCATCACCACGGCCAGATCCTGGATGAAGCCAATGCCATGGTGCATGAGCGTTTTCCTTACAAACGGTAATCTCGGAAGGCGCAGTGTAACAAACGGGCCGGCGATGTTTTTGGCGAATTCGCGCGCCGCGCCGCGCCGGCCCTGGCAGGCCGCTCGGCCGCAAAACCTTGCTCTACAATGCGGACGGACCTTTCCGTTGGCTCGACACCGCCCCGCTCATGCGCCCGAGCCGCGCTCAACCGGATCTCTACCGACATCATGGCCACTGACTTCGCTCCGTTCCCGCCGCTTGCCCAGCTTGCCGCCGATCTCGCCGCCGGCCGCACCACCAGCCGCGCGCTCGTCGAAACCGCGCTCGAGCGGATCGCCGACCCCGCCGGCCAGGGCGCCGCCGTCTTCATGCACGTCGACGCCGACGCCGCGCGCGCCGCCGCCGACGCGCACGACCGCCTGCGCGCGGCCGGCACCGTGCTGTCGCCGCTCGCCGGGATTCCGGTATCGGTCAAGGACCTGTTCGACGTCGAAGGCCAGCCGACCCGCGCGGGCTCCGTCGTGCTCGCCGATGCGCCAGCCGCGAAAGCCGACGCGGTCGCGGTCGCGCGGCTGAAGCGGGCCGGCGCCGTGATCGTCGGGCGCACCAACATGAGCGAGTTCGCGTTTTCCGGGCTCGGCCTGAATCCGCATTACGGCCATCCGTTGTCGCCGTACCGGCGCGGCGTGAAGGGCGACGAGCGGGTTTCGGGCGGCTCTTCGTCGGGCGCGGCGGCATCGGTCGCCGACGGCATGGCGGCGGTCGCGCTCGCCACCGACACCGGCGGCTCGATCCGCATTCCAGCCGCGTTGTGCGGGCTGACCGGCTTCAAGCCGACCGCCGCGCGCATCCCGAAGCAGGGCGGCGTGCCGCTGTCGTCGACGCTCGATTCGTTCGGGCCGATCGGTGTATCGGTCGCCTGCTGCGCGCTGGTCGACCGGATGCTCGCCGGGCTCGAGCCGCGCATCCCGGCCGCGCGGCCGCTCGAAGGCGTGCGCCTCGGCGTGCTGACCAACTTCGTGACCGACGGCGTCGAGCCCGAAGTCGCGCGCGCGATCGACACCGCGCTCAAGCACCTGGAGGCGGCCGGCGCGATCGTCAGCGAGGTGCGCTTCGCGCCGCTCGACCGCCTGCCGGAAATCAACCGCTTCGGCTTTGCGCCGATCGAGGCGTATGCGTGGCATCGCCCGCTGCTCGACAAGCATCGCGAGCAGTACGACCCGCGCGTGCTCGTGCGCATCATGAAAGGACAGCCGGCCACCGCGGTCGACTATCTGGACCTGCTCGCCGAGCGCGCGGCGATGCTCGACGAAGCCGCGCGCACGCTGTGGCAGCGTTTCGATGCGGTCGTCGCGCCGACGGTGCCGGTCGTGCCGCCGCGCCTCGCCGACCTGCTCGACGACCACACGTTCAGCCACACTAACGCGCTGATCCTGCGCAACCCGAGTGCGTTCAACTTCCTCGATAGCTGCGCGCTGTCGCTGCCGTGCCATCTGCGCGGCGACGCGCCGGTCGGCCTGATGCTGGCGGGCGCGCCGTACGCCGACGACGCGCTGCTCGCAATCGGCCGCGCGGCCGAGGCGGTGTTGAAAGCGATCCGTTAAGGCGCGGCAATCGTCAGGCGATAAGCGGCGCGAAAGGCGTTCGCGCTAGAATCGCCGGCACCCGCTCTACCGTCTCCAGACCAATCGAAGATCCATGACTAACGACTCCGCGATGCTGCGCCGCGAGCGCACCCTGCTGAATCTGCTCGGCCTGATCTGTCTCGCCCTCGTGGGCGGTGCGCTGTACCTGCAGTTCGGCCTGCGCGAAGACCCGTGTCCGCTGTGCATCATCCAGCGCTATTTCTTTCTGCTGATCGCGATCTTCGCGTTCCTCGGCGCGCGCTTCAAGAACTGGCGCGGCGTGCGCCTGCTCGAAGTGATGGCGGCGCTGTCGGCGCTCGCCGGCATCGCGACCGCCGCGCGCCATGTGTACATCCAGGCGAATCCTGGCTTCAGCTGCGGCTTCGACGAACTGCAGCCGATCGTTGACAGCCTGCCGCCCGCGCACTGGCTGCCGAGCGTGTTCAAGGTCGCGGGCATGTGCGAAACCGCATATCCGCCGATTCTCGGGCTGACGCTGCCAATGTGGTCGGGGGTCGCGTTCATCGTCGCGTTCGTCGCGCTGGTGCTGAGCCTGGTGCGCAATCGCCATCGGGTGTCCTGACGACCGATCCGCATTGCCAATGACGCCGGACTTCGTGTCGCCCATGCTTGGGCCACCGGAGTCCGGCGTTTTTTTCTGCGCGATGTCCACCGATCGCGCATCATTGTCGTCGCTCCCCGCCCCGCGCACGCAACTTCTCGCTGCCGCGCGAATCGTACCAGGATCATGATCGCCGCCGCATGAGCTTCATGCGACGCGGGAAATATTTTCGGGCCGGGGTAGTGCTATCTTCGGGTATGGATGGCGATCTACGTGCGCGAGGCCGGCTTTTGCGACCCCATGCGTAACGCGCGCCCGGTCCGCACTGTCTTCCGATCCGCCATGACAACGCAAACCATCCGCTTCTATCACCAGGGGTCCGTCCGCGAGGTCGCGGGCGTTCCGGCGGCGCGCACCGTGCTGCAGCACCTGCGCGAGGATCTGCGCTGCACCGGCACCAAGGAAGGCTGCGCGGAGGGCGACTGCGGCGCGTGCACAGTCGTGATCGGCGAACTCGACGCGCGCGGCGAGCTCACTCTGAAGGCGGTCAACGCCTGCATCCAGTTCCTGCCGACGCTCGACGGCCGCGCCCTCTTCACCGTCGAAGACCTGCGCGCCGCGAACGGCGCGCTGCATCCGGTGCAGCAGGCGCTGGTCGACTGTCACGGTTCGCAATGCGGCTTCTGCACACCCGGCTTCGCGATGTCGATGTGGGCGCTCTACGAGAACCAGCCCGCCAGCGCAGGCCTGCCGACCCGCGACGAAATCGACGCCGCGCTGTCCGGCAATCTGTGCCGCTGCACCGGCTACCGGCCGATCATCGATGCCGCGCAGAAGATGTTCGACTACGCGCAGCATCCGCGCGTCGCGCTCGACCGCGATGCGATCGCGGCCACGTTGCGCACGCTGCAACGCAAAGACACTTTCGAATACAGCGCGCCCGACACCCGTGGCGCCGCGTTCGGCTCGCCCACCTTCCACGCCCCGCTCACGCTCGACGCGTTCGCGACGCTGCGCGCGCAGCATCCGCACGCGCGCATCGTCGCGGGCAGCACCGACGTCGGCTTGTGGGTCACCAAGCAGTTTCGCGATCTCGGCGACCTGCTGTACATCGGCAACGTCGCCGAGTTGAAGACGATCGCGCGCGACGCGCAAACGCTGACGATCGGCGCGGCGGTCACGCTCGAAGACGCGTACGCGGCGCTCACCGCCGACTACCCCGAGCTCGCCGAACTATGGACGCGCTTCGCCTCGCTGCCGATCCGCAATGCGGGCACGCTCGGCGGCAACGTCGCGAACGGCTCGCCGATCGGCGATTCGATGCCGGCACTGCTCGCGCTCGGCGCCGAGGTCGAACTGCGCCGCGATCGTACGACCCGCACGCTGCCGCTCGACGCGTTCTACCTCGGCTATCAGAAGACCGCGCTCGCGGCCGGCGAATTCGTCAGCGCGCTGCGCGTGCCGCGCCCGGCAGGCGCGCTGCGGTTTCGCACCTACAAGGTGGCGAAGCGTTACGACCAGGACATCTCGGCGGTGTGCGCGGCGTTTGCGCTGCACGTCGCGCAAGACGGCACGATCCGCGCGGCGCGCGTCGCGTTCGGCGGCATGGCGGCGACACCGAAGCGCGCCGCGCATGCCGAAGCCGTGCTCGACGGTGCGGCGTGGAACGAACAAACCGCCCGTCGCGCGATGGACGCGCTCGCCGCCGACTACCAGCCGCTCACCGACATGCGCGCATCGAGCGCGTATCGGCTGAAGGTCGCGCGCAATCTGCTGTGGCGCTTCTACCTCGAAACGCGCGACGACGCGCCGCTCGCGCTCTGCGATGTCAACGCGTTCGCGTTCGAAGCGGACACAGCCGTCGCGAAGGAGTCGCCGTGATGAACCGCACCGATGCCTTTATGGAACGCGCAGTCGAGCGTGCCGAACATCGCGACAGCGCGTCGATCGGCGTGCCGCTGCCGCACGAATCCGCCGCGCTGCACGTGAGCGGCGAAGCGACCTACACCGACGATATCGCCGAGCTGCACGGCACGCTGCACGCGGCGCTCGGCCTATCGCGCCATGCGCATGCGCGGATCGTGTCGATGGATCTCGCCGCGGTCAGAAACGCGCCCGGCGTGATCGCGGTGCTGAGCGCCGACGATATCCCCGGCGAAAACAATTGCGGCCCGGTGCTGCACGACGATCCGATTCTCGCCGACGGCGAGGTGCTGTACCTGGGCCAGCCGGTCTTCGCGGTGATCGCCGAAACTCACGAACTCGCCCGCCGCGCGGCCGCGCTCGCGAAAAGCGACGACGTGATCCGCTACGAGCCGCTCGACGCGATCCTCACCGCCGCCGATGCGAAAGCCGCGAAGCAGTTCGTGCTGCCGCCGCTGCATCTGCGGCGCGGCGATCCGGACGCGAAGATCGCCGC
Source organism: Paraburkholderia sp. BR14374 (assembly GCF_040948685.1). Lineage (NCBI taxonomy): Bacteria > Pseudomonadati > Pseudomonadota > Betaproteobacteria > Burkholderiales > Burkholderiaceae > Paraburkholderia > Paraburkholderia sp. BR14374. Next base: position 465,418 of record NZ_JBFPKF010000005.1, on the reverse strand, counting down.
CGCGCCGCATCGGCTGGCCGGCACGTTCGAGGTCGGCGGCCAGGAGCAGTTCTATCTCGAAGGCCAGATCGCCTATGCGGTGCCGAAGGAGATGGACGGCATGCTCGTCTACAGTTCGACGCAGCATCCGAGCGAAATGCAGCAGGTGGTCGCGCATATGCTCGACTGGCCCGCGCATAACGTCGTGTGCGAATGCCGGCGCATGGGCGGCGGTTTCGGCGGCAAGGAATCGCAATCGGCGCTATTCGCGTGCGTGGCCGCGCTCGCGGCGCAACGCTTGCGTCGGCCGGTCAAGCTGCGCGCCGATCGCGACGACGACTTCCTGATCACCGGCAAGCGCCACGACGCGGTCTACGAATACGAGGCAGGCTTCGACGATCAGGGCCGCCTGCTCGGCGTGCGCGTCGAAATCGCGCTGCGCGCCGGCTACTCCGCGGATCTGTCGGGCGCGGTCGCGACGCGCGCCGTATGCCACTTCGACAACGCGTACTACCTGCCCGACGTCGATATCGTCGCGCTGTGCTGCAAGACCAATACGCAGTCGAACACCGCGTTTCGCGGCTTCGGCGGACCGCAGGGCGCGCTCGTGATGGAGGTGCTGCTCGACGGCATCGCGCGCGAGTTGCGGCTCGATCCGCTCGACGTACGGCTCGCGAATTACTACGGCATTGGCGAGCGCGATACGACGCCGTACGGACAGCGTGTCGAAGACAACATCATCGCGCCGCTGACCGACGCGCTGCTCGCTTCGAGCGACTACCGCGCGCGGCGCGCGGCGCTCGCCGAATTCAATGCGAAGAGTCCCGTGCTCAAACGCGGCCTCGCGTTCTCGCCGGTCAAGTTCGGCATCTCGTTCAACGTGCCGTTCCTGAATCAGGCCGGTGCGCTCGTGCACGTGTACAAGGACGGCTCGGTGCTCGTCAATCACGGCGGCACCGAGATGGGCCAGGGGCTCAACACGAAGGTCGCGCAAGTGGTCGCGAATCAGTTCGGCTTGCCGCTATCGCGCGTGCGGGTGACGGCGGCCGATACGTCGAAGATCGCCAACACCTCCGCGACCGCGGCTTCCACCGGCAGCGATCTGAACGGCATGGCAGCCGAAGCGGCCGCGCAGACGATCCGCGCACGTCTCGCCGAAGTCGCGGCGCGCCAGCTCGGCGGCGACGCGAGCGACGTGCAGTTCGCGCGCGGCAGCGTAGCGGTGAACGGTGGCGCGCTGCCGTTCGAACAGCTCGTCAACGCCGCGTATCTCGCGCGCGTGCAGTTGTGGTCGGACGGCTTCTACGCGACGCCGAAAGTGCATTGGGATGCGAAGACGCTGACCGGTCATCCGTTCTATTACTTCGCGTATGGCGCGGCGGTGTCGGAGGTCGTCGTCGATACGCTGACCGGCGAGTGGAAGCTCGTGCGCGCGGACGTGTTGCACGACGCGGGCCAATCGATCAATCCGGCGATCGATCTCGGCCAGATCGAAGGCGGCTTCATTCAGGGCATGGGCTGGCTCACCACCGAAGAGCTGTGGTGGAACCGCGACGGCCGCCTGATGACGCACGCGCCGTCGACATACAAGATTCCCGCGGTCAGCGACACGCCCGCCGCGTTCCACGTGCGGCTCTACGACAACAGCAATGCGGAGCCGACCGTGTTCCGCTCGAAGGCCGTCGGCGAGCCGCCGTTGCTGCTGCCGTTCTCGGTGTTTCTCGCGATTCGCGACGCGATCGCAGCCGCGGTGCCGGGCGCACAACATGCTCCGCTGTTGCGCGCGCCCGCGACGCCCGAGGCGATACTCGACGCGCTGGACGCGTTGAGCGCGTCGGACGCGTCGCAGCACGCAGATCCGACCGAAGCCGCCGCGCACCCCGACAGCGCCGACATCCACACGCCACCCGCCGCGCCGACAAGTGACGCGGCCCCGCAAGGAGAATCGCCGGATGCAAGCCTGGCTCACTGACCTGCAACATCTGCTCGCGCATGGCGACGCCGCCGTGCTGGTGACGGTCGCGCGCGTCGAAGGTTCGGCGCCGCGCGAAGCCGGCACGAAGATGATCGTCACGCGCGAGGCGGCCAGGCATACGATCGGCGGCGGCCACCTCGAATGGAAGGCGATCGAGACCGCGCGCCAGGTGCTGCGCGACGGCATGCGCGCACCGCACATGCGGCGGCTCGAACGCTTCGCGCTGGGGCCGAGCCTCGGGCAGTGCTGCGGCGGCGCCGTGGTCCTCGCATTCGAGCGGCTCGACGTCGGCGATCTCGGCTGGCTCGCCTCGCTCGCCAAGCGCCTCGCGGCGGGGCAATCGACGGTGCGTAGCGTATCATTCGGCCCCGCGCCGGATGCGGTGATGCTGTCCGAGCCCGAGCCCGGCATCGACGGAGCCGACTGTCTGCTGTGGGACGGCGCCGGTTTCGACGACAGCAGCGCGTTGCTGACCGAAACCATCGCGCCGGGCGAATTCGCCGTCGTGCTGTTCGGCGCCGGTCACGTCGGCGCGGCGCTCGTGCGCGTGCTCGCGACGCTGCCCTGCACGGTGCGCTGGGTCGACGAGCGCGACGCGCAGTTTCCGCCGCTCGATACGCTGCATGCGCCGAACGTGACGATCGACGCGAACGACGCACCCGACGAAGCGATCGATCAGGCCGCGCCGAACACGTACTTCATCGTGATGACGCACAACCACGCGCGCGATCTCGACCTCGCCGAGCGCATCCTGCGGCGCGGCGATTTCGCGTTCTTCGGCATGATCGGCTCGCACACCAAGCGCAAGCAGTTCGAGCACCGGCTCGCGGCGCACGGCATCGATCCGGCGCGGATCGCGCGGATGAAGTGTCCGCTCGGCGTCGAGGGCATCGTCGACAAGTCGCCCGAGGTCATCGCGATCTCGGCGGCCGCGCAGGTATTGCAGGCGGTCGAGGCGAACGCGGGCGCGCGCCACGCGACGCAGTCGGCCTGATCCGCGAGCCGCACCGCTCACTACCCCATACACAATTCCAAATCACCATGAATACGACAACCGCTACCCCCGTTTCCACCGCTACGCTCGCCGAGAAAACCGCGCGCGCGCCGAAGGCCGAGTTGCATATCCACATCGAAGGCTCGCTCGAACCCGAGCTGATTTTCGCGCTCGCGCAGCGCAACGGCGTGAAGCTCGCCTACGACTCGGTGGAAGCCTTGCGCGCGGCTTATGCGTTCACCGATCTGCAATCGTTCCTCGACATCTACTACGCGGGCGCGAGCGTGCTGCTGCACGAGCAGGACTTCTACGACATGACGATGGCCTACGTCGAGCGCTGTGTCGCCGACAACGTCGTGCATAGCGAAATCTTCTTCGACCCGCAGACGCACACCGAGCGCGGCGTGCGGATCGCAACCGTGGTGGCCGGCATCGAACGCGCGCTGGCCGACGCGGAAAAGCGCGGCATCACGAGCAAGCTGATCCTGTGCTTCCTGCGCCATCTGTCCGAGGAGGATGCGCTCGCCACCTTCGACGAAGCGCTGCCCCTCTTCGAGCAGTACAAGCATCGGCTGATCGGCGTCGGGCTCGATTCGTCGGAGCGGGGTCATCCGCCGTCGAAGTTCGAGCGCGTGTTCGCGAAGGCCCGCGCGTTCGGTCTGAAGCTCGTCGCGCATGCGGGCGAGGAAGGCCCGCCGTCCTACATCTACGAAGCGCTCGATGTGCTGAAAGTCGACCGCGTCGATCACGGTGTGCGCAGCATCGAGGACCCGGCGCTCGTCACGCGCCTCGCCGACACGCGCGTCGCGCTCACCGTGTGCCCGCTGTCGAATCTGAAGCTATGCGTGTTCGACGACCTGACCAAACACACGCTGAAGGAGCTGCTCGATCGCGGCGTCGCGGTGACCGTCAATTCCGACGATCCGGCCTATTTCGGCGGCTACGTGAACGCGAACTATCTGGCGACGATCGACGCGCTGAAGCTCGACGACGCCGAGGTCTACACGATCATCCGCAACGGCTTCGAGGCGTCGTTCGTGACGCCCGAGGAACGCGCGATGCTGATCGCTAAGCTTGACGCGCACTGGCGGCAGCAAGCCACGCGTTAATGGATTTCAACTGACCGGCCTCGACTGACGTCGGCGGCCAGCGGTTTCGCTTCGTTCGGGGATCGGTAAGACCCCGAACCGGGAAACCGTTGCCTGCGCCGCCCAGCTTTCAACATTCGGAGACAGCTTTTCCATGACTGAATCGGCTCATACCGCGCAAGCGGCACAAACTGCATTCCGTGCGCCGCTGCTGACCTTCAACGGCGATCCGGCGCACGCGCCGAACGCCGCTGTGTTTCACGAGGACGGTCTGTTGATCGTCGAAGACGGCCGCGTCGTCGCGGCCGACGCGTATGCGGCGCTCGCATCGCGGCTCGCGCCCGGCACCCAGATCGTGGAGCGACGCGACAAGCTGATCGTGCCGGGCTTCATCGATACGCACATCCACTTTCCGCAGACGGACATGATCGCGTCGCCGGCGCCGGGTCTGCTGCCGTGGCTCGATACGTACACGTTCCCGACCGAGCGCCGCTTTGCCGACATCGACCACGCGCGCGACACCGCGAGCTTTTTCGTCGATGAACTGCTCGCCTGCGGCACGACGACCGCACTCGTGTACTGCACGGTGCACAAGGAATCCGCCGATGCGCTGTTCGCCGAGAGCGAAGCGCGCAATCTGCGCATGGTCGCGGGCAAGGTGCTGATGGACCGCCACTGCCCCGAGTTCCTGCGCGACACCGCGCAATCTGGCTACGACGACAGCGCCGAGCTGATCGGCCGCTGGCACAATCGCAGCCGCCAGATGTATGCGCTGACGCCGCGCTTCGCGCCGACCTCGACCGAGGCGCAACTCGAAGCATGCGGCGCGCTCGCGCGACTGCATCCGGACGTGTTCATCCAGAGCCACGTCGCGGAAAACACCGACGAAGTGAAATGGGTCGCCGAGCTGTTCCCCGGCCACCGCAGCTATCTCGACATCTACGATCACTACGGCCTCTTGCGCCGTCGCGCGGTGTACGGCCATTGCATCTACCTCGACGACGAAGACCGCAAGCGCATGGCGCAAACCGGCGCGCTCGCGTCGCACTGCCCGACGTCGAACCTGTTCCTCGGCAGCGGGCTGTTCGACTTCGAGAAGGCCGACTCGGCCGGCATGCCGATCGCGCTCGCGACCGACGTCGGCGGCGGCACGTCGTTCTCGATGCTGCAGACGATGAACGAAGCGCATAAGGTTGCGCGCCTCGGCGGCCATCATCTGACGGCGACGCGGATGTTCTATCTGGCGACCGCCGGCGCAGCAGAAGCGCTCGATCTCGGCGACAAGGTCGGCACGCTGAGGGACGGCTCGGAAGCGGATTTCGTCGTGCTCGATCCGCAGGCGACGCCGCTGCTCGCGCGCCGCACCGCGCGGCGCGAATCGCTCGAAGAGTTGTTGTTCGCGTTTGCGCTGCTCGGCGACGATCGCGCGGTGTATGAAACGTATGCGGCCGGCAAGCGCGTGCATCGCCGCGACGACGCGCGCCAGCACGTGCCAGGGCGCGCGAAGATCGCGGCCTGAGGATGGCTCGGTTGGGCGGCGCCTCAGCCCGCCTTGCACACCTCGTGCAAAGCGTTGAGCCGCCGCGCCGGGTCCGCGACATACGGATTCGACTCGTCCCACGCATAACCGGCGAGCACCGCGCAGATCATCCGACGGATCGGCGTCACCTGCTCCGGGTAGTAGATGATGTCCTGCAGCTCGCCCGTGTACCAGCGCTCGACGAACGCGCGGAACGTGTCGATGCCCTTGCGCAACGGCACGTCGTAAGCGGCTGACCAGTCCACCTTCTCGCCGTCGAGCTGCCGGTTCAGCGCGCGCGCCGCCAGATGCGCGGAGCGCAGCGCGATCGTCACCCCCGACGAAAACACCGGATCGAGAAACTCGCCCGCATTGCCGAGCAGTGCATAGCCCGGCCCGTGCAGACTCGCGACGTTCGCCGCGTAGCCGCCGATTCTCCGCACCGGCATCATGAACGGCGCCTGTCCGATCAGCCGGTTCAGCGTCGGCTCATGCTGGATCAGTGCTCGCAGCGTCGCCTCGCGCTCGCCTTCCGGCACGTCGAGAAAGCTCGCCTCGGCGACACACCCCACCGAAGAACGGCCGCCCGCGAGCGGAATCATCCAGAACCACACGTCGCGACGCTCGGGATGCGTCGCGATGCAGATCTTGTTGCGATCGATGACGTCGAGCGCGAGGCCGTCGCGCACGTGCGTGAACAATGCGGCGCGCGTCGGCATGCGCGTCGGGGTCTCCAGCTTCAGCAGGCGCGGCAGCACGCGCCCGAAGCCGCTCGCATCGAGCACGAAACGCGCTTCGACCGGGTACGCGTGCCCAGCTTCATCGGCGACGTCAAGCACCGGCGCCGCGCCCGTCCGCACCGCGCTAACCGTGTGGCCGAAGCGCACGTCGGCGCCCTGCGCGGCCGCGCAGCGAATCAGCACGTCGTCGAACAGCGCGCGTTCGACTTGGTACGTGGTGCCCCAGCCCGGCGAATGCTTGTCGCGGAAGTCGAACGACGAGGTCTGGTCGCGATACACGAAATACGCGCCGTTCTTGTACTGGAAACCCGCCTCGACGACGGCCTGCAGCATGCCGGCCTCTTCGAGGTACGCCATGCTTTGCGGCAACAGGCTCTCGCCGATCGAGAAGCGCGGAAAATGCTGACGCTCCAGCACTAGCACCGAGCGGCCGGCCTTGCGCAATAGCGCGGCAGCTACCGCGCCGGCCGGACCCGCGCCGATGATCGCAACGTCGACCACTGTCCGCTTTGAAGAATCGCTGTTCAAATCACTCCTCCAACGGTTTGCATGGGCGGCCGCGCCGTATGCGGACCGCGCCACGCTTCGAACATCAGGCTCGCGCAACTACCGCCGAACCCGAATGAAACCGACATCGCCGTGTCGATGCGCGCGTCCCGCGTGACGCGCACGAGCGGCATGTCACGCACTTGCGGCTCCGGCGTATCGACCAGCGCCGTGCCCGCGATAAAGCCGTCGCGCATCATCAGCAGCGTATAGATCGCCTCGTGCGCGCCGCACGCGCCGAGCGAATGCCCTGTCATGCCCTTGGTCGACGAAAACGCGGGCACGCCTTGCGCCGATGCACCGAACACGTCGCGCAATGCATGCAGTTCTTCGAGATCGCCGAGCGGCGTAGACGGCGCATGCGCGTTCACGTAGTCGGGACGGCGGCCCGCCTGCGCGAGCGCGCCGCGCATCGCGCGCCCGATGCCGGCCGCACGCGGCGCGACCATGCCCGCGGGATCGGTACAATCGTCGAAGCCGCTCAGCTCCGCGTAAATGCGCGCGCCGCGCGCGAGCGCACGATCGAGCGCTTCGAGCACCAGCACGCCGCCGCCCGACGCGATCACGAAGCCGTCGCGCTGCGTGTCATACGGACGCGATGCGCTCAGCGGCGTGTGGTTGAAACGGCGCGATAACGCGCCCATCGCGTCGAACATCAGCGTCGTGTTGTCGTGCAGCGCTTCGCTGCCGCCCGCGAGCACGATCTGCTGGCGGCCGGTCTGGATCAGCTGCATCGCCTGCCCGATCGCGAGCGCCGACGTGGTGCATGCCGACGACGGCGAATAGCTGACGCCTTCGAGCCCGAACATCTGCGCGACGTTCGCCGACGCGGTGCTGCTCATCGCCTGCGGCACCGTGTACGGCGGTACCTTGTCGACGCCGCGCGTTTGCGCAATTGCGAGCGCCGCGTCGTAGCTCGCTAACGTGCCGACGCCCGAACCGATCACGACGCCCGCGCGCGGCGACTGCAACGAAGCGAGGTCGAGCCCCGCATCGGCGATCGCGCGTTGCGCCGCGTGGCACGCGAAGCGCGCGGTGTCGCCCATGAAGCGCTCGAGCTTGCGCTCGAACGGCGCCTCGTGCGCGACCGACGCGACGCCGGCAACCTGCGATGCAAACCCGCGCTCGCGCCACGCGTCGATACGCTCGATGCGCGAGCGCCCCGCACGCAATGCAGTGGAAACTCCGTCGAGCGTATTGCCGAGACACGACACGATGCCCATGCCGGTCACGACCACGCGTTGCAGGCCGCCGCTCATCGAACGCGCCGGAAAATCAGCGACGTGTTGATGCCGCCGAACGCGAAGTTGTTGCTCATCACGTACTCCGCGTCGATCTCGCGCGCGCCGCCGACGATGTAATCAAGCGGCGCGCAAGCCGGATCGACGTGATCGAGATTCAGCGTCGGCGCGTACCAGTTGCGCTTCATCATCTCGATCGTCCACCATGCTTCGATCGCGCCGCACGCGCCGAGCGTGTGGCCGACATAGCTTTTCAGCGAGCTGATCGGCGTGCGCGCGCCGAAGGTCTGCGCGGTCGCATGGCTTTCGGCGATATCGCCGCGATCGGTCGACGTACCGTGCGCGTTCACATAGGCAATCGCTTCGGGCGCCAATTGCGCGTCGCGCAGCGCGAGCTGCATCGCGAGCGCCATCGTGTCGGCGGTCGGTTGCGTCATGTGCGCGCCGTCCGAGTTGCAGCCGAAGCCGACCACCTCGGCATGAATCCGCGCGCCGCGCGCCACTGCGTGCTCGTACTCTTCCAGCACCAGCGTCGCCGCGCCCTCGCCGACCACGAGGCCGTCGCGCGCGGCATCGAACGGACGCGGCGTCAGATGCGGCTCGTCGTTGCGCGTGCTGGTCGCGTACAGCGTATCGAACACGGCGACTGCCGGCCCCGACAACTCTTCCGCACCGCCCGCCAGCATCAGCGTCTGTTTGCCGGACTGGATCGCCTCGTACGCATAGCCGATCGCCTGGCTGCCCGACGCGCACGCGCACGAGGTCGGGATGATGCGACCTTTGAGGTCCCAGAACAGGCTCACGTTGACGGCGGCCGTGTGCGGCATCATCTGCACGTAGCTGTTCGACGTGACGTTGCTCATCGAGCCGGTTTCGAGCATCGTGCCGAACGCGCGGATCGGCTGCACCGAGCCCGACGACGAACCGTACGCGACGCCCATGCGGCCGTCGGCGATGGCCGTGTCTTCGGCGAGCCCCGCATCGGCGAGCGCAAGTTCGCTCGCGCGCACCGAGTACAGCGACACTGGGCCCATCGAGCGGACCTTCTTGCGCGGGTAATGCGCGGGGGTTGCGAACTCGGGCAGCGGACACGCGAGCCGCGTATGCAGCGACTCGAAGTAGTCCCACTCGGGCATGCGGCGCACCGCGTTCTCGCCGCGCTTCAGGCGCGCTTGAACCGCGTCCCAGTTATCGCCGAACGCGGTCACGCCGCCCATGCCGGTGATGACGACACGCTTCATCAGACCATCCCGCCGTTCACGCCGATCACCTGGCGCGTCACGTACGACGCGCCATCCGACATCAGAAAGCTCACCACCGACGCGACCTCCGCCGGCTGGCCGACGCGGTTCATCGGCACGGTCTTCAACGCGTGGTCGACCGTGACCTGTTCGAGCATGCCGGTTTCGACCAGCCCGGGCGCGACGCAATTGACGGTGATATTGCGCGACGCGAGTTCGACCGCGAGCGCCTTGGTCGCGCCGATCAGCCCCGCCTTCGCCGCGCTGTAGTTGACCTGGCCGCGATTGCCCATCACGCCGGACACCGAAGCGATCGTGACGATGCGGCCGCCCTGACGCGCGCGCACCATCGGCATCGTCAGCGGATGCACGACGTTGTAGAACGCATCGAGGCCGGTTTCGATCACGACGTCCCAGTCTTCTTCGGTGAGCGCCGGAAACGCCGCGTCGCGCGTGACACCCGCGCTGCACACGATGCCGTAGTACGGACCGTGCGCGGCGACGTCGGCTTCGAGCGCCTCGCGGCACGCGGCGCGCTCGCGCACGTCGAACTGCAGCACGCGCGCCGTGCCGCCCTGGGCGGCGATGCCCGTCGCGACCGCGTCGGCTTCGCTGCGTCCGGTGCGGCAATGCACGGTCACGGCGAAACCGTCGGCGGCCAACTTGTACGCAATCGCTCGGCCGATGCCGCGGCTTGCGCCGGTAACCAGAACTCGCCGGCTCATGTACTGATACTCCCTTCGATGAATGACTGGAAATCGGGCGGTTGAAACACCTTGATCACGGCTTCGGCGCAGCGCGTCTCGCCGTCGTCGATCGTGCATTCGTAGGCGCTGTGACCTGCGTCGCTGCGCAGCAGTTCGCTCACGTGAACGCGCAAGCGCGCGCCGCTTTGGAACACCGGCTGCAACGCCTGATAGCTGCGCGAACCTAGCAGCACGCCGTGACGCGCATGGCCGCCGCCGCGCATCGCGACGAGCGCGATGTGCGCGGCGATCGCCTGCGCCATCACCTCGATGCCGATCCACGCGGGCATTGCGCCGGCGGCGTCGGCATACCATGCGTGCGGATCGACGCGGGCGAACGCGCTGAGCGCGGAGTCGGCGAATGTATCGATCGCATCGAGCAGCAGCATGCTGCCGCGATGCGGGATGATCGCTTCGATCGGCTGACGCACGAGTTGCTCGATGGTGAGTGGCGGAGTCGTCATGCGCTTTACCGGGCGAGGATCAGGCTGACATTGCTGCCGCCGAACGCGAACGAATTGCTCATCGCGTACTGCGTGCCCGTGCCGCGCGGCAAATGGCGCGCGCCGGCGACAAGATCGAGCGCGGGCAGCGCGGGATCGGCTTCGCCGTCCCACAGATGCGGCGGCAGCGTCGCGTTCTCGTGCGCGAGCGTGAGCCACGCGAAGCCGAGTTCGGTCGCGCCGGCCGCGCCGAGCTGATGGCCGGTCAACGGCTTGGTGCCGCTCGCGGCGACGCCGTCTGGGAATACGCGCGCCATCAGATGCGCTTCCATTTCGTCGTTCTTCTGCGTGGCCGTTGCGTGCAGATTCACATAGCCGACCGCCGACGGCGCGACGCCCGCGTCCGCGAGCGCGTCGCGAAGCGCGAGTTCGCCGCCGACGCCCTGCGGGTCCGGCGCCGAAATATGATGCGCGTCGCTCGATTCGCCGACGCCCGCGAGCCGCACCGCCGCTTCGTCGCGGCTCATCAGGAACACGGCCGCGCCCTCGCCGACGTTGATGCCGCGGCGATTGCGGCTCATCGGATTGGTGCGCGTGCCGCTGGTCGATTCGAGCGACGCAAAGCCCTGCACCGTCAATTCGCAGAGCGAATCGACACCACCGACGACGACCGCATCGCACAGCCGCAATTGCAGCAGCCGGCGCGCCGACGCGAACGCCTTCGCGCTCGACGTGCACGCGGTCGAAATCGTAAACGCCGGCCCGTGCACACCGAGCGCGGCGGCCGCGAATGGCGCGGCGGTGCCGATTTCCATCTGCCGGTAGTTGAAGCTCTCCGGCAGCTCGCCGGCTCGGGCGTGATAGACGAATGCGGTTTCGGCCGCTTCGATGCCCGACGTGCTGGTGCCGAGCACGACGCCGATCCGCTCCGGGCCATAGCGCTCGCGCGCGGCTTCGATCGCGGGCGCGATCTGCGCCAATGCCGCGAGTAGCAGCCGGTTGTTGCGGCAGTCGTAGCGCGCGAGATCGGCGCGCGGCGCGAGATCGAGCGGCGCGAGCACGCTGCCGACGAACGCGTCGCCGATGCCGGTATGCACGTTGCCCATGCCGGGCGAATTCGCGGCGGCGAGCGCCGGCACGATCTGGCCGACGTCGCCACCGAGCGCGTTGATCATGCCGAGCGCGTGCAAATAAACTGTTGGCGCTTTCATGCCGCTCTCCGTGAATCCGATGATTTATCCGATGACTGCGCCGATGACTGCGCCGATGACTGCGCCGATGACTGCGCCGATGACTTAGCCGATGACTTAGCCGATGACTTCGCCGATGGCATGCCGATAGGCGCGAGCAACACGGCAACCGCGATGCCGAGCGCGAGCGTGGTGCCGAAACTCCTGAGCGCGGGCATCGCACTGAGGCCGAGCATGCCGAACGACAACAACGTGGTCGCCGCCGACAGCAGCACGCCGGTCCACACCGCGCCGAGATCCGCGTCCGCGCGGGCGCAGCCTTCGCGCAGGAACACCGCATAGTTTGCGCCGACGCCGAGCACCAGCATCAGCGCGAGCCAGTTGAACAGATTGAGCGGCACGCCCGCGTAGCCGAACACCGCCAGTGCGACGCCGACCGCGAACAGCACGGGCAAGGTCGTGGCGATACCGCCGCGCGCACCGTAACGCACCATCAGCAGCACGCACACGAGCACGAGCGCGCCGCCCAGCCACCAGCCGCTATCCACGCGATACGCACCGAACAGCTTCGACACGCTCGCGGCCTTGTCGACGAACACGACGCCGGGCAGGCCGCGCGCGAGCGCGATCAGCGCGGGTTCATTGCGCGGCGTCACGCCTTGCGGAATCACGACGGCCGCATAGCTTGTTTCATGCGCCCGATTCGCGTCGTTCGATCCCACCGCGCCGAGCCACAAATGCCGGTACGGCTGCGACCAAGGCGCCGCGAGCCAGCGCTCGACGGTCAGCGGCGCGGACGGCCGGGCGAAGCCGGCGAGCCACGCCTCGGCGACTTCGTCCTTGAAGCCCGCTTGCAGCAGCGTCGCGCGCAACGCGGCGGAGTCGCCGAACACATGCCGTGCAAGCAGCGCGCGATCTTCGCTCTGACGTTGCGCGGACGGCACGAACTGCGCGACCGACTGATAGCCGCCGACGCTATCCGCGCTGCCGTTCAGCGCATCGAGCTTCGCGCCGAGCGCTTCAGCGCGTTGCAGCACCGCTTCCTCGCTCGCGCCGCGCACGACGAAAAACTGCGCGCTGTTATCGACGCCGACCGCCGCGCGCACCGCGTCTTCCTGCGCGGCCAGCGACGCATCGCGCTGGATCAGCAGATGGATGTCGTCGTCGCTGCTCAGCCGCAGCCAGCCGGGCACCGACGCGATCAGCAGCAGCGCGGCGACCAGCAACGCGCGCTTGCCGCCGAGCGCATGCTGCCAGCGCGCGAGCAGCCGCGCCGCGCCCGCGAACAGGCGTCGCGGGCTGTGCTTCGGCGCGCGCGTGAGCAGCGCGGGCAGCAGCCACAGCACCGACGCGAACGCGGTCGTGATGCCCACCATTGCGAAGCACGCGATCTGCTTCAACGCGGGGAACGGCACCCACACTAGGATCGCGTAGCCGAGCAGGCTCGTCGCCAGCGCCACGCTCAGCGCGGGCCGCACGCTGCGCGCGCCCTGCCGCGCATCCCAGTCGCGGCCCGCGCCGAGATAGACGACGAAATACTGGATCGAATAGTCGACGGCTTCGCCGATCAGGCTCGCGCCGAACACAAGCGTCAACAAATGCAGCTTGCCGAAGATCAGCAGCGTCGCCGCCAGCGCGCACACGATACCGAGCGCGGTCGAGACGAAGCCGAGCAGCAACAGACGCGGCGAGCGGAACACCCACATCATCAGCAGAGCGATGCCACATAGCGACGCGATGCCGATCACGTGCACCTCGCGTTCGGCAGCGCTGCGCGCAGCCTCGGCGTAGAACACGGCGCCGGTGCGCGCGACCGATACATCGGGGAACGCCTGACGCAACGTGTTTTCCGCGTCGGCGAGCGCCGCGTGTACCGCGCGCTGCGTCTTCGTTTCATAAGCGGAGCCAGGCAGCGTCGCGACGATCAGCACGCTGGTCGTATCGCCCTGCGCGTCGTGACGATGCGACACCAGCAGGTTGTCCTCGACTGCGAGATTCGTGGCCGCGAGCGGCAGATCGCCGAGCCAGCGTTCGAGCCAGCCGAACGGATCGTCGGCGAGTTGCGTGCTGAGGCCGCCTTGCAGCGGGCTGTAGACGCGCTGCGCGAGCATGTCGTGCAGCGTCGTCGCGCTGGCGCTCGCGAGCGCGCTGCGATCGGCCGGCGCGAGCAGGCCGAAGCGGTACGGCAGATACAGCGCCGCGATCTGCGACAGGTCGAACGGCGGCAGTTCGGCCGTCACCGACGCGAATGCGCCGCTCTTTCGCAACGACGCACCGAGTTGCTTCGCAGCCGCTTTCGCGTGCGCATCGTCGCGGCTCGTGACGAGCAGCACGGTGCGATCGCCGAGCGCGCTCGCGAGCGTGTCGACCGCTTTTTCGGCGACCGGGTCCGCTTCGGTTGCGGGCAAGAGCGCGAGCAGATTGGTTTCGAGTGGTGACGGCCCGGCGAAGCGCCAGCCGCAATACAGCGCCGCCAGCAGCGCGAGCGCGAGCCATGCGGCGCGCACGCCCCATGCGCGTTTCGCGGCTCGCTGCTGCGGCATCTCCATCACGGCGCTCCGAACAGGCTGCGCTCGTCCGGCGTCGGCTCGGCGACGGCCGTGCTGTTCGCGAACTCGAGCTTCGTCACGTCGCCGTTCGCGAGCGTGATGCGCAGGCTTTGCAGATAAGCGCCGCCGCTCATGTCGAGGCCCTTGATCGATTGAGCGAGCTGCGGTTGATTCGGCGTGAGGCGCATGCGCCATTGCGCGGCGCTGCCTTCGGCACTCACGTCGAACTGCGAGTACAGCGCCGACAGATCGCCGCCGAGCATCGCGCGCATCATCTTCGACACCTGCGCGACGCCGCGCGTGCCCTGCGCGCTATGTGTGCTTACGCGTCGGCCGCTGGCGTCGACCTGCACGACGCCCGCATCGGTGATCACGTAGGTGGCCTTGTACGGCGTGTCGATTTGCCAGATCACGCCGCGCTCGCGGAAGAACAGCAACGTGCCGTTGCTGACGAGCGGCTGCTTCATCGCGGCGAGCGTCTGCGTCTGCGTGAATTGCGAGCGCACGCCCTTGGGCTGCGCGAGATGCGCGGCGATCTGCGAGACGAGCGCGGCGTTGGCGGGCGCAGTGTTAGCCGTTGCCGCATGCGCTGGTGCCACCCATCCAGGCACGCACGTCGCGCCGATCATACCGATCACGCCCGCGATCCGCGACACGGACGCACGTCGGTTCATCGTCCCCATACGCGCTCCAGCTTGTCGAATACGACCTGCGGCGACACGAACTGCAATTCCTCGGTGGCGGCATCGACGGCAACCTGGATCGTATAGCCCTTCGTGAGCCGCGCACCCGATGCGCAATCGACGATTTCGTAGCCTATTTTCAGGCGGTTTTCGTATTCGAGCAGTTGCGCGCGCACTTCGAGCTTCTGTCCATACACGGCGGCCCGCACGTACTTCAGATGCGCCTCGACGATCGGCCACAGATAACCGGACGCCCGCATCTGGCGATAGTCGTAGTCGAACGCGCGCAACAGCGCCGCGCGGCCCAGCTCGAAGTACTTCAGATAATTGCCGTGCCAGCACACGTTCATCGCGTCGACGTCGTGAAACGGCACTTCGACGGTCGCGCTCGCGGCGAGCACGTGCTGCGTTTTCGCGGGCACGCTCATAGCTTGACTCCTTCCTGATCGTCGATCATGTCCAGCAGTTCGCACGCGGCAATGCGCGCTGTCAGCGCGCGCAGCTCGCCTTCGAGCGCGCGGTCCTCGTCGACGAAGGGCGAATGCGCGCCCACGTCGTCGATGAATGCGCGCAGCGGCGCGGGCACCGGCGTCGCGCTATCGATGCGCAAGCGCAAATGCACGGCCTGCACCGTCGCGAGCGTGTGCGCGGCGGCGACCTGCTCGGTCAATTCGAGCACGCGCAGGCAGTCGCGCGCGGCGATCGTGCCCATGCTGACCTTGTCCTGATTGTGTGCTTCGGTCGAGCGCGAAAACACGCTCGCGGGCATCGTGTTCTTCAGCGCCTCGGCGGTCCAGGCGGACGACGAAATCTGCACGGCCTTGAAACCGTGATTGATCGCCGAGCGTGCGGGCGCCGCGCCCGACAGATTGCGCGGCAGGCCATTGTTGAAGTTGATATCGACCAGCAGCGCGAGCTGCCGGTCCATCAGATCCGCCAGATTGGCGACGGCGACCTTCAGCGCATCCATCGCGAACGCGATATGGCCGCCATAGAAGTTGCCGCCGTGCAAGATGCGTTCGTTGTCGGGATCGACGAGCGGATTGTCGTTCGCGCTGTTCAGCTCGTTTTCGACGTCGCGGCGCACCCAGCCGAGCGCATCGCGCGCGACGCCGATCACATGCGGCGCGCAGCGAATCGAATAGCGGTCCTGCAGACGATGCCCGGGCGTGTCGGCGCGGCCGGCCAGATCGGCGCGAATCCACGCGGCCGCTTCGGCCTGGCCCGCGTGCGGCTTCACGTCGAACAGCGCCGCGTCGAAGTGCGCGGCGCGGCCGTCGAGCGCGACGGTCGCCAGCGCGGTCAAACGAGCGGCCAGCCGCGTCAAGTGCTCCGCGCGCGCCACCGCGAGACACGCGAGACCCGTCATCACGGCGGTGCCGTTCATCAGCGCGAGGCCCTCTTTCGGCGCGAGCGTCAGCGGCTCGACACCAAGCTGGATCCACACGTCGCGCGCCGCGCGCAACGCGCCGGCGTACTGCACGTCGCGCTCGCCCGCGAGCGCCGCCGCCAAGTACGACAGCGGCGTCAGATCGCCGCTCGCACCGACCGAGCCCTCGGACGGAATGCGCGGCAACACGCGGTGATTGATCAACGCCGCGAGGCGTTCGAGCAGCACCGTGCGCACGCCCGAAAAGCCATACGCGAGCGAATTCAGACGCGCGGCGATCACGGCGAGGGTTTGCGCATCGTCGAGATACGCGCCCATGCCGCAGCCGTGATAACGCGTCAGTTGCAGCGGCAATGCCTCGACGAGCGCCATCGGCACGTCGACCACGCAGGCGTCGCCATAACCGGTGTTGACGCCGTACACGGTCGCGCCGGCGGCCAACTGGCGGCGCAGGAACGCCGCGCCGCGCTCGATGCGCGCACGCCATACGGCATCGTCGCTCAGTGCGACGGACGCTCGCTGCCGCGCAATCGCGACGACCTCTTCGATCGTCAGTCGGCGCGCACCGATGACGACCGGCGTGCAGCCGGCGGCGCAAGCGGCATTCGCAACAACGCGTGCGCGTCGCACATCGTTCAGATCATGATCGGCCATTCGCGCCTCGCTCGGAGCTGGCCCAGAAATCGAAGAAGTTGAACCATTGATAAGGGGCCTTGCGGCAATAGTGTTCGAGGCGCAGCGCGTAGCGTTGCGCCCACGCGGCCAGATGCCGCGCGCGATCACGGCGCGGCAGCTCGATTCGCTCGGCGAACGGCTCGAAGTACATGCGATAGCCGTCGCGTTCCTTCAGGCAGAAGAACAGGTAGACCGGACAGCCGAGCGCATGCGCCAGCACGTAGGGCCCTTGCGCGAACGGCGCGCTCGCGCCGAGAAATTGCGCGTCGGTGGTGCGCCCCTCCTCACGCGCCGGCACCCGGTCGCCGACGATCACCAGCAGTTCGCCCGCATCGATGCGCTGCTGCATCAGCACCGCGGTCTCGGGACCGAAGTCGCCGACTTCGAGCAGATGCCGCGCGAACTCGCGATTCGACGCCGCCAGCACCTCGTTGAAGCGGCGCGCGTGCTCGGTGTAGACGACCGCCGTGACCTTCGCGTGATCGCCGCGGATCGCGAGCGCGCGCATCATCTCCAGATTGCCGAGATGCGCGCCGATCACGAGCGCGCCCTTGCCGCTCGCGATCAATGCTTCGAATGCCGCGGGATCGTCGAACGTCACGTCTGTGTCGTCGACGCGGCCGGTCCACGCGGCGAGCTTGTCGAAGCCCGATTGCGCGAACGCGAGCATATGGCGATACGCGGACAGCCACCCCGGGCGCGGCATCTCCGCCGACGGCGCGACCGCGTTCAGATGCGCGAAGTAGTTGCCCGACGCGGCGCGCGCGGCGCGGCCCGTCACCAGAAAGTACGCGACGACCGGATGCAGCCACAGCGCGGTAAAGCGGCGGCCGAACAACTTGCAGCTCAGCGCGAGCAGGCTCAGGCCGAGCCGGCTGCCGCGTTCGGCGATACGCCACCAGGCTTCGGGCCGGGGTGCGTCGGCACAGTCGTGCGCTGTGTCGGCGAGCGCGCCACGGCGTGGCATCAGCTTGTGCGCGAGCAGCATCGGCAGACGCATCAGCATGCCGAACACGAGCCGCGTATGGCTGCGGCTGATGCGCACGTTGTCCCACAGCACGTCGAAATGCGACACGCCGTCGGCCGCGTAGGTTACGCGCGTCGGGATCGAGCGGAACGCGGCGCGCCGCCAGTGCAGACGCACGAGGATCTCGATGTCGAAGTCCATGCGCGTCGGCAGCCGCACGCTGTCGATCAGCTCGCACGCGAGCGCGAGCGGATACAGACGAAAGCCGCACATCGAATCGCGGATCGTCAGCGACAGCGTCTCGACCCACACCCACACGTGGGTCAGATAGCGGCCGTACAGACGTGCCTTCGGCACGCTGTCGTCGTACACCGGACGGCCGAGAATCACCGCGCCGGGTTCGGCGCGCGCGGCATCGAGGAGGCGCGGCACGTCGGTCGCGTCATGCTGGCCGTCCGCGTCGATCTGCAGCGCATGCGTGTAGCCCGCGGCGCGTGCCGCGCGCAGGCCCGCCATCACCGCGGCGCCCTTGCCGCCGTTTTCGGCCAGACGCAGCAGCGTCAGCTGCTGCGCGTATTGCAGCGCGAGCGTGGCGAGTACCTGCTGGGTCGGCTCGTCGCTGCCGTCATCGACGACGAAGATCGGCAAGCCGTGCAGCGCGAGATTGGCCACGGTCGCGCCGATCGCGTCCTTGTGGTTGTAGATCGGAATGACGATGCAGGGCGCGAACTTCATCACGCGTCCTCCCGATGCACGAGCACGCCCGACGCGCATTCGCGTCCATCGAGCCGGTACGCGAACTGCACGCGCCGGCGCGCGGCATCGTAGGCGAGCGTGAGCTCGAGCACCGCGCCGGGCGACACCGGCGCCATGAACTTCAGGCGATCGACCGACGCCACCGCGCGCACCCGCGGCCAATGCCCGGCCGCGAGCCGCGCCGCCCAGTCGACCTGCACGACGCCCGGCAGAATCGGCAGGCCCGGAAAGTGGCCGGCGAAATGCCGGAGCGACGGCGGCACGCGCAGCACAAAGTGCAGCGTGTTGCCGACGCGCGTTTCGGCCAGCACTTCCATGCCCTCGGCGAGCGGCGCGAACGCGGCCGCGACCGCGCTTGCGGGCAGCTTGCCACGTGCGTCGAAGGGCAAACTCACGCGAAAACGCCAGTGACGCGGCAGCACGACCGCATCGAAGTAATCGGCCAGATGCCGGCGCAGCGTTTTCGCGAGCGCGACGCGGCCTTCGTCACGCAATGTCGCGCCGCCCTCTTCGGTCAGCGCGATCACTGCGCCGACCCGCTCTCGCGTCGCGCCTTCGAGCGGCACCAGCGCCGCCTGCGCGACATACGGATGCAGCGCGAGACGCGCCTCGATCTGCGGCAGCGACACGCGCTTGCCGCCGAGCTTCAGCACGCGGTCGAGGCGGCCTTGCAAATGGAAGCGCCCGTCGGCATCGAACGCGATCCGATCGCCCGTGCGATGCCAGCCGTCGTGATTGAGATGCGGCGAGCGCACGCACAGCGCTCCGTCCTCATCGCGGCGCACCTCGGCGCCGGCGACCGGCTGCCACGCGTCGCCCTGATCCTGACGCCGCCACGCGATCCCGCCGGTTTCCGTACTGCCGTAGATTTCGAGCGGCGCCGCGCCATAGCTCACCGCATAGGCCTGCGCGGCGTCGGCCGCGAGCGGGCCACCCGACGAAAAGAACGCGCGCGGCGCGGGCGCGAGCGCGCCGAAGCCCGGCAACGCGGGCCAGCGCGACAGCTGCGCGGGCGTCGACACCACCGCCGTCGCGCCGCATTGCGCGATGCGCGCCTGCAGTTGCAGCGGCTCCATGCCGATTGCGCGATCGAACGCGCGGCCCGCCGCGAGCGGCCAAAACACACGAAACAGCAGACCGTAGATGTGGTGATGCGGCACGCTCGCGAGCATCGTCGCGTCGCCGAGCAATGCGCCCCACTGCTGTTCGAGTGTGTGGACTTCGGCGTTGAATTGCGCGAGCGTCTTGCGGATCGGCTTCGGTGCGCCGCTGCTGCCGGATGTATAGAGCGTCAGAGGCGCGCGGGGGTCGATCGGCTGCGCGGTGTTGGCCGTGACGACATGCGTCGCTGCGACGAACGGCGGCAGATCCGCGTCCGTGAGCAGAAAGTCGTACGCATCCGCGAGATCGGCGAGATAGCCCGGCGTTGCATTGGCAGGAATCACCGGCTCCTTGCCGCACGCGAACAGCGCGAACAACGCGCAGGCGAACTCGAACGGATCGTCGATACAAAGCGCGCAGCGCCGCGCGTCGTGCTTCTGCACGAGTTCGATCAAGCCCGCGACGCGCGCGCGGAACGCCGCGCGATCGAGCAGTACGGCGCCGTCGCGGCACACCGGTGCGGCGGGCGTCGCGAGCGCGGCATCGGCCGACAACAGGTCATGCAACGCGATCATCAGGCCGACTCCGAATCCGCGCGCGCGGCGCGCGGCAGCACGAACAGGCGTCGCCACACGTATTCGCCCGCCAGCAGCAGGCCGATCAGCCCATAGGCGATCGCGCCGTTGTACAGCGACCAGGCCGCGCGGCTCCAATAGAGCGCGGTATAGGCAGAAAACGCGCCGTTCAGCACGAAGAACGCGCACCACACCTGGGTCACGCGCCGCGTATAGCGCACCGCGCCCGGCGGCAGATCGGGACTGCCGAGGCGCGCGAATTTTTCGATCATTGACGGCCCGCGCACGAGGGTCGCGCCGAACGCGAACAGCAAACTGAGATTGACGAGCAATGGATAGAAGCGCAGCAGCAGTTCGCTATCGGTGACGACGATCGTCGCCGACGCGCAGCTCAGCATCGCCACCACGCTCCAGTCGAGTCTGGAAAGCTGCCGCAGCGGTATCGCGACCGGACCGCCGCCGGCCCAGCGCTGCAGCCACAAGGTGACGAGCAGCATGCCGCCGACGAGGCGCGGCGCATCCCAGCGCCAGGCACACAGGATCAGCACGGGGTAAGCGAGTTTCAGCAGCACCAGCACGACGGTCCTGCTCCAGCGAGGCCGCGCGCCGGACCCGCTTGCGGCGTGAGGTGGCTCCGACATCTGCATGCGCGGGTGCGCGGCCCGCATCAGCCTTGCGCCGCGAGCAGCGATTCGACCGCGCCGATCACGTCGCCGACCGTGCGCACGGATTTGAAGTTCTCCGGCTTGATGCGGCGGCCGGTCATCTCCTGCAGCTTGATCGCGAGATCGACCGCGTCGATGCTGTCGAGATCGAGGTCTTCGAACAGATGAGCGTCGGGCGTCACGCGCTGCGGCTCGATCGCGAAGTTTTCCTGAA
Organism: Paraburkholderia sp. BR14374; assembly: GCF_040948685.1. Classification (NCBI taxonomy): domain Bacteria; kingdom Pseudomonadati; phylum Pseudomonadota; class Betaproteobacteria; order Burkholderiales; family Burkholderiaceae; genus Paraburkholderia; species Paraburkholderia sp. BR14374. The sequence continues at coordinate 444,141 of NZ_JBFPKF010000005.1, read as the reverse complement.
AGATCGCGCGGATGCGCTCGAGAATCTCAGTCTCGGTCACGATTCAATCCCCTTCCTTGCGGTTTCGTTCGCAGCGTGCGCCGCTTCGCGCTGACTCGCGACCAACGCGGCGAGCGTGTTGATCGAGCGGAAGTGCTCGCGGGTACGTTCGTCGTTCGCCGCGATGGTCAGTTGATATTGTTTGCGCAGCACGATGCCGATTTCGAGCGCGTCGATCGAATCGAGACCGATGCCGTCGGAACCGAACAACGGGGCGTCGTCGTCGATATCGGCGGGGCTCAGGTCTTCGAGATCGAGGGCTTCGATCAGAAGCTTTTTAATTTCCAGTTTTAAAGAATCCATAATCGAACAAGTGCTGGGTAATGTGGGCTTCTACGGCATTCGTCACGCTGCGCGCCGCGATGGCGGCAGTGGTGTCGTGCGCGGCTAGCTCGTCGACGCCAAGCGGCGCGAGCACGTTCACGCGCATCCGGAAAGCGCGCGCCGGCACGTGATACCAGCGCATCTGCCGCGTGAACGCGGGCGGATCGCAATCCATCAACACCGGCACGATCGGCGCGCCGGCCTTCAGCGCCATGTGCGCGAAACCGCGCGAAAAAGCGTGCAGCCGGTTCGGCGCGGGGCTGCGCGTGCCCTCCGGAAAAATGATCATCGTGTAGCCGGCCGCGAGCTGCCTGGCTCCCGCCTCGACGAGCGCGATCGCGTCCGCGTTGCTCACGTATTCGGCCGCGCGCACGATGCCCCAGAAACACGGGTTGTGCCAGTGCGCGTGCTTGACGACACAGCATGCGCGCGGCGTCAGCGACAGCAGGACCATCACGTCGAGGTAAGTCGGGTGATTCGCGACGACGATCGCCGGTCCGCCCGCGCGCAACGTCTCAGCGCCGGATACTTCGAGTTCCATCACGCCGAGGCCGCGCAGCACCGCGACGAGCGCGCGAAAGAACCGATGGATCACAACGCTGACCGCACGCTGGCGCGACGCGCGATGCGGCCACAGCCACGCGAGCGGAAACACGAGCACCGAAAACAGCACGCCGCACACGCCGAACGCGACGAAGGCGAGGCCCGTCGCGCAAAAACGCCACGCGTAATCAAGCCGCGCGCTCATCCCACCTCCAGTGCCACAGCGCGCCGGCGCGCTGCCAGCGCGCGGGCTGGCCGGTTTCGAAGCAGTGCAGCAGCGCCTGGCTCTGGGTCGCAAAGCTCGCGGCGCCGCTCATTGCGGTTCGCGGCTCGCCGGGTTGCCCGGCCACCTCCTCGTCGGCGCGGGTCAGGGAACAAACAACGTGCCCTGCCGACGCATCCTTGTCGAGCAGCACCGCGATCGCGCCGCCGTGCACTTCGTCTTCGATCGTGCCGTACGCGAGATCGGCCGGTTCGTCGGCATAGACAAGCAGCACCGGCAAGTCCGGTTGTGTCGCGAATTGCGCGTACGCTTCGAGCAGCGCATAGCCGAGCGTCTGCGCACCAGCCGATACCGCGCTCGCGGCCGAACGGTCGCCGCGCGCGATCCCGAACACGCCGGTCATCGCGTTCAGCACCGACAGGCTGAAGGCGGTCGGCGACACTGGTTCGCCCGCGCTGATGCTGCGCAGGATGTCGGTGGTACGCCGCAATTCCCCGTGCCGCGACGCGAACACCACGCGCGCGGGTTCCTGCGCGACGCAGTCGTGCGCGACCTTGAGCGCGACCTTGGACAGCGTGCTGAGACGCCGCCGCACGATCGGCTCGATAAAGCCGACATCGGGCGCAGCAGACGAGGTAGCCGGCCAGCTAGACCAGCGACCGACCGGAATGGTCCAGTGCAGATCGGGCATATGGTGTTCGCGCGTAGAAACGGGAAAGGGGCTCAAGCGCCTGACGGAATACACAGCCGTCACAGCGAGCGGCGCCGCGCGGATCGGGAGGTTCCAGCCGGGATCGACCGGTCAGCTGGCATGGGAATGCAGCACCGGCGATCGGCCTGACTTGTCAGGCGCCCCTGACAATCGGTGTGGTGGATGGCGGCTCGGGCTCCTTTTGTGGCCGAATAGTACCGGATATTCTGAAGCAAATCGTCGAGGAAAGACGTATCCATCTGTATCCGCGCCTGAGGCGCAACACATTGTTAGACGATTTGACAAAGCCGGCCGCGGAGACGCACCGCAAGGCCGTTTCGCGCGTCGACGCTGGCGTGCCAACGCCGACAGAATCCACCAAAAAACCTTTCATTGGTCCTTCGCGGAATACGTCGTAGAGCGAAAACACCTCCGCAGGCTCGTCCGCACGCGAACAACATTCGTCACAGCGATGCTGCGGCGCCTGTTATACTCCGCCCCTCATTGGGGAGTAGCCGCCCCGCGGCACGTCCGCACCGCTTCGCCGGTGCGTCGCACGTGTGGCTCGCGGGGGCGCCTGTCAACACACTTGGCCAGCACGGCCATGGCAGTCGCAGCCTTTGGCCTGGCGAGACCGATGATCCACACGCGCCGCAACAGGGCCCGGCGTGTCGTGGGTCGTCGCTCGTTCATCTTCGGCCCGAGGAATCCATTCAACGTGACTCAAGCTTTTCTCATTTCGACCGGCGCGGTCGCGCTCGCCGAAATCGGCGACAAGACGCAACTGCTGTCGCTCGTGCTGGCCGCGCGCTATCGCAAGCCCATGCCGATCATTCTCGGCGTGTTCGCGGCAACGCTGATCAATCACGCGGGAGCCGGCGCGCTCGGCGCGTGGCTCGGTTCGATGCTGACGCCGACCGTCATGCGCTGGGCGCTGGCGGCGTCGTTCGTCGGCATGGGGCTGTGGATTCTGGTGCCCGACAAGCTCGAAGACGAGGAAGCCAACACGAACCGCACGCACTTCGGCGTGTTCGGCACCACGGTCGTCACGTTCTTCCTCGCCGAGATGGGCGACAAGACGCAGATCGCGACGGTCGCCCTCGCCGCGCGCTTTCACGATTTCTTCGGCGTGGTGGCCGGCACGACGCTCGGCATGATGATCGCGAACGTCCCAGCGATCCTGCTCGGCGACCGCTTCGCGCATCGTCTGCCGACGAAGCTCGTGCACGGCATCGCCGCGGTGATGTTCGTCGTGCTGGGCGCGATGGCCTTGTTCGGGGTCGGGGTCTAAGCTACTGCGCGGCCTTCGGCGCCGACGCCGAACCCGCGGGCGGCGTCGCCGCTGGCAGAGACACTTCGTTCGCAGCCGCGCCGCCGCCGAGCGGGATCTTCACGGTGTGCACGGCGCCGTTGGCCAGCGGGAAGTCCGCCAGCGCGCTACGCGCCAGATAAGGCATCGCCCGCAGCAGCGACGACTCCTCGCCGAAATTGCGCGCCGTCACGTTGTAGACCTCCCGGCCGCTCGCACGCTCGGTAATCCGGATGCCGAGCAGATGCGTGAATACCGGGTAGCTCTGGTTCACGTATGTCGCCGGGAACGGCCCCCACGGACCCCACGGATCGAATGGCCGGCCCCAGTAAGGGCCGGGCCACGGGTTGTAGTAGACCGGCTGCGCGACGGTCACGACATCCGAGCGGATGCCATAGGCGAGTTCCACCAGATAGCGCGCTTCGTCGTGAGGGACTTCGCGGAACGCGTGCACGGCGAGCTCGTTTGCGACGATCCGCTCGTAGGCGCTCAGTTCGAGATTGTTCTTCTGATCCTCGTGGCGCGTGAACGCATAGGTGCGGGTTGCGTCGCTGCCGGTCCAGTCGGAGAACGCCGTGACCTGTGTCGTCACGTAGGTCGTGCAGCCGGACAGCAGCACGCTCAGCGCGACGAACAGCAACGCGGCGCGGCGGGTCCATCGATCGAAGTTCATGGTCTGCCTCGTGATGCCTCTGGTTGCATCTATTCCGCTTCGGTTAAAACTCTGCTTCGGCCGCGATTATTCCATCGCGCGATGCGCTCGCCGGCTGACGCTGCCGGGTCCCCGCCACGCACGGCGCCCGATAATACGCTGACCCCGGCAGCGAGCAAAAGGTTCTTGCCCTGTCCGTCGAAACCGGACGCGCTGCCCTGCGCCGAAACTCGCCCCCCTTCCCCTCCGCACGATCGCCCGAGGCTTTGTACAATGAGTCGACCAAGCCAGGCTCGCGCGCCGTTTGCGCGCCCGACCGCTCGAGTACACCACCAAAGAACACCATGGCCGATACCGCAACGCCCAATGTGATCCGCCGCGCCGATTACGCGCCGCCCGCCTTCCTGATCGACACCGTCGCGCTGGAGTTCGATCTCGTCCCCGAACGCACGGTTGTCAGGAATACGATGCGCGTGCGCCGCAACCCGGATGCTTCGCGCGCCGCGCATCTCGAACTGATGGGCGAGCAGCTCGAGTTCGTCAGCGCAGAGATCGACGGGCAGCCGTTCCCGAACGCACACCCGCACGAGCACGGCCTGCTGCTCGACAACGTGCCGGACAGCTTCGAGCTGACCCTCACGAGCATCTGCAATCCCGCGGAAAACACCACGCTGTCGGGGCTGTACGTGTCGAGCGGCAACTTCTTCACGCAATGCGAAGCCGAGGGCTTTCGCCGCATCACCTACTTCCTCGACCGCCCCGATGTGATGGCGAGCTTCACGGTCACGCTGCGCGCGAGCAAGACCGACTATCCGGTGCTGCTGTCGAACGGCAATCTGCTCCAAGAAGGCGATCTGCCCGACGGCCGTCATTTCGCGCGCTGGGAAGATCCGTTCAAGAAGCCGAGCTATCTGTTCGCGCTCGTCGCGGGCAAGCTCGTCGCGCTCGAAGAACGCGTGAAGACCGGCTCGGGCAAGGAAAAGCTGCTGCAGGTGTGGGTCGAGCCGCATGATCTCGACAAGACGCGTCACGCGATGGATTCGCTGATCCACTCGATCCGCTGGGACGAAGAGCGCTTCGGGCTCGAGCTCGATCTGGACCGCTTCATGATCGTCGCGGTCAGCGACTTCAACATGGGCGCGATGGAGAACAAGGGGCTCAACATCTTCAACACGAAGTACGTGCTCGCGAATCCCGAAACGGCCACCGACACCGACTTCGCGAACATCGAGGCGGTGGTCGGCCACGAGTATTTCCACAACTGGACCGGCAACCGCGTGACCTGCCGCGACTGGTTCCAGCTGAGCCTGAAGGAAGGCTTGACCGTGTTTCGCGACCAGGAGTTCTCGGCCGACATGGCGGGCGGCGCCAGCGACGAAGCCGCGCGCGCGACCAAGCGCATCGAGGACGTGCGTGTGCTGCGTCAGATGCAGTTCGCCGAGGACGCGGGTCCGATGGCGCATCCGGTGCGCCCGGAGAGCTACGTCGAGATCAACAACTTCTACACGATGACCGTCTACGAGAAAGGCTCGGAAGTCGTGCGGATGTATCAGACGCTGTTCGGCCGCGACGGCTTTCGCAAGGGCATGGACCTGTACTTCAAGCGTCACGACGGCCAGGCCGTGACCTGCGACGACTTCCGTCACGCGCTCGCCGACGCGAACGGCCGCGACCTCGCGCAGTTCGAGCGCTGGTATAGCCAGGCCGGCACGCCCCGCGTGTCGGTGCGCGCGCGCTACGACGCCGCGCAGCAGCGCTACAGCGTGACGCTGCGCCAGGGCTACGGCGATGCCGTGCCAGCCGCGCGCGAAACGCAGAAGGGTCCGCTGCTGATTCCGTTCGCGATCGGTCTGATCGGCAAGGACGGCCGCGATCTGCCACTGCAGCTCGACGGCGAGGCGAAGGCGTCGGAGTCGACCACGCGCGTGCTCGAATTCGCGCAGACCGAGCAGACCTTCACGTTCGTCAACGTCGGGCAGGAACCGCTGCCGTCGCTGCTGCGCAATTTCTCGGCACCGGTGATCGTCGAATACGACTACACGGCCGAACAACTCGCGTTCCTGCTTGCGCACGACAGCGATCCGTTCAACCGCTGGGAGGCCGGCCAGCGGCTCGCCACCCGCGAGCTGCTCGCGCTCGCCGGACGTGCGGCCACGGGCGCGGCGCTGCAGCTCGACGACTCGGTGGTCGCCGCGTTCGCGCGCGTTTTGACCGACGAGACGCTGTCGCCGGCATTCCGTGAACTCGCGCTGATGCTTCCGTCCGAAGCATATCTGGCCGAGCAGATGGCCGAGTCGAATCCGGCCGCGGTGCACGCGGCACGGCAGTTCGTGCGCAAGCGCCTCGCCAATGCGCTGCGTGACGACTGGCTCAAGGTGTACGAGCAGCATCGCACGCCGGGCGCCTACGAGGCGACGCCGGAGGCGGCCGGTCATCGCGCGTTGAAGAATCTCGCGCTGTCGTATCTGACCGAGCTCGACGATTCCGCGGACGCCGTACGTCTTGCCTCCGCGCAATATGAAGCCGCGAACAACATGACCGACCGCGCGGCCGCGCTGTCGGCGCTGCTCAACGCGGCCGCGCCGCAAGGCGGCAGCCCCGAGGCGCAGCACGCGCTCGACGACTTCTATCGACGCTTCGAGAAGGAGCCGCTCGTCATCGACAAATGGTTCGCGTTGCAGGCCACGCAGCGCGGCGGCGTACAGCATCCGGTGATCGATACGGTGCGCAAGCTGATGACGCATCCGGCCTTCAACCTGAAGAACCCGAACCGGGCACGTTCGCTGATTTTCAGCTTCTGCGCGGCGAACCCCGCGCAGTTTCACGCGGCCGATGGCTCCGGCTACGCATTCTGGGCCGAGCAGGTGATCGCGCTCGACGCGCTCAATCCGCAGGTGGCCGCGCGCCTCGCGCGTTCGCTCGAGCTGTGGCGACGCTTCACGCCGGCGCTGCGCGACAGCATGCGCGCGGCGCTCGAGAAAGTGGCCGCGCAGGTCAAGTCGCGCGACGTGCGCGAGATCGTCGAGAAGGCGTTGGCGTGATGCCTCGCTGAGTTCTCGAGTCGCATCCGAAAGCCGGCACGCGTTGCCGGCTTTTTTTCACGCCGCTTTTTCGTGACGGGCTGCGCTCCCCCGGTCGTGGCACGGCGTTAGCCATTTGGCCGACTGTTCATCGGACCTCGGCGGGGAGAAAGTATACGCACACGTTTAATGGTTTACATTTAACGCAATGCGTTATACGATTCGATGATCACGACATTCGCAGACAAGGCCACCGCAAGAATTTTCCAGGGCAGGTTCGTGCATACGTTGCCGCAATCGATCCAGGCGCTAGCGCATCGCAAGCTGCTGATGATCGACGCCGCGAGCTCCATCGCGAATTTGCACGCACCGCCCGGAAACCGGCTCGAAGCCTTGCAAGGCAAGCGCAGCGGGCAATGGAGCATCCGCATCAATGCGCAGTGGCGCATCTGTTTTCATTTCGTCGGCGAGGACGCGCTGAATGTCGAGGTCGTCGACTATCACTGACTACTGGGAGACCGACATGGTCATCAAACGCTCCGCGCTGAAAAGCATCGATTTCTCCGACATCGATACGGGCGCGGCCATTGACGAGATCCATCCTGGCGAAATTCTGCGCAGCGAGTTCCTGGAGCCGCTCGGCATGTCCGTCAACGCGCTCGCGCTTGCACTGCGGGTGCCGGCGCCGCGCATCAACGACGTCGTGCGCGGCCGCCGCGCGATCTCCGCCGATACCGCGCTGCGGCTGGAGCGCTACTTCGGCGCGAGCGCGCAGTTCTGGCTCAATCTGCAAATCGCCTACGACCTGCGCGTCGCCACCGCCGCCGCCGGCGAGCAGATCGAACGGGAAATCGAACCGATGCCGCGCGCCGAGCGCCCGAAACTGCCCAGCGTGCCCGCCGGGCACGCCCGGGCCGCGGCGCTCGCGGCCAGCGTCAGCGGCACCGTCTCGGCCAGGACGCGCCGCAAGACCTGAAGGCGGCCGTGCGGCCAAAAGCACGGAGCCGACACACACGAGCGGTTAAAATCCCATCATTCTTCTAGCCTTCCCGGAGTACAGCAATGTCTTTGCAACGTCGTACCACTCTCACGAAGTACCTGATCGAGCAGCAGCGTGAAACCAACAACCTGCCCGCCGATCTGCGCCTGTTGATCGAAGTCGTCGCGCGCGCGTGCAAGGCGATCAGCTACCACGTCAGCAAGGGCGCGCTCGGCGATGCGCTCGGCTCGGCGGGCAGCGAAAACGTCCAGGGCGAGGTGCAGAAAAAGCTCGACATCCTGTCGAACGAAATTCTGCTCGAGGCGAACGAATGGGGCGGCAACCTCGCAGGCATGGCCTCCGAGGAAATGGAACAGTTCTTCCCGATTCCGGCGAACTATCCGAAGGGCGAATATCTGCTGGTGTTTGATCCGCTCGACGGCTCGTCGAACATCGACGTCAATGTGTCGATCGGCACGATCTTCTCGGTGCTGCGCTGCCCGGACGGCCACCAGGCCACCGAGCAATCATTCCTGCAGCCGGGCACGGAGCAGGTCGCCGCGGGCTATGCGGTGTACGGCCCGCAAACAGTGCTCGTGCTGACCACCGGCAACGGCGTGAACTGCTTCACGCTCGATCGCGAGCTCGGCTCGTGGGTGCTCACGCAAAGCGACATGCGTATTCCCGTCGAAACTCGCGAGTACGCGATCAACGCTTCGAACGAACGCCACTGGTATCCGCCGGTTCAGCAATACATCGGCGAACTGAAAGCGGGTAAGGAAGGTTCGCGCCAGGCCGACTTCAACATGCGCTGGATCGCATCGATGGTCGCCGACGTACATCGCATCCTGAATCGCGGCGGCATCTTCATGTACCCGGCCGACAAGCGCACACCGGACAAGCCCGGCAAGCTGCGTCTGATGTACGAAGCCAATCCGATGGCCTTCATCGTCGAGCAGGCGGGCGGCGCCGCAACCAACGGCGAGAAGCGTATTCTCGACGTCCAGCCAAAGAGCCTGCACGAGCGCGTCGCGGTGTTCCTCGGCTCGAAGAACGAGGTCGATCGCGTGACCCGGTATCACCTCGAAGCGAAGAAGTGATCGCGAAAGAAAAAATGTATCAAGGGGCTTGCCAAGTCACTGAAGTAGTCCCTATAATCTCGTTTCTCCTGATGCCGGAATAGCTCAGACGGTAGAGCAGCGCATTCGTAATGCGAAGGTCGGGGGTTCGATTCCTCTTTCCGGCACCATCAAGTTTCAAGCAAAAAGCCCAGTCCTCGTGACTGGGCTTTTTGTTTTGCCGTCGCGCAAGACGTTGCCGACCTCCCATTTCCTTGACGAGCCCACACAGACAGTAGCCGGCAATGCCATTCGGCGCTGATCGACCACGACACGAAGCTCCTGCTGAGCCTGCCCAGAGACCCCGTGCGTGGACGAGCAGCACGTTCTCTACCGCGGTGCGCGCGGGCCAGCCTAGTCGGGAACGTGGAGCGGGTCGTATGACCGTGGCATCGCGAGGTTCCGCGCAGCGACAGTATCGGCCTGTGGGGTCGGCTGCTCGGGCGCGCCGAATGCGGCTATCGCTTGCGCGGGTGCCGACGCGAACCACAAGATCCTGCCGGCGCACTCGATGCCGACCTGACGTCCGCTCCAGTAGACAGCGTTTTCCATCGGCAACCTCTCCCCCAATATGAAGAACGTCATGATCCGCTCCGCGCGTCGCGAGTCCGTCTGTCAACGCACGTCGAAACATCGGTAGTCGCTTCAATCATAGGAAAGCGCGATCGCATATGTTCGGCAGGTCGCCAAATGCGCTCCTTTTGTCACAGCAATTCGGGAATGAGTATGCCAACCAACTGTCAGCAATTAATTACCGACAAAAATCTGTAAACAACGGTTGGTCCGGTCAACGCGGCGCGGAATGTGCCGTTTACCAAGTATTAGGCACGCAGTTATGCAATCGGCAAATTAGGAACGTCAATTCAGAAAACGCGAAAATACTGCCGATGCGGCAATGCACAAATTTGTCGCGTGTTTTTCACACGAGAACGTCAAATGCAGGGCAGGGAAATATCGATCGAACGTGCTTAAACCCACGTGGGGCAAGGCGCGAGGGCGAATGGCGGAGGGAGCCGGATCGAGGTGATTTCACGCCGGGCATTAAGCGGATCAGGCCGATCGAGAAACCCAAGCGATAGTTAGACGATAAAGTTTATTCAATCCCTCTGCTGACGTGTCGGCTTGTGCCGTTAAAGCAACAGAGTATGTATGACTCGCATCGGGCACTGGTGCCATGCGGGGAACGAGGGCGATAATCGGTTCGCAAAGGAGAAAGATCATGGATGCCAAACCACCGAAGATTCCGACCCCGGACAAGGTTTTTTACCCGGATCCGGAACCTGTGGCCGTCGAGTTTTTGGGAGCCGAGCTGCCCGAGCATGTTCGCGCTTTCTTCGACGAACAACGCAAGTCGTGCGATCCGAAGTAACGGACCACTGGCGCGGCGCAGCATTCGCGCTCGTTGATATCATGCGCGGTGAGTACTCGCGCCCTCATTACGCGTCCGACACCTCCGTCAGGACGCTGGCTCAGTTCGCCTGATCACAGCAGCTACACTAGGCTACCCGGCTCGGGCGTACGAATACGCGCGTCCTTCACGCACCAATTTCCTATCCGACAACATGTGTAAAGTGGCCCGGCGCGCGAGGTTTGCCGGGCATCATTTATTCTTCTGGTTTTTCCGTCAACGGCCGCCCGGCCAAGTCCACTTCATGAATCGTTTGCATCGCTTCGGCGCGTCATGCGCGCTCGCCATCGCCGCCACCGTCGCTTTCTCGCCCGCCCCCGCCCTTGCCGATGGTGACGACACCGCGCTCACGAACCTGATCGCACTGGTTTCGCAGCGCCTTGCGCTCGCCGAGCCGGTCGCGCGCTGGAAATGGGCGAACCACCAGCCGATCACCGATACGCCGCGTGAAAACGCGCTGCTCGCCGATGTGGAAAAGCGCGCTGCGGCGGCAAACGTCGACCCGGCGTTCGCGCGCGCGTTCTTCCAGGACCAGATCGATGCGAGCAAAGACGTGCAGAACGCGCTGTTCGCGAAATGGCGCAGCACGCAGCCACCGCAAGGTCCCGCACCCGATCTTGCAACCAGCACGCGACCACAGCTCGACAAGTTGACGCAATCGTTGATGGCGAGTCTGGCGCGCGTGCAGCCGCTGCGCGCAGCGGACGATTGCCCGTCGCGCGTCGCGCAATCGCTGGCTAACTGGAAAACGCTGACGCGCTATGACTCCGCGCATTCGAGCGCGATGACGCGCGCGCTAGGTCACGTGTGCGAGACCGGTGGAGTTGGCGCGACCGGCTGATTCCGCCAACGCTACCACGAGCGCACGCTGCATAGGCGTCACAAGACGATGCTCGACTCCGGAGTGTCACGCGATACGCTCAACGGCATCACGCGCAGACCACGAGCCAGATGGCTTTGCAGGATACGGTACGTCGAGAGTTCGAACGACCCCGCCAGTGTCGACGCATGCAGTTGCGCCGCCTGCACGAGCGACGGCGCGTGCCCGAGGTATCGCCAGCGATCGACCACGTGGAAGATGCGCTGCGCGTCCTCACGCTCCTCGAAAACGATCGGCCCCTCGAACGGCCACGGCGCGCTCGCGGGATCGCTCTTCGTCACGCGCGGCAAACGGTTGTGGCCCGGCCGCAGCGTCGCGATCCACTGCGCCTCCGCGAGCATCGCGCCGAGTTCGCCGCCAGTCGCGCGCCATTCGACGCGCCGCACCAGCTGCGCAAGCCGCATATCCTTCGACGAACGCCGCTCGCCGGTCAGATGTGAGCGCAGCCGCTGACGCACGCGCACGCTGCGGCCGACATACAGCGGTGCATCTCCTTCGCCATAGAACGCATACACGCCGCAGCCTGCCGGCGCGGTGTCGAGCAGGTCTTCGGTGATGTCGCCGGCGAGCCGGTAGCGACGCGTCGTGCGCTCGATCTGCGCGCGCAGCGCTTCGAGCGGTACGAGCGTCGGCAGACGCTGCCAGAACTGCCAGATGAGATCGGCGTCGGCGAGCGCGCGGTGACGGTCGGACGGCACCAGCGCATGACGTTCGACGAGCGCATCGAGACCATGGCGCTTTTCGCCGGGAAACAGCGCGCGCGACAGCCGCACCGTGCAAAGCACGTCCGGATCGAACGCAATTCCCGCGCGACGAAATTCGCTGCGTAAAAATCCGCGATCGAAACTCGCGTTGTGCGCAACGAACAGCTTGCCGTTCAGGCGCTCGAACAGCGCGGGCGCGATCGACTCGAACGTCGGTGCGCCGCGCACCATATCGTTCGTGATGCCGGTCAGTTGCTGGATGAACGACGGAATGGGCTGCCGCGGATCGATGAGGCTGCTCCAGCGCGATACGCCGGCCGGCCCGACTTCGACGACGCCAACCTCAGTAATGCGGTGCTCGCTCGTCGAGCCGCCGGTCGTTTCGAGGTCGACGAAAACGATGGGTGCATCGAGCGCCGGTTCCGGCGAAAGCAGTTCAGACATGGGGCAAGAGATTCGGATGCGTGAATTTGCGGCAAGTATGCACCAGCTGGACGGTGCGCATCCACACTGAGCGCCGTCCGCAGGCAGAAACTGGTCGGCGGTCCCTCAATTTTGCGCAGATATCCCACAGACGCTTAAATCATTAATCCGGACGTAGCCAATTTTGCTTCAGTAAATTAACTTCCGACAATAATGCGCATTTGCTGAACCATGCAGTTACCGAAGATCTCGAGGATAGAAATAAAAAACCCTCGCGCGACCGCGAGGGTTTTTCGCTCCCGACTGCGTGGGCGGCGCGCCCGGCGCAGCGCACTTACAGCGGCTGAATGTTGGCCGCCTGCTTGCCCTTCGGGCTGGTCTTGACTTCAAAAGACACCCGCTGGTTTTCCTTCAACGACTTGAAACCCTCGCTACGGATCTCCGAAAAGTGGGCGAAAAGATCCTCGCCACCCGCGTCCGACGTAATGAAGCCAAAACCCTTAGCATCGTTGAACCATTTGACGACACCAGTTTCCATTTCCTGTTTTCCCTCGGTGATTTATCCAAAGCGGGCATTGCCCTTGAATCGATCCAACCCCGATTCAGTTGCCCATATCTGATCAAGACAAAAACCAGAAACAGCCAATCAAATTCGGCTTTGCCGTTATACGGGGAACACAGAATCGCCGTCAAGTAAACTTTTCATATGCGTTTAGCGTATAAAAAGATAATGCTTAAAATCGCATGGATATAGGCTGACTCGTCAAACTTACCTGGAATGATTTAGCCCAGCCTGGAAACGGAAAAATTTGCGCAAATATGCAATGCGGATGTAACAAAATCCATCTTTGCGTAAGTGTTTATCCGAGTTGTTGCTGCGCAGTCCGACTCGCATGATTCAGATGAGTTGTAGCGATGTGCTTCGGGAGGTTGTCATGTTCCAGGAAATTCACCGTCTGATCGCCTGGCTAACTCATTCGCATGCAAAGGTCATACCAGATCAACCTGCAGCCGAGGAATCATCCACGGTTTTCGACTTCGATCCGATGTGGCATGGAGACCACTGGCAGAACCTGCTCTCTTCGCCGATGGATGCGCGCCGTTATGTGATGGAAGACTGGAGCGTGTCCGCGCAGGGTGATTGGGACGACGCGGAAGGCACCGCCCCCGCTCACTAGAGCAGTTCGCGAAGGTCGTCTGCCATAAAAAAAGCGCGACTGGAAGGTCGCGCTGACAAAGGTTTGGAGATCTTTTTCGTCAACGAAAAAGTCTGCTTCGGAAAGCAGAAATTAAAGTATAGCGGTCGCATGCGATTTCGATTGTTCACACAATTGACAATCGTGTATTGCCGCAATAACAACAATCGTCTTCCGCATCTCTTCCCGTTGTTTTTCCGCATCGTTCGGTGTCGCGAATCAGCAACGCGGTTTAGGAAAAATCAGACACTCAATTCCGCCGAGTCGTCGCAAAGCCTTTATCCATAAGGCCGGAATGGCGAATCACGATCGTTTCTTGATGCGTAATACTTTATTGCGCAAATCGGAACATCAACTCCTGGAAGTGTCTCTCTACACTCTGCGTAATCGGAAACCGGCGCGGATCTGGTCAGCGCGCTTCTCACGCGGATTCCGCTTCTCGCAGCGCTCGCGTGAAGGTCTCCTAAGCCAGGGTTTTATACCTCTCTCGCTCTTGGAGTTATATCAATGAAGAAGACACTCATGGTCGCTGCCCTGTCGGGCGTTTTCGTCACGGCAGCGCACGCGCAAAGTAGCGTCACCCTGTATGGCCTGATCGACGCCGGGATTACTTATACGAATAACCAGCGCGTCAGTGCTACCCAGCACGGCGCCAACGTTGCGATGACGAGCGGTTCGGTGAACGGTAGCCGCTGGGGCCTGCGTGGCGCTGAAGATCTCGGCGGTGGTCTGAAGGCCATCTTCACGTTGGAAAACGGCTTTGGCATCAACGACGGCACGCTCAAGCAGCAGAGCCGTATGTTCGGCCGGCAGGCCTTCGTCGGTCTGTCGAGCGACCAGTTCGGCGCTGTCACGCTCGGCCGTCAATATGACAGCATGGTCGACTTCGTCGGCCCGCTGGCGCTGACCGGCACGCAATACGGCGGCACCCAGTTCGCCCACCCGTTCGACAACGACAACCTGAACAACTCGTTCCGTATCAACAACTCGGCCAAGTACACGAGCGCGAACTACGGCGGCTTCAAGTTCGGCGCGTTGTACGGCTTTTCGAACCAGGCTAGCGGCTTCGCGAACAACCGCGCATACAGCGCGGGCGCATCGTACAACTGGGGTGGCCTGAACGTCGCGGCCGCTTACTTGCAACTGAACGCCAACGGCGCAACCGGCGCGGCCGCAGCGTTCAATTCGGGTGGCGCAGTATCGGGCGACAACACGTTCTTCGCGCAACGTCAGCAAACATGGGGCGCAGGCGCCAACTACGCGTTCGGCCCGGCAACCGTTGGCATCGTGTACTCGCAGACGAACCTGCATGGCCTCGTCGGCATCAGCCAGGGCTCATCGGGTGTCTCGGGCGGTATCGGCTTCCCGTCCAACAGCGCCCAGTTCCAGAATTTCGAGGGTAACGCTCGTTACGCTCTGACACCGGCGATCAGCGTTGCCGCTGCATACACGTACACCCGCGCTAACCTGTCCAGCACGCACGTGCACTGGAACCAGGTCGACCTGCAGACCGCATACGCGTTGTCCAAGCGTACCGACGTGTACCTGCAAGGCGTGTATCAGGCAGCAAACGAAGGCTCGATCGTCCCCGCCTTTATCAATGGCGTGGGTAACGCTTCGGGCAACAACAAGCAAGTCGCTGTAACGGCTGGTCTGCGTCACCGCTTCTAAGCACCGCGCAAGGACTGGCAGTAGAGAAGGCGCCGTTCGCGGCGCTTTTTTTATGTTCGCGCCGAAGGGGTCTTTCGCCAGACTTTGCGTGCTCCTCCGCCAGCGCCCTAGCGGTCGGCATCAGGTGGCGGGTACTTGACGTCGAGAATGTCGATCGGCTGAGGGCCGGCCGGTGTGAACAGCGTGACCGTATCGCCGACCTTGGCCTTCAGCAGCGCACGCGCAATGGGCGAAATCCAACTCACGTGCCCAATGTCCAGGTCGACCTCGTCGACACCGACGATCGTCACCTTATGCTCTTCGCCGTCCTCGGTCGCATAGTCGACCGTCGCGCCGAAGAACACCTGGTCGAGGTTTTCCTGCTGGCTGCTATCGACGACCTCGGCCAGATCGAGCCGCTTGGTCAGGAAACGGATGCGCCGGTCAATTTCGCGCAAACGTCGTTTGCCGTAGATGTAGTCGCCATTCTCCGAGCGGTCGCCGTTCGACGCCGCCCACGACACGAGCTTGACGACCTCGGGCCGCTCGACATCGATCAGATGCAGCAACTCATCGCGCATACGCCGATGACCGGCGGGAGTCATGTAGTTTTTGGTGCCTGCAGGCACGTCGGGCTGGGTGACGTCGAGATCGTCGTCGTTGTCCTCGCTCGACTCTTTGACAAAGGCCTTGTTCATAATCGTCCATTAACAGCAGCTAGCAACAACCTGATAAGAGGTTACACGATCGCGCCCGCGACACAAATCGCCGTGATGGGCTTCCATTTTTCAATTCCGTTGGCTATAATCTCGTTTCTGTGTGCGGCTGTAGCTCAGTTGGATAGAGTACTTGGCTACGAACCAAGGGGTCGTGGGTTCGAATCCTGCCAGCCGCGCCACCTTATTCGAGAACTTCCTTGCCGGGCGTTCTCAGGTTTCACCGGTTTTTGCAGTAAGCATCACCGTTTTGCGTGCGGCTGTAGCTCAGTTGGATAGAGTACTTGGCTACGAACCAAGGGGTCGTGGGTTCGAATCCTGCCAGCCGCGCCACCTATGAAGGGCCTTCCAATCGGAAGGCCCTTTGTTTTTCTGGCACACCGTGCACCGTGCGCCAACTCAACGCGGCGGCGACTGGATATCCCCGATCTGCCCGTCCGGGTGCGGCAAGTCCTCGACGACCCCGCCTACCGTCTGCTCGCTGATCGTCTCGGCCCGCATGCCGGTCAGTGCCTGGCGCTCGCGCAGCACGTCATCGACGGTATCGCCGAAATGGCTCGCGACGAACGCCCGCAGCAAAGCAATGCGCAGCGAGTCGCCGCTCCCCTCCGAGGCCCGCTGTCCGCCCTTGAACTCCGCGACGCACAACGCGCCTTTTTCGCTCTGCTCGCGCACATCGAGCCGCATCGCGCGCTCGAGCACAACGGCGGCCGTTTCCCATGACGCGCAAGGCGTGAAGCGCCCGTCCCACGGACGACCACGATCGTTGCCGCGGATCGCAACAGTCTCGCCACTATCGGTAAAGTAGATTTCGCGCACGAAGTCGTGCAGGCTGCGCGCCACCCAGTAATCGAGCGCCACGCCAGCGAGGTCGGATACGTTCATCTGCGTTCTCCCCGGGGTTCAGGTGAGACTTGCCTTCAGTTGTATCCTGAGCCGCACGAAAGATGCCAGACTGGCGTGAACCGCCAGTCCAGGCCGCGCCGACGCCCAGCCGGAAGCCGCTCAGTAATCCGCGCGCTCGCGGTCGATACGCATGCCGCCCTCGTGGCGGTGATGCCCTTCTTCGCTCGGCCGCTCACGCGTGATGCGCATCACGTCCGGATTCGTGCGCACGCGCCGCATCACATTGGCCAAATGCACACGATCGCTGACCTGAATCACGAAGCGCAGAATCGTGGATTCCTGCGACAGATCTTCGTCCATCGCGATATGGACGATGTTCGCGTCCGCCGACGTGATGTCGGCCGCTACGCGGGCGAATACGCCCTTGGTGTTCTTGACCAGCACCTTCACCGCGACATCGAACAGACGCCCCGGCTGCGGCGCCCACGCAACGTCGATCCAGCGCCCCGGATCGCGCCGGTGGATGCGCTGCGCGACGCGGCAGTCGGTGGTATGAATCGCCATGCCGAGGCCGATGCCGATATAGCCCATGATGTCGTCGCCCGGAATCGGACGGCAACACGCGGACAGCTGCACCGACATGCCCTCGGTACCAGTGATGACGACCGGCGGCGCATGCGGCGTCGAGCCGGACTCGGAGCGCGAGTCGTCGTCGGCGTCGCGCCCGCTCATCAGCACTTCGATGCGCTTGGCCATCACCGCGGCGACCCGCCGGCCAAGACCGATGTCCGCGAAAATTTCCTGACGGTTCTTGTTGCCCGTCCATTGCACGAGCTTTTCCCACGCTTCCGGCGTCACGTCCGATAGCGCGAGGCCGTACGCCTTCAACGCCTGATCGACGAGACGCTCGCCGAGCTGCACCGACTCGTTCAGGCGCATCGTCTTCAGATAATGACGGATCGCCGAGCGCGCCTTGCCGCTGCGCACGAAGCCGAGCCATGCGGGGTTCGGCTTCGAATACGGCGCCGTGATGACCTCGACGATATCGCCGCTCTTCAGTTCGGTACGCAACGGCAACAGCTCGTTATTGATCTTCACCGCGACGCACTGGTTGCCGAGATCGCTGTGGATCGAATACGCGAAGTCGAGCGCGGTGGCGCCGCGCGGCAGCGCCATGATCTTCGACTTCGGCGTGAACACGTAGACCGCGTCCGGGAACAGGTCGATCTTCACGTGCTCGAGGAATTCGCTCGAATCGCCCGCTTCGCTCTGAATGTCGAGCAGCGACTTCAGCCACTGGTGCGCGCGCTTCTGCACGTCGTTCAGGTCCGCGCTGCCGTTCTTGTAAAGCCAATGCGCGGCAACGCCCGCCTCGGCGATCTCGTGCATCTTGCGCGTGCGCACCTGAAACTCGATCGGCGCGCCGAACGGGCCGACGAGCGTGGTATGCAGCGACTGATAGCCGTTCACCTTGGGGATCGCGATGTAATCCTTGAACTTGCCCGGAACAGGCTTGAACAGCGCATGCAGCGCGCCGATGCAGGTATAGCACTCGAGCGCGCTGTCGACGACCACGCGAAAACCATACACGTCGAGCACCTGCGAGAACGACAGCTGCTTGTCGCGCATCTTCTTGTAAATGCTGAAGATGGTTTTCTCGCGACCGGTGACTTCGGCGTCGAGCTTTGCCTCGGCAATCGCGCGCTGCACCGATTCGAGAATCTTGCCGACCACCTCGCGACGATTACCGCGCGCCGCCTTCACGGCTTTTTCGAGCGTCGCGTAACGGTGCGGGTTGAAATTCGCGAAGCTCAGGTCCTGCAGCTCGCGATAGGTATTGTTCAGGCCGAGCCGGTGAGCGATCGGCGCGTAGATGTCGAGCGTTTCGCGCGCCACGCGGCGACGTTTCTCCGGCGGCACCGCGCCGAGCGTGCGCATGTTGTGCAGTCGGTCGGCGAGCTTCACGAGGATCACGCGCACGTCGCGCGCCATCGCGAGCAGCATCTTGCGGAAGTTCTCCGCCTGCGCTTCCTCGCGATTGCGAAACTCCATCTTGTCCAGCTTGGACAACCCGTCGACCAGTTCCGCGACCTTCGCGCCGAAGCGCTCGGCGAGTTCCGCCTTGGTCACGCCCTGGTCTTCCATCACGTCGTGCAACAGCGCGGCCATGATCGCTTGGGCGTCGAGATTCCAGCCCGCGCAGATTTCCGCGACGGCGACCGGATGGGTGATGTAGGGTTCGCCGCTCTGGCGATACTGGCCGAGGTGAGCTTCGTCGCTGAAGTGGAACGCCGCCTTGATGTCCTTGATTTCTTCCGGCGGCAGATAGCCGGACAACGCGGACGTCAGATTGGCGATGGAGACGACGTCATGCCGACGCGGCTGCTCCGGCGTGGCGGTCGGCCCGAACAGATGACGAAACGATTGCTCGAGGACCGCGTCGATGTACTTGCGTGCAGACGACGGCGCGTCGGTGTCGTGTTCCGCTTCCGTGGCGGTGGGCGGGGTAGCACTCATGGTCGCCTCCGGTAGCGGTCAGGGTTGGACACAGTTCTGCACGTTGAGCAATCCGGTGTGGCGAATACCGGACAAGTCGAAAACGAAAATCCGTGCGCCTTAGACCGGCACCTTCTTCAGCATTTCGACGCCGACCTGACCCGATGCGATTTCACGCAGCGCGAGGACGGTGGGCTTGTCGCGGCTTTCGATCTTCGGCGTGTGGCCTTGAGCGAGCTGACGCGCGCGATAGGTCGCGGCAAGCGCGAGTTCGAAACGGTTCGGGATCTGTTTGAGGCAGTCTTCGACGGTAATGCGGGCCATGTTGGGTTCCTTCTCAGTATGTTGCTTATTCTACCTTATGTGCCTGACGGCACGCCGCGCTCACGCGTGCGGCAGGTGGATGCCGAGCTGCATGAAAAGCTGCTTGTGACGCGCGTACTGCGACGCGAAGCGCGAGCGCGTCGCGCCGACGAGGCACTGCAACTCAGCCAGCGCACGATCGAAGTTTTCGTTGATCACCACGTACTCCGCTTCGGCCGCGTGCGCGATCTCGCCGCCCGCCGCGAGCAGGCGTCGCGTGATCACGTTCGGTTCGTCCTGGCCGCGCTTTTTCAGGCGCTCTTCGAGCGCTTCGAGCGACGGCGGCAGAATGAAAATCTCCACCGCGTTGTGGAATTGCTTCTTCACCTGCTGCGCGCCTTGCCAGTCGATTTCGAGCAGCACGTCATGGCCGTTTTTCATCTGCTCCTCGATCCACACGCGCGACGTGCCGTAGTAGTTGCCGTGCACTTCCGCGCTTTCGAGGAACTCGCCCGCATCGTGACGCCGCATGAAGTCTTCGACGGTCGTGAAGTGATAGTGCTCGCCGTCCTGCTCCTTCGGACGCGGCGGGCGCGTCGTGTACGAGATCGACAGACGGATCGCGTCGTCGCCCGCGAGCAGCGCGTTCACGAGCGTCGACTTGCCCGCGCCCGACGGCGCGACGACCATGAACAGATTGCCGGGATAGGCGCCGGCGTACGGATGGCGCGGCCCGCCGGCTTCGCGTGGATGATGGTCGGTCATGATGTGTAGTGCTCCAGCCTTATTCGAGATTCTGTACCTGCTCGCGCATCTGTTCGATCAGTAGTTTCAGCGTCATCGACGAATCCGCGAGTTCCTTCGCCGCCGCCTTCGAACCGAGCGTGTTCGCTTCGCGGTTCAGCTCCTGCATCATGAAGTCGAGCCGCTTGCCGACCTTGCCGCCCTTCTCGATCACGTGACGCGTTTCGTTCAGGTGCGCGGCGAGGCGCGACAGCTCTTCGGCGATGTCGATGCGAATCCCGTACATCGTCACTTCCTGGCGAATCCGCTCGTTGATCTCTTCTCGCGACACGATCGTCACGGCCGCATCCGGCGCGGCGATGCCGAGCGCTTCCTGCAGACGCTCGACGATCTTCTGCTGATGCCGCGCGATCAGCTCGGGCACGAGCGGCGTGATCTTCGTGACGATCGTTTCCATTTCGGTGACGTTGCCGAGCAGCATCGTCGCCAGTTGCGCGCCTTCGCGCGCACGCACGTCGATCAGGTCCGCAATGGCCTGCTTGCCGCACGCGAGCACCGTATCGCGCAACGTCTCGGGCGCGATGCCGCTTTCGGCGAGCACGCCCGGCCAGCGCAGAATTTCGCCGGTACGCAGACGGCCGGCTTCCGGAAACGTGTCGAGCACCGTGCGTTCCAGCTGCGCGAGTTCCGCGAGCGCGTCGCGGTTGATCGCGCCCGCGTTCGCCGACTGCTCGCTGCGCTGCAGATTCACGCGAATGTCGACCTTGCCGCGCGACAGCTTGTTCATCAGCATTTCGCGCAGCGTCGGTTCGACGACGCGCACGTCTTCCGGCATGCGGAAGTTCAGGTCGAGAAAGCGCGAGTTCACCGTGCGCAATTCGACCGACACGCTGACGCCGCCAGTGCCCGAAGCCGCCACGAGTTCGCGCGTGGCGCTCGCATAGCCAGTCATGCTGTAGATCATCGTATATCTCGCGATTGCGGCCATGCGTTCGACGATGGCCTGAGAAGCGGTTCGCCCGGCGTGTACGAGACGCGGGACGGGGAACCGGCATTATCCCATTTTTGGCGGCGCCATCCGCTCGTGAGCGAGCACGGACGCGGCTCGGCACGCGGCTGCTTTCATGGTACGGATTGCCGCTCGTCGTTACGATGACTCTCGCGTGCTCAAGCGGCACTCGTCACCCGCAACCTTGTGTGCCATGCGTATGGGCAACCGCCCTATACGATCGGCGGTAAAATTATGGTTTTTCCTCCGCCCCTCTTCCGGCCTTTCGGCACTCAACGCGACACTCCGACATGAGCAACGACACCCCACGCCCCAGCTGCCGCCAGCCCAACCAGTTGCGCGACGTGCGCATCACGCGTCACTACACGAAGCATGCGGAGGGCTCGGTGCTGGTCGAGTTCGGCGACACCAAGGTGATCTGCACCGCGAGCGTCAGCGAGAGCGTGCCGCCGTTCCTGCGCGATCGCGGCCAGGGCTGGCTCACCGCGGAATACGGCATGCTGCCGCGCGCCACGCATACGCGCAGCGACCGCGAAGCCGCGCGCGGCAAACAGACCGGCCGCACGCAGGAAATTCAGCGGCTGATCGGCCGTGCGCTGCGCTCGGTGTTCGATCTCGAGAAGCTCGGCGCGCGCACGATCAATCTCGACTGCGACGTGATCCAGGCCGACGGCGGCACGCGCACCGCGAGCATCACCGGCGCGTTCGTCGCCGCGCATGATGCGGTCGCCAGATTACTCGCCACGGGCCGCATCGAAAGCTCGCCGATCACGGATTACGTCGCCGCGATTTCGGTCGGCGTGTACGACGGCGTGCCGGTGCTCGACCTCGACTACGACGAAGACTCGCAGTGCGACACCGACATGAACGTCGTGATGACGGGCGCGGGCGGCTTCGTCGAAATTCAGGGCACCGCGGAAGGCGTGGCGTTCTCGCGCGAAGAAATGAATGCGCTGCTCGATCTCGCGAGCGACGGCATCAGCACGCTGATCGCGAAGCAGAAAGAAGCGCTGGGAGTGCAGCAGTGAATGAGGTTCGTCAGGACGGCGGCGGGAACGATGCTCTCGGCATAACGTCGGGCATGCCGTTGAAAAAAGTCGTGCTCGCGTCGAACAACCCGGGCAAGCTGCGCGAATTCGCGGCGCTGCTCGGCGCGGCCGGCATCGAGTTGATCCCGCAAGGCGCGCTCAATGTACCGGAAGCGGAAGAGCCGCACCCCACCTTCGTCGAAAACGCGCTCGCCAAGGCGCGTCACGCGGCGAAGCTGACCGGCCTGCCCGCGCTCGCCGACGACTCGGGCCTTTGCGTGCGTGCACTGCGCGGCGCGCCGGGCGTCTACTCGGCCCGCTTCGCGCAACTCGCCGGCGGCGAGAAAAGCGACGCGGCGAACAACGCGCGACTCGTCGAAGAACTGCGGAGCGCGAGCGATCGGCGCGGCTATTACTACTGCGTGCTCGCCCTCGTGCGTCACGCGGACGATCCCGAACCGCTGATCGCCGAAGGCCGCTGGCATGGCGAAATCCTCGACGCGCCGCGCGGCGAACATGGCTTCGGTTACGACCCGTACTTCTATCTGCCCTCGCTTAACGCGAGCGCCGCCGAGCTCGAGCCGGCGGTCAAGAACGCCAGCAGTCATCGCGCGATCGCGCTGCGGCAACTGCTCGCTCGCCTGTCGGAGGAAGCGTGATTCCGATCCGATCGACACCGGCGGACATCGGCAACGGTGTCGTCAAGGCATTCACGTCCCCGGGGGGCATCCGTTTGACGTCGCTGCCGCCGCTTGCGCTGTACGTGCATTTTCCGTGGTGCGTGCGCAAGTGCCCATATTGCGATTTCAATTCGCACGAGTGGAAGGGCGAGACGTTCCCGGAGAACGACTACCTCGACGCGCTGCGCGCCGATCTGGAAATGGCCTTGCCACTGATCTGGGGCCGCCAGGTGCACACGGTGTTCGTCGGCGGGGGCACGCCGAGTTTGCTGTCGGCGGCGGGGCTCGATCGCATGCTGTCGGATATTCGCGCTTTGCTGCCCCTCGACGCCGACGCGGAAATCACGCTCGAAGCGAACCCCGGCACGTTCGAAGCCGACAAGTTCGCGCAGTTTCGCGCGAGCGGCGTGAACCGGCTGTCGGTGGGCATCCAGAGTTTCAACGAAACGCATCTGAAGGCGCTCGGCCGCATTCACGACGCGGCGCAAGCGCGCCACGCGGTCGAAGTCGCCGCGACCACGTTCGACAACTTCAACCTCGACCTGATGTTCGCGCTGCCCAGGCAAACGCTCGCCGAATGCCAGGCCGACGTGGAAACGGCGTTGTCGTTTGCACCGCCGCATCTGTCGCTGTATCACCTGACGCTCGAACCGAACACGCTGTTCGCCAAGTTCCCGCCCGCGCTGCCCGACGACGACGCGTCCGCGGACATGCAGGACTGGATTCATCAACGCACCGCCGAGGCCGGCTACGAGCGCTACGAGGTGTCCGCGTATGCGCGGCCGCATCGGCAGAGCAAACACAATCTGAACTACTGGCGTTTCGGCGACTATCTCGGCATCGGCGCGGGCGCGCATACGAAGCTGTCGTTTCCGAATCGCATCGTGCGTCAGGCGCGCTACAAACATCCGACCACGTTCATCGAGCAGGCCAAGGCCGGGGCAAGCGTGCAGGAAGAGCACGAGGTCGGGCCGCGCGATCTGCCGTTCGAGTTCATGCTGAACGCGCTGCGCCTGGTGGAAGGGTTTCCGGTGCATCGGTTCATCGAGCGCACGGGTCTGTCGATCACGACCATCGAACCCGCGTTGCAGGAAGCGGAACGGCGCAAGCTGATTACGCGCGACCACGAACGGATTGCGCCGACGCCGCTTGGGCAGGCGTTCCTGAATGACCTGCAGGCGCTATTCCTGAAAGACCCGCAGTGATGCCGGGTCGCCTGGGCTCGGCAGCGAAGTCTTTTCAGGTTACAATTCGCGGCTTGGAGGTGTGGCCGAGTGGTTTAAGGCACCGGTCTTGAAAACCGGCGAAGGAGCAATCCTTCCGTGAGTTCGAATCTCACCGCCTCCGCCAGTCTTTCAAGAAAAACCCCGTAAGTTCAGCGACTTACGGGGTTTTTGTTTTTCGTATCCCGATGATCCGCTGCGCGAGTGCAGTCAGCGACCACACTACGGGCGCGAAACATCGCAATGTTCCTGCGGAGGCTTTTCTCTTTCATCGAAAGCCAAGGAGATTTTGGGCGGTCGCCCATGTACGGACTGCCTGTCGCACGGTAATTATCTGACTGCTGTCAACTCCGGCAGCGACTTCAGATAGACCAACGACACACCTATGTCCCTGTCCGTATTTGAGATGCGCTCCGTGGAGCTGTTCTGCCAGCAGCCATCGGGGGCCTGCTATGTCATCTGTGACGAGTGGCACTATAAAGCGTGCCTTGGCAAGGCCGCAGACCGTCAGAAGGCCAGGGCGGAGACCCGGGAATTTCTTGAGATTGCCGAACTGAATCACAGGAAGTGGGAGGAGGACCGGGAACTGGTCAGGCGTATCCAGAAGAGTGGCTGGCTGTTTTTCCATAGCGCGCGGCACCGCAACCCTGACACCGATGGCTGGTGGGTCATCGTTGCTCTTCTCGGAGAGGTTCGCCGGGGCAAACTGCTTGCCATTAGAGGTCCGCGTAATGGCCTGTTTCCGTCACCCTACAGCAGCACGCCGTTAAGAAATCCCGTAGCGAGGACCGGCAGTCACCCGGATGGCGAAGCCATTCTGTCCGTCCAGTATGATCCGGCCACCTGGCAAGCCCAGTTAGCCGCTGCGCGCGCAGCCAGGGCTGCGGATAGAGGCGCATCAACGCTGCTCGGCGACCCGCAGCCGTTTGAGTATATGCCTGATGCGTTGAGCGGCGATGTCGTTGAACTCGCCGCGAGCACCAATAACCCACGCTATGCCGCGAAGATGCTTGGATACAAGCAAAACACGTTCAGCGGCATGCTTCACGCTATGAAGCAGTACAACAAATTGCGCGGCGACAACAACGTAATCTGGCATGACGATGGAGACGTGGAATTCAACGGCGTGGTTATCGACAACATGCAAAGTTGGGCACCCTAAAGGAACGTTATGGTAACGACCCATCAACTTGCACATGCTTCTTTCACTATCTATCAGGACGTGGAGCGGCCCGAATTCTGGACAAACTATTTTGGCGTTGAACCGGACATGCAGAGCGTTCGGGGGCAATTCCGCACTACACCATCTGGGCGCACTAGCAAGTACCCCGCTCGAATCGGCGTATGGAGTGTGGATAGCAAGGGGCATGTTCAGAGTAATCTTCTTGCGCCTCACCTTCGCTATCTTGTGGAACGCTTGGCATTGCCCCGTTCAGACCTGCCCGAATTGCTCATGCGCACTGGCGCACAGATGCGTTTCTTCTGTTATTGGGACAACGAGAGCGGCGACCGCGTGCCGGATGTGCCCGACGAAATTCGCACCATGATGGAAGCCATGGGCGGCACGGTTGAGATTGACGAATATCGATAGAGCCTCGCTCGAATGCACAAGCCGATCCCTTGCCCGACACAGTATGCGCAAGCGCCCGTTCGGCAAGGTCGCGCCAAGGCATCGCCGGTTGATGCTCGACCTTTGCCGCGTGCTTCGGCAGGATCTGATCGTGAAAACGAGAAAAGCCTGCGAAGCTTCAGGTACTCGCTTGCACCACCCCGAACTAAACCACCCCCACCGCCTCAACCTCGATCTTGAACCCATAGTGCAACTGCGGCACCGGCACGACCGCACGCGCCGGTTTCGCCTCACCGGCCCAGCGCGCGTAGATCTGATTGAAGCTCGCCCAATGTTCGACATCGACGACATACACGCGCACCTGCACCAGTTGCGCGACGCTGCTGCCGACGCTTTCGAGCGCCGCCTTCACATTGGCCAGAACCTGTTCGGCTTGCGCGTCGAATGGCGCATCGGCGAGCTTGTCGCCTTGCGCATTGATCGGCAATTGCCCGGACACGAAGACGAAGCCATTCGCGACCACCACATGACTGTAGTGACCGCCGGGTCTCGCCAGCGCGGCGGGATTGTCGGTGTGAGGCAAACGTGGGGCGTGCGTGCTATCGGTCATCAACCACTCCAGAAGTGAAATTCCCGGAGCGGTTCATCGCCGTGCTCGATTCAGCGCAAACCCGCACACCGAGCATCACGCATCCGCGATCTCGAGCTTCTCGCGCGCATCGGCACAACGGCGATTCAGATCGCGATGCATCAGCTGGCTATCGAGCAGAGCCGATACATCAGTCAACCCGTGATCAAAGCGCAACACATATTCGATGTCGGTGTAATCGTAGTAAGCGCCGCTGTCGGCCAGCCGTTGCGCTTCGGCGAATGCGGCAAATTGCCGTTCGCCGTTTATCAGGTCTTTGATCGCCATGATTGCCGCTCCGAGGAACAGTGACTTCATCATAGCAATGCAAACCGCGACGCACGGTGGTGCGCGCGCAACACCAGGTGTTTTCCGGAGACGCGCCCGGTGAACTCACGCGTCGGTCGATACCGACAGCCCGTGTAGCTCGAGCGTCATATGGCTTTCACGCCGTTTTCACAGGGCCCGCGCAGTGCTCGACCTCAATACCCAAACAGCACACGCTACACAGCCGCAACCGGCGACTTCCTCCCGTTCCAGCGCATCACGAGCCTGCGTCCGACAAAGCACAGGCAGCCCGCCACGCCGACCACGATGCCCATGCCCTTCGGCGTGCCGTCCTGCCACAGTCCGACCGCGAGGCTCGACAACGCGCCCAGCGCGAGCTGCACCGCGCCGAACACGGCCGCCGCGGCACCTGCGTTGACCGGATAGCGATGCATCAGATCGGTCGTGCAGTTGGCGGACAACACGCCCACCACGCTGACGACGAAGAAGAGGCCAAACACGATCGACCACAAGCCGCCCCACCCCGTCAGCGACACGACGGACACGAACAGCGACGCGACGAAGCTCACGGTCGCCGCGAACGAGATGATCGGCACCGGCCCGAGCCGGCCGACGAACCGCGTATTCAGGTAATTGCCGAACATGATGCCGACGATATTCAGCGCGAACAGGAAGCCATAGTGCTGTGCGGCCACGTGGAAATACTCGATGTAGACGAACGGCGTCGCCGTGATGTACGCGAACATCGACGCGAAAGCCATGCCGCCACACAACATATGTCCCCACGCGACCGGATCGCGCAGCAGCGTGCCATACGCGCCGAACGACTTCAGCAGCGCCGACTGCGCGCGCATCTCGCGCGGCCACGTCTCCGGCACCTTCAGGAATGCGGTCACCGCGCACACGGCCCCGAACAGCGTCAGCGCGACGAACACGGCACGCCAGCCGCCCAGCAGCAGCAACTGTCCACCGATCAGCGGCGCGAGCAGCGGACCGATCGCCGTGACGATCGCGATCATCGACAGCACGCGCGCCGCATCGCCCGGCTCGTGCGCGTCCCGCGCGATCGCGCGAGCCAGCACCGACGCCGCCCCCGCGCCCAACGCCTGCACGAAGCGAAAGCCGACCAGCGAGCCGATCGAGATCGATAGCGCGCAGGCGATGCTCGCGAGCGCATACATGATGATGCCGCCGAGCAGGATCGGCCGACGGCCATACGTATCGGACAGCGGACCGTACAGCAGCATGCCGATCGAAAAGCCGAACATGAAGCTCGTCAGCGTCGATTGCGCGGCGCCCGTGCCGACCGCGAAGGCCTGCGCGATGCTCGGCAGGCTCGGCAGATACATGTCGATGGAAATCGGCCCGCACGCGGCCAGCGCGCCGAGCACCAAAATCAGCCGGCCATCGGGCCGGCGTTTGACGACGTGAGACATGGGAAATCCGGATGGAACGCCGCGCCGTCATCGGCAGCGGAACGGGTGAAGCGGGAACGGCCATCAGCCGACCGGCTCGATTGTACGCGACGGTTAACCCGCTGACTGTACGCGAGGCAGCGCCGCGCGGCGCAAAGAGCGTCGATCGGTTAAGCTGCCGCCTGCATGCCCATCCCCTTCCCCCGATCCCGTTCGAACCCCGCGATGACCGCCTTTTTGCTGATCTGGAGCCCCAAAAAATGGCCGTGGCCCGAGTTGCCCGACATCGCCAAACGCGTGGCCGCCGGCGAAGCGGTGACCGACGCATGGGGCTGCGGCTTCGCGCGCGGCATCTTGCCAGGCGACCGCGTGTTCCTGCATCGCGTCGCGCAGGAGCCGAAGGGCATCTTCGGTTCGGGCTACGTGACGCGCGCGCCGTACGAAGTCCCCGACGCGTCGACCAAACGCGGCTATCGGCTGTGCATCGACTTCGTCTACGACTGGCTCGTCGATGCGCATCGCGCGCCGGTCATCCCGCGCGATCAGCTGCGTGTGCATCCGTTTTCGGTGCAGACGTGGGATGCGCAAAGCTCGGGCACGATCATCAAGCCGATCGCCGAAGGCGCGCTGGAGAAGCGCTGGGCCGAATTGACCGGCAAGCGCAAGCCGCCGGCGCTGCCCGCTCCGGGCAGCCAGGCCTGAAATTCCCGCCGCCGCGGCCGCCCGCGCGCACAGCCCGCCGGCCCCGAGTCCGGTACAATTTCTCGATCCATCCCAGCATCGCGCGAAGTGTCCGCGGGAATCGTCCGAGGCCCTTTGCGCCGCTGCGCAACCCTGCTCCCTATTCCAGCCATCGCCATGTCCAGAAACGAAACCCTCTTCGAACGCGCGCAACGCACGATCCCCGGCGGCGTGAATTCGCCGGTGCGCGCTTTCCGTTCCGTCGGCGGCACGCCACGCTTCATCGAGCGCGCGAAAGGCCCGTACTTCTGGGACGCGGACGGCCAGCGCTATACCGACTACATCGGCTCGTGGGGTCCCATGATCCTCGGCCACGTTCATCCCGAAGTGCTCGAAGCCGTGCAGCGCGCGCTCGTGAATGGCTTCTCGTTCGGCGCACCGACCGAGTCGGAAGTCCAGATCGCCGAGGAAATCTGCAAGCTGGTGCCGTCGATCGAACAGGTGCGCATGGTGTCGAGCGGCACCGAGGCGACGATGAGCGCGCTGCGGCTCGCGCGCGGCTTCACGAACCGCAGCCGCATCGTCAAGTTCGAAGGCTGCTATCACGGCCATGCGGACAGCCTGCTCGTCAAGGCTGGCTCGGGCCTCCTGACCTTCGGCAATCCGACCTCGGCGGGCGTGCCGGTCGATATCGCGAAGCACACCACCGTGCTCGAATACAACAACGTCGCCGAGCTCGAAGAAGCGTTCGAGGCGTTCGGCAACGAGATCGCCTCGGTGATCGTCGAGCCGGTTGCGGGCAATATGAACCTCGTGCGTGCGACCCCCGAATTCCTGCAGGCGCTGCGGCGCCTGTGCACCGAGTACGGTTCGGTGCTGATCTTCGACGAAGTGATGTGCGGCTTCCGCGTTGCGCTCGGCGGCGCGCAGCAGCTCTACGGCATCACGCCGGACCTTACGTGCCTCGGCAAGGTGATCGGCGGCGGCATGCCGGCGGCGGCGTTCGGCGGACGGCGCGACATCATGGCTCACCTCGCGCCGCTCGGCGGCGTCTATCAGGCGGGCACGCTGTCGGGCAATCCGATCGCGGTCGCGGCCGGCCTGAAGACGCTGCAGCTGATCCAGGCGCCCGGCTTCTACGACACGCTCGCCGCACGCACCACGCGTCTCGCGCAAGGGCTCGCGCAGGTCGCCCGCGAAGCAAACGTGCCGTTCGCCGCGGATGCGCTCGGCGGCATGTTCGGCATCTACTTCCGCGAATCGATCCCGACGAGCTTCGCCGACGTCACGAAGAGCGACGTGCCGCGCTTCAACGCGTTCTTCCACAAGATGCTCGACGCGGGCGTGTACTTCGCGCCGTCCGCGTATGAGGCGGGCTTCGTGTCGAGCGCGCACGACGACGCAGTGATCGACGCGACGATCGACGCCGCGCGCGGCGCGTTCGTAGCGTTGAAGGGCTGAACCCGGACTTCAAGCAAAAGCCGCAACCCGCACGACCCAGACACCGCACCACAACGGACACCGATGTTCTCGCAAACCGATTTCGTCCATATGGAACGCGCGCTCGCGCTCGCGAAGCGCGGCATGTACACGACCGACCCGAATCCGCGCGTCGGTTGCGTGCTCGTCAGAAACGGCGAGGTGATCGGCGAAGGCTACACGCAGCCGGCCGGCCAGGATCACGCCGAGATTCGCGCGCTGAAGGACGCGCGCTCGCGCGGCCACGACCTGCGCGGCGCGACCGCCTACGTGACGCTCGAACCGTGCAGCCATTTCGGCCGCACGCCGCCGTGCGCCAGCGCGCTGATCGAAGCACAGATCGGCCGCGTGATCGCGGCGATGGAAGATCCCAATCCCCAGGTGTCCGGCCGCGGTCTCGCGATGCTGCGCGAAGCCGGTATCGAAGTGCGCTGCGGGCTGCTCGCAAACGAAGCGCGCGAGCTGAACATCGGCTTCGTGTCGCGCATGACGCGCGGCCGTCCGTGGGTGCGCATGAAGGTGGCGGCATCGCTCGATGGCCGCACCGGCTTGCCTTCGGGTGAGAGCCAGTGGATCACGAGCGCGGCCGCGCGCGCCGACGGTCATGCGTGGCGTGCGCGCGCGTCGGCGATCCTGACGGGCATCGGCACCGTGCGCGAAGACAATCCGCGCATGACCGTGCGGGCGGTCGATACGCCACGCCAGCCGCACCGCGTGCTGATCGACAGCCAGCTCGACGTGCCGCTCGACGCGCAGATCCTGGCCGGCGCGCCGACGCTGATCTTCTGCGGCGAGCTCGATGCGCGTCTCGAAGAACGCGCGGTTGCGCTGCGCGAGCGCGGCGCCGAGATCGTGCCGCTGCCGAACGCGTTCGGCAAAGTGGATCTGCCGCGCATGCTGAGTGTGCTCGGCGAGCGCAACGTGAACGAATTGCACGTCGAAGCCGGCTACAAGCTGAACGGCTCGCTGCTGCGCGAAGGCTGCGTCGATGAACTGCTCGTCTATCTGGCGCCGAGCCTGCTCGGCGTGGACTCGATGAGCATGTTCAATCTGGACGCGCCCGACCTGCTCGAAGACCGTGTGAAGCTCAATTTCCACACGGTCGAGCGGATCGGCGACGATCTGCGGATTCTCGCGCGCTTCGCGCAGGCGGCCGTACCCGGGACCGATGCCGTGTCCCCCACCGTTTCGAAATGACCAAGGATTAGCACGATGTTTACAGGAATCGTCGCGGCAGTGGGCCGCATCGAATCAGTCAAGCCGCTTGGCGCGGGCGGCGACGCGGGCGTACGCCTGAACGTCGAAGCCGGCGGCCTCGACCTCGCCGACGTGCAGCTCGGCGACAGCATCACGATCCAGGGCGCCTGCATGACGGTGGTCGCGAAGACCGCTCATTCGTTCGAAGTCGACGTATCGCGCGAAAGCCTGAACCGCACGGCCAGTCTCGGCGAAACGGGCGAGGTCAATCTCGAGAAAGCGCTGCGCGCGCATGACCGGCTCGGCGGACATATCGTGTCCGGACACGTCGACGGGCTCGGTACCGTCACGCGTTTCGCGCCGGTCGGCGAATCGCACGAACTGCGCATTCTCGCGCCGCGCGACATCGGCCGCTATCTCGCGTACAAGGGTTCGATTACGGTCAACGGCGTGAGCCTGACCGTGAACTCCGTCGCTGATCGCGACGACGGCTGCGAGTTTTCGATCAATCTGATTCCGCATACCGTGCAGGTGACGGCGCTCAAGCATCTGCGCGATGGCGTGAAAGTGAATCTGGAAATCGATCTGATTGCGCGCTATGTCGAGCGAATGCTCAATGCGCCGCGCGACGGCGATCAATCGTTGAAGTAGTCACGCGCCGTCGAGGCGGTCAAGCGCCCCGATCCGATGCCGCGCGATGAGAACGGTGAGACACCGCGGTCGTTCACGATCACGCCGACGCCGGGCATCTGCACGGCGCGTCAGACTGATTTCAATCGCACCCGCGACTTCAGATCGAGCAAGCCTTCCTCATGCGTCGCTAACGACGCTTCAAGACGCCGCGCGAGCTTCATCAACTGAGCGATCGACGCGCGGCACCGTTGCGCGGCATGGTTGGACAGATTCAGCACGCACTCGCGAATCGCGCGGCTGAGCGCCGCGTGAAGGCGGCCATAGTCGACGCCCGCGACCTCGGTCATCGGTCCATTTCCGACCAAACGCTCGACGACGATATCGTCGAAACCGGCATCGTCAGCAAGTTCGATCCGTGCGAGCGAAGCGTCGGGCTCGATCAGATAGTCGCCCAGCAGCCTGTCTGCCTCGCGCCGGTACAGCTCGAATATCGATTGCGACAGCGCATTGCACAGCCCGATCACGTCACGCGTCGCCGCATGCGCATCGAGCAACGCGGGCAGCGTCGGCACGATGCCGCGCCACACCGCATTGGCAAGCCGCTCCTGCTGTTGCTCGAGCTGCTCGAGCGCCGCCTGCGACGACTCGCCAAGTTCGGCAAGCAACGGCAGCACATCGCTTCGCAGGTTGCCGAGCACATTCTCTTCCAGATGATGCAGCAGCACCTCGGCCCGCTTGCGCCGTTTATCCGCGAGCGCCGGTCCGGCGATGTCGAGCAACGCGGCATAGAGCCGCTCGAAGCCCGCGTCACTCATGGCCGCCGCGGTCTGCCCCGCCTCGCGCGCCACATACGCTGACACCGACACCGGCGGTTTCAGCAGCGCCTTGTCGACGCCCATCGAGACGAGCTTGTGTTCCGCGCGCACGCTGACGTCGTGCTCCTGTAGCGCGCGACGCGACACGCTCTTGTTGCGCAGACACTTGACGAGTTCGCCGTCGACTTCGTCTTCCTCGTACTCGTCGCTGCGAGTCACGACCGGCAGCAGCGGCTTGTTTCGATGCAATTCGCGGCCGAGCTCGTCGAGCTCCTGCACCTGGCCGGGCGAGGTGGAGCCGGTCAGCCACAACACACCGTCGGCGCTATCGGTGAGGCGCTGCGTTAGCGCAGCGTTTTCCGGCGTCACCGGATGCAATCCCGGCGTGTCGAGCAGCACCAGCTTTGCGCCGAGACGCACGCCCTGCAGCCGCGAAGTCGTTTCGGTCGCGCCTTCGGTAAAGGGCTCCGATGTCTCGACGACGCGGCCCGCATCCACATGGAAATACTGCACGCTGCGCTCGTGCGCGGCGAAGCGCTCGGCGAGGAAATTGCAGAACGAGCTCTTGCCCGCGTTGAACTTGCCGAACACGAGAAGCAGCGCCTGATCGTCGAAACGATCGGCGAGGTTTCGGACTGCTTCGAGGCTCGACCACTGTTGCATCGCGAACAGCGTCTGCCGCCCGGTCCTGACGCGATCGGCGTCGAGCTCGGTCAGCAGCGTCAGTTCCTTCGCATCGAGCTCGCCCTCTTTCGCGGCGTGCACGAACAGGCGAATGTCGGACTTCAGCCACGCGGCGCGCAACGCTTCGCGGTCGTCTTCGCTGCCGACGTCGGCGTCGAGTCCCGGCGCGTCGAGCCAGCGCACGCCCTGATGCACGCTGTCGGACAGGCGCACCGTTTCGCGCCGGTCGGACACCGCGAACGCATCGCGGCCCAACAGCTCGTTGAGCAGGCTGCTCTTGCCGTGGTTGTATTTGCCGACGACGGTGACGACCGGTTCACTGTCGTCGACCAGAATCAGCAGGCGCGCCAGATCGTGGGCCCGCTCGGGCAGCACGGACGCGACATCGTGCGCTGCCTGCTCACGAAGTTTGCTCGACACCGTCGACTCCTCGACGCTTCAGGGGATTGGTCCGGCCGACAGGACTGCCGGCCGTTGGCAACGAAAGGCGGCGGCCGTGTCGCCACGGCGCCGCCTCGTGCGATCACGCTTCGGCCGAAGCGCGCAGACGATAGACGAGCTGGTTGTCCTTACCTTGAACCAGCGGCGTGATCGTGAAGTTGAACTCGATGTCCTTGTACGCATCGGCCTTCAGGCCCAGCGCCGCGCCACCGGTTTTCTCGACGACCGGCGGAATCAGCTCTTCGCGCGTTGCATACGCGAAGTCGTCCCAAATCAGCGGATCGCCTTCGATGTTGAACTGCGTGGTCAGCTTGCGATGACCGTCGCTGCTGACGAAGAAGTGCACGTGCGCCGGACGGTTGCCGTGACGGCCCAGCACGTTCAGCAGTTGCTGCGTTGCGCCGTGCGGCGGGCAGCCATAGCCCACCGGCATCAGCGTGCGGAACTCGTACTTGCCGTCGGCACCGGTCTTCACCGCCCCGCGCAGGTTGAACTCGGTCTGTGCGCCGGTCGGATCGAAGTGCGAATAGAAGCCCTTCGAGTTCGCGTGCCAGCACTCGACGAGCGCGCCGGCGACCGGCTTGCCGTCCAGATCCTTGACCGTGCCGCGGATCACGAGCGGGCCCGCGTCTTCGTCGGCGTTGATGTCGATCTTCGACACGCCGTCGCGCACCGGCGCGCCGGCCACATACAGCGGGCCTTCGATCGTGCGCGGCGTGCCGCCTTCGAGACCGATCTTCTTGTCCTCGGCGTCCATGCGGATGTCGAGGTACTTCTCGAGACCGAGGCCGGCTGCGAGCAGCGCTGCTTCGCCGTCCTGGCCGAGCTTGTTCAGATAGTTGACGCCGGCCCAGACTTCGTCGGGCGTGATGTCGAGGTCATCGATTGCCTTGAACAGGTCACCCAGCAGACGGAAAACGATCTGCTGGAAACGTGCATTGCCGTTACCGGCATCGACGTTGGAAGCGGCCTTCAGCAGATCCTGCACTTCTTTGGTTTCAAATACTTTGACGCTCACGATGACTGTCTCCAGTTGGTATAGGGGGAAAAGATGGCTTTGGATGCGCTCGCCTTGAAATGCGCCTGGCCCCTGGGCTCAGATGTCGTCGTCCCGAATCGACGACGGGTGACGACACAGAGGCGTCACCGAAATCTTCATGTACGGGAACAGAGGCAAACCGGACAGAATGTCGTGAAGTTCGGCATTGCTCTCTACATCGAAGATGCTGTAATTCGCGTACTCGCCAACGAGGCGCCAGATATGACGCCACTTGCCGCTACGCTGGAGTTCCTGCGAGTAAGCCTTCTCGCGGGTCTTGATTTCGTTCGCCACTTCGGCCGGCATGTCAACCGGCAGGTTCACGTCCATTCGCACGTGGAAAAGCATCGTTGACTCCTCTTGATCTGAATCGGTTTAGCGGGTGACCTTCATCAGCCCGTCTCGAGTGAATCGCTTGACCTTCGCCTCGTCGAGTTCGATGCCGAGACCAGGGCCATTCGGCACGGTCAGTTCGAAGTCGCTGTAATCAAGCGGCGTGGTTAGAATTTCTTCGGTGATCAGCAACGGCCCGAACAGTTCGGTGCCCCATTGCAGGTTCGCGAAGCTCGCAAACAGATGCGCCGACGCGACCGTGCTGAACGCGCCTTCGAGCATCGTGCCGCCATACAGCTCGATGCCGGCGGCATCGGCGATCGTGGCCACGCGCTGCGCGGCGAACAGGCCGCCGCTCTGTTCGATCTTGATCGCGAACACATCGGCGCCGCCGTTCTTCGCGATCTCGAACGCG
The DNA here is from genome assembly GCF_040948685.1 of Paraburkholderia sp. BR14374. Taxonomy (NCBI): domain Bacteria; kingdom Pseudomonadati; phylum Pseudomonadota; class Betaproteobacteria; order Burkholderiales; family Burkholderiaceae; genus Paraburkholderia; species Paraburkholderia sp. BR14374. The sequence continues at coordinate 408,319 of NZ_JBFPKF010000005.1, read as the reverse complement.
CTGTCCGGTCCTTGCAGGACTTCATCGGCCATCAGCGCGACCGGGAAGCGCCGCATCAGGCGCGCGAGCGCCGCGGCGGATGCAACCGGCTGCTCGACCAGCTCGCAGCCCGCGTCGGCCAGCGCCGGAATCGCCCAGGCGGCCTGGGTCTCGCTCCACGCCATGTTCACGTCGACACGCACCGCGGCGCGCTCGCCGACCGCTTTCTTGATGTCGGCGACGTGTTTGATGTCGGTCTTCAGTTCCTTCGCGCCGATCTTCAGCTTGAAGACCTTGTGGCGGCGCACGTCGAGCATGTGCTCGGCTTCGGCGATGTCCTTCGCGGTATCGCCCGACGCGAGCGTCCACGCAACCGGCAGGCGCTCACGGCGACGTCCGCCGAGCAGCTCGCTCACTGGCACGCCGAGGCGCTTGCCTTGCGCGTCGAGCAGCGCGGTTTCGAGCGCGCTCTTCGAGAAATGATTGACCTTGACCAGCTTGCCGAGGTGCGCCATCAGCGCCTGGATCTGCGTCGCGTCCTTGCCGATCATCGCCGGGGCGAAGTAGGCGTCGATCGCGAGCTTCATCGCCTCGGGGCTTTCCGGGCCATAGGCCATGCCGGCGATCGTGGTGCCTTCGCCGATCCCGACGATGCCGTCGCTGCAGTACACCTTGACCAGCATCAGCGTCTGCCCGTACATCGTGGCGACCGACAGCTTGTGAGGGCGGATCGTCGGCAGATCGACGAGGCGGGTTTCGATACGTTCGATGGTCGCTTGGGGCATGGCGGCTGCGGCGAGAAGTGAGTTCATTGGATGTTTTTATACCCCTCGCCCATTTGGCCCGTCCAATACTTTTCCCGTCCTCTTTCATACTCTCAAGGTATGGTGAGGCCAACAGCCCCGGCCATTCTATGGATTTTGCATCGCACCATGCATGGTGCGCATTGAAAAAGAGGCCGTTTTCTCGCCGCGAACATGATCTGCGCCAAGCTTCGATGCTCGCAGAGCATGTTGTGCCCGGCAGGTGTGACTGGCGACAAAGCCTCACGTCTCGGACAGCGCGCTGACCATCACGTAGTACCCGTCCGGATCGCGCAGCGCGAATTCCAGCGTGCCCGTGTGCGAATTGATGCGCGGCTCTTGTTCGAAACGATCGGCGAGCGCCCGGGCCCGCGCGACGCACGAATCGAAATCATCGACCCGGAAAAACAGCAGCAGGCCGTTGCCGGGCAGACCATTGTCGCGGCTCGTCAACGTAGGGTGTTCATGCGCGCCCCACTGATGCAGACACAGCAACACGGTGCCGTCCGTGTCGCGGATCTGTCCGAAGTCGTCGTGAGCGGGCGACGTCGGCGGCTGACCGAACAGTTGCTGATACCAGCCGAAGCTGCGAGCCACGTCATCGACCCCGATGATCGTCCAGGTGCGCTTCATACACGCCTCCATCCGGCGAACGATGCGAAACCTATAGCTCACCGCGCGCGGCCAGCGCGGCGATGCGGTCGGCCGTGCGGCACGCGATCGCCTGGATCGTCAACGACGGATTCACGCCGCCGACGGTCGGAAACACCGAGCCGTCGCACACCCACAGGTTGCGGATGTCCCAGCTGCGGCAGTCCGCATCGACGACGCTCGTCGCCGGATCGTCGCCCATGGGGGCGGTGCCGTTCAGGTGGCAGGTGTCGTCGGTCTCGCGCCAGATCTCGTTGCCCCCCGCGGCCGCGAGCGCCTGCTCCATGAAGTCTAGCGAATGCGCGATGAGCCGCTTGTCGTTGTCGCACCACGAATAGGTGACGCGCGCGATCGGCAGCCCGTACTGGTCCTTTTCGTCTGCAAGCGTCACGCGGTTGCGCTGCTGCGGCAGCATCTCGCCGACGATCTTCAGCCCCGCCTGGTGGTTGTACTTGAGCATCTCCGCGCCGAGCGCATCACCCCACAAGCCACGGCCGTTCTGCACCGCGACCCAGCCGTTCGGCAGCGGCCCCTGGCTCATGTAGCAGTAGCCGCCGAAAAAGTCCTTGCCCTTGTCTTCGTAGTTCCAGTGCTCGGTGAGCGCGAGCGACGGCGGGCCCTTGTACCAGCGGATGTCTTCGTCGAAGGTGCCGTAGACGGCCTGATTCGACTGCGCCATCAGGTTTTTGCCGACGAGTCCCGAGCTGTTCGCGAGTCCATCCGGAAAGCGGCTGTTGGCCGACATCAGCAACAGGCGCGGCGTTTCGATCGCGTAGCCGGCCACCACTACGTGCTTCGCGCGCTGGAATCGCCAATGCCCTTCGCGCAGATATTCGACGCCGGTGGCGAGCCCCGCGTCGTTGGTGACGACGCGACCGACCATCGCGAGGTCGCGCACTTCGGCGCCGGCACGCAGCGCACGCGGAATCCACGTGACGAGCGCGCTTTGCTTCGCGTTGGTCGCGCAGCCGGACACGCAAAAGCCGCGGTACACGCACGGATGCGCGCGGCCGCGCGGCGCGGAGATGGTTGCGAGCGGCGTCGGGCACCAGCCGATGCCGAGCGCCTCGGCGCCGCGCGCGAGCACCAGTGCCGCCGCGTTCAGCTCATGCGCGCGATATGGATAGCGCGGCCGCTTCGGACCCCACGGATAGTTGACCGGTCCGGAGATTTTCAGCGCGTCCTCGACCTCGCCGTAGTAGCGCCACATCTCGCGCCAGTCGAGCGGCCAGTCGGCGCCATAGCCGAGCACGCTGCGCGCCTTGAACCACTCGGGCCGAAAACGCAGCGACACCATCGCGAAATGGACCGTGCTGCCGCCGACCGCCTTGCCGCTGTTGTTGTGGCCGAGCTTCAGCGGATTGTCGCCGTCGCAGATGCGCTCGTCGGTCCAGAACAGCTTTTCCTGATGCGCCTCGTCCGAAGCGAACTCTTCGAGCGGACGCCACCACGCGCCGGCATCGAACGCGACGACCTTGAAACCTTTCTCCGCGAGCCGGCACGCGAGCGTGCCACCGCCGGCGCCGGTGCCGACGATCGCGAAATCGACCTCTTCGCCGTCGGAGTACGTGCGCATCGGCACCCAGCCGCCGCGCTGGAACACGTCGGGGGCGCGGCCGTCCTTGCCGCGCGGCCGTTGCTGCGCGTCATCGGACACGGCGGTTCTCCCTCGTGGCCTGCTCGTGCGTGTCGGGCGTCGCTTCGACCGCCTCCCACGGATCGCGCCGGTTTAGGTACATGCGCACGTAGCCGCGCGGATTCGCCGGGCCGCCGAAACCGATCTCGCTCCACGCATGCGGGTGCGAGTAGTAGAGCCCGCAAATGTCGTGCAGCACCCGCTCGCTGAAAAACAGCTTCGACGGCATGCCGCGCCACGCGGGGTTCGTCAGTTCGCCGCGCTGCATGTCGCCGAGCAGCGCGATCTGCGCGTCCTGCGCGAGACTTGCGAACGGCAGGCCGCCGCGCTCGCGGGATTCGGCATCGAGCGCGGCAAGGCCGATGCGCCAGGCGTCGCGCATGGGCGGCAAACGGGCGTCGCGGTAGCCGTCGTTGCTGTTGCCGGCGAGGCGCGCGTCGAGCAGCGCGGCGAGCGGCACCACCGGTTGCGCGTTCGCTTGCGGCACGATACGCGCGCACAGCGAGGTGACCGCGAGCCATTCGACGGCGCTGAAAAAACGCGGCTCGAGCGGTGTCGCGAGGCGTTCGGCGATCACCGCGCGGGTGTGAGCGTCCCACGACGGCGTCGCGCGTTTGTCGAGCACGTCGTAACCGGGATAGCGGGTGGCTCGGGTCGAGCGTGGTTGGTGGGTCATTTTTCAGTCTCCCGCAAACGCAGCGCGGCGAGCCCGGCGAGCGCCAGCGCGGAAAAGCTCGGCGGCGCGGGCAGTGGCGGCCCGTCGAACAGGTTCTGGCTCCAGTTGCGCCAGCCGCCCTGGCGACGCGCGATCCCGCGTGCGTGAAATCCCGCGCCGATAAAGCCCAGCGCGGCCGTGATGCGCAACCACAGCCGCGTGTACCAGCGCTCGCGCGGAGCGGCCAGCGCGGCATGCGCGAGCAGCGCCGCGGTGACGGGCGGAATGCTGACCGGCGCGTACATCGCCCGATGCTGGAACGCGCCGCGAAAATGCAGCAGAGCGGCCTCGCCCACGGTGCCGACGAGACCGGCCGCGACCAGCAGACCGAGCGCCTGGCCGGCCGGCATGCCGAGCAGTCGCGGGTCGGCGGCGGGCTGGTCGCGCAGCCGTTCGGCGACGGCACCGAACGCGCCCGAAAGCAGCATCGCAATCGGCGCGCCGAGCGGCGCCGCGTGAAACAGGTTGTTCCAGCTCCAGCCGCCCGGGCGCTTCATCACGTTGTAGACATGGAACCCCGTGCCGGCGATGCCGGTCGCCGCCGCGCTCAGATAAATCGCATGGCGTGCACGATGCGTTTGGCCGCGACGATCCGCGCCGCCATGCAGACCCGCGGCGAGCGACAGACTCGCACTGACGAGCGGCGCGAACATCGCGGGGTTGTCGAACGAGCCGCGGTAGTGCTCCATCGCGCTGTCGGCGAGCACCGACAGCGCGAGCAGCGCGGAGCTATGGTTGAAGGTGCGGGCCGCTTCGACGTGTGCCTGGACCTCGTCAGTGGGTTTTCTCGCGTGCACACGGGCAGGGAACGTCACGGAGGCTCGACGCTCGCGGTGTCGCAGGCCGCTCCCGCGTGGTTCGGGATGCGGCTCGGGTCCTCGCGCGCCGCGCGCGGCCAACGTCGCGACGGCAGCAATCGCCGCCGCCGTGTACAGCAATCCGGGTACGCCTGAAGAGCTCATCGATATCGCTTCCTTGTTCTGGCCTGCTTTATTTGATGAGGTAGCGCGCGGCGTCGCCATGCTTGAACTCGAGCCCGCAACCGGGCCGCGACAGGTCCGGCTCCATCTGGCCATCGCGCAAACGCGGTGCGCCGTCGAACAGCATCGCTTCGATCCGGGCGTGGTCGTGGAACCACTCCTGATGTCGCATGCGCGGCGCCGCGCACGCGACGTGCAGATGCAGCGCCGGCGCGCAGTGGGCGGACAGCGGCACGTGATACGCATCGCACAGCGCGGCGGCCTGCAGAAAGCCGGTGATGCCGCCGCAACGGCTCGCGTCGGCCTGCAGCACGTCGACGGCACCGGTCGCGAGCAGGTGGCGGAAATCGTCGAGCGTGTAGCCGTATTCGCCGGCGGCGATCTCCATGCCGGCCGGCACGTGCTCGCGCACGGTGCGCAGGCCCGCTTCGTCGTCCGAAGACACGGGCTCCTCGAACCAGCTCACCTGGTGCTCGGCGAAGCGTTGCGCGTAGTACAGCGCCCGCTGCGGCGTGAACGCGCCGTTGGCGTCGACGAACAGGCCCGCGCCGCCGATCGCCTCGCGCGCCGCCGCGACGCGCTCCGGGTCCTTGTCGGGCTCGCTGCCGATTTTCATCTTGACCCACCGGCAGCCGTCCTGCGCGACCCAGCCAGCGAACTGCTGCTGCAAGCGCTGGTTCGTGTACGTAGTGAAGCCGCCGCTGCCGTAGACCGGCACGGTCGGGCGCAGCGCGCCGAGCACGCAGACGAGCGGCGCGCCTAGCAGCTTCGCCTTCAGGTCCCACAGCGCGCAGTCGATCGCGGAAATGGCGGTGGCGGCCAGTCCCGCGCGGCCGAGGTTGCGCACCTGGCGTTGTAGCCGTTGCCAATGCGCGCCGACGTCCAGGCCGTCGTGATTCAGCACGCAAGCGGCGAGCGCGCCCTGGATCAGCGCGACGATGCAGGCGTCGCTGTACGTGTAGCCGATGCCGGTGTCGCCGCCCGCGTCGACCTCGACGACGACCAGCGTGGTCGCGTCCCACGCGAACGTGCCGTCGGCTTCCGGCGCGTCGGTCGGAATCCGGTACGCGCTCGCGCGCAGCGCGGTGACGGGCGCCTGCGACGAGCCCCCGCTCGTGACGCCGCGCCTCATGGCCGCGCTCCTTGGACGTGCGCGTGACGCCTTGCAGTGATGCAATAGCCGACGGTCCTCGACATTGCAGTCTCCGGATGGGTAGTGAGACGAAGCTGCCTGCTGCGCCGCAAGTGCCGTTCCGCAGTATTGCAATCCGTAAAGCGGGCCGCGATGGCAACCACGCCCCGCTCTTCGTCAATCGGCCAAACCGCCTATGTCTTCTGGCGGAGGCGACTTGGGCCCGCGCGTGGCGTAAAATACGCGCTTTCCCGAAAAACTCGCCAACATGACGCTCGCCTCCACCCAAGAGATCATCGCCGAACTGAAAGCCGGTCGGATGGTGATCCTCGTCGACGAAGAAGACCGCGAAAACGAGGGCGACCTCGTGATCGCAGCCGAGTTTGTCACTCCGGAAGCGATCAATTTCATGGCTCGCTACGGCCGCGGCCTGATCTGCCTGACGCTGACCCAGGACCGCTGCAAACAGCTGAACTTGCCGCTGATGACCTACCGCAACGGCACGCAGTACGGCACCGCATTCACGGTCAGCATCGAAGCGGCAGAAGGCGTGACGACCGGCATCTCGGCAGCCGACCGGGCCCGCACGATCGCAGCCGCGGTCGCGCCGGACGCAAAGGCCGAACACATCGTGCAGCCGGGTCATATCTTCCCGATCATGGCCCAGCCGGGCGGCGTGCTGGTGCGCGCCGGCCATACCGAGGCCGGCTGCGACTTCACGCGGCTCGCGGGCCTCACGCCCGCCGCGGTGATCTGCGAAGTGATCAAGGACGACGGCACGATGGCGCGTCTGCCTGACCTGCTCCAGTTCGGCAAGGAGCACGGCCTGAAGATCGGCACGATCGCCGATCTGATCCACTATCGCAGCCGCACGGAATCGATCGTCGAGCGTATTTGCGAACGCACGATGCAAACGGCGCACGGCGCGTTTCGCGCGGTCATGTATCTCGACCAGCCGAGCGGCCAGCCGCATATCGCGCTGGTGCGCGGCACGCCGTCGCCCGATTGCGACACGCCGGTGCGCGTGCACGAACCGCTGTCGGTGCTGGATCTGCTCGAAGTCGGCGAATCCACGCACTCCTGGACGCTGGATGCGGCGATGAAAGAAATCGCGGAACGCGATCTCGGCGTGGTCGTGCTGCTGAACTGCGGCGACTCGAAAGACCATCTGATCGACGTCTTCAAGGCGTTCGACTCGAAGGAAAAAGCGGACGCGCTGAAGCGCCGGCCGGTCGACTTCAAGACCTACGGCGTCGGCGCACAGATTCTGCGCGAACTCGGCGTCGGCAAGATGCAGGTGCTGTCGAACCCTCGTAAGCTCGGCAGCATGTCGGGTTATGGTCTCGAAGTCACGGGCTTCATTCCGATGCCCGGTAGCAAAACGCAAGCCCCGCAAGTCTGATCCGGCCACTCACGCGCCTCGCGCCCACTCAAACACTACGGAATTCACATGGAAATCGGACAATATCAACCGAATCTCGACGGCGACGGACTGCGCATCGGCATCGTCCAGGCGCGCTTTAACGAACCCGTCTGCAACGGCCTCGCCGACTCCTGCATCGAAGAACTCGAACGCCTCGGCGTGACCGGCGAAGACGTGCTGCTCGTCACGGTGCCGGGCGCGCTGGAAATCCCGCTTGCGTTGCAAAAGCTCGCTGAAAGCGCGCAATTCGACGCGCTGATCGCGCTCGGCGCGGTGATCCGCGGTGAGACGTACCACTTCGAACTCGTGTCGAACGAAAGCGGCGCGGGCATCACGCGCATCGGCCTCGACTTCGGCATTCCGGTCGCGAACGCGGTGCTGACCACCGAGAACGACGAGCAGGCCGTCGCGCGCATGACCGAGAAGGGTCGCGACGCCGCGCGCGTGGCTGTCGAGATGGCGAACCTCGCGGTTGCGCTCGAACAGCTCGGCGGCGATGACGACGAAGATGAAGACGAAGACGATGAGGAAGAGGCATGAAGAGCGCACGCCGACGCTCCCGCGAACTGGCCACGCAGGGGCTTTACCAGTGGCTGCTGTCGGGCTCGCCCGGCGGTGAGATCGACGCGCAACTGCGCGGCGCGCAAGGTTACGACAAGGCCGACCACGAGCATCTGGACGCAATCCTGCATGGCGTGATGCGCGATTCGGAGGAATTGTCCGCCGCGATCGCGCCATGCCTCGATCGTCCGATCGAACAGCTGTCGCCGGTCGAACGCGCGGTGTTGCTGGTCGCCGCGTTCGAACTGAAGAATCACGTCGACATTCCGTATCGCGTGGTCATCAACGAAGCGGTCGAGCTGACCAAGACGTTCGGCGGCTCGGATGGCTACAAGTACGTGAACGGCGTGCTCGACAAGCTCTCGGCGCAACTGCGCGCCGCCGAAACGCAGGCAGCTCGTAAGAGCTGAACGCTGCGCGGGCGGGACCATGCGGTGCATCGGCTCCCGCCACGCCGCATTGCACAGGGCGAAGCGCCTCGAGCGCCCGCAAGGAGGCCGCCGTGCGCATCGATGAGCGCATCATTCGATGAGTGGGCGCCGTTCCCTGCTTCTGAATTGGATCTGACCGTATGAACTCCGTGACCGAACCTCTCGTGCGGCTTGCCGCGCGCGTCGATGCCATCCAGCCTTTCTACGTGATGGAACTGGCCAAAGAGGCCGCGATGCTCGAACGAGCCGGGCGCGACATCATTCACATGGGCATCGGCGAGCCGGATTTCACCGCGCCCGAACCGGTCATCGAGGCGGCCGCGAGCGCGCTGCGCCGCGGCGTCACGCAATACACGAACGCGCTCGGCGTGCACGAGCTGCGCGACGCGATTTCCGCGCATTACGCCGAGTTCTACGGCATCGACGTCGATCCGGCGCGGATCGTGGTCACGGCGGGCGCGTCGGCAGCGCTGCTGCTCGCGTGCGCGGCGCTCGTCGATCGCGACGACGAAGTGCTGATGCCCGACCCGTGCTATCCGTGCAACCGACATTTCGTGATCGCCGCCGAAGGCAGGCCTGTAATGGTGCCGAGCGGGCCGGCTGAGCGCTTCCAGCTGACCGCCGCCGACGTCGAACGCCTGTGGGGCGAGCGCACCCGCGGCGTGCTGCTCGCGTCGCCGTCGAATCCGACCGGCACGTCGATCGAGCCGGCCGAACTCGAGCGGATCGTCAAGGCCGTGCGGGCGCGCGGCGGCTTCACGATCGTCGACGAGATCTACCAGGGCCTCAGCTACGACGCGAAGCCCGTGTCGGCGCTGTCGTTCGGCGACGACGTGGTCACCGTCAACAGCTTCTCGAAGTACTTCAACATGACCGGCTGGCGACTCGGCTGGCTCGTCGTGCCGCCCGCGATGGTCAGCGCGTTCGAAAAGCTCGCGCAAAACCTGTTCATCTGCGCGTCGGCGCTCGCGCAGCACGCGGCGCTCGCCTGCTTCGAGCCGGAGACGATCGCGATCTACGAAGCGCGGCGCCTCGAATTCAAGCGACGCCGCGACTTCATCGCGCCGGCGCTCGAATCGCTCGGCTTCTCGGTGCCCGTAATGCCCGACGGCGCGTTCTACGTGTACGCCGACTGCCGCGGTGTCGCGCATCCCGCGGCCGGCGACAGCGCGGCGCTCACGAAGGCGATGCTGCACGATGCCGGCGTCGTGCTGGTGCCGGGCATGGACTTCGGCACGCACGCGCCGAGGGACTACATCCGGCTGTCGTATGCGACCGCGTATCCGAAGCTCGAAGAGGCTGTCGAGCGGCTGGCGAAGCTGTTCGGGCGGCATTGATGTTTAGGCACTGAGCCGGCGGCTACCGGCCTGCCAGACGCAAAAAAGGACACCCTCGGGTGTCCTTTTTTTCGTGCGGCTAGCAAATGTCTAACTCAAGCCCCCAGCTCCGACGCCGACGCCACATGGCGCGTTGCCGAATTGGCGCTGGCGTCGTCCTGCTGATCGGCCGGCTGCGAGTGCGCCGCCGGAGTCTCCGAGCTCAGCGCGTGGCCGCCCTGCAAGGTCACCTGGACGCGCTTGCCGTTGCCGCCGCTCGTCGAGGCGGCCGGCGCCGGCGTCGTCGACGCGCTCAGCACCGGAGCTTGCGGCGCATTGATCGGCACCTTGCGGCCGCGTGCGACATCGCGCAGACGACCGCGCTCGGCCATCACCTTCGCGCCGTAGCCACCGTCGTCCGACGTGCTCGAGCCGACGTACAGACGCAAGCCACCCGGCAGCGAGCCGCCGCGCGCGATGCAATCCTTCAGCACCAGCGCACCGACCTTGATGTTCGCGAGCGGTTCGAGCGCAGCGCTCTGGCCGCCGAAATACTGAAATTTGTCCGAATGCACCTTCGACATAACCTGCATCAGGCCCTGTGCGCCGACGCCGCTCTCGGCGTACGGATTGAAGCCCGATTCGATCGCCATCACTGAGAGCAGCAGCAGCGGATCGAGGCCGACTTCGCGGCCGGTGTCGAACGCGGCCCTCACGAGCTCGCTGACGGGTTCCTGCGCGACGCGATAGCGCCGCGCAAGGTACGACGCGACCAGGTCCTGCTCGTGGCTCGACACGAGCACGCGGTCGTCGCGCGCATCGGCGGACACGCGTTGCTGTGGAATCAGACGCGCGAGCGCGCTGACGCCCTGCATCGTGCGTGGATCGAGGCCGTTGAGCGCGACAGTGCTGGTGCCCGGCGTGGCAGCGTTGTCGAAGGCGCCGTCGAAGCTGGTGGTCGCCGAGGTCAGGGTCATGCTGCCGTCGCTCGACCCATCGGCGGGGCTCGGCGTGTTCGGTGCGGTCGGTGAATTGGCCGACAGCGATTCGTCGGAGGATGCACCGGCGTTTCTGATCGGTCCGATGGCCGGCAGCGGGTTGCCTTGCAGCAGGCGGGCGGGACCCGCTTGCACGGCGGCGGAAATGACCGGCATCAGACGCGCAGCCAGCGCGCCGCGCCAGGTCGGCATCAGCCACAGTGCGAGAGCCAGCACCACAGCGACCCCGCCGACAATGCTGAACAGGTGATGACTCAGTCGCGTCCCGCGGCGCAGCGCACCGCGCACAGCCTGCGCAATACGCTCATCAGGACGCCACGATAACCAGGCGTTCATTCAGATCTCCCATCTTGCATGATCCGCGAACTCCGCCGGGTCAAGTCAGGCGGTACAGCGCGCTCGCAGAGTCAAGACATCGCGTGCTCTCTGGTTGGGCAGCAGCGACGTCGGGAAAACGGCAACAAATACCGTTTCGGGGAGCCATCTCAAAAACAGCCCACACATACTCAATGTGTACGGGCATGGCTCCCACGCGAAAAACCAGCGTTGGTGGACGCTGGTGAGGGACTTCAATAATGCCGTTCTACCCTGCAGGGAAGTAAAACGGTGACGCGTTGCGTCTGAGGACCGGGGGCGACGGTAAAAAGGTTAACGCCCTGCAACCAATGTGGACGGATTCTATGCACGGTTTTATAGATCGTCAACACTATAGAATGCAATATCTATAACTATTTGTAATTATAAACAGTGTTCAGTCCGCCGGAAGCCCTGTTCTATGTGCCTTTTAGGCGATCCGACCCTGGCTGTTCGGGATAGACCATTTGGTTGATCTACGTGCGCTGGCTAACGCAGGTAAAATCGACAATCGTTTTTTGCGCCACGCAGATACCACCGTCGGTCCTGCTGCGCCCTCAGTCCTATGCGCCGTGCATGCGGCCTTGAACCCGTCACAGATGAAATACAAAGACTTGCGCGATTTCATCGGCCGCCTCGAGGCGATCGGTGAAATGCGCCGAATTTCGCAAAAGGTGTCGCCGAACCTCGAAATGACCGAACTGTGCGACCGTGTACTGCGCGCGGGCGGTCCGGCTCTGCTGTTCGAGAACACCGAGCGCCATGCGTTGCCGGTGCTCGGCAATCTGTTCGGCACGCCGCGCCGCGTCGCGCTCGGCATGGGCATCGATGCCGAAGCGGGCGCGGGCGACCAGGCGGCGCTCGAATCGCTTCGCGACGTCGGCCGGCTACTCTCCGCGCTGAAGGAACCGGAACCGCCCAAAGGTTTCAAGGACGCCGGCAAGCTGCTGTCGCTAGCGAAGGCCGTGTGGGACATGGCGCCGAAGACGGTCAGCGCGCCGCCCTGCCAGGAAATCGTCTGGGAAGGCAACGACGTCGACCTCGGCAAATTGCCCATCCAGACATGCTGGCCCGGTGACGCCGGGCCGCTGATCACCTGGGGTCTGACGGTCACGAAAGGGCCGAACAAGAGCCGACAAAACCTGGGTATCTATCGCCAGCAACTGATTGGGCGCAACAAACTGATCATGCGCTGGCTCGCCCATCGCGGCGGCGCGCTCGATTTCCGCGAGTTCGCGCTGAAAAATCCCGGCAAGCCGTATCCGGTGGCCGTCGTGCTCGGCGCGGACCCGGCGACGACCCTCGGCGCGGTCACGCCGGTGCCCGACACGCTGTCCGAATACCAGTTCGCCGGCCTGCTGCGCGGCGGGCGCACCGAGCTCGCGAGATGCATCACGCCGGGCGTCGACGGTCTGCAAGTGCCCGCGCGCGCCGAGATCGTGCTCGAAGGCTTCATCTATCCGCAGGAAGGCGCGCCCTCGTCCGCTCCGGCCGGCGCGCCGCCGCGTCCGTCGAAGGGTGCGTCGGCCATGTACGAACACGCGCTCGAAGGCCCGTATGGCGATCACACCGGCTACTACAACGAACAGGAGTGGTTCCCGGTCTTCACGGTCGAGCGGATCACGATGCGCCGCGACGCGATCTATCACTCCACCTACACCGGCAAACCGCCCGACGAGCCCGCGGTGCTCGGCGTCGCGCTGAACGAAGTGTTCGTGCCGCTGCTGCAGAAGCAGTTCACCGAGATCACCGACTTTTATTTGCCGCCCGAAGGCTGCAGCTACCGCATGGCGATCGTGCAGATGAAGAAGAGCTACCCCGGCCATGCGAAGCGCGTGATGTTCGGGGTGTGGAGCTTCCTGCGGCAGTTCATGTATACGAAGTTCATCGTCGTCGTCGATGAGGACGTCAATATCCGCGACTGGAACGAAGTGATCTGGGCGATCACCACGCGAGTGGACCCGACGCGCGACACGGTGCTCGTCGACCGCACGCCAATCGACTATCTCGATTTCGCGTCACCGGTAGCCGGCCTCGGCTCGAAGATGGGGCTCGACGCGACCAACAAGTGGCCGGGCGAAACCGACCGCGAATGGGGCCGCCCGATCGTGATGGACGAGGCGGTCAAGCAGCGGATCGACAGCTTGTGGAACGAGTTGGGCCTCGGTCTGTAAACGCGCGCCAAACAACACAACCAATACGGATGGAGCGCTCGCGCGGATGCACGCTTTTTCAATGATGTCGGACGGCTTTTTTCTGTCCTTGTCGCTATGCCTCGATATCGGTCTCGTCAACGTCGCGATCATTTCGCTGACGCTGTCGCACGGCTTCCGGCCGGGCTTCTGGCTCGGCCTCGGCTCGTGCGTCGGCGATCTCATCTACGCGGCGCTCGCGCTCGCGGGCATGGCTGCGCTGCTGCAGTTCGAATCGGTGCGCTGGGTCGTGTGGATCGGCGGCGCGGCGATCCTGCTGTTTCTCACCTGGAAGATGGCGCGTGAAGCGATGTTCCCGGCCACGGCACCCGCTGTTGCCGGCGAAGGCGACGCTACTGCGCATCAGTCGCCATGGCGCGGCTTCCTGCGCGGCGTGCTGCTGGCGGTGTCGTCGCCTTCGGCGATCCTGTGGTTCGCGGCGGTCGGCGGCGCGCTGATCGCGAAAGCCGGCGCAACGAGCCCGACGACCGCACTGATCTTCCTCGGCGGCTTCTTTCTCGGCGGCCTGTGCTGGACGCTTTTTATCTGCGGGCTCGGCAGCCACGGACGCAAGCGCGCGGGCGCCGGTCTGCTGCGGGCGTGTCACGTTCTGTCGGCGCTGCTGTTCGCCTATTTCTCGTACAGCGTGATCGTCAACGGGTATCGCGACCTGATCGTACAAAGCACTGCACAAGTAGCAAGCTGAAGCGGTTCACGCATAAGAAAGCGGCTCGCATCGGCGAGCCGTTTCTTCATGCGGCTCGACGTGAGTCGCTCATGCGAGGTACTGCGCGAGCTTCGGCAAATCGACGTTGCCGCCGCTCACCACCACGCCGACGCGCTTGCCCTTCACCGGCACGATGTCATTCAGCACCGCCGCCGCCGCGAGGCAACCGGTCGGTTCGACGACGATCTTCATGCGCTGCGCGAAAAAGCGCATCGTCTCGATCAGTTGCGCATCGCTGACCGTTTCAATTCGCGCGACCAGCCGACGGATGACCGCGAACGTGTAATGGCCCAGATGCGTCGAGGCCGCGCCATCGGCGATCGTGCGCGGAGTATCGATATGCACGATCTCGCCGCGCGCGAGCGACTGCTGGCCGTCGTTGCCCGCTTCGGGCTCGATGCCGATCACCGTGCAAGCAGGGCTCAGCGCGGCCGCCGACAACGCGCTGCCGCTGATCAACCCACCGCCTCCAAGGCACACGAACAAGATGTCGAGGGGGCCGGTGTCGTCGATCAGCTCCTTGACCGCGGTACCCTGCCCGGCAATCACGTGCGGATGATCGTACGGCGGAATCAGCGTCATGCCACGCTCCTCGGCCAGGCGCCGGCCGATCTCCTCGCGATTTTCCTTGTAGCGATCGTACGTGATCACTTCGCCGCCGTAGCCTTTGGTCGCGGCGACCTTGGCCTCGGGTGCGTCGTGCGGCATCACGATCGTCGCGTGAATGCCGGCGAGACGCGCCGACAACGCGATGGCCTGCGCGTGATTGCCCGACGAATAGGTCAGCACTCCGGCCTTGCGCTGCTCCGCGTCGAAATGCGAAATCGCGTTGTACGCGCCGCGGAACTTGAACGCGCCCATGCGCTGGAAGTTTTCGCACTTGAAGAACACCGACGCGCCGGTGCGCTCGTCGAACGTGCTCGACGTCAGAACGGGGGTACGGTGCGCGACGCCTTCGAGACGCGTGGCGGCGTCGAGGACGTCATCGAAGGTGGGAGCGGGAAGCGCTTGCATCGGCGGAACTCTCCTGGAGCGATGGCGAAGCAGCCATTCTCCCAGCTTCATCCATGCTTTGGAACGGTGCTCGCGCGAGCGCGCGACACCTGCGAGGAAACACGGCGGAAAGCAAAACCAGCGATACAAATAGAAGCGGCGTAACCCGGCACAAGCCGGTGTTACGCCGTCGAGGTTCCCGCGCGCGTCATGCGCGCCCGCGCTTCTTCTTAATGACGATAGTACGGGTGCCCGTACCAGCCGCGATAGTAGCCACGGTAGCCGTGGTAGTAGCCACGATAATAAGGATGGCCATAGCCGTAATAGCCTCCGACCACCACTGGAGCCGGGGCGACGACAACCGGCGGCGCATACACCGGCGGAGGCGGCGGCGCGTAATAGACGGGCGGCGGCGCCGCGTACACCGGATAGGCCGGCGCGATCGGCACCCCAAGGCCGATACCAACGGAAACACCTGCCTCAGCAGCCCCGGCAAGTCCCAAGCCGAGTGCGGCTGCAACGACGAATGGAACGATCTTTTTCACTTCTATTCTCCTAGGGCGGCCTGCCAAGGTCGCCGACTGCGCATGCCTCGCATGCTGTGAAACCAATGTATCTAAAAAGCCCCGCCCGGACTGTTCGCATTTGTTGCAAATTGCAAGGGCAAGCCGAAGCGTTTTGCCGGGCGCCGCACGTGCGCGCCCACGCGCCGCCGCGGCGACAGCCAAAGGAGCCGTGAATCAAGGGCTTGCACGCGAGCGACGGGCCGCGGGTCATAGGTCTGATCGAACGCGAGGGGCTAGAGTTCGCGCATCGGTAAACTTTAATTACAAATTCGCTTCAATCCTGACAGGCGGGAGAAATTTCCCAATAAAAAATGCCCGGCTCAATGGCTCGAGCCGGGCACTTTCTCACCTGCGAAGACCGCGCGACTAGCCGACCTTCACGTACACGAATTCGCGGGACACATTGGGCGGCACGTATGCGCCGCTGATCCGCACGCGCGGCGTCAGGCGCTTTTTCTGATCCCACCAGCGACGGCGCTGGGCGTGCGTCAGGAACCGCAAGTGTTTTCGGTAAGAAAAAATACTCATCGCTACCCTCCCGATTTTCTGCCTACGAACGAAGTACGAAAATACGACCGTCAAAACCGGCTCATCGACCACTGTTCCTGTCACTACGATTGTGAGCAGTTTTCACACCCGTGGGCGTCGCGCCGCCCGATGACCGACCGGTGGCGCCATATCGCCCGCAAACTCATCCGACGACAGCTGTCGAGCCGCGCAAGGGGCCGGCTCGCGCCCGCGCATTGCGGATGCGAGATACTGCTGCTTTCCCGTTCACACGATCCGTCTGGAGCAGGTGACCATGTCCCAGTCTTCCTTGCCGCGCGTCGGCTTCATCGGCGCGGGGCGGCTTGCGCGCTGTCTCGCTCTCGCGTTCGCGCGCGCCGGCTACCCGGTCACCGCGGTGGCGAGCCGCTCCGCCGATTCCGCGCGCCGGCTCGCCGCCCAGTTCGCGCACTGCATGGCCTCTGACGACCCGCAACAAGTCGTCGACGCCGCCGATATCGTTTTTTTAGCCGTTCCCGACGACAGCATCGGTACGACAGCGCACACACTCCGCTTTGGCGGCGATGCGGCAAGCCACCCCGGCAAGGCGCTCGTGCACTGCAGCGGCGCGTCGCCGGTCGAATTGCTGGCGCCGGCGCGCGATCAGGGCGCGGCGATCGGCGGCTTTCATCCGCTGTATCTATTTAGCGGCGAGCTTGCCGATCTCGAACGGATCGCCGGCTGTTCGGTGACGATCGAAGCCGACGGCGAACTGAAGCAGACACTGACCGCGCTCGCGCTCGCGCTGCGCTGCCATCCGCTGTCGATTCCGCCGGGCGGCCGCGTGCTGTATCACGCCGCCGCGCACTACGCGGCGAGCTTTGCGCTTTGCAGCCTCGCCGAATGCGTCGCGTTGTGGCGCACGCTCGGCTTCGCCGAGGACGATGCGCTGCGCGCGCTTCTGCCGATGCTCGCCGGCACGATCGAAACGGCGCGCGACAAGGGCCTGCCGAACGCGCTCGCGGGGCCGGTATCGCGCGGCGACACGGGTGTCGTCGAGAAGCAGCTGGCGCTGCTCGAAAGCTTCGACGGCGACCATGCCGCGCTCTACGGTCTGCTGACGCGCCGCGCGGTCAACCTCGCCCGACGGCGTACCGCGCCGCCCGCGACGATTGAAGCGATCTCCGAAGCTGTGGAAGAATCGCTGGGCCGCTCGCTGAATCAGGCGGCAGCAGGTGCAAGCGTCAAGTAAGCCGTGATAATGTGACGTCCGGCGCGCCGGGCGAAGCAGATGCGAACCACGCGACGACCCGCGCCGCGCCTCGGGATCAACAGACGAGAACGCACAATGATCAAGGTCAGCATCCTCTACCCGTACCGGGAAAATGGCCGCTTCGACATGGACTACTACTGCGCGACCCATATGCCGCTCGCGGCGAAGCTGTTCGGGCCGGCGCTGAAAGGCTGGTCGGTCGACGCGGGCCTGAACGCCGGGCCGCCCGGCACGCCGCCTCCTTACGTGGCGGCGGGTCACTTCCTGTTCGACAGCGCGGACGATTCCTATGAAGTGTTCAAGCCCGCGTCCGAGCAACTATTGGCGGATATCCCGAACTACACGGACGGCGGCAATGGCACGATCCTGATCAGCGAGGTCCGGACTTCCGTGTGATGCCGGACAGACAACCACCGGCAGGCGGTGCGCAATGGCGCGAACCTCCGGTTGGCTAACCAGGTAAATCCAGAAAACCGCCGGCGCGCACCGATCTTGCGACGCCGGCAGCCCGCGGCCCGCCGGTGGCCGTTATCAGAAGCATAAGGACCCGAGATGTTTGGCGATATCGCCCGTTTTCTGCTCAATACCATTTTCACGCTGTTCGGCGCCGCGCTGCTGTTACGCGCGTGGCTGCAGGTCGTGCGCCTGCCGCCGTACAACCCGGTCTCCAACGCCGTGCTGCAGGCGACCAACTGGATCGTGCTGCCGCTGCGGCACATTCTGCCGAGCACGCGCAGGATCGACTGGGCGAGCGTGGCCGCGACGCTGATCGCCGCGATTATCTACGTCGTCCTGATGATCGTGATGACCGGCGCCGATCCGCTGACGCTCGTGCCGACGCTGCTGATCGTCGCGGTGCTGACCGCGATCAAGTGGGCGCTCAATCTGGTCATCTGGATGACGATCCTGATGGCGCTGCTGTCATGGCTCAATCCGCGCTCGCCGGCGATGCCGATTCTGTATCAGCTGACGGCGCCGTTTCTGAATCCGCTGCGCCGCGTGCTGCCGAAATTCGGCGGTATCGACCTGTCGCCGATCCTGCTGTTCGTGATCGTGCAGGTGCTGCAGATGGTCGTCACGCGCGCGGCGGTTCAGCTGACTTATTTTGTGATCTGAGCTGATCGCGCTCGAGACGCCGCCGCTTGCGACTGCATGCGGCGGCGTTTTCGTGTCTGCTGATCGTAGTGGCGGCTTCGACCGCCCTCAGGCGGTCAATTTCCGGATCGCCAGGCTCGGTCGCGAGCCGTGGATCAGAACGTATTCCAGTCACTCTGTGCTGCCGCGGCCGCTGCCACGCGCTCGCGCGCAGGCACGGCCGCCGCGGCCTGAGGCAACGCCGGCTGGTCGACACGCACGCGCGCCGACGCTTGAGTGGGCGCCGGCGCCGGCTTTGGCAAGGCCGCCGCAAAGGCACGGCTCTCCGCCGTCCGGAACACCGACACCGTCTGCTTCATCTTGCGCGCCTGCGCTTCGAGCGATTGCGCAGCCGCCGCGGCCTGTTCGACGAGGGCCGCGTTCTGCTGCGTGGTCTCGTCCATCTGCGTGACGGCTTGGCCGACCTGGTGAATGCTGCGGTTCTGCTCTTCGGAGGCCGTCGCGATCTCGTCGACGATATTCGACACGCGATGAATCGCGTCCTTGATATCGGCCATCGTCGTGCTGACTTCGGCCGCCTGCTGCGTGCCGCCCTCGATGATCGCAACCGACGTCGTGATCATCTCCTTGATCTCCTTCGCCGCGCTGGCCGAGCGCTGCGCGAGGTTACGCACCTCGCTCGCAACCACCGCGAAACCGCGCCCCTGCTCGCCCGCGCGCGCCGCCTCGACCGCCGCGTTCAACGCAAGAATATTGGTCTGGAACGCGATGCCTTCGATCACGCCGGTAATCTCCGAGATCTTCGTCGAGCTGCCGCTGATCTCGCCGATCGTGCGCACCATGCCCTCGACCGCCGTGTTGCCGGTGTTGACGACCTGTGCGGCCTGAGTCGCGAGCGCGCTCGCGTTTCGTGCGTTGTCGCTATTGCGGCCGACGGTCTGCGTCAACTCCGACATGCTCGCCGCGGTCTGTTCGAGCGAAGCGGCCTGCTCTTCGGTGCGAGCGGACAGATCGATGTTGCCGCTCGCGATCTGCTGCGAAGCGATGCTGACCGACTCGGCGCTTTCGCGGATCGAGCCGATCGTCGACGCGAGACGCTCCTGCATGTGCGCGACCGCGCGCAGGATGCTGCGCTCGTAGGCCGCGCCGGTGTGCAGGCGCTCGCTCAAGTCGCCGCCCGCGATCTGCTCGACGACTTTCGCGACTTCGGCCGGTTCGCCGCCGATCTGCCGCACGACCGCCCGCGTCACCAGCAACCCCAGGCCGATCGCAATCGCGACGCCGACGAGCGCGCAGCTCGCGATCCACCAAGTCACCGAGCGAACCATGTCGACGCCGTTCGCGACGCGCTGTCTGGCCAACTCATCCCGCACGTCCGACAGCTTGATCATCAATGTGCGCAGCTTGACGTGCAGCGGGTCGGTGGTCGATTTGAGCTCGGCGAGCGCGCCGGTCTGATCGCCCTGGTCGGCCAGCGCCATCACCTTCGCGACCGAGCTCATATAGGCCGGATAGGCGGCGTCGAAGTCGCTCAGCAATTGCTTTTGCGCGTCGGTGGTCGCGTGCTTGCGCTCGTAGTCGAACGCCGCCAGGATCGCCGCTTCACCGCCGTGATTCAGGCGCACCGTATCGGCGCGACCCGCCGGCTCCGGATTCAGGATGTATGAATAGAGGCGGCGGAAGTGCGAGGCCGCCTGCCACGCGGCGGTGCCGTCGTCGCGCACCGGCACGAATTCGCGGTCGTACATTTGGGTTTGCATCGTCGCGACTTCGCGCACCTTCAGCACACCGACCGTGCCGACGATGGCCGTCACGAACGCGCACAGCATCAACGAGCCGACAAGCTTGTGGCTCAGTTTCAGATTGGAAAACCACTGCATCTTGGGAAAGTCTCTTGAACAGGATGGGGAGCGCCGGGGGCGTGCCGGCTTGCGGGTGCGCAAGCGCACGGTGTTGGGCAGCACTCGGGTTAACGGCAGGCGCAGACGCCATCTGAAGACGCGCGCTGTTCTGGCCGTCAACGCGAACAGGCGCGGTGGCTGTTCGTGCGCGCGAACCATACCCCTGCCCAAACCGCCCAAAAGCCTGTAAAATTGCGAGTTCCGCGGGCGTCGTATAATGGTAATACCCTAGCTTCCCAAGCTAGAGCCGTGGGTTCGATTCCCATCGCCCGCTCCACTTTCCTGCTGAGCATTCAGCGGAAGCTAGCAAGAGCCGCCTCCCTGAAGGCGGCTTTTTTGTAGTGGCAACGGCCCGGCACAGCGCGCAAGCCGCGCAGCCCTCACCCTTGCAGCAGCATCGACGATGATCCACGATCCAAACGACTCCGGTCTCCCGGACGACTCCCCGACTCCCACGAGCGCAGCAGACCGGTCCACCCGCGACGGGACGCACGACTTCGACGGCACGCCCGGTGCGACGACGGCAGGCACGCTTCATCACCGCCGCATCCGCAGCTTCGTCACGCGCGCGGGTCGCGTGTCGACCGGCCAGCGCCGCGCGCTCGATGAGTTCGGCCCGCGCTTCGTCGTGCCCTACGCGCCCCAGCAGCCCGACTGGACCGGCGTGTTCGGCCGCGAGGCGCCGCGCGTGCTGGAGATCGGCTTCGGCATGGGCGCCACCACCGCGGAGATCGCCGCGCAGCGTCCCGGCGACGACTTCCTCGGCGTCGAAGTCCACGAGCCCGGCGTCGGCGCGCTGCTGAAGCTGATCGGCGAGCAGTCGCTGACGAACATCCGCATCATCCAGCACGACGCGGTCGAAGTGCTCGAACACATGATCGCGCCCGACAGCCTGGACGGCGTGCACATCTTCTTCCCCGATCCGTGGCACAAGGCGCGCCACCACAAGCGCCGGCTGATCCAGCCGAAGTTCGTCGCGCTGCTCGTGTCGCGTCTGAAGCCGGGTGCGTATCTGCATTGCGCGACCGACTGGCAGAACTACGCCGAACAGATGCTCGAAGTGCTCGGCGCCGATCCGCTGCTCGAAAACACCGCCGACACCTACGCACCGCGGCCCGACTATCGTCCGGTGACGAAGTTCGAGCGGCGCGGCCTGCGGCTCGGCCACGGCGTGTGGGACCTGGTATTCCGCAAGCGCGCCGCAGCATAACGCGACGAAACGGCAAGCCAACGAAAAAAGGTCCGCATTCGCGGACCTTTTTCATCGCACGGCCAGCCTCAATCGGCCCAGCTCAACCCGCCGCTATAACCGATCAGCAGGATCAGCAGACCGAAGCCGATCCGATACCACGCGAACACCGTGAAGTCGTGCGACGCGACGTAGCGCAGCAGCCAGCGAATGCAAATGAACGCACTGACGAACGCAGCCGCGAAGCCGAGCGCGAAACTGCCGAGCGCGTCGGTGGTAAGCAGATGCCAGTCCTTGTACAACTCGTAGGCGGTCGCGCCGAAGATGATCGGGATCGCGAGAAAGAACGAAAACTCGGTCGCGGCGCGGCGCTCGATGCCGAACAGCATGCCGCCGATGATCGTCGAGCCCGAGCGCGAGGTCCCCGGAATCAGCGCGAAGCACTGCGCGAGGCCGACTTTCAGTGCATCGAGCGGGCTCAGATCGTCGATGCTGCGCACTCGCACCGCCGCGTCGCCGCGCGCACGTTGACGCGCCTCCGCCCACAGGATCACGACGCCGCCCGCAACCAGCGCGAACGCCACCGGCACCGGCGCGAACAGCGCCTCCTTGATCGACTTTTCGAACAGCAGGCCCAGCACGACCGCCGGAATCGTCGCGATGATGACGTTCAGCGCGAAGCGGCGCGCTTCCGGCCGGTTCGGCAGACCCACGATCACGTTGCCGATGCGACGGCGAAACTCCCAGCACACCGCGAGAATCGCGCCGAGCTGGATCACGACATCGAAGGTCTTCGCGTGCTCGTCGGAGAAATCGATGAGACTGCCGACGACGATCAGATGCCCGGTGCTCGACACCGGCAGGAACTCCGTCAAACCCTCGATCACGCCGAGAATCAGCGCTTTGCAAGCCAGTAGCCAGTCCATCCGTGCCCTTTATCGCAGTTGGTTGTCGCAACGAAATGGGCCGGCACGGTCATGACTGGCACGCGCGGCCCTCGTGGCCGCGCGTGCGCGTCATCTTTCGACGATCTGCACGCGTATGCCGTTTGTAAGGATGGTGATTGTACCGGGTTCGTAATGGACGCCGGCAAATTGCAGTTGCTCGGGCTTGAACGTGTAGATCGGATAGTTGGTCAGCAATTGGGTCGCGAGCAGCGCCGCGGCCGCGTTGATCTGCTGCGTGTACATCTGCGCCTGGCCGTTCACGCTGACGTTATCGACACTCGGCGACTTGAGGATCACTGAACGGCTCGCCGCGTCGTAGGCAAGTTCGCTCGACAGCGTGAACACGCCATCGACCGGCTCTTGCAGGAACGGGCTGGCGAAACGCGCGTCGAGCTTCACCTGCACGCGGTTCGCATCGGGCAGCATGCCCACCACCGGATTGCTCAGCGCGACGTCGAACACCTGCGACACCGTGCGCTGATACGGGAATTTGCGCTGCACGGCCTCCTGCACCTGCTTCTGCGAGAACGTGTATTGCGACGGCATGAACGGAAACGTCGGGCTCGCGCAAGCCGCGAGCGACACGGTGATGCCAAGCACGCTGCAGCCGGTCAGCGCGGCGCGCAGAAAGCGGCGCCGGGCCGGCGCTGCGGGTCGAGTCATGCGAAATCTCCTGTGGAAGCCCTGGCGGACATCGGCTTGCGTTGGCTTTGAGGTGGGTGATGGCGCTTATCGCGTGCCGCGCATCATGGATGCGATGCCGGTTGCGTTTGCACTTCGAGTTGCGTGAGCCATGCGAGCGCTTCACCGCGATTCGCGCCGCACATCTCCTGTTGCGGCTGCAGACCCGAGCAGCATGCGGGCCGCTCCGGCCGCCCGAAGATCGCGCAGCGCAGATCGTCGCCGAGTTGCACGCAGCGAACGCCCGCCGGCTTGCCGTTGGGCATGCCCGGAATCGGACTCGAAATCGACGGCGCGATACAGCACGCGCCGCAATCGGGACGGCACGCGTGATCGTCCACTCGTGCGCTCTTCAACCTTTGATCCACGTCATCTTTCCTGACCTCAAACCTTGGCAACGCGTTGCCAGACCCGCATTGTGCCACTGCCTGTCTGCGCGACCTTTTTACACAAACGGGGCCCGCAGGCGCGCATTTAAACTGAAAACTCCCGAATGGCCATGCACACGCGATACGCCGCGAGAGCCTCCCACCGTCTGATACCGCTCATGTCCCTAGCCGACACCCTGTTCCGCCCCGACCTGCTCGCGCGCTACAGCGCGAATGGTCCCCGGTATACGTCCTATCCGACCGCGCCGCAGTTCCGCGAATCGTTCGACACCGCCGACTATCGCCGCGCCGCCGCCGATCCGGGTGCCGCGTCGACCGATCTGTCGCTGTACTTCCATATTCCGTTTTGCGACACCGTGTGCTTCTACTGCGGCTGCAACAAGGTCGTGACGAAAAACCGCCCGCACGCGCGGCCGTACCTCGAGCGGCTCAAACGCGAAATCGGCTTGCAGGCTGCGTGTTTCGATACTCAGCGGCCCGTGTCGCAACTGCATTGGGGCGGCGGCACGCCGACGTTTTTGTCGCATGACGAGATGACGGAATTGATGGCCGCAACGCGCGAGCACTTCAATCTGCTGCCCGACGATCAAGCCGAATGTTCCATCGAGGTCGATCCGCGCGAGGCGTCGCCCGACACGATCGCGCTGCTGCGCCATCTCGGCTTCAACCGGCTGAGCCTCGGCGTGCAGGACTTCGATCCACGCGTGCAGCGGGCGATCAATCGCATCCAGCCGTTCGAGATGACCGCGTCGGTGATGCAAGCGGCGCGCGCGCACGGTTTTCATTCGATCGGCGTCGACCTGATTTACGGCCTGCCGCATCAAACGGTCGCGAGCTTCAGCCGCACGCTCGACACGATGCTCGAACTCGCGCCGGACCGGCTGTCGGTGTTCGCGTACGCGCATATGCCGCAGCTCTTCAAGATGCAGCGGCAGATGGATGCCGCGACGCTGCCGTCGAGCGAGGTGCGGCTCGCGCTGCTGCAACGGGTGGTCGAACGGCTGACACAGGCGGGTTATGTGTATATCGGCATGGATCACTTCGCGCTGCCCACTGACGAGCTCGCGCGCGCGCAGGCACAGCGCACGCTGCATCGCAATTTCCAGGGCTATAGCACGCGGGCCGAGTGCGATCTGATCGGCTTCGGCGCCTCGTCGATCGGAAAGGTCGGCGACGTGTACGCGCAGAACGCGCGAGAGCTGCCCGCCTATACCGACGCGATCGACGCAAGCCGGCTCGCGATCGCGCGCGGCATCCGCCTGTCCGCCGACGACCGTCTGCGGCGCGACGTGATCACGCAACTGATGTGCAACCTCGAACTGCGTTTCGACGAATTCGAGGCGGCGTACGGCATCCACTTCGCCGACACGTTCGCGCCGGAGCTCGCGCGTCTGCGGTCATTCGAGGACGACGGGCTGGTCTCGCTCGGCACGCGCAAGCTCGAAGTTCGGATGGCCGGTCGCATGCTCGTACGCAATCTCGCGATGGTATTCGACCGCTATCTCGGCGAGCAGACGCTCAGACCGTTCTCGCGCACGGTCTGAGGACCGCTCGTTGCGAACGCGCTGTGGCGGGTGAAGGCAATCGGCTTGCCCGTCGAGCGATTTTCGGCCATAATCTGCGTCTTCCTCGCGCGCTGAACTTCTGATGCGCGCTGCAGTATCTGCCCAGGTGGTGAAATTGGTAGACGCAGGGGACTCAAAATCCCCCGCCGCAAGGCGTGCCGGTTCGATTCCGGCCCTGGGCACCAAACAAACACTCTTCAACCGGTTTCAACGGTTCCCCACAAAGCCCCGACAGCCAGCGCTGAGCGGGGTTTTTGTTTGCTATGGCCTCCAACGTTTCACCAGCGATTACAGCCCAAACAGGGGGTCGTTTGGCGTGTTGCCACG
This sequence comes from Paraburkholderia sp. BR14374, assembly GCF_040948685.1. NCBI lineage: Bacteria > Pseudomonadati > Pseudomonadota > Betaproteobacteria > Burkholderiales > Burkholderiaceae > Paraburkholderia > Paraburkholderia sp. BR14374. Next base: position 383,009 of record NZ_JBFPKF010000005.1, on the reverse strand, counting down.
ATCCGTACACGAAGCCGGGTGAAAAACTTCGGAAGCTGTACGGCGGCGTCCTGCTTCTCGTCACGCCAACGAGCAACAAGCGATGCATTTTCAAGTACCGTTTTGCCGGAAAGCTACGGGTTCCCAAGCGCACGCGATATCAAGCACCCGATGAGTGAAGCGGCTATCAATGCCGCGCTTCGGCGGCTTGGCTCCTATGCGCGCATGGAGATAACCGGCCACCGCTTCCGGGCGATGGCGCGCTCGATCCTACATGAAGAACTGGAAGAGCCCTTTCCGTTTCTGCCTCACGGCAGCGGAAGCTTGCTGTCATCGAGCCGGTGCGGAGAATTGGCTCCCCAACGTGCTCTTATCTGTTCCGGAGTCTCGGGAGGCCATTTCACGCCCATCCTGATGATGCGGTCCCGGATTTGGACCAGCTTCCTGTAGGCCGGTGAATCAGGCGCGAAGGTATTAATGTCGTCCCATATCCCTAGTGGGAATGACTCGCCGTTAATGTTGTAGGTGTTGGGGTTTGCCCCATGGTCCAGCAGGTAGTCAATCTGATCTAGTGCGCGATTTGCCAGCGCTTCATACAGCACTGAATTGCGCAACGAATCGCGTCGGTTCACATCCGCGCCACGCTCCACCAGCAGCTTGAGTGAGCCAGATGTCGACTCTTTTGCAACAAAGAAAATTAATGGATCTCCCTTGTAGACCAAATTAGGATCAACGCCCCCGTCCAGCATCGCGCGCAGGAATTCCGGGTGGGATCTGTTGAGCAGGACCCCGAGGGGGCTGCCAAAATCCGGTACGGCCTGCAAGGGATCAGCCCCGGACCTCACCACCTGCGACGCAACCGCGAGCCGATGCGGGTCGCGCTGCAACGCCTCCTGAAACGCAAAAAACAGCATCGTCATGTTCTTGCGTCCGGGCGTGTTCAGATCCGTCTTCGGTGCCAGTCGCCGGACCTGCTCCATGTCGCCGCGTTCGATGGCCTGCGCCAGTTCGAGTTGCGGGCCGCTAAAGAAATCAGTGGCGGGAAATTTTTTCATTGCATGAACCACGGGGGATAGCGCTAGTAACAGCACCGGCACGATAAGGATTCGGCTGAGTGTTTTCATCGCTCTCAGCCTCGTTATTTCAAGGCAGAGGAAGTTTGCTGTCATCGAGCCACCGCGGTGCGTTTGCCCCCAGCGCGCTCGAATCTGTGCCGGTGTCTCCGGGGGCCATTTCACACCCATCCTGATGATGCGATCCCGAATCTCGATTAGCTTTATGTAGGTCGGGGAATTGGGCGCGGAAGCGTTATCGGCAATGCGTGTTGATAGCGCCTGAGGAAACGACAGGCCTTTGATATCGTAGGTGTTGGGATTCGCACCATGATCCAGCAAGTAGTCAATCTGATCTAGTGCACGATTTGCCAGCGCCTCATATAGCACTGAATTACGCAACGAATCGCGCCGGTTCAGATCGGCGCCACGCTCCACCAGCAGCTTGAGCGAGCCAGATGTCGACTCTCCTGCAACAAAGAAAATTAATGGATCTTCCTTGTAGACCAGATTAGGATCAACGCCCCCGTCCAGCATCGCGCGCAGGAATTCCGGGTGCGAGCTGTTGAGCACGACCCCGAGGGGACTACCAAAATTCGGTACGGCCTGCAAAGGATCGGCCCCGGCCCTCACCACCTCCGACGCAACCGCAAGCCGATGCGGGTCGCGCTGCAACGCCTCCTGAAACGCAAAAAACAGCATCGTCATGTTCTTGCGCCCGGGCGTGTTCAGATCCGTCTTCGGTGCCAGTCGCCGGACCTGCTCCATGTCGCCGCGTTCGATGGCCTGCGCCAGTTCGAGTTGCGGGCCGCTAAAGAAATCAGTGGCGGGAAATTTTTTCATTGCATGAACCACAGAAGATAGCGCCAGTAACAGCACCGGCACGATAAGGATTCGGCTGAGTGTTTTCATCGCTTTCAGCCTCGCTATGACAGTGTTTCAAGTACGGCGATGTCCTCCGCCTTCTGCTGCTCGATGCCATCAATTGCCTGCGTGATGAAGTGCCGCGACACGGGCGAGCCGCTGCCATGCAGGGGATAGGGAGTACCGGCTGCACGTGGCAGGGGCGTCCACGTCTGTACCACGGTCAGAATGTCGCCATTCACATGGTAGGCATTGATGTTCGATGGAGTGACCTGGCCGCCGTAGTGTTCGACCGTCTTCGGGTGCAGGCCGGCGGCGTTGAAGCTCCAGCAGTCCTTGCCGCTGGCCAAAGAAGCGGCAGAACACAGACCGCCACCTAGCGAGTGTCCGGCAATCTCAATTGGCGACGGATTATCGCGCAGCTTTTCCCCAATATTTACGGCCCGCCTATAGTAAGGCGATGTCATATCCACGCTCTGGTCGAAGTTGTTCGACCAGTCGCTCAGGCTCGTCATTTCGGTTCCCTTGAAGGCGAGTGTCGGATTCATATCGGCACCGAAGACCGCCGCATCCGGTTCGAATAGCTGCGCCCTGAAGTTCGCGCCTTCGATTTCCAGGTCTATTGGCTTCAAGCCGTACTGCCGTAGAAATCCCCTATCCCCGCTGCGGTTCGCCCACCCTTCGGGCACCGGCCCGGACGGCTCGTAGACATGATCGGAGAGTCTGGCCTTCTCCACCGCGACATTATTGCGCGCGAGCCGTTCAGCCGCCGCCCGCACGCGCCCGGACATGGCCGCATTGCCCGTCGCAATCAGCGCCTTGCGGGTCTGCCACCGCTGCGCCTTGGTCAGTGCCTGTGGTATCTCGATGTGTGGCGGTGTCGCCCTGGCTGCGCGCGCAGCGGCTAACTGGGCTTGCCAGATGGCCGGATCATACTGGACGGACCGAATGGGTTCGCCGTCAGGATGACTGCCGGTCCTCGCTACGGGATTTCTTAACGGCGTGCTGCGGTAAGGTGACGGAAACAGGCCATTACGCGGACCTCGAATGGCAAGCAGGTTACCCCGGCGAACCTCTTCGAGAAGAGCAACGATGACCCACCAGCCATCGGTGTCAGGGTTACGGTGCCGCGCGCTATGGAAAAACAGCCAGCCACTCTTCTGGATGCGCCTGACCAGTTTCCGGTCCTCCTCCCACGCCCTGTGATTCAATTCGGCAATAGCAAGAAACTCCCAGGTCTCCGCCTTGGCCTTCTGAGGGTCTGCGGCCTTGCCAAGGCACGCTTTATAGTGCCACTCGTCACAGATGACATAGCAGGCCCCCGATGGCTGCTGGCAGAACAGCTCCACGGAGTGCATCTCAAATACGGACAGGGACATAGGTGTGTCGTTGGTCTATCTGAAGTCGCTGCCGGGGTTGGCAGCATTCAGATAATTACCGTGCGACAGGCAGTCCGTACATGGGCGACCGCCCAAAATGTCCGACTTCCGAAGAAACAGAAAAGCCCCCGCAAGAACATGGAGGCTCTCCGCGCCCGCAGGCTCACGAACTTTGCATCCTGCTCCGCGAGCAGTTCTCTGATACCCATTGCACCTTCATGCAAAGACCTTAGAGGAGCCGCGCCACACCAGGATCGTTCATCCAGGCTGGTAAGCCCGCTCTCGCCATCCCACCTCTGACGGTGGAAAGTACCTTGCAACACAGAGCAGGTAAATGATCAGCGCCGCGACCGTATAAGACACAAACCGCGCCGCAAAGAACAGCAAGACCACGACGACCGCGACCAGCAGCATCTCCAGTCTCGGACCGAGCGCCGACAACTGCACGTCGCGCGCTTCGAATGCGGTGCCTAGCAGAATCAGCAACGGGATCAACGCGAGCACCATGTGGATCGGCTCGAGGATCGGATAAGCCACGAGCATCGTCATCGAGGCGAGCGCGTAGTCGATGCGGCTGTCCCGATGGCGGCGAAACACCAGATACGCGGACAGCAGGCAAGCACTCAGCACCAACGCATGCGAGACAATCGACAGCAACGTACCGGACATCGGCATGCCGAGCGTCGCCGATAGCGTCTGCAACGCGCCCCGCACGGCGTTGTTCATCGGCGCGCCGCCACCGCTCATCGCCAGTGCCATGCCGTTCAGCCGCGGCATGTCCGACACGAAGTAGTGCCACAGAACGTCGAAGCCGAGCCGCGCTCCGGTAATCAGCGTCAAGGCAATCGCAACCACGCTCGCCATCACGAACGTCCGCCATTCGCGGCGCAGCAACAGCAGACCGGCGACGGCGAGAGGCGTGAGCTTGATCGCGATCGCGAAGCCGAGAAAGAGCCCAGCGGCGTAGCCTTTGCCACGCTCGATGAGCGCGAAGGTCGCAACCAGCAGGAAGAACAGCAGTTCGTTCGACTGGCCGTCGTAGATATCTTCGACGAGAGGAAAGCTCAGCAGCGCGACCCCCACCAGCAGCAGGCTAACGCTGCGCTCCGCGCCGCGGTACGCCATCGTGACGACGAGATACAAAGCCAGCGCGAACAACACGATCGACGCACTCACCCAGACCATTTTCGCGGCGAGCGGCGTCAGCAGCGCGAGCGGCGCAAACACCAGCGCGAACTGCGGCGGGTAGGCGTAGAAGATGTCGTCGCCCGTCGAGCGCGCGCCGATGCCCTGCAAGAACGCAATCAGCGCGTCGTGATCGTACAGGCGCGCCGGGTCGTGCAGCACGATGTTGAAGGCGTACAGGTAGAAATTGAAATCGCCGAAGGCGTCGGGGACGTCGCCACGAAACTTCGCGACGACGTGCAGGATGCGCAGCGCGAGGCAGGCTACCGCAATCAGCAGAAGGAGAGCGGCACCCGCGCCGAAGTTCGACCTGGTCCGTACCGCGCCTGCGTTGAACATGGTGTCTCTCCGCGCCGGCTTCGTGCCGGACGACCGGACAGAGATTACCGGTTCGCAAAAATCGATCTGTGCGCTCGCCCACACGGGAGCGACCTATGTGGGGAACTTCGCCGCGTGAAGATCAGCTCGCAATCCCCACGCTAGCGCGAGTCGCCTCGCGGCGCCGCTTGATCACGTAGCCGCCCCACATCAGCACGAGCCATGCCGGCACCAGCCAAACCGAGACCGACAAGCCCGGCGTCAGCGCCAGAATCACGAGGATCAGCGCCATGAACGCGAGGCAGATCCAGTTGCTGAGCGGAAACCAGAACGAGCGGAACACCAGCGTCTCGCCCGCGGCCACCATCGCCTTGCGCGACTTCAGATGCGTGAGGCTGATCAGCGCCCAGTTCAGCACCAGCGCCGCGACCACCAGCGACATCAGCAGACCGAGCGCTTCGGCCGGGATCACGTAGTTGATGATCACGCATGCGAACGTCGCGAGCGCGGACAGACCGATCGCCAGATACGGCACGCCGCGCCGGTCGACCTTCAGCAGCGCGCGCGGCGCGTTGCCCTGCTCGGCGAGACCGTACAGCATGCGGCTATTCGCGTAGACGCCGCTGTTGTACACCGACAGCGCCGCGGTCAGCACGACCACGTTCAGCACGTTGGCGGTCAGTGACGAGCCCATCTGCGAGAAGATCATTACGAACGGACTGCCGCCCGCCGCCACCTCGTTCCACGGATACAGCGACAGCAGCACCGCGAGCGAGCAGATATAGAAAATCAGGATCCGCAGGATCACCTGATTCACGGCCTTCGGGATGCTTTTCTGCGGCTCGGCGGCCTCGGCCGCCGTAATGCCGATCAGCTCCAGCCCGCCGAACGAGAACATGATCACAGCGAGCATCATGAACAGGCCGTGGAAGCCGTGCGGGAAAAAGCCGCCGTGACTCCACAGGTTCGCGACCGTCGCCTGCGGGCCGCCGTGACCGCTGATCAGCAGATAGCCGCCGAACACGATCATGCCGATCACCGCCGCGACCTTGACGATCGCGAACCAGAACTCGGTTTCGCCGTAGGCCTTCACGTTGGCGAGATTGATCGCGTTGATGATCGCGAAGCACACCAGCGCCGACAGCCATGTCGGCACGCCCGGCCACCAGAAATGCACGTAGGTGCCGACCGCGGTCAGCTCGGCCATGCTGACGAGCACATAGAGCACCCAGTAGTTCCAGCCCGACAGGAAGCCCGGGAAATCGCCCCAGTACTTGTATGCGAAGTGGCTGAACGAGCCGGCGACCGGCTCCTGCGCGACCATCTCGCCGAGCTGGCGCATGATCATGAACGCGATGACGCCGCCGATCGCGTAGCCTAGGATCATCGACGGACCGGCGGCCTGCAGCACGCTGGCGGAGCCGAGAAAGAGGCCGGTGCCGATCGCGCCACCCAGCGCGATCAACTGGATGTGACGATTCTTGAGCCCGCGCTTCAGGCCCTCCTGCTGCTTTGCACTATTCATTACGCCCTGCTGTGTGGAGATCGCTGCGTGTGGCCGCTGCGTGTAGAACGCTGTCGAAGGCAGCGCTGTGGCCGATTGCACGGCCGGACAGCACGCGTCCGGTCCGGCAAAACCGATAATTTTACCCGACCGATATTCCTCTGACGTCCGTAGCCGCCCGCCTTCGTTGTGCGCCGCACTTAAGCGCGCGGATTGTGATTGTCACGGGGATGGCACGCGAGTATGTTGCCGGAGTCCACTTTTCAAGCTGCGGAGCTTCAACATGTTGCCCAAACGTCTGCTTTGCGCCGCTGTGTTGTGCCTCTGTTTCGCGGGCGTCGGTACGCCCGCGCTTGCGCAAACGGCGGCGGCCCCCGCTACCGCCAGCACGCCGCCTGCCGCCGCGCTCGGCGGCCCGGTACGCAACATCGTGCTCGTGCATGGCGCGTTCGTCGACGGCTCGAGCTGGAACGGCGTGGTCGCGAAGCTGCAGCAAAAGGGCTATCACGTGAGCTCGGTGCAGAACCCGCTGACGTCGCTCGCCGACGACGTTGCCGCGACCCGCCGTGTGCTCGATCGCGAGAACGGCCCGGTGCTGCTGGTCGGGCATTCGTGGGGCGGCGTCGTGATCACCGAGGTCGCTGCGAATGCGCCAAACGTCGCCGGGCTCGTGTATGTCGCCGCGCTTGCGCCGCAACTGCACGAATCGGCGATGGACGTGATGAAGGCCGGCGGCCCGATGCCGGCCGGCCAGAGCATCAGCAAGGACGCGAACGGGTTTTTGTGGCTCGACCGCGCGCGCTATCACGCCGACCTCGCCGCCGACGTGCCCGAGACCGTCACCCGCGTGCTCGCCGCCGCGCAGGTACCGATCGCCGCGAGCGCATTCGACGAACCGGTCGATCAGGTCGGCTGGAAAGACAAACCATCGTGGTACGTGCTGACGACGAAAGACCGCGCGGTGTCGCCCGATTTGCAGAAAATGATCGCCGGGCGCATCGGCGCGAACGTGGTGCCGGTCGCGTCGAGCCACCTCGCGCCGGTGTCGCACGCCGGAGCGGTGGCCGAGGCGATCGATCATGCGGCGCGCGAGTTGAGCCGGCAGCAGCAGTAGGCCACCGCAATAAGCTGTCAGCGGCTCGGCGTGCCGCGGCTCAGCGCAACATGAACGACATCGCCGATAGACAGTTCAGCATCCGCACCGCATGCTCGGCCGACGCCGCGCTGAAACGCAACGTCACGCCATCGACACGCGTGAGCGTCGGCCATTGGCAGAACAGATCGGCAAGCCCGCTCGTTTGCACGCGCAGTTCGCAGTCGACTGCTCGCGGCTCCCCACGCGTCGCGGCAGGCGCGCGGCCCGCTTCGATATGCTGACGGACCACGTCGCGCGCGGCAGCCCGCAGCGCCTCGCGCACGCTCGCGGACGACTGCGTGACGCCGCTCGCCTGACCGGTCGCGGTCTTCGTGACGACGAAACGCGCGCCGGGAAAACGCGGCGCGGTTTCCTCGGCGAACACGTCGTCACCCGACAAAAGCGCGACACGTGCGCCATATTCTTCAGCGAGCGCGCCGTACAGCCCCGCTTCGCCTAGCTCCACGCCATTGAACGCGACGCGCGCGAACGCGAAGCTGTTGATCGTGTGCGCGAGAATGCCGCGCGTTTGCGCCTTCGCGTGATAGCCGATCATGAAGACGAGTGCCGCGCCGTATTCGAGCCCGGCCATCATGCCGAGCGTGCGCGGCTTGCCGAGCACGACCTGCGCGCGCGGATCGAGCAGGTCGGGCAGCAGGTTGCGAAAGCCGCCGTGCGAATCGTTGACCCACACGTCGGTCGCGCCGCCCGCGAAGGCGCCTTCGATGGCGGCGTTGGCTTCGAGCGTCATCCAGCGTCGCGCGGCTTCGTATTCGCCGTTGCCCGCGCGCGTCTGCTCGGCATGAAACACGCCGGCGATGCCTTCGATGTCGGTGGAGATCAGGACTTTCATCGCGCGGGATTCCTCAGCAGTTGCGCAAGATCGGACACGCTGTCGCGCAGCGACAGCCGCCGATGGCCGTCGCGACCGGTGACGGATTCTGCGCTCCACAATGCATCGACGATCGCCTGTTCGACGCTGTCGGCGCACGCGCGAAACAGCGGGTCCATACAATGATCGGCGACGAGCGGCGGCAGCGCGACGAAGTCCGCGCCTTGCGGCACCGTGTATGCGGTCGAAAACGCCAGCGCGATATCGCCGCTGCCGTGGCCGTACACCGAGCCGGTACGCGCGAGACCCGCCGCCGCGCGCAACGACAGGCGTTTCAATTGGCGCGCGTCGAGCGGTGCATCGGTCGCGACGATCATGATGATCGAGCCTTGCTCGGGTTTGTCGGAGGTTGCGCTTGCAGCAGCATTAGCAGCATTAGCAGCATTAGCAGCATTAGCAGCATTTGCCGCCTCAGCCGCAGCCGCGCGTTCGGCCAGCACGCGGCCGAGCGGCGTGCCGTCGATCGTCAGCATCGGCAGACGGCCGAAGTTGGCCAGCACGAGCGCACCGACGGTGTAGTCACGGCCCGCCGCACTGACCACCCGCGACGCAGTGCCGATGCCGCCCTTCAGATCGAAGCACGACATGCCGCGCCCCGCGCCGACCGCACCGCTCGCGACATCGGTACTCGCGGCATCGAACGCTTCGTTGAAATGCTGTTCGGTCACGGCGAGCGCCTGAATATCGTTCAAGTAGCCGTCGTTGCATTCGAACACGAGCGGATTGACGGTCGACCATTCGCGGCCGATGCGCGGATTCGCACGAATCGCCGCGCGGATCTGCGCCTGCGCGACCGTGCCGACGCCGAACGTGTTGGTCAGCGCGATCGGCGTCTCCAGCGTGCCGAGCTCGTCAAGCTGCACGAGCCCGACGCTCTTGCCGAAGCCATTGATCACCGACGCGGCGGCCGGCACCTTGTCGACGAACGGATCGCCGCGATGCGGCCGGATCACGGTGACGCCAGTTTGCAACGCGCCTTCGGCAAGCGTGCAATGACCGACGCTGACCCCGTCCACGTCGGCGATCGTGCCGAGCGCTCCGGCCTGCAACGTGCCCATATGCGGCGCACGCTCAGCCGCGCGATGGTTACTCGCGCTCATGGCCGATCCAGCTTCGGATCGAGCGCATCGCGCAGACCGTCGCCGAGCAGATTGAACGCGAGCACGGTCAGAAAAATAGCGAGGCTCGGAAACAGCGCGATATGCGGCGCGGTCACCATATCGGCGCGCGCTTCGTTGAGCATCGCGCCCCACTCGGGCGTCGGCGGCTGCGCGCCCAAGCCGAGGAACGACAGGCTCGCCGCCGTGATGATCGACGTGCCGATGCGCATCGTCAGATACACGACGACCGATGAAATCGTGCCCGGCAGAATATGCCGCACGATGATGGTCCAGTCCGACGCGCCGATGCTGCGCGCCGCTTCGATATAGGTGAGCTGTTTGAGCATCAGCGTATTGCCGCGCACGAGCCGCGCGAACGCCGGGATGCTGAAGATCGCCACCGCGCTGATCACGTTGATCATGCCGTTGCCGAGAATCGCGACCACGCCGATCGCGAGCAGAATGCCGGGAAACGCGAACAGCACATCGGCCACGCGCATCGTGATGCGATCCCACCAGCCCTCGTAGTACCCGGCAAGCAGACCGAAGAACGTGCCGATCACCGCGCCGATCGCAACGGACAGAAAGCCCGCTTCGAGCGAAATGCGCGAACCGACGAGGATGCGGCTGAAAATATCGCGGCCCAGCGAATCGACGCCGAACCAGTGCGCGGCCGACGGCCCCGCGTTCAGCGCGTCGTAGTCGAAGAAATTCTCGGGGTCGTACGGCACGATATGCGGCGCGATGATCGCGATCACGATCAAGAGCAGCACGAACACGCCGGCGGCCAGCGCGACATGCTGCTTGCGGAACTTGCGCCAGAACTCGCTCCACGGCGTGCGGATCGCGCGTTCGGCGAGCGCGGGATTGGCCGCGTTCGGCCCGGTGGCAGTGGTGCTCATGCGGGCCTCACTTGAAACGGATGGTCGGGTTGATCACCGCGTACATCACGTCGACGATCAGGTTGATGATGATGAATTCGAGCGAGAACAACAGCACCTCGGCCTGAATGATCGGATAGTCGCGCATCGACACCGCATCGATCAGCAGGCGCCCGAGGCCCGGCCAATTGAACACCACTTCGACGACGATCGAGCCGCCCAGCAGAAAGCCGAACTGCAGGCCCATCATCGTGACGACGGGAATCAGCGCGTTGCGCAGGCAGTGCTTGATGATCACGAGCCGCTCGGGTACGCCCTTCGCGCGCGCGGTGCGCACGAAGTCCTCGTGCAGCACCTCGACGAACGAGGCCCGCGTGAAGCGCGCCATCACGGCCGCGACCGCCGCGCCGAGCGTCAGCGACGGCAGCACGTAGCTGCGCCACGAACCGTCGCCCACGATCGGCAGCCAGCCGAGTTGCACCGAGAAAATTTCCATCAGCAGCATGCCGAGCGCGAACGCCGGAAACGAAATGCCCGATACCGCGAGCGTCATGCCCAGCCGATCCGGCCAGCGGTTGCGCCACACCGCCGAGGCGATGCCGATCGCCATGCCGATCACGACCGCCCACACCATGCTCGCGATCGTCAGCCACAGCGTCGGGAAGAAGCGTTCCGCGATCTCCTGGCTCACCGGCCGCTTACTGCGCGTCGAAGTACCGAAGTCGCCGTGCGCCATCCGCCAGAAGAAGCGGACGAACTGCTGCGGCATCGGCTTGTCGAGGCCGAGGTCGGCGCGCACCAGCGCGACGGTCGCTTCGTCCGCTTCGGGACCGGCGGCGAGCCGCGCCGGATCGCCCGGCAGCAGATGCACGAACAGGAACACCAGCACGGCGACGATGAAGAGCGTCGGCAGCAGGCCTAGCAGACGTTTGACGAGGAAGTTCAGCATGAAACCAGTCCGGCAAATGAGCGGCGAATGAGCGGCAAACGAGGCGGGCCACGACGAAACGTGTGCCGCCTCGTCAGCTCATCACTTGATCGCGATCTCGTCGAAGTTGAACGAGCCGTCCGGCGCGACGTAAGCGCCCGACAGACGCTTGCTGCGCGCATACACGACCTTCTCCTTGACGAGGAAGATCCACGGCGCGTCGGCCCAGATGCGCTTCTGCGCGTCGGCGTACAGCGCGGCCTTCTGCGTGCGGTCGGTGGTTTCGAGCGCCTGCTTCAGATCGTTGTCCACCGCGTCGCTCTTGTAGTACGACGTGTTGACCATCTTCGGCGGCATCGAGTAGCCCGCGAGCAGCGGGCTGATCGCCCAGTCCGCCTCTCCGGTCGACGACGACCAGCCCGCGTAGTACATGCGCACCGGCGCGGTCGCCGGATCCTGCGCGCTTTCGACCTTGGCGACGCGCTGACCCGCTTCGAGCGCCTCGACGCTCGCCTTGATGCCGACCTGCGCGAGTTGCTGCTGCACGAACTGGATCACCTTCTGCGCGGTCGAGTAGTTATACGCGGACCACAGCGTCGTTTCGAAGCCGTTCGGATAGCCCGCTTCCTTCAGCAGTGCGCGCGCCTTCGCCGGATCGTACGGCCACGGCCCGAGCTTGACCGCATAGTCGACGCCTTCCGGCACCACGCCGTCGGCCGGCGTCGCGTAACCGGCGAACGCGACCTTCGTCAGCGCTTCCTTGTTGACCGCGTAGTTCAGCGCTTGGCGCACCTTCGGGTTATCGAACGGCTTCTGGTTCATGTTCATGCTGATGTAGCGCTCGATGATCGACGGCGCCGCGATCAGGTCGACCTTCGGGCTCGACTGCAGTTGCGCGGCCTGCTCGAACGGCACCTGGAACGCGAAGTCCGCTTCGCCGGTGCGCATCAGCGCGGCGCGCGTGTTGTTGTCGACGACCGGCTTCCAGTCGATCGCGTCGATCTTCGGATAGCCCTTCTTCCAGTAGCCGCCGAACTTTTTCACGGTCAGGTCGCCGGCCGGGTCCCACTTCACGAGTTCGAACGGACCCGTGCCGACCGGATGAAACGCGACGTCCTTGCCGTACTTCTTGAGTGCATCCGGCGAGATCATCACCGCCGACGGATGCGCGAGCACGTTGATGAACGCCGAGAACGGCGCCTTCAGCGTGACGCGCACCGTGTACGGATCGACCACTTCCGTCTTCTCGATGCGGCTGAACATGTTGTAGCGCTTCAGTTTGTTGGCCGGATCGGTCACGCGATCGAAGTTCGCTTTCACGGCGGCCGCATTGAAGTCGGTGCCGTCCTGGAACTTCACGCCATGGCGCAGCTTGATCGTATAGACACTCGCGTCGGGGCTTGCCTCATAGCTGTCGGCCAGCACGTTGACGAGCTTCATGTCCTTATCGAAGCCGAACAGCCCCTGGTAGAACGATTTCGCGACCGCCTGCGACAGCGTGTCGTTCGCGTCGTACGGATCGAGCGTCGTGAAGGTCGACGCGACGGCCATTACGGCCGTGGTTTCGGCGTGCGCCAGATTGCCCGCGAGCATCGCGAACACCACCGCGCCGCCGCTGACGAGCGCGCGCAAACGAAACGGAGAGGACGGGAACAGCAGGTTCATGAGATTGCTCCAGGCTGCGAGTTAACGGTGTGACAGGGTCTTTATGGTTGGCTCGTGCTTCAGTTGGTTTGTGCCGCGGTTGCTGGTGCTGCAGTTTTGCTTCAGGTCTTTCCGCTTCGACGCGATGCGGCGCTTCGCTCAATACGCGCCGCCGATGCGATGCTGAGCGACGAAGTGATCCGGTCCCACCGCGACGAGCGGCGCGACCACCGGCTCGTCGTGCAGCGCGCGGATCGGGCTCGGAATATCGTCGGCGGCAAGCAGGCGTTTCGCGTGACGGCGCGCGGGATCGGCGACCGGCACCGCGCTCATCAGCTTTTTCGTGTACGGATGCTGCGGCGCCTCGAACACCGCGCGACGCGGACCGATCTCGACGATCTGGCCGAGATACATCACCGCGACGCGATGACTGACGCGCTCGACCACGGCCATGTCGTGCGAAATGAACAGATATGCGACGCCGAGTTCGCGCTGCAGATCGAGCATCAGATTGACGATCTGCGCCTGCACCGAGACGTCGAGCGCGGACACCGATTCGTCGGCGATCACGACTTTCGGATTCAACGCGAGCGCGCGCGCAATCGCGATACGCTGACGCTGCCCGCCGGAAAACTCATGCGGATAGCGACGTGCGGCCTCGGCCGGCAAGCCGACTTTCTCGAGCAGCCACGCGACGCGCGCCTGCGCTTCGGCACCCTGCGCGACGCCGTGCACGAGCAGCGGCTCCATGATCGAGAAGCCGACGGTCAAGCGCGGATTCAACGACGCGAACGGGTCTTGGAAAATAAACTGGATATCGCGGCGCAGCGCCTGCAACGCGGGCCCGCTCAGCGAGCTGATTTCCTTGCCAGCGAATTCGATCGAGCCGCTCTGACTTTCGACGAGCCGCAGCAGCGAGCGGCCCGTGGTCGACTTGCCGCAGCCCGACTCGCCGACCAGTGCGAGCGTCTCGCCGGGCCGCAAATCGAAGCTGACTTTTTCGACCGCATGCACGCGGCCCGTCATGCGGCCGAACAGGCCGCTGCGAACCGGAAAGCGCGTGACCAGATCGCGCACGCGCAGAATCGGCGGCGTGTCGTCGCGCACCGGCGGCTGCGCTTCTTCGGCGACGGCGGCGGCTGGCTGCACCGCGGCATCGGCGCCGTTCGCGCCGGCCTGCTCGACGGTCAGGATCGGGAAGCGCGCGGGCCGATCGGTGCCGTGCATCGAGCCGAGCCGGGGCACGGCCGCGAGCAGCGCCTTCGTGTACGGATGCGACGGCGCGGCGAACAGCGCGTCCGATGCGCCTTCCTCCACCTTCTCGCCGCGATACATCACGAGGACCCGGTCGGCCACTTCGGCGACCACGCCCATGTCGTGCGTGATGAAGATCACGCCCATGTTCATCTCATCCTGCAAGCCGCGGATCAGTTGCAGGATCTGCGCCTGGATCGTCACGTCGAGCGCGGTGGTCGGCTCGTCGGCGATCAAGAGCGCGGGCTTGCACGACAATGCCATGGCGATCATCACGCGCTGGCGCATGCCGCCCGACAGCTGATGCGGGTAGCGCGCGGCGACGCGCCTCGCCTCCGGAATCCGCACGAGTTCGAGCAGACGCAAGGTTTCGGCGCGCGCGGCCTCGCGGCTCTTGCCCTGGTGCAGCGCGATCGCCTCGCTGATCTGGTCGCCGACCGTGAAGACCGGATTGAGCGAGGTCATCGGCTCCTGGAAGATCATCGCGATGTCGGCGCCGCGCACCGTGCGCATCGTGCCGGAAGACGTCTTCGCGAGATCGAGCACGCTGCCGTCGCGCCGCCGGAACGCGATGCTGCCGCCGGCAAGCCGCCCGCCGCCGTGCTCGATCAGCCGCATCAGCGCCAGCGACGTGACCGACTTGCCGGAACCCGATTCGCCGACGATCGCGAGCGTCTCGCCGCGCTCGACCGTAAAGGACAGATTGCGGACCGCGTTGAAGGTCGAGTCGCCGCGGCGGAACCCGACCGTCAGATCCTCGACCGCGAGCACGCGCTGCGGCGGCAGGGTTTCGATGAGCGGACTGGCGGTGTGCGAGGAAGTCGGCACGGTGATTCCTTTGCTTTGAATTCGACAGACGCCTAGCGATAGATCGCCGTCACCGGCGCTTCGCCCAACCGCGCGAAACCGCGGTACATGCCTTCGGTATTGAACGGCAGCGTGACGTTGCCGTGCACGTCGACGGCGACGAGTCCGCCGCGTCCGTCGATCTTCGGCAAGCGGTTCATCACGACGTCGTGCGCGGCTTGTTCGAGCGACACCTGGCGATAGGCCATCTGCGCGGCGACGTCGTAGGCGGCGACCATGCGCATGAACATTTCGCCGGAGCCGGTGGTCGATACCGCGCAGGTCGCGTCGTCGGCGTAGCAGCCGGCGCCGATCAGCGGCGTGTCGCCGACACGGCCCACCTGCTTGTTGGTCACGCCGCCCGTCGAGGTCGCGGCGGCGAGATGCCCGTGACGGTCGAGCGCGACCGCGCCGACGGTGCCGAACTTGCGGTTCGGATCGATCGGCTCGTGCCGCATAGGGTCGCCGTTGCCTGAAGCCGCGGACGCGAGCGTCGCGGCGTCGTGATCGAGCATCGGACGCTGCTGCTCGCGCGCGAGCTGCCATTGGCGATAGCGCGCGTCGGTACCGAAGTAGCTGTTATCGACGAACTCGAGCCCCTGCGCGGCCGCGAACGCTTCCGCGCCTTCGCCGGTGAACAGCACGTGGTCGCTGCGCTCGAGCACGCGGCGCGCGGCGAGAACCGGATTGCGCACGCGCTTCACGCAGCAGATCGCGCCCGCGTCGAGCGTGCGGCCGTCCATGATCGCGGCGTCGAGCTCGTGCGTGCCGGCCGCCGTGTAGACCGCGCCGTGACCCGCGTTGAAGAGCGCGCAGTCTTCAAGCAGCCGCACCGCTTCACTGACCGCGTCGAGCGCGCTGCCGCCGTCGGCGAGCACGCGCTGGCCGGCGCTCAGTACCGCGTTGAGCGCCGCGTGATATTCGGCTTCGGCGCTGGCCGACATCGACGTGCGCAGGATCGTCCCTGCCCCGCCGTGAATGGCAATGACTGCGTTGGAGTTCATCGTTTGGATCGTGGAGTGCGGTTGGTTCGGAGAGTGCGGACTGCCGGGATGGCTTTTGCTTCGGTATCCGTTGCTTCGATGCCCTTGGCCTGGCTGTCGTTGGGCTTTGCGCGCGCGGCTTTACTCGCGGCGCGCGCCGGTTCCTGCGCGGCGCCGGCTGCGCCGGACTGCGGATCGAGCAGCCACGGCAGTACGAACTCGCTGACCTCGGCGGCCGCCTTGACCGAGCGTTGCGCGCGATACGCGACCGCGTCGCACAACGCCTCGATGACCGCGAGCACGGCTGAATCGGCATTCGACGCGAGACGCCGGTCGGTGCGGACATACAGCGCCAGGTCCGCGAACCGCACGAGCGGCGAGCGCGGACCGTCGGTGAGCGCAAGCACGCGCGCACCGCGTTCGGACGCGCGGCGCGCAAGCTCGATCGTGTCTTCGACATAGCGCGGAAAGGCGATGCCGATCACGAGATCGCCCGCACCGGAACGCACGAGGTGCCGCGCCGCATGCGACGGCCCGCCGCTCAGCGCAAGCGAATGCACGTTGTCGTGATACGGCAGCAGGCCGTGCTCCATCAGGCCCGCGAGAAACGCGCTGGCGCCGAAGCCGATCACGAATACGCGGCGCGCGGCGATGATCGCATCGACGGCGGCATCGGCGGTCGCGCGATCGATCGAGGTACGCGTTGCGTGCAGATTGTCGGCGGCCTGCTCGAGCGACGCGTCGATCAGGTCGTCACCGGCCGCGAGCGTTTCCTGCGCGCTGCGCAACCGCTCGACCGGCGCGAGCGTCGCCTCGAAGCCGCGCACGAGCGCCTCGCGAAACTGCGGATAACCGTCGAAGCCGAGCGCGCGCGCAAAACGATTCGCGCTCGCCACCGATGCGCCGACCACGCTCGCGAGTTCGTCGATACGCATCGTCGCCGCGCGGAACAGATTGGCGAGCACGTACTCGCCCATGCGCTGGTGGATCGGCGTGAGCGTCGGCATCGCGGCGCTGATGCGCGCGGCAATCGCCTGCTCGGCAGGGTTCGACACAGCGGACGAGTGATGGATCATGCGTGCGGACAGGCGCGGTTGGGCTAGGTAGATTCGATGAAAACATATTTACATGAAACTCGCGCCGAAAAAAATTCATTTTCATACTTTGAGGGTTTTCACCGACGAAACCCCTTCGGACAAGGGCATCCAGCATCCCCGATATGCTGCGCCCCGATGAAAATGAATTTTCATCGGGGCGCCTGGAAGGCTTCAGCGCGCGCTTGGCGCCGCGCTCAGCACGCCGCCGCGCTCTGCTCGGGAATGTCGGTCAGCCGCGCCACCGGCGACATCACGATGATCAACGCCTGCACGAGAAACGCAAACGCCGCCGCAACCAGACACACGTCGATGCTCCAGCGCGCGCTGAGCGCAGCGCCCAGCAGCGCGCCCACCGGCCGCGCGCCAAAGGTCGCCGTGCTGATCAGCGCGGACACGCGGCCGATCATTCGTTCGGGCGTGATCGCCTGTCGCAGCGTGGTCGAGGCGACGACCCACAGAATCGGTCCCACGCCGAGCAGGAAGAAACTCGCGAGAGCGAGCCAAAAGGATGGCGCGACGAGCGTCGCGACCATCGCGAGCGACGCGAGCAGCCCGCACGACGGCCCGATGATCAGCAGACGGCCGAACGCCACACGCCGCGCGACTGCGGGCGCCGCGAGCGCACCGCACACCATGCCGACGCCGTACGCGCCGAGCGTCACGCCGACCGCCGACGCGTCGAGCCCGAGCCGATGCACCGCGTACGGCACATAGACCGCCTGCAGGATGAAGAAGCCGAGGTTGAAGAACACGGCGGTCAGCAGGATCGGCAGCAGCAGCGGATCTCGCAGCACGAAGCGGGTGCCGTCGCGCAACTCCAGCATGAAGTGCCGCCGCGGCGCAGCCGCGCGCGGCGGCTCGCACAATCCCGCCAGCAACGCGACCGCGAGCGCCGACAATCCCGCCGCGGCGCCATACGCCCAGCCCGCGCCGATCCAGCCGACCAGCACGCCGCCCAGCGCCGGCCCCGCCGAATACGCGACGCTGCGCGCGAGTTCGAGCCGGCCGTTCGCGCTCGCATAGGCTTCGCGCGGCACGATCGACGGCACCAGCGAAGGCGCCGCGACGTTGTAGGCAACCGTGCCCGTCGCCGCGACGAAGCCGAGCGCGGCGAGCAGCGGCAGGTTCAGCGCATGCGTGAGCACCAGCAGCAGCACGCACAGCATCGCGCAGACCCGCACGCTCTCGGCGAGCGTCATCAGCACGCGGCGCGAGCGGCGGTCGGCCCAGACGCCGAGCGGCATCGACAGCAACAGGAAGGGCAGCGTCTGCGCGGTTTGCAGCAGACCGGTATCGCGCGCGTTCGCGCCTAGCGCGAACACCGCGACGAGCGGCGCGGCGGCGAGGCTGATCTGTTCGGCCGATTGCGCGCACAGGTTCGACCAGGCGAGGCGCTGGAAGGCGCGGGGCAGCCGTTGCGCGTTGGACGGCGAAGACGACGAAGACGTGGTGGCGGACATCGATGCACTCCCGAGATGTGACGTGAGGCATTCATCGTCGGCGCTTGGGGCCTGCGGGGCGCTCCGGTTCTTGCGGTGTTATTCTTCGCTCGCCATGAATCTCGAAAGCATCCTCTTTACTCAAGGTTTCGGTTCGCGCCGCCAGTGCCGCGCGCTGATCGGCGACGGCCGCGTCGGCATCGACGGCGCCATCTGCACCGATGCCGACGCCGATTTCGCCGTTGATAGCGGCGCGTTGCGCTTTAGCGTCGACGGCGTCGAGTGGCCGTATCGCGAGCACGCGTATCTGCTGCTGAACAAGCCGGTCGGCTACGAATGCTCGCGCGATCCGCAGCATCATCTGAGCGTGTTCAGCCTGCTGCCGCCGCAGTTCGCGGAGCGCGGCGTGCAGTGCGTCGGCCGTCTCGACCAGGACACCACGGGCCTCCTGCTGCTCTCCGACGACGGCAAGTTCGTGCATCAGTTCACGTCGCCGAAACGCAAGGTGCCAAAGCTCTACGTCGCGACCACGCGCCATCCGCTTGACGACGCGCAGCTCGCCGCGCTGCGCGACGGCGTACTGCTGCACGGCGAGACCAAACCGAGCGCCGCGCTCGACGCGCAGGCGCGCGACACTCACACGCTCGCGCTCACCGTGCTCGAAGGCAAATACCACCAGGTCAAGCGGATGATCGCGGCCTCGGGCAACCGCTGCGAGGCGCTGCATCGCGAGCGGATCGGCGGCCTCGCGCTGCCCGCGACGCTCGCGCCAGGCGCATGGCAATGGCTCGACGAAGCGGGCCTCGCCGCGCTGCGGGCCGGGTAAACGACTAGCGCGCGGTGAGCGCCACCTAAGCCCTTGATGCGCCGAAGAAAGCCCGCGCGCATTGCGGTGCACCGCACATAGGCCGCTGCATTGCAGCATGCCGTTGCTTACATGTCGCCCTATACTCGTCTAAACAAACGACTACAAAGGTTTCAAGGAGGGGCGCCATGCATATCGACGGCACGATGGCGTTTTCGCGCGCGATGATCGCGTTTATCTGCTTCGCGCTGCTGCTGGTCGGCGGATTGCTGGTCATCATGCGGCGGCGGCACCAGTACCATCCGAACCTGATCGGCGCGTTGATCGGCGGCATGCTGTGCTTCCTGTTGCTGGAAGTGCTGCCGACGCTGACCTGATGCCGGTTGGACCGCGGCTCGTTTTGCGCGGTGCATTGATGCGGTGCGGCGCAGGTGCTATTTCTGCGGGGCCAAGTGGCCTCGCGAGGCGGCATTTTGTTTCTGTTGTTTATCTAGCCGCCCTTCCCCTTCGCTTCGCGCAAGAAGTCGTCGACGCTCGGATAGCGCAGACGTACCCGTAATTCCTCCTTCAGACGCCGGTTCACAAGGCGGCGCGACTCGCGCATGAACGACAGCAGCATCGGATCGATCTGCCGCTCCGCCTGCTCGCGCGTGATGCGCGGCGCTCGCGCGAGCCCGAACGCATCGGCGACCGCGTCGAAATACTCGCCCATCTTCAGCGACGAATCGTCGGACGCGTGCAGCGCACGCGCGGGGCGGCCATGCGTGGCGAGACGCACGAGAATGGCGGCGAGGTCGTCGGCGTGGATGTGATTCGTGTAGACGTCGTCGGCATCGACGAGCGCCGGCGTGCCTTTTTCGAGCCGCGCGAGCGGCAGGCGGTTGGCCGCATAGATGCCCGGAATCCGCGCAATGCTCGCGGCGACGCTGCCGCGCGCGGTCGCGCGCCGCAACTGCCGCTCGGCCGACACGCGACGTTTGGCGCGCGCATTCGCGGGCCGCATCGCGCGTGTTTCGTCGATCCACGCGCCGCCACAATCTCCGTAGACGCCCGTCGTGCTTGCGTAAACGACCCGCACCGGTGCCCGCGAAGCGCCGGCCTGGCACACCCCGTCGGGTACAATAGCGGGTGTTTCAGCGTCCAGACTTGAAGCGCGCGCGCGGCGCAGCCGCGCGATCGGCGCGACCGACGGCCTCGCCGCGCTAGCGTTCATGCGGCCCGCTGCACCTAGCGTCGCAAGCAGCGCGCGAGTGCGCCGGTCGTCGTCGCCGGACTTCTGCGGTGGCGCGAGATGCAGCACCGTCGGCGCGAGGCGCGCGAGCCGTTTGAGGCTGCGGCGCACGTCGAGATCGCCGACGAGCGGCGTCAGGCCCGCGGCACGCAACTCGTCGCAGCGCGCGGCGTGGCTGGTCAATGCGAAGACATGCGCGCGCGGCCGCAACAGAGGCACGCAGCGCATGCCGACGTCGCCGCATCCTACGATCAGCACGCGCGGCCGGCGGAAATTTCGTGTCGCTTTCATGGTGGGCGCATTGTAGCGGTCACACGCAACAGGTACCGCGCGGTTGATCCGGCGGGTCCGATTTCGATTCCGTTTTTTCGATTCCGAACACTTTATGGCATTTAACGTCACGCTCCGGCAAACCGGCCGGCAGTTTCAGGTAGAACAGGACGAACCGGTGCTCTCCGCAGCCCTGCGGCAAGGCATCGGCCTGCCGTACGGCTGCAAGAACGGCGCGTGCGGTTCGTGCAAGGGCACGGTCGTAAGCGGCGAGGTCGAACAGCGCGCGCACTCGTCGTCGGCGCTGTCGAACGACGAAAAGACCCGCGGCATGGCGCTCCTGTGCTGCGCGACCGCGTGCTCAGATCTCGAAGTCGACATCCGCGAAGTGGCCGGCGTCGGCGACGTGCAGGTCAAGAAGCTGCCGTGTCGCGTGAACGCGATCGAGCGCAAGGCCGACGACGTGATCGTCGTGAAGCTGCAACTGCCCGCGAACGAGCGCCTGCAATATCTGGCCGGCCAGTACCTCGAATTCATCCTGAAGGACGGCAAGCGCCGCAGCTATTCGATGGCGAATGCGCCGCACGTCGAAGGCCCGATCGAGCTGCACATCCGCCATATGCCCGGCGGTGCGTTCACCGATCACGTGTTCAGCACGATGAAGGAGCGCGACATCCTGCGCTTCGAAGCGCCGCTCGGCACGTTCTTCCTACGCGAAGATTCGGACAAGCCGATCGTGCTGCTCGCATCGGGCACCGGCTTCGCGCCTCTGAAGGCGATCGTCGAGCATGCGGTGTTCAAGAACATCACGCGCCCCATGACGCTCTACTGGGGCGCGCGCCGCAAGAAAGACCTCTATCTGCTCGAACTCGCCGAACAATGGGCGCGCGAGATTCCGAACTTCAAGTTCGTGCCGGTGCTCTCCGAGCCCGATGCGGGCGACGCATGGACGGGCCGCACGGGCTTCGTGCATCGCGCGGTGATCGAGGATCTGCCCGATCTGTCGGCCTACCAGGTGTACGCATGCGGCGCGCCGGTGATGGTCGAATCGGCGCTGCGCGACTTCACGCAGCATCACCAGCTGCCGGAAGACGAGTTCTACGCGGACTCGTTCACGAGCGCGGCCGATCTCGCGAACGCGGTCTGATTGCACGCCGGCAATTTCGCCCCGATGCAGCACCAGTGCAAATTCATGGTTTACACCGGTGCTTTTCTTATCGTATTCTTTCGCGCATGAACCGCCTCCAGTCCGAACTCCGACGTCGCCGCTCGCCGCTCCCCTAGGGACGCCGCTGGCTTCGTCACGGACTCGCGCCACACACCAACCTGGGCGCAAGCTGTTCGAATCATGAAAGCCACGGCATGCCGTGGCTTTTCTGTTTTTCCGGCCGCCGTTTTTATTGGCCAAACCGTCACCGTTTCTTCACCCTGCTCTTACCCTTTGCCTGGAGCCTGCCGACATGAATTTCAATGAGTATCCAATCGATTCGCTGATGTACATCACGAACCGGCCCGAAATCGTTTTCACGCACGGCAAAGGCTCGTGGATTTACGACAACAACGGCAAGCGCTACCTGGATTTCATTCAGGGCTGGGCAGTCAACAGCCTCGGCCACTGCAACGACGGCATGATCGAAGCGCTGAACAGCCAGGCCAAGCTGCTGATCAACCCGTCGCCGGCGTTCTACAACGAGCCGATGGCGAAGCTCGCGGGTCTGCTCACGCAGCACAGCTGCTTCGACAAGGTGTTCTTCGCGAACAGCGGCGCCGAGGCGAACGAAGGCGCGATCAAGCTCGCGCGCAAGTGGGGCCGGAAGTTCAAGGACGGCGCGTTCGAGATCATCACATTCGACCACAGCTTCCACGGCCGCACGCTCGCGACGATGTCGGCCAGCGGCAAGCCGGGCTGGGACACGATCTACGCACCGCAGGTGCCGGGCTTCCCGAAGGCGGACCTGAACGACATCGCGTCGGTGGAAAAGCTGATCAACGCGAAAACCGTCGCGGTGATGCTGGAGCCGATCCAGGGCGAAGGCGGCGTAATTCCCGCAACCCGCGAATTCATGCAGCAACTGCGCGAGCTGACGAAAAAGCACAACATTCTGCTGATCGTCGATGAAGTGCAAAGCGGCTGCGGTCGCGCCGGCACGCTGTTCGCGTATCAGCTGTCGGGCATCGAGCCGGACATCATGACGCTCGGCAAGGGCATCGGCGGCGGCGTGCCGCTCGCGGCGCTGCTGTCGAAGGCGGAAATCGCCGTGTTCGAAGCGGGCGACCAGGGTGGCACCTACAACGGCAATCCGCTGATGACGGCGGTCGGCTACTCGGTGATCTCGCAGCTGACGGCGCCGGGCTTCCTCGAAGGCGTGCGCTCGCGCGGCGAATATCTGCGCACGAAGCTGCTCGAGCTGTCCGAGGAACGCGGCTTCCAGGGCGAGCGCGGCGAGGGTCTGCTGCGCGCGCTGCTGCTCGGCAAGGACATCGGCAACCAGATTGTCGAGAAGGCGCGCGAAATGCAGCCCGACGGCGTGCTGCTGAACGCCGCACGTCCGAACCTGCTGCGCTTCATGCCGGCGCTGAACGTGACGACCGAAGAGATCGACCAGATGCTGGCGATGCTGCGCTCGGTTCTCGACTCGCTGTAATCAGCCACGGAGCGCACCGATGACGACGAACACGACGCTGTCGATCCGCCGCTTCGACGCGAGCGATACCGAAGCGGTGATCGCGCTATGGCAGCAGGTGTTTCCCGAATATCGCGACGTGACGCGACCGCAGCGCAATCCGCGTCTGTCGATCGCGAACAAGCTCGCGACGCAACCGGAGCTGTTCCTCGTCGCGGTGCTCGATGGCCGCATCGTCGGCACCGTGATGGGCGGCTATGACGGACACCGCGGCTGGCTGTATTCGCTTGCGGTCGACGCATCGCTGCGACGTCATGGCATCGGCACGCGGCTCGTCGCGCACGTCGAGAGCGAGCTGACGAAGCTTGGTTGTCCGAAGCTGAACTTGCAGGTATTGTCGTCGGCGTCGGCTGAAGTGCGCGCGTTCTACGATGCGCTCGGCTATCGCGCCGATGCGGTGATCAGCCTCGGCAAGCGGCTCGGCCAATACGCGGACGCAGCCCCGGCGAGTTGATTCGCGTCGTACACCTGATTAAAGAAGGCCGCATGCGCTGGTTGGCGCATGCGGCCTTTTTCATGGTTCTCTCACGTGCGGCGCACATATCGGCGAATTCGGACAAATAGCAGATGGCGGGCAGACGGATTGCCTAGAATCGTTTACGCAAGAGACGACGCCGGGCTGGATGAGACGTTCGCGGCGGTTCGCGACGCTCCCCGCGGCGGCTCATGCATCCGAGTCCCAACGCGTTTGAATCCTAAGGGGAATCTTCATGGCGACTTATGTGGTGCTCCTGCAATTCACGGATCAGGGGATCCGCGCGATCAAGAACACAGCGCAGCGAGCCGGGCAGACGGCGGAGATGGCGAAAACTTTTGGCTGCGAGATGAAGCAGATCTACTGGACCTTGGGGGAATACGACATTGTCTCGGTCGTCGAAGCGGCAGACGAGCAGAGCTTCCTTGCCTTCGGCTTCGCGCTCGGCTCGGCCGGCAATGTCCGCTCGCAAACACTGCGTGCGTTCACCAAAGACGAAATCAGTGCGGTTATCGGGAAACTCCCATAATTCACGCACGGGCCAGCAAGAAAAAACGCGCCGCACGATGTTGCATCGTGAGGCGCGTTGCAAGAAGGAGGTGTGCGAGAAAACGGCACACGTCCAACTCATCAGCTACTTATTCACCGACTCGTTCACCCACTCATTCACCCAAGTAAGCGGCCCGAACCTTCGGATCGTCGAGCATCTGTTTCGCGTCGCCCGACATCGTGATCAGACCGGAGTCCATCACGTAGCCGCGATTGGCCGCCTGCAGCGCGAGACGCGCGTTCTGCTCGACGAGCAGCACCGTCATACCTTCAGCGGAAATCGAGCGCACCACTTCGAAGATCTTCTCGACCATGATCGGCGACAGACCCATCGACGGTTCGTCGAGCAGCAGCAGTTTCGGACGCGAGATGATCGCGCGCGCCATCGCGAGCATCTGCTGCTCACCGCCCGACAGCGTGCCCGCGTATTGCGAGGCGCGCTCCTTCAGACGCGGGAAGAAGCCGAACATGCGCTCGACGTCCGACTTGATACCGTCGGCATCGTTGCGCAGATACGCGCCCATCTGCATGTTCTCGACGATCGACATACGCGCGAAGATGCCGCGACCTTCCGGCACCATCGCGAGACCGCGCTTGAGCAGCTCGTGCGCGGGCAGGCCTTTGATCGACTGGCCCATGTACTCGATGTCGCCGGCCGCGTACGCCTTCAGGCCGGTGATCGCCTTCATCGTCGTGGTCTTGCCCGCGCCGTTCGCGCCGATCAGCGTGACGAGTTCGCCCTGCCCGACTTCGAGGTCGACGCCCTTGACCGCCTGGATGCCGCCGTAGTTGACCTGCAGGCCCTTGATTTTCAACATTGCTTGCGTCGTGGACATCAGTGGACCCCCGCACCCAGATAAGCTTCGATCACCTTCGCATCCTTCTGCACGTCCTGCGGCAGACCCTGTGCGATCACCTTGCCATAGTCGAGCACCGTCATCTGGTTGCACAGGCCCATCACGAGCTTCACGTCGTGTTCGATCAGCAGAATCGTCTTGCCGTCCGCGCGGATCTTGTCGAGCAGCTTGGTCAGCTCGACCTTTTCGGTGGCGTTCATGCCGGCCGCCGGTTCGTCGAGCGCGAGTAGCTTCGGATCGGTCGCCAGCGCACGCGCGATCTCCAGACGACGCTGGTGGCCATACGACAGGTTGCGCGACGTGTAGTCCGCGTACTGCGTGATGCCGACGTAGTCGAGCAGTTCGAGCGCGCGCTCCTTGATCTCGCGCTCTTCCTGGCGTTCGGCCGGGGTCTGGAATACCGCGCCGAGCAGACCGTGTTTGGTGCGCACATGACGGCCGACCATCACGTTTTCGAGCGCGGTCATGCCGCCGAACAGGCGAATGTTCTGGAACGTGCGCGCAATGCCCGCCTTCGCGACCTGATAGACCGCGGTCGGCGTGTAGTTCTCGCCGTCGAGCTTGAACTCGCCCGAATCCGGCGTGTACAGACCCGTGATCACGTTGAAGAAGGTCGTCTTGCCGGCGCCGTTCGGGCCGATCAGACCGTAGATTTCACCCGCGCGGATCTGCAGGCCGACCTCGGAAAGCGCCTGCAAACCGCCGAAGCGCTTGTTGACGCCCTTCACCGACAGACGGATCGCCGCGTTGTTGCTTACGTTATCGCTCATGTCTTTTTCTCCACCGGACCTTATGCGCGCACCGGCTTCTTGCCGCTACGCTTCGCCAGCTTCGCAATCTTGTCTTCGTGCTTCGGCGCGGGCCACAGGCCTTCCGAGCGATACAGCATGATCACGACCATCGCCAGACCGTACAGCAGCTGACGGATCACTTCGGTATCGACGACTTCATGGCCGAAGATCATGTTCTGCAGCGGACCCATCGTGGAACGCAGGAACTCGGGGAACACAGCGAGCAGCACCGCGCCGAGAATCACGCCGGGAATGTGGCCCATGCCGCCGAGCACCACACAGGCGAGCACCACGACCGATTCCCAGAACGTGAACGATTCCGGCGACACGAAGCCCTGGAACGCACCGAACATTGCGCCCGACAAGCCTCCGAACGACGCGCCCATCGCGAACGCGAGCAGCTTCACGTTGCGGGTGTTGATGCCCATCGCCTTGGCGGCAATTTCATCTTCGCGGATCGCGGCCCACGCGCGGCCGATACGCGAATGCTGCAGACGCGTACACGTCCAGATTACGAACAGCGCGCACAGCACGAACAGGTAGTAGTACAGGTACACCGCCGGGAACTGCATGCCGAACAGCGAGTGCGACTGCGCGAAGCTGAAGCCGCCGATCTGCACCGGAGCGATCCCGGTGATCCCCTTCGGCCCATTGGTGATATTCACCGGACGGTCGAGGTTGTTCATGAAGATCCGCACGATTTCCCCGAAGCCGAGGGTCACGATCGCCAGGTAGTCGCCACGCAGCCGCAGCGTCGGCGCGCCGAGCAGAATCCCGAACATCGCGGCCAGCGACATCGCGATCGGCACGATGATCCAGATCGGCACGTTCAAACCGTGCGGCGCGAGCGCCGCGATCCATTCGAATTGCGTCGACAGGTGCGGCGAGCTCAGCAGCGCGGCCGTGTAGGCACCGATCGCGTAGAACGCGATGTAGCCCAAGTCGAGCAGGCCGGCAAAGCCCACCACCACGTTCAGGCCCAGCGCGAGCATCACGTACAGCATCGCGAAGTCGAGCACGCGGACCCAGTAGTTGCCGCCCGCCGCGCCGATGATCATCGGCGCGGCGATCACGAAGATCGCCGTAAGGATGCCGATGGTCAGCGTCTTCGTGCGGTTCTTTTCGGGGATGAGCGTTGTGGACGGCTCGATCGGTTGAATTGAGGTCATGATTGTTGACTCCTTGTGGCCCGGGATCAGGCGCGATCCGCGACACGTTCGCCGAGCAGACCCGACGGACGGAACACGAGCACGACGATCAGCACGATGAACGCGAACACGTCCTGGTAGTTACTACCGAACACGCCGCCCGTGAGGTTGCCGATATAGCCGGCGCCCAACTGCTCGATCAGGCCGAGCAGCACGCCGCCGACCATCGCGCCGCCGAGATTGCCGATACCGCCGAGCACCGCCGCGGTAAAGGCCTTCAGGCCAGGGATGAAGCCCATGTAGAAGTGCGCGTTGCCGTATTCGGACGCGATCATCACGCCGGCGAGCGCCGCGAGCGCCGAGCCGATCATGAAGGTCGCCGAAATCACGAAGTTCGGGCTCACACCCATCAGGCTCGCGACGTTCGGATTCTCGGCGATCGCGCGCATCGCGCGGCCGAGCCTGGTCTTATGCACGAGCAGCAGCAGGCCGCCCATCACGATGAACGCCACCACGATGATCACGATTTCGGTCATCGAGATCACGGCGCCGGGCGTCGTGTCGGTGGCCTTGATCACGTTGATCGGGTCAGTGGGCAACAGCTGCGGGAACGGCAGCGGATTGCGCGACCAGATCATCATCGCGAGCGTCTGCAGCAGAATCGACACACCGATCGCGGTGATCAGCGGCGCGAGACGCGGTGCGCGGCGCAACGGCCGGTAGGCCACGCGTTCGATCGTGTAGCCGACCACCGCGCAGACCGCCGCCGCGATGAGCAGCGCGATGACCAGCGTCAGCACGTTGCCGAGGCCGGGGAAGTGGTTCTGCAGCACACCTATGGCGGAGAGCGCAACCATCGCGCCCACCATCAACACATCGCCGTGAGCGAAGTTGATGATGCCCAGAATGCCGTAAACCATCGTGTAGCCCAGTGCGATGATGGCGTAGACACTGCCAAGCACCAGTCCATTCAGGATCTGCTGGATGAAGATATCCATTTATTGCTCCTTAGCCCGTGCGACTGGATTCGCGTTTTTCATCTGCCGGTGGGCGGTGATGCACTACGAATCTCAACGGCACTGCGGGTACTGATGTAAAAGACCGGTAAGGGTTATCCGCTGCCGGCTTGCCTTGACGACCGTGATGCGGTCGCGAGCTCCCCTTGGGCGGATGCAAAAACGGCACCGTTGGATGGTGTCGGTGCCGTCAGGCCGAACTTCCCGTCATCACATCTTTACGACGTCGAGCACTGCTTTCTTGCCGTCCTTGAAGTCGTAAAGTGTAATGGCGCCCTCTTTCAAATCACCCTTGTCGTCGAACGCGATGTGGCCGATTACCCCGTTGTAATCGGTCGAAGGCATCGCAGCCAGCACCTTGGGCGCCTCGATCGAATTAGCGCGCTTCATTGCATCGACGATCACGTACACAGCGTCATACGTGAACGGCGCGTAAATCTGCACCGGCGTGTGGAAGCGGTCCTCGTACTTCTTTTCGAAGTCCGCTCCATTGGTCATTTTCGAAAGCGCGAGTCCTGCTTCCGAACAGACCAGGTTTTGCACGGCGGTACCCGCCAGCTCACCTACCTTGTCGGTACACACACCGTCGCCGCCAAGGATTTTTGCCCTGATACCGAGCGCCGCCGCCTGCTTCGTAAACGGCCCGCCCGTCGCGTCCATGCCGCCGAACATAATCGCGTCCGGCTGAACACTCTTGATCTTCGTGAGAATGGCCCGGAAATCCGTGGCCTTGTCGTTCGTCGCCTCCCGCGCGACGATCTTCGCGCCGCTCGCCTCGGCGGTCTTCGCGAATTCGTCCGCGAGACCTTTGCCGTAGGCGGTCGCATCGTCCACGATCGCGATGCGTTTGGCGCCCAGCGCCTTCGTCGCGTAATTGGCGAGCGCCGGACCCTGCTGCGCGTCGGTCGCGACCACTCGATAAGTCGTCTTGAACCCCTGCTGCGTGTAGGCCGGATTTGTCGACGACGGCGAGATTTGCACGATGCTCGCGTCGCTATAGATCTTCGAAGCCGGAATCGAGACCCCGGAGTTCAGGTGCCCGATCACCGCGACCACGTGATCGTCCACCAGCTTCTGCGCGACGGCGGTGCCCGCTTTCGGGTCCGCCGCATCGTCCTGCGCGTCGAGTTGCAGCTGGATCTTGCGACCGTCGATCGTCAGACCCTGCGCATTGATTTCCTCGACCGCGAGGCGCGCCCCATTTTCGTTGTCCTTGCCCAGGTGCGCGATGCCGCCCGTCAACGGGGCCGCGTGACCAATCTTTACGATAGTCGCTTCGCTCCCGGCGGCGAGCGTAGCGGACGAAGCCGCCGATGCGCCCGCTCCCGCTTCGCCGTCCTGTTTCCTGCCGCACGCGGTCAGCATCGCAACCGCGGCCGCGATGGACACGGCGTAAGCAAATTTGACTCGCATCAAGTAAGGTCTCCTGCGCCTTGCAAAATCCACTGTCCAGGACCTCAAGGCCTTGAGAACGCGCGCATTGTAACTCCAATTATGCGGGTGGCAATATTGTTGAACCGGTGGGGTTTTCCTGCATTGCAACCTGATATTGAAAGCAAAATCCGCGAAAAAGAGCAACCCGGTTGCGATCCGTTTGCGTGCATCAGTTGCACCGTCGCCGAGCCCGATGGCATCAAGTGTTGCGGTCCCTCGGCGTGAATGCCGGCTAGGCCGGGGCTTGCGTCGGATATGTCCTTTTATCCCACGCGCGGCAAGAGCACCAATTCAGTGCATGATTAATTCGTCTTAAGCGCTTTGCCTAGCTTAAAACGGGGGCGCATCGCTCGAAAATCAATAAAACACCCGATCACAATTCAAAATAGTTTGTGCGCGAGAGCACTGAAACGTGGGAATTCGTTCGATCCGGCACCTAATTTTCTCAGTGACCGCATGGACTCGCGCCATAAAAAAGCGCGCCCGAGGGCGCGCTTTCCTTTCAGCGATGCTAACGGATTGTCAGGCTGGCAGACCGAGCCCGCGCGGCAGCGGAAACGCGATGTTTTCCTCGATGCCTTCGAGCGCGCGCACGTTGCGCACACCCAGTTCACGCAGACGCGCGATCACTGCCTGGGCGAGCACCTCGGGCGCCGACGCACCGGCGGTCACACCGATGCGGCGCTTGCCCTCCACCCAGACCGGATCGATCTGATCGGGCGAATCGACCATGTAGGCCGGTACGCCCAGCTTCTCGGCGAGCTCGCGCAAGCGGTTCGAATTCGAGCTATTCGGACTGCCGACGACGATCACGACGTCGCACTTCGGCGCCATGAACTTCACGGCGTCCTGGCGATTCTGCGTGGCGTAGCAGATGTCCTGCTTCTTCGGCTCACGGATGGACGGATACTTGGCCTTCAGCGCGCCGATGATTTCGGCGGCGTCGTCGACCGACAGCGTGGTTTGGGTGACGAACGCGATCCGCTCTGGATCGGCGAGCTGCAGCGCCTGCACGTCTTCGATGTCCTCGACCAGATGCATGCCCTCGGCCGCTTGACCCATCGTGCCTTCCACTTCCGGGTGGCCCTTGTGGCCGATCATCACGATGTCGAAACCGTCCTGGCGCATTTTGGCGACTTCGATATGCACCTTGGTCACGAGCGGACAGGTCGCGTCGTATACCCGCAGCCCGCGTGACTCCGCCTCCGAACGCACGGCCTTCGACACGCCATGCGCGCTGAAGATCACCGTGTTGCCAGCCGGCACTTCCTCCAGGTTCTCGATGAAGATCGCACCCTTCTTGCGCAGGTCTTCGACCACATAGGCGTTATGGACGATTTCGTGACGCACGTAGATCGGTGAGCCATACAGCTTGATGGCTCGCTCGACGATCTCGATCGCCCGGTCGACGCCGGCGCAGAAACCGCGTGGCTGGGCCAGCAGGATCTCCGCTTCGGCAAGAGTCGTATCCGTGATGCTCATGTTTACAAAATCCCGATGATTTTCACTTCAAACGCCAGCGCCTGGCCAGCAAGGGGGTGATTGAAATCGAACAGGGCGGACGTTTCGCCGACTTCCTTCAGCACGCCGGCGTAGCGCCCGCCGCCCGGCGCGTTGAATTCGACCAGGTCACCCGGGGAAAAATCCTCGCCGATCATGCTGTTCTCCCGCAGCGTGGCGAGGGACACGCGCTGGATCAGATCCGGATTGCGTGGGCCGAACGCCTGACCCGGCGCTAGCTGAAAGGTCGAATGGTGGCCCACCTTCAAACCCAGCAAAATATCTTCCAGCGGCGGCGCCAGTTGACCTGCACCGAGCAGCAACGTGGCCGGCTTGTCGTTGAACGTGTTGATCACTTCGGCGCCATCGGCAAGGGAAAGCCGGTAATGCAGCGTGACGTGTGAACCGGGTTTCACCTCGGAAATATCGATGATGCTCATGCAATGCTCGCTCAGTCGAAGCGCGCTGCACGCGTGCGCCGCGGGCGCAGTCGACGCGTGTGGCAAACCGTCGGGGTGCCGTGCGCAAAGCGTCTATTGTAAGCCACCTAGCGGGCGCCGGCTTGAGTCCGTCGCGCGTGCGGGTGGCCCGGCACTCCGGCGCGTTGCGCCGCGTGTGCGCCGTCAATCTTACGCGGAGGACTCTATATATGGCTGATTTCGCCAGCACAATCGACGAAACACCTGCGGCAAAGAAGGCGCGACCACGCGCCACGGGCGGCGCGAAAGCCGCCTCCAATCGCTCGGCCAGGACTCCCTCAGATACCGCCGACTCGGCGGTCCGCAGCCGGCGGCAACTGTTCCGGGGCAAATGGCTCCGGCGCGACATGCCGCGCGAGCGACTGATCGACCAGGGCCCCGACGTGCTGTCGGACACCGAAATGATCGCGCTCGTGCTCGGCTCCGGCCTGCCCGGTCACGACGTGTTCAGCGTCGCGCGGACGCTGCTCGATCGCTTCGGCTCACTGCGCGCGATGCTCGACGCGACTTATCAGGATTTCGATGGCATTCGCGGCATTGGCCCTGCAAAAAAGGCGCAATTGCTCGCGATCATGGAAATGGCGCGCCGCTCCCTCGTGGACAAGATGCGCAAGCGCCAGCTGATGAATTCGCCCGAAGCGGTCGAAAGTTATCTGCGCCTTCTGATCGGCGGACAGCCGCAGGAGGTGTTCGTGTCGCTATTTCTGGACGCGCGGCATCGGCTGATCCGCTGCGAGGAAAGCGCGCGCGGCTCGCTCACGCGGATGGCGGTGTATCCACGCGAGATCGTGCGGCGGGCGCTCGCCGCGAACGCGGCCAGCCTGATCGTTGCGCACAATCATCCGTCCGGCGCCGTCGAGCCGAGCGCGAGCGACTGCCGCCTCACGCAGACACTGCGCGACGCGCTCGCGCTCGTCGATGTGCAGCTGATCGATCATCTGGTGATCGGCGCGGACAGCGTATACTCGTTCGCCCGCGCCGGCTGGCCGGAGCTCGCACGCAAGCCTGCTGGAGCGCGGGAAGCGGAAGAGCCACCGCAGGGCGCCGTGCCCCGCGTCGCAAATAAGGTTTGATTTTGCGGCTTTTTTTCTGCTAGAATTCCGGTTTGCCTATTTCCAACCCCCTGTTCCGAAGCCATCAAGGCGTTCCGCAAAGGTCAGGCGGCTGTGGTAGCGAAGTGCCTCGATGCAAATTCGGCGCAAGTTCGCACACTCTCAGCGCGGCTCTTTTCGGGAAACTTTCACGGCGTTCGAACTCAGAATTAGCGTATTAGGAGTGCTCTCATGGCACGCGTATGCCAAGTAACTGGGAAAGCGCCGATGAGCGGCAACAACGTTTCCCACGCGAACAACAAGACCAAGCGCCGGTTCCTGCCGAACCTGCAAAGCCGCCGTATCTGGGTGGAAAGCGAAAACCGTTGGGTGCGTCTGCGTATTTCGAACGCCGGTCTGCGCCTGATCGACAAGAACGGTATCGACGCTGTGCTCGCAGACCTGCGCGCACGCGGTGAAGCCTAAGGAGTAAATCATGGCGAAAGGCGCACGCGACAAGATCAAGCTGGAATCGACCGCAGGCACGGGTCACTTCTACACGACCACGAAGAACAAACGCAACATGCCGGAAAAGATGCTGATCAAGAAATTTGATCCGGTCATCCGCAAGCACGTTGACTACAAGGAAACCAAGATCAAGTAATCTTGGCTCTCCAGCCTGACAAAGGCAAAAACATGAAAAGCCTCGCATCCGTGCGAGGCTTTTTTGTTTTTGGGCGGGCATCGCGATAGCGCAGCAATGCCCGCGCAAATCGCCCTATTCCGTTCGGCCTGCTTTCGCTAGTGCGTCGTGGCGCGTATCCTTTGTCGTTTTCGCGGCGTGCGGTTCGCACGCCGTCATCGCAAAATGAAAGACGGAGATGTGGGTAATGGAATTCGATGTGGCGATTGTCGGTAGCGGTCTGGCTGGTTTGAGCGTCGCGCTCAACCTGGCGCAGACACGGCGCGTTGCTGTGATCGCCAAGCGATCGCTCACCGAGGGCGCGAGCGACTGGGCGCAAGGCGGTATCGCCGCGGTGCTGGATTCCGCGGACAGCGTCGAAAATCACGTGCGCGACACGCTGATCGCGGGTGGCGGTCTGTGCGACGAGGCTGCGACGCGCTTTATCGTCGAGCATGGGCGCGATGCGATCGAATGGCTGATCGAACAGGGCGTGCCATTCACGAAAGACGACGCCGCCGAGCTGGGCTTTCATCTGACGCGCGAAGGCGGCCATAGCCATCGCCGAATCATTCACGCGGCCGACGCGACCGGCCATGCGGTCGTCGCCACGCTCAGCGAGCAGGTGCAGCATCATCCGAACATCACGCTGTTCGAAGATCATCACGCGATCGACCTGATTACGTCCGAACGCCTCGGCCTACCCGGCCGCCGCTGCCATGGTCTGTATGCACTCGATCTGCAAAGCGGCCGCACCGTTACGATCGAAGCGCCGCATACGGTGCTCGCGACCGGCGGCGCGGGCAAGGTGTACCTGTACACGACCAACCCCGACACCGCGACCGGCGACGGCATCGCGATGGCATGGCGCGCCGGCTGTCGCGTGGCGAACATGGAATTCATCCAGTTCCACCCGACGTGCCTGTTTCACCCGTACGCGAAGTCGTTCCTGATTTCGGAAGCAGTGCGCGGCGAAGGCGGCATTCTGAAGCTGCCCGACGGCACACGCTTCATGCCCAATCACGACGAGCGCGCGGAGCTTGCGCCGCGCGATATCGTCGCGCGGGCGATCGACTTTGAGATCAAGAAACGCGGTATCGACTGCGTGTACCTCGACATCAGCCACCAGCCGGCCGCGTTCCTGCACGGGCATTTCCCGACGATCCTCGCCCGTTGCCTCGAGTTCGGCATCGACATCACGAAAGAGCCGATTCCGGTGGTGCCGGCCGCGCATTACACGTGCGGCGGCGTCGTCACCGATCTGGCGGGGCGCACCGACCTCGCGGGTCTCTACGCGGTCGGCGAAACGTCCTGCACCGGCCTGCACGGCGCGAACCGGCTGGCCAGCAATTCGCTGCTCGAATGCCTCGTGATCGGCCGCGCCGCTGCCGAGGCGATCGAAGCGGAAGGCTTCGCCGCCGCCGTGCACGCGCCGCTGCCGGCTTGGGACGAAAGCCGCGTGTCCGATCCGGACGAGGAAGTGGTGGTCGCGCACAACTGGGACGAACTGCGCCGGCTGATGTGGAACTACGTCGGCATCGTGCGCACCGACAAACGGCTCGAGCGCGCGAAGCACCGGCTCGCGCTGTTGCGCGACGAAATCCACGAGTACTACGCGAACTTCAAGGTAAGCCGCGATCTGCTGGAGCTGCGCAATCTGGTCGACGTGGCGTCCCTGATCGTGGACGGCGCGCGCTCGCGGCGCGAAAGCCGCGGCCTGCATTTCAGTCGCGACTGGCCGGCCACATTGCCCAAGGCGCTGCCGACGGTGCTCACGCCAAAGTATGTCCGCAGGCCGAATGCCTGATGGCATCGCGCCGAAGCGCATACGCTGAAACGACGCCGCAAATAACAAGGCCATTGCCGGCAAACTCCGGCAATGACCTTGTTCAGTCGTCATGGGCGTCGATCGATGCGCTAAGACGCGCGACGCTCAAACGATTCGCATCGAGTAGTCGGTCGCGCGCACGTCCTTGGTAAGCGCACCAATCGACACGCGATCCACGCCCGTCTCCGCGATCGTGCGCACGGTCTCGAAATTGACGCCGCCGGACACCTCGAGCACCGCGCGCCCGGCCGTGACGCGAACCGCCTCGCGCATCACGGCGAACGAGAAGTTGTCGAGCAGAATCGACTCCGCCCGATGCGCGAGCGCGGTTTCCAGTTGTTCGAGCGTTTCGACTTCGATCTGGATGGGCACGCCCGCATTCAACGCGAGAGCCGCGTCCATCGCCGCACCCACTCCGCCGGCCGCCGCAATGTGGTTCTCCTTGATCAGAATGCCGTCGTACAACGCGAGTCGCTGATTGGCACCGCCACCGACGCGCACCGCGTACTTCTGCGCGAGCCGCAAACCCGGCAGTGTCTTGCGCGTATCGAGAACGCGGGTGCTCGTGTGGGCAATCGCGTCGACATAGCGGCGGGTTGCGCTTGCCACGCCCGACAGCAGCTGCAGGAAATTCATCGCGTTACGCTCGGCGGTCAGCAGCGCGCGTACCGGCCCGCGCAGATCGCAGACCGTCGTATCGGCGCTCATGCGGTCGCCCTCGCGGTAACGCCATTGAACTTCGATGCGCGGATCGACCGCACGCATCACCGCGTCGAACCAAGGCACGCCGCATAGCACCGCTTCCTCGCGCACGATGATGCGCGCGTTGCGAACGTCATCGGCAGGCACGAGGCGGCCGGTCTGATCGCCGCTACCGATATCTTCGGCGAGCGCATCGGCGACGTTGCGCGCGAGCGCAGCGTCGAACGCCTCGCCGTACTGCGCGTGAATCTCGGCGAAAAGCGGCGATGTTGCGTTGGCCCCATCGCGCGCCACTGCCGGCTCAGGCGCCTTCTGCACCACCGTCATTACGCTGCTCCCACGCTCGAATAGAGTTGCGCGTCGCGCGCGAGATCGCCGCTCGCCTGCACGCGCTTCTTGTGACGCGCCGCGAAATCGAGCATACGGTCGATCGGCAGACGCGCCCGCTCGCCGATCGCCCGATCGACGAAGATCTCGTTATGGCCGCGCTCGAGCACATCGGCCAGATTCGCGAGGCCGTTCATCGCCATCCACGGGCAATGCGCGCAGCTCTTGCAGGTCGCGCTGTTGCCGGCCGTCGGCGCGGCAATCAGCGTCTTGCCGGGCGCGGCGAGTTGCATCTTGTGCAGGATGCCGAGGTCGGTCGCGACGATGAAGTGCGTCGCGTCGAGCTTCCGCGCAGCGTCGATCAACTGCGTGGTCGAGCCGACGACGTCCGCCAGCGCGACCACGTTGGCCGGCGACTCCGGATGCACGAGCACCTTCGCGTGCGGATATTCGGCGCGCAGCAGATCGAGCTCGATGCCCTTGAATTCGTCGTGCACGAGGCATGAGCCCTGCCACATCAGCATGTCCGCGCCGGTCTTGCCCTGGATGTAGCTACCGAGATGACGGTCCGGTGCCCAGATGATCTTCTCGCCGCGCGCATGCAGATCGGCAACGATCTCCAACCCGATCGACGACGTTACCATCCAGTCCGCGCGCGCCTTCACGGCTGCGCTCGTGTTCGCGTACACGACCACCGTGCGGTCCGGGTGTGCGTCGCAGAACGCCGAGAACTCGTCGGCCGGACAGCCGAGGTCGAGCGAACAGGTCGCGTCCAGATCCGGCATGAGAATGCGCTTGTCCGGACTGAGAATTTTTGCGGTCTCACCCATGAAGCGCACGCCCGCGACCACCAGCGTCTGCGCTTCGTGATCGCGCCCGAAGCGCGCCATTTCCAGCGAATCGGCCACGCAACCGCCGGTTTCGTCTGCGAGCTCCTGCAATTCGGCGTCGACATAATAATGCGCGACCAGCACCGCTTTCTCGCGCTTGAGCAATTCGCGGATGCGCGCCTTCAGCACCCGCTTCTCTTCCGCGGACGGCGTCTCGGGCACCTTCGCCCACGCCTGCCCGATCCCGCAGGTCGTGCCCTGCGCCTGAGGCCGATCGAATTCGACGGTCCTGATCGCCTGCTGCTCCATCATCTCCTCTGCCCTCACTTGGCCGCCGCGGCTTGCCACTCGCGCAACACGCGCGATGCATTTCCACGGCCCAAAAACGCAAAACCCCGCCAACGCGGGGTTTTGTGACGTCCTGAAATTTTAATAGATTTCAGGCATATCGACGCAGTCGCATCGCGAAGTCTTGCAGCGCCTTGATGCCGCTCTGCTCGGCGCGATGGCACCAGTCCTGCAATTGCGCCAGCAATTGCTCGCGCGACGCGTTGGAGCGCTCCCACATCGCCGCCAGTTCGTTGCGCATATCGATGTAGGTCTTCAGCTTCTGGCTGCTCGCAAAAATCTGCGGCAGCTGGAGCTTCTGCGGCTCATTAAGGCCCGCCTCTTCCTTGTGGAACCAGCTACGCGCACCGCGCATCACCTGATACTTCTCGCGCGCGCCGACTTCCTTCAGATGCGCGAGCTCCTGACGGTACGCGCGCTTGATCGCCTTCGCGTAACGCTCCATCACTTCGTAGCGGTTCGCGAGCACAGCCTGCAGCGTGTCCTGATCAAGCACGAGCTTGCCGGTGGTCAGGCGCGGCGTCGGCGCGATCTTCTTCACCTTGGCCAGACGAAACGCCTGCATGATGCGGATGTACATCCAGCCGATGTCGAACTCGTACCACTTGTTCGACAGCTTCGCGGACGTCGCATACGTGTGGTGATTGTTATGCAGTTCCTCGCCACCGATGATGATGCCCCACGGGAAAATGTTGGTGCTCGCATCCGACGAATTGAAGTTGCGATAGCCCCAGAAGTGCGCAAGACCGTTGACCACGCCCGCGGCCCAGAAAGGAATCCACACCATCTGCACGGCCCAGATGGTCAGACCGACGACGCCGAACAGCGCGACGTTGATCACCATCATCAGGCTCACGCCGAGAATCGGGTATTTCGTGTAGACGTTGCGCTCGAGCCAGTCATTCGGCGTACCGTGACTGAACTTGCGCATCGTTTCTTCGTTTTTCGCTTCGGTGCGATAGAGTTCGGCGCCTTCGAGCAGCACTTTCCAGATGCCGCGTGTCTGCGGGCTGTGCGGATCTTCTTCGGTTTCGCACTTCGCGTGATGCTTACGGTGAATCGCCGCCCACTGGCCGGTCAGCATGCCGGTGGTCATCCACAGCCAGAAACGGAAAAAATGGCTCGCGATCGGGTGCAGATCCAGCGCGCGATGCGCCTGGCAGCGATGCAGATAGACGGTCACGCCGATAATCGTGATGTGCGTCACGATCAGCGTGTACACGACGAGTTGCCACCACGAGAAATGCAGCAGTCCGTGGGCAAGGAAATCAAGCAAAGAATTCAACAAGGTAAGTTACCTGCAGAACGAGAGATACGAAGCA
The DNA here is from genome assembly GCF_040948685.1 of Paraburkholderia sp. BR14374. NCBI lineage: Bacteria > Pseudomonadati > Pseudomonadota > Betaproteobacteria > Burkholderiales > Burkholderiaceae > Paraburkholderia > Paraburkholderia sp. BR14374. Next base: position 344,220 of record NZ_JBFPKF010000005.1, on the reverse strand, counting down.
CACGCGGCGCGTGTGTCATGAAAGTGAAAGCATACAGCGGGATAGGACGTTATTCTACTGGAAGCGTTCCAAGTGTTTGTAACAAATAGGGATTTTTTGTGCGCTATCAAGCCGATAGCGATTGCCTCGGCACTGGCGCATCACTTGCGACGGCCAAAAGCTGGGTCTAACGATCGCCGTTGGCGGCCCCGTCGGCGGGCCCGAGCGCTGAACCGGTCGCGGTGTCGGGCACCGCATCGGTCATTGCTGCCGGCTGCGGCATTGCGCCGCCTGCCCGACCGACGATGCGCACCTCGCGTTGCGCAAGCGGAATCCTGATGCCGTGCTCGGAAAAGAGACGCCAGATGTTGCGGTTGACCGCCGAGAGCACGCCACGTGTGCCGCTCGCCGCGTCTTCGATCCAGAAGCCCAACTCGAGATTGACGCCGTCCGGGCCGAAACCGACCAGAAACGGCGTCGGCGCCGGCTCGCTCAGCACCCGCGGCACGTCGGCCGCGGCCAGGGCGAGCAGCGTCATCGCGTGCTCGACGTCGGATGTGTAGGCGATCTGCACGGGCACCCTCGCGTGGCCACGAGTCAGAAACGACGACTGGTTTTGTACGACGTCGGTGATCAATTTCTCGTTCGGAATCAGCGTTTCGATACCGTCGAGTCCGCGCACGACGGTATAGCGCGTGCGGATCTGCGTGACGCGGCCCTGCAGGCCGCCCACGTTGATCGCGTCGCCGATCCGCAACGAGCGGTCGAGCAGGATGATGAAGCCCGACACGTAGTTGCTCGCGATCTTCTGCATGCCGAAGCCGAGCCCGACGCCGAGCGCGCCCCCGAACACACCGAGCACCGTGATGTCGATGCCGACGATCGACAGGCTGATCAAGATCGCCGCGAGCACGAAGGCCGCGCGGCCGACGCGCGCGACCACCACCTTCAGATTCGCGTCGAGCGTCTTCGAGCGCATCAGGCGGTCTTCGAACGAGGAGCCGAGCCACATCGCGACGATCATCGTGACCGCGACCCACAGCAGCCCAGTGATCAGCGACAGCAACGTCATATGCGCATTGCCGACGCGGAAGCTCACGCTGTCCATCCATGCGATGACGGCGTTCTGAATGCCCAACAGCGTGAGCACCATGCCGACCCAAACGACCACCGACACGATTTTCTCGACCAGAAACAGCCACGGATGCTCGCCCCCTTCGCGGTTGAACACCCGCCGCGCGAAGAAGAACACGATGTAGATCAGCCCGATGCCGACGAGCGGCACCAGCGCCAGATCGAGCAGCGCGGTGTCCATGAACTGGCCGGCGATCGCCCGCGCGAGCCACACGAGCGCCGCGCCGATCAGCGGAAAAGCCGCTCGATCCAGACTTTCCATGCCGAAGCGCAGGCTCTCGTAGCGCGGCGCTTGCGACCGCTTGATCCGGCGGCGCAGCGTCCGCGCGAGCAGCCACGCGACGAGCAGTGTCCCGAGCAGGATCGCGACCTGCCACAGCATCACGGGCTGACCGAAGTCGCGCGCGATATCGCTGAACATGTGGGGAAAAGTCGTGTGCATGGATGTCGCCGAAATCGCCGGCACGTGCGGATTCATCGGCCAATCCGCGCGCGCCGGCCTGCAGCCGGTTGCCTAGCTCTGGCGCTCGAGCACGGCGGCGAAGAAGCCGTCGGTCGCGTGGCGGTGCGGCCACAGCGACAGGTAGTCGCCCATCTCCAGCTCGATGCGCTGCTCGGCGAGCACGTCGCGCACGGGCACCAGCGCGAAATCAGTGTGGTCGGCGAGGAACTGCTGCACGACCGCCTCGTTTTCCGCGTCGAGAATCGAGCACGTGGCATAGACGAGCCGCCCGCCCTTCTTCACGAGACGCGCCGCGCTCGCGAGAATCGACGCCTGCTTCGGCGCCAGCTCGGCGATCGACTCCGGCGACTGGCGCCACTTCAGATCCGGATTGCGGCGCAGCGTGCCGAGGCCGCTGCACGGCGCATCGACGAGCACGCGGTCGATCTTGCCAGCCAGACGCTTGATCTTCGCGTCGTGTTCGCTGTCGATCAGTACCGGATTCACGTTCGACAGGCCGCTCCTCGCGAGCCGTGGCTTCAGCTTCGCGAGACGACGCTCGGAGATGTCGAACGCGTAGAGTCGGCCGGTCGAGCGCATCGCCGCGCCGAGCGCAAGCGTCTTGCCGCCCGCGCCCGCGCAGAAATCGACGATCATCTCGCCGCGCCGCGGCGCGACCAGCGAGCACAGCAGCTGGCTGCCCTCGTCCTGCACTTCGAGCCAGCCCTGCTGGAACGCGTCGAGCTTCGTCAATGCCGGCTTGCCGACCACGCGCACGCCGAGCGGCGCGAACGGCGTCGCGCCCGCCTCGATGCCGGCCTTCGACAGCGCGCCCAGCACGTCGTCGCGGCTCGCCTTGATCGGATTCGCGCGCACATCCAGCGGCGCCGGGTAGTTCAGCGCGGCGGCCAGCTGCGCGAGTTCGGGACCCTCGAAACGCGTGCTCAAAGCCTGGCAGATCCAGTCGGGCAGATTCAGGCGAATCCGCAGCGGCAGGCTTTCCGGGTCGATCTTCGACACGTGTTCGAGCCACGTCGCCTCGGCCTCGCTGACGAACGGCTTCAACGCCGAACGTCCGGCCGTTTGCATCAGGCCCAGCAGGGCCATGCGGCGCGCTGGGCTGCCGGTGCCGCTTTCGGCCAGATGCGCGAACTCCATCCGGCGGCGCAGCACGGCGAACACCGCCTCGGCGATCACACCGCGCTCGGCGTGGCCGAGCTTCGGATGCGCGCGGAAGAAGCGGCTCGTGGTGGCGTCCGCGGGGCCGTTCAGCCGCAGTACTTCGGCCAGCAGCGTTTCAGTTTGTCCAATCAGGAAACCATGCAATCTCATGCGCCCTCTCCGGCGGTGTAACCGGCAAAGAGCCATTGCGGCTCCGACGGCGTAAGCGTGACGCGCGAGCCGTCCAGAGCGAGACGCCCTTCGACGAACCAGCGCACCGCGCGTGGATAAATGATGTGCTCGGTGGCGAGCACGCGTGCGGCGAGCGTCTGTGCGGTATCGCCCGCCTCGACGGGCACGGCCGACTGCACGACGATCGGTCCGTGATCCAGCTTTGATGTGACAAAATGCACCGACGCGCCGTGGAACCGCACGCCGGCGTCGAGCGCCTGCTGGTGAGTCTTCAGGCCCGGAAAACTCGGCAGCAGCGACGGGTGCACGTTCAGCATGCGCCCGGCGTAATGGTCGACGAAGCGCTCGGTCAGCACCCGCATGAAGCCCGCGAGCACGACGAGGTCCGGCGCGATAGCGTCGATCTGCTCGGCGAGCGCCGCGTCGAAGCTGTCGCGATCCGGAAACTGGCGGTGGTCGACCACCGCCGTGGCGATACCATGCGACGCCGCGAACGCGAGCCCCGCGGCATCGGGACGGTTGGCAATCACGGCGGCGACCCGCGCCGGCCAGCCTTCGCTCGCGCAAGCGCGCACGATGGCTTCCATGTTGCTACCCCGCCCGGAAATCAGGATGACGAGTTTTTTCATGCGCGGATTTTATCATTCGGCAATCGCCCGACCGCGACCGCGCAGCCGTCTATTGCGCCAAGCGTTTATAATCGATTGTTTTGCGGCACCCTGCCCGCGTCCCTATTGCAATCGCAGCAACCGCTGCAACCCGCTATCGTGAGAGTCTTCCGCGGTCTTCCCAATGCCGAGAGCCGCGCGCCGTGCGCGCTGACCATCGGCAACTTCGACGGTGTCCACCGCGGCCACCAGGCTCTGCTCGCGCACGTGCGCGCGGCCGCCAACGCGCGCGGCCTGCCCGTCTGCGTGATGACCTTCGAGCCGCACCCGCGCGAGTTCTTCAACCCGGCCGGCGCGCCGCCGCGCATCGCGATGCTGCGCGACAAGCTCGAGGCGCTGCGCACCAACGGAGTCGACCGGATCGTCGTCGAGCACTTCAATCACACGTTCGCGAGCCAGTCGCCAGATGCGTTCGTCGAGCGGATCATCGTCAACGGCTTGCACGCGCGCTGGATCATGATCGGCGACGACTTTCGCTACGGCGCGAAGCGGGCCGGCGATTTCGCGTCGCTGCGCGAGGCCGGCAAGCATTACGGCTTCGAGGTCGAACAGATGGCAACGGTCGCCGATCCGTCGGGCGCGCGCATCTCGAGCTCGGGCGTGCGCGCGGCGCTGGTCGCGGGCGACCTCGACTCGGCGCGCGCCGCGCTCGGCCGCGACTATCTGATCAGCGGCCACGTTACCCATGGCATGAAGCTCGGCCGCGATCTCGGCTTTCCGACGCTTAATCTGCCGATCGCGCACAAGCGTCCGGCTCTAGCCGGCATCTTCGTCGTACAGGTGCACGGCATCGCCGAGCACCCGCTGCCGGGCGTCGCGAGCCTCGGCCTGCGCCCCACCGTCGACGATTCCGGCCGCGTGCTGCTGGAAGTGCACCTGCTCGATTGGCACGGCGACGCGTATGGCAAGCTCGTGCGCGTCGAATTTCTGAAGAAGCTGCGCGACGAGGAGAAGTTCGTCGACCTCGAAACGCTGACCGCCGCGATCGCGCGCGACGTCGCCAATGCGCGCGCATGGTTCGCCGCGGTCGGCGCCGGCACGCCGGGCAGCCGTTCCACCGGTTTCGCCACCTCGGCCACCGACCGAATTAGATAACCGCCGCGGTTCGGGCCGGCGCGCCGCGCCGCACGAACCGTCGCCGCGCATCGAAGGGCATCCGGGTTTCACGCGGAGCCGCCTGCCGGGCGCGCCCCGCTCCTCGCGCAGCGCGCAATCCGCGCGCCGCTACGCATAGAAACGAATTCACCGCCACCCACATCATGAGCAACAAGAAAGCCGATTCGAAACCGCAGTCCCGCTACACGGTCAACCTGCTCGACACGCCGTTTCCGATGCGCGGCGACCTGCCCAAGCGCGAGCCGCAATGGGTCAAGGACTGGCAGGAACGCAAGGTGTACGACAAGATCCGCGCCGCCTCCCAGGGCCGCACCAAGTTCATCCTGCACGACGGGCCGCCGTATGCGAACGGCGACATCCACCTCGGCCACGCGGTGAACAAGATCCTGAAGGACATGATCGTCAAGGCGCGCAATCTGGCGGGCTTCGACGCGGTCTACGTGCCGGGCTGGGACTGCCACGGCATGCCGATCGAAATCCAGATCGAAAAGCAGTTCGGCAAGTCGCTGCCGGCGGCCGAAGTGATGCAGAAGGCGCGCGCCTACGCGACCGAGCAGATCGAGAAGCAGAAGGCCGGCTTCCGCCGCCTGGGCGTGCTCGGCGACTGGGACAATCCGTACAAGACGATGAACTTCGCGAACGAAGCCGGCGAAATCCGCGCGCTCGCGAAAATCATGGAAAAGGGCTACGTGTTCCGCGGCCTTAAGCCGGTCAACTGGTGTTTCGACTGCGGCTCGGCGCTCGCTGAAGCGGAAGTCGAGTACAAGGACAAGACCGATCCGACCATCGACGTGCTATTCAGCTTCGCCGAACCGGAGAAGACCGCGCAGGCGTTCGGCCTTGCCGCGCTGCCGCGCAACGAAGGCGGCATCGTAATCTGGACCACCACGCCGTGGACCATTCCCGCCAACCAGGCGCTGAACCTGCACCCGGAAATCGTCTACGCGCTCGTCGATACGCCGCGCGGCCTGCTGATCCTCGCCGAGGAACGCGTCGAGGCGTGCCTGAAGCTGTACGGCCTCGAAGGCACGGTCGTCGCGACGACGCCGGGCGAAAAGCTCGTGAACCTGCGCTTCAACCACCCGCTCGCGTCCGCGCACCCGGGCTACAAGCGCACTGCGCCGGTCTATCTCGGCGACTACGTGACGACCGAAACCGGCACCGGCATCGTGCACTCGTCGCCCGCGTACGGCGTGGAAGACTTCGTGTCGTGCAAGTCGCACGGCATGGCCGACTCGGACATCATCAACCCGGTGATGGGCGACGGCCGCTACATCGAATCGCTCGCACTGTTCGGCGGCCTGTCGATCTGGGCGGCGAATCCGCAGATCGTCGAGGCGCTGCAAGGCGCCGGCGCGCTGCTGCGCACCGAAAAGTACACGCACAGCTACATGCACTGCTGGCGCCACAAGACGCCGATCATCTACCGCGCCACTTCGCAGTGGTTCGCCGGCATGGACGTGAAGCCGAACGACGGCGACAAGACGCTGCGCGAGACCGCGCTCGAAGGCATCGAGAATACGGCGTTCTATCCGTCGTGGGGCAAGCAGCGCCTCTTCAGCATGATCGCGAACCGCCCGGACTGGACGCTGTCGCGCCAGCGCCAGTGGGGCGTGCCGATGGCGTTCTTCGTGCACAAGGAAACCGGCGAGCTGCATCCGCGCACGCTGGAGTTGCTCGAACAAGTCGCGCAGCGCGTCGAGAGAGAAGGCATCGAGGCATGGCAGACGCTCGATCCGCGTGAGCTGATCGGCGACGACGCCAACCTGTACGAAAAGAACCGCGACACGCTCGACGTGTGGTTCGACTCGGGCACCACGCACTGGCACGTGCTGCGCGGCTCGCACAAAGACGAGCTGCAGTTCCCGGCCGACCTGTACCTCGAAGGCTCGGACCAGCACCGCGGCTGGTTCCATTCGTCGCTGCTGACCGCGTCGATGCTCGATGGCCGCCCGCCCTACAACGCGCTGCTCACCCACGGCTTCACCGTCGACGGCGAAGGCCGCAAGATGAGCAAGTCGCTCGGCAACGGCATCGATCCGCATGAAGTGGCGAACCGCCTCGGCGCGGAAATCATCCGCCTGTGGATCGCGTCGACCGACTACTCGGGCGAGCTCGCGATCTCCGAGGAAATCCTGAAGCGCGTGACGGAAGGCTATCGCCGTATCCGCAATACGCTGCGCTTCCTGCTCGCGAACCTGTCGGACTTCGACTTCGCGCAGCATGCGCGTCCGGTCGAAGACTGGCTCGAGATCGACCGTTACGCGGTGGCGCTGTCTGCGAACCTGCAGAACGACATCCTCGCGCACTACGAGAAGTACGAGTTCCACCCGGTCGTCGCCAAGCTGCAGACGTTCTGCTCGGAAGACCTGGGCGGCTTCTACCTCGACGTGCTGAAGGACCGCCTGTACACGACCGCGGCGGATTCGGTCGCGCGCCGCTCGGCGCAGACCGCGCTCTATCACATCGCACACGGCCTGCTGCGCGTGATGGCGCCGTTCCTGTCGTTTACCGCGGAAGAAGCGTGGAAGGTGTTCCAGCCGGACAGCGAAACGATCTTCACCGAGACTTACCACGCGTACCCGGCCGTGCCGGACGCGGGCGCGCTGCTCGACAAGTGGACCTTGCTGCGCGCGGTCCGCGGCGACGTGACCAAGGCGCTCGAAGAGGCGCGGGTCGCGAACCTGATCGGCTCGTCGCTGCAGGCGGAAGTCGAAATCCGCGCGAGCGGCGCGCGTTACGACGCGCTCGCGAGCCTCGGCGACGACCTGAAGTTCGTACTGATCACGTCGGCGGCAACCGTCGTCAAGGTCGATAGCGAAGCGGACGAAGGTGTCGAAGTGATCGCCTCGAAGTACCTGAAGTGCGAACGCTGCTGGCACTATCGCGCGGACGTCGGCTCGAATGCCGAGCATCCGTCGCTGTGCGGCCGCTGCTTCAGCAATCTGTACGGCAGTGGCGAAACGAGGAGCGCGGCATAATGGCGAGAACCATGTCGAAAACGTCCACCGCAAGCGGCTCGCTCGCACCTTGGCTCGGCATCGCGCTGATCGTCATCCTGTTCGACCAGCTGACGAAAATCGCGGTGCGCAAAGTGTTCGCCTACGGTGTGCCGCACGAGGTTACGCCGTTCTTCAACCTGATTCTCGTGTTCAACCGCGGCGCCGCGTTCAGCTTCCTGGCGATGGCGGGCGGCTGGCAGCGCTGGGCGTTCACCGCGCTCGGCGTGGTCGCGGCGCTCGTGATCTGCTACCTGCTCAAGCGGCATAGCGGGCAGAAAATGTTCTGCACGGCGCTCGCGCTGATTCTCGGCGGCGCGCTCGGCAATGTGATCGACCGGCTCGCGTACGGCCACGTGATCGACTTCCTCGACTTCCACGTGGGCGGCTGGCACTGGCCGGCGTTCAATCTCGCCGACAGCGCGATCACGATCGGTGCGATCCTGCTCGTGATCGACGAGCTGCGGCGGGTACGCGGCACACGCTAACGTCGCCGACGCGAGGCACGGCCGCGGTTGCGAGAGCCGCGCCTCACGTCCGGTTTGAAACGCGCGGCGACGGCGACGGGCAACGCCCTCGCGCCGCCTCGCGATCACGCTTTGTCGGAGGCTTTCGTTGGCAACCGCTGAACTCGCAGGCAAACATCTCGTCCTCGGCATGACGGGCGGCATAGCCTGCTACAAGATCGCCGAACTCACGCGTCTGCTGACCAAGGCAGGCGCGACCGTGCAGGTCGTCATGACCGATGCGGCCACGCAGTTCATCACCCCCATCACGATGCAGGCGCTGTCGGGCCGGCCGGTCTACACGAGCCAGTGGGACGTTCGCGTGCCGAACAACATGGCGCACATCGATCTGTCGCGCGAAGCCGATGCGATCGTGATCGCGCCGGCGTCGACCGACTTCCTCGCCAAGCTCGCGCACGGCATGGCCGACGATCTGCTGTCGACTCTGTGCATCGCGCGCGACTGCCCGCTGCTCGTGGTGCCGGCGATGAACCGGCAAATGTGGCAAAACCCGGCCACGCAACGCAACGTCGCGCAATTGCGCGCGGACGGCGTCGAAGTGCTCGGCCCCGATTCGGGCCCGCAGGCCTGCGGCGAGATCGGCGATGGCCGCATGCTCGAAGCGGCCGCGACCTACGAGGCGATCGCGTCGTTCTTCGCGCCGAAGATCTTGTCCGGCCGCCGTGTGCTCTTGACCGCCGGCCCGACCTTCGAACCGCTCGACCCGGTGCGCGGCATCACCAATCGCTCGAGCGGCAAGATGGGCTTCGCGCTCGCGCGCGCCGCGCAGCAGGCCGGCGCCGACGTGCATCTGGTGGCTGGTCCGGTCGCGCTGGAAACGCCGTGGGGCGTATTGCGCGAGGACGTGCAGACCGCGCAGCAGATGCACGACGCGGTGATGCGCGCGGTCGCCCAAGCGGACATCTTTATCGGCGTCGCGGCGGTGGCCGACTGGCGCGTCGACCACGTCAGCGATCAGAAGATCAAGAAGACCGCCGAGCGCACGCTGCCGAGCTTTTCATTCGTCGAAAATCCGGACATCCTCGCGGCGGTCGCCCGGCTGCCGAAGCCGCCGTTCGCGGTCGGCTTCGCCGCCGAAAGCGACAATCTCGAAGTCCACGGCGAGGAAAAGCGCGCGCGCAAGAACGTGCCGCTGCTGATCGGCAATCTGGGGCCGCAAACGTTCGGGCTCGACGACAATGAAGTGATTCTGTTCGAAGCAGGCCGCGCGACGAAGCTGCCACGCGCCGACAAGCAGACGCTGGCGCGCGCGCTGATCGCGGAAATCGCGAAGCGTGTGCCGGCCGGCATCAGTCCGGTTGGCTGAACGAGCGAGCGGCATTGGGCCCGTGTGGCCCTACCGCCTTTGCCCGGCCAGCCGACCGGAACCATCTGGAGCACTACTGCCATGACGCTACTCTCCGTGCTCGATCAAACACCGGTGATCGCCGGCCATTCGGTTGCGGACGCGATCGCCGCGACCATCGAACTCGCGCAGCTCGCCGACGACCTCGGCTACACGCGCTATTGGTGCGCCGAGCACCACGGCCTGCGGGGCGTGTCGAACCCATGCCCTGAAGTGATGCTGGCGCGCCTCGGCAGCGTGACCAAACGCATTCGCATCGGCTCGGGCGGCATCATGCTGCCGTACTACAGCGCGTTCAAAGTCGCCGAGCAGTTCATGATGCTCGAGGCGCTATTTCCGAACCGCATCGATCTCGGCGTCGGACGCGCGCCGGGCGGCGACATGCGCACCGCGCAGGCGGTCGCGGCCGGCGCTTACAATCGCGGCGAGATTTTTCCGCAGCAGGTCGCCGAGCTGCTCGGCCTCATGCACGGCGCGCTGCCCGACGATCATCTCGCGCAGGGTGTGCTGCTGCAGCCGCAGATCGATACGCGCCCGCAACTGTGGATGCTCGGCTCGAGCGAATTCGGCGGTCTGCTCGCGGCGCAGCTCGGCATCCGCTTCTCGTTCGCGCATTTCATCAACGCGCATTTCGGCAAGCAAGTCGCTCTGGCGTATCGCGAGCGCTTCCAGCCTGGCAAAGAGGCGTCGCAGCCGTATCTGGCGGCCGCGGTCTTCGTGATCTGCGCGGATACCGAGCAAGAAGCCGCGGACCTCGAAAAAGCCGTCGATCTACGTCGCGTGCAGATGGCGTATGGCCTGAACGAACCGATTCCGTCGATCGAGCAAGGCATCGCGCAGGAATATGGCGAGCGCGAACAGCTCGTGATCGACCGCGAAAAACCGCGCAGCATCATCGGCACGCCTGAGCGCGTGACCGAGCGGCTCACGGATTTGCAGCAGCAGTTCCAGGCCGACGAGCTGATGGTGCTGACCGTCGCGGGCAGCTATCGCGCGCGCTTGCGCTCCTACGAACTGCTCGCCGACGCATTTCAGCTCGGCTCGAACCAAGCGGCTTGATCGCAGAGGTTTTGCCGGTCAGCCGTGCGCCCCTCCACCAAACCCACCCCCAACTATCGAACCTGAATGAAACTCGACCTGAAGATTCTCGATCAGCGCATGCGCGAACAGCTCCCCGCTTACGCGACGACCGGTAGCGCCGGCCTCGATCTGCGCGCCTGCCTCGACGAACCGCTGACGCTGAAACCCGGCGAAACCGCGCTGGTGCCGACCGGACTCGCGATCCACGTCGGCGACCCCGGCTATGCGGCGCTGATTCTGCCGCGCTCGGGTCTGGGCCACAAGCATGGGATCGTGCTCGGCAATCTGGTCGGCTTGATCGATTCCGACTACCAGGGCCAACTGATGATTTCGACGTGGAATCGCGGCGAAACGACGTTCGTGCTGAATCCGATGGAACGCCTCGCGCAACTGGTGATCGTCCCGGTCGTGCAGGCTAGGTTCAACATCGTCGATGACTTCGAGGAAAGCGCGCGCGGCGCGGGCGGGTTTGGCAGCACCGGCAAGCATTGATCGATTGCTGCAACGCGGCGGCGGCGTTCAGCGCGTGCCGCGAGCAGAAGATCAGAGCATAAAAAAACGGCGCGGGATAAAACCCGCGCCGTTCTGTTTTTGGCGTCTGGCCAGCTTGACTCAATGCCGGCCTGACTGACATCACTCGACTTCCACCGCCTCAGGATTCGGATTACGCGGCGCCGGATGCTCGTCGAAGGTCAACTGCACCTTGTCGTCCGCATCGACGTCGACCGTCACGCGGCCGCCGTTCATCAGCTTGCCGAACAGCAGCTCGTCGGCGAGCGCGCGACGGATTGTGTCCTGGATCAGGCGCTGCATTGGCCGCGCGCCCATCAACGGATCGAAACCGTGCTTCGCCAGATGCTTGCGCAGCGCATCGGTGAACAGCGCATCGACCTTCTTCTCGTGCAGCTGATCTTCCAGCTGCATCAGGAACTTGTCGACCACGCGCATGATGATTTCCTCATCGAGCGCACGGAAGCTGATCGTCGCGTCCAGACGGTTGCGGAACTCCGGCGTGAACATGCGCTTGATGTCGACCATCTCGTCGCCCGCCTCGCGGCGATTCGTGAAGCCGATCACTGCCTTGCCCATCGCCTCGGCGCCCGCGTTCGTCGTCATGATGATGATGACGTTGCGGAAGTCCGCCTTGCGGCCGTTGTTGTCCGTCAGCGTGCCGTGGTCCATCACCTGCAGCAGCACGTTGAAGATGTCCGGATGCGCCTTCTCGATTTCGTCGAGCAGCAGCACGCAGTGCGGCTTCTTCGTGATCGCCTCGGTCAGCAGGCCGCCCTGGTCGAAACCGACGTAGCCCGGCGGCGCGCCGATCAGCCGGCTCACCGCGTGACGCTCCATGTACTCCGACATGTCGAAGCGGATCAGCTCGATGCCGAGCGTGAACGCGAGCTGCTTCGCGACCTCGGTCTTGCCGACACCGGTCGGACCGGAGAACAGGAACGCGCCGATCGGCTTGTCGAGCTTGCCGAGGCCCGCTCGCGCCATCTTGATCGCCGCCGACAGCGCGTCGATGGCCGGGTCCTGGCCGAACACGACGCTCTTCAGGTCGCGGTCGAGCGTCTGCAGCTTGCTGCGATCGTCTTGCGACACGCTTTGCGCCGGCACGCGCGCGATCTTCGAGATGATTTCCTCGATCTCATTCTTGCCGATGGTCTTCTTCTGCTTCGACTTCGGCAGAATGCGCTGCGCCGCGCCCGCTTCGTCGATCACGTCGATCGCCTTGTCCGGCAAATGACGATCGGTGATGAAGCGCGCCGACAGCTCAGCCGCCGCCGACAGCGCACCCGACGAATATTTGACGCCGTGGTGCTCCTCGAAACGCGATTTCAGCCCGCGCAGAATCGCCACCGTCTGCTCGACGGTCGGCTCGGTCACGTCGACCTTCTGGAAACGACGCGACAGCGCCGCGTCCTTTTCGAAGATGCCGCGATATTCGGTGAAGGTGGTCGCGCCGATGCACTTCAGCGTGCCCGACGAGAGCGCCGGCTTCAGCAGGTTCGACGCATCCAGCGTGCCGCCGGACGCGGCGCCCGCGCCGATCAGCGTATGGATTTCGTCGATGAACAGAATGGCGTGCGGACGCTCCTTCAGTTCCTTCAGCACCGTCTTCAGACGCTGCTCGAAGTCGCCGCGATACTTGGTGCCAGCGAGCAACGCGCCCATGTCGAGCGAATACACCTGGGCATCCGCGAGGATATCCGGCACTTCGCCACGCGTGATGCGCCATGCGAGCCCTTCGGCGATCGCGGTCTTGCCGACACCGGCCTCACCGACCAGCAGCGGATTGTTCTTGCGCCGGCGGCACAGCACCTGCACCACACGCTCGACTTCCGACTCGCGCCCGATCAGCGGATCGATGCGGCCGTCCTTCGCCATCTGGTTTAGGTTCTGCGTGAACTGGGCGAGCGGCGTTTCCTTCTGCGCGGCGGCTTCGTCGGACTCGGCATTCGCGTCGCTCGCTTTCGCGGCGTCTGAACTGCTCGTCTTGGCGATGCCGTGCGAGATGAAATTGACCACGTCCAGACGCGTGACGCCCTGCTGCTGCAGGTAGTACACCGCGTGCGAATCCTTCTCGCCGAAGATCGCGACCAGCACGTTCGCACCGGTCACTTCCTTCTTGCCGTTCGAGGTGGACTGCACATGCATGATCGCGCGCTGGATCACACGCTGGAAACCGAGCGTGGGCTGCGTGTCGACGTCGTCCGTGCCCGGCACGGTCGGCGTGTTGTCATGAATGAAGTTGCGCAGGTTCTGACGCAGATCCTCGATATTGGCCGCGCATGCGCGCAGTACCTCTGCCGCCGTCGGGTTATCCAACAGCGCGAGCAAAAGATGTTCGACCGTTATGAACTCGTGCCGTGCCTGGCGCGCTTCCATGAACGCCATATGCAGGCTGACTTCCAGTTCCTGGGCAATCATGCTTCCTCCATCACACACTGCAGCGGATGCCCGGCCTGCCGTGCGTGGGTAACGACTTGCTCGACTTTGGTCGACGCGATGTCCCGCGTATAGACCCCACAAACTCCCCTGCCCTCGCGATGCACCTTCAACATGACCTGCGTTGCGGTTTCACGATCTTTATTGAAATATTCCTGCACGATCATCACGACAAATTCCATCGGCGTGAAGTCGTCATTCAGCAGCACCACCTTGTACATGGACGGCGGCTTGAGTTTCTGCTCCTGCCGTTCCAGTACGGTGCCGTCCTGCTTGTCCGGGATAATCGCCATACACCCATTCTAAACAACTAGGACAGGCCCGCAATCCTGTCGAAACCCGGCCGTCCGGCCGATGAGCCCGTTCGCTGCCGCCCGGCGGTCACGACGCTGTCATGATCGGCCGGCTTCTCGCGTTATCGACGGGCCGATTGCGGTGCCGGCCCCCATCCTGTCATGCACGGTGCGTGCTGCACCGCGGTCGGATCGAGTATCGCACAACCTGCCGGTACTGGCTGCGAGCGCTCGCCGCGCTGGGCGTCGGCGCCGCGGGCACAGTCAGCATGTGAGTCGATTATGCGACTTTTCAAGCCACGCCGCTTGCGCCACCGCACATACGGAAGCGGTAAAAACCCTGGAAAGCGGCCTGTTTGCAACGCGACAACGACGTCTCAAAATTTTCTTGACACTCGAATAAAGAGCCCCAACAATCAAGCTGGCACTTTTTTCACTAAGCCATAATTTCGAAAAAATGCCGATGGTGAGCTTGTGAGGAGGGGACGACTGCCTCGCGCAGTCGTGGCTTTTCGAGGGCTCGTGGTAGTGACATGAGTTACAGGGGAAGTTGGAAATGGCAACTGGTACGGTCAAATGGTTCAACGACGCCAAAGGTTTCGGATTCATCACGCCTGATGAGGGTGGTGAGGATCTGTTTGCACACTTCTCGGCCATCCAGATGAATGGGTTCAAAACCCTGAAGGAAGGTCAGAAGGTCACCTTCGAGGTTGTGCAAGGCCCGAAAGGCAAACAGGCATCGAACATTCAGACTCCTGCCTGAGGCGGCTCTGCGGCGGTTCGTTACCCGTCCTTTTTGAAACCCGGCTTCGTGCTGGGTTTCTTTTTTGCGGTGGCTTTCTGTTGCAGCGGATTTCCCGCCGGAAAATCGCGCGAAAATCCCGGGTATAAAAATACCCCGGCCGTTTGCTGGCGCCGGGGCATTTATGCAAAACGGATAATCCCGGCGCATCAATTACATATTTTCGATCATCACTTGCCCAAATGCGGAACACGACACCTGGGTCGCGCCTTCCATCAGACGGGCAAAATCGTAAGTCACGCGCTTTTGCAGGATCGATTTTTCCATCGAGCTGATTATCAGATCCGCCGCCTCGAACCAGCCCAAGTGGCGCAGCATCATTTCCGCCGACAGAATTTCCGAGCCGGGATTCACGTAGTCCTTGCCCGCGTATTTCGGCGCGGTGCCGTGAGTCGCCTCGAACATCGCAACCGAATCCGACATATTCGCGCCCGGCGCGATACCGATGCCGCCAACCTGCGCGGCGAGCGCGTCGGAGATATAGTCGCCGTTCAGGTTCAGCGTGGCGATCACGTCGTATTCGGCCGGGCGCAGCAGGATCTGCTGCAGGAACGCGTCGGCGATCACGTCCTTCACGACGACGTCGCCGCCCGTCTTCGGATTCCTGACTTTCATCCACGGACCGTCGTCGATCAGTTCCGCGTTGAACTCTTTCTGCGCGAGCGCGTAGCCGTAGTCGCGAAACGCGCCTTCGGTGTACTTCATGATGTTGCCCTTGTGCACCAGCGTCACCGAGCGGCGTTCATTGTCGATCGCATACTGGATCGCCTTGCGCACCAGACGTTCGGTCCCTTCGCGCGACACCGGCTTGATGCCGATGCCCGACGAATCCGGGAAGCGGATCTTCTTCACGCCCATTTCTTCGCGCAGGAACCTGATGATCTTCTTCGCCTGTTCGGATTCGGCCGGCCATTCGATGCCCGCGTAAATGTCTTCCGAATTCTCGCGGAAGATCACCATGTTGGTCTTCTCGGGCTCACGCACCGGCGACGGCACGCCCTTGAAATACTGCACCGGACGCAGGCACACGTAGAGGTCCAGTTCCTGGCGCAACGCGACGTTCAGCGAGCGGATGCCGCCGCCGACCGGCGTGGTGAGCGGCCCCTTGATCGATACGATGTATTCCTTGACCGCCTGCAACGTTTCGTCCGGCAGCCATACGTCCGGGCCGTACACCCGGGTCGCCTTCTCGCCCGCGTAGATTTCCATCCAGTGGATTTTCTTCTTGCCGCCGTACGCCTTTTCGACCGCCGCATCCACGACCTTGAGCATGACCGGCGTGATGTCCAGACCGGTGCCGTCGCCTTCGATGTACGGGATGATCGGCTCGTCGGAAACGTTGAGCGAGAAGTCGGCGTTGACGGTGATCTTATCGCCACCTGCCGGAACCTTGATGTGCTGATACGGCATGATCGGACTCCAGTGAAAGCCGTGCAAAAGCTGATGGGAGACTGCGAAAGAGATACGCTCGCCACGCAATGCCGAACCGCCGCGAGCGGCCTGGCCGCTATTCTAGCCCACGCCCCAGGCACGACGCGGCCGCCGCGCTCTCCGTGTTTTCCAAGATCGACGCCCCCTCGACCGCGCCACGCTCCTCTGTAAGATAGAAGAATCTGCCTGCCGATTTATGCATTATCATCGCGCCGTACCGCTCTGCCGTCTCGCTCTCCTATGCGCCTTCTCGCCCTCAACAAGCCGTTCGGCACCATCTGTCAATTTTCGCCACATGAGACGCGCGCGTCGCTTGCAGACTGGGTCAAGGTACCGGGTGTCTATCCGGCCGGCCGCCTCGACTCGGATAGCGAAGGCCTGCTGCTGCTCACCGACGACGGCGCGCTGCAGGCGCGCATTGCGGAGCCGCGTCACAAACTTGTCAAACGCTATTGGGCGCAAGTCGAAGGCGCGGTCGACGACGCCGCGTTGAAACAGCTCGCACGCGGCGTCGATCTCGGCGATTACGTGACACGCCCATGTCAGGCGAGCTATGTCGAACCGTCTGGCTCGCTATGGACGCGCACGCCGCCGATCCGCTATCGCGCGGCGATCCCGACCACGTGGATCGAACTGTCGATCACAGAAGGCAAGAACCGTCAGGTGCGTCGCATGACGGCCGCGGTCGGTTTTCCGACGCTGCGTCTCGTGCGCGTCGGCATCGGTGCGCTTGACATTTTTTCACTCGGACTACAACCCGGTGAGAGCATCGCGTTGCGAGCGAACGCGCCGTGGGATGGCGTCGCCTGAACGCGAATCAGCCTGCACGTGATCACTGGAAACACGTTTCACGGCCGTGACAATCAACGCTACCTCGTTGTAGCAGCACACAAAACAATGCGTGAAACGCAAGCCCGAAATGCGTGAAACAAATGAGCTCGCGCGAGCCTGCGTGATGCAGTTCAATCGCGTGTGATCACGACAAAAATTTCCGCGCAATTCACGTCAACCGCCGTACAAGTCCACGCGTTATTCGACGCAGATGCCGCCGACGCTATCCGGCATTCAGCCTTAAAGACCTTTGCATAAGCCGTTTTTGCGCGGCGAGTACGAAAGTCCGAACGCTAGCAGACGCGTCGAAAAATTTGTTCGATGCGGCTGTCAACCGAAAGGTGGATGGCACGTTTACCGTCATGACTCTACATTTGCCGGGTCATTTGGTTAATTAACTCAAGCTGAGGATTCACAAAATGAACAAACTGATCGCCGCTCTGGTCGCTGGCCTTTTCGCAACGGCAGCATTCGCACAAGCATCGGCACCGGAAGCAGCTTCGGCAGCTCCGGCAGCAGCAGCCTCGTCGGCAAAGAAGACCACCAAGCACGCTCACAAGAAGTCGCACAAGAAGGCAGCAGCTGCAGCTTCGGCAGCTTCGGAGTAAGTTGCTTGTAAAAACGCAGTAAAGAACTAGCTTCATTGCCGTTCTTACGGCGTTGTAAGGCAGATCACCGCAAGGCGATCTGCCTTTTTGTTTTTGACACGCTCGCGTAACATGCGCGAGTCGATTTCAGCAAGGAGTCTTGTCGTGCGATTTTCCATCCGCTCGTCGGTGGCGCGTTTCGCCGTTGCCGTTGCACTGCCGCTCGCGGCGCTGTCGTTCGCCGCTACCACGGCTCCCGCCCTGGCGCAGCAGATGCCGCCGGGCGCCAAGCAGCCGGGCGAGTTTCCGCGGGTCAAGCTGACCGCTGGTATGTTCGTGATCGACGCGGCCGTCGCCGCCAACGACGCGGATCGCGAACAGGGCTTGATGTATCGCACGAAGCTCGGACCGAACGAAGGCATGCTGTTCGTGTTCAACGAGAACGCGGGCCATTGCTTCTGGATGAAGAACACGCTGATTCCGCTGTCGATCGCGTTCATACGCGCCGACGGCACGATCACCGACATCGACGAGATGCAGGCCGAGACCACCAACAACCACTGCCCGACGCACAACGGCGTGTTCGCGCTGGAAATGCCCAAGGGCTGGTTCACGGCGAAGGGCATCAAGCCGGGCATGCAGATCCAGGGCTTGCCGCCGGTGCCGGGTATCACGCAGTAAAGCCTCTCACCGCCGGGCTGCACCCCTGCGCGGCGCCCCCCAGATGGCCACCCGGGCGTCTCCGTAAGCTGCCACTGGCCAGCCCGGCCGTCCCGCCCTGCTTTCCCGCAAAAACCCGGCGCCTCAACCCGAGGCGCCGGGTTTTTTTCCGCCCGCATAGCCCCGCGCGGCCAGCCTTCGCGCCGGCTGGCAGGATTCATGCAAAAGACCAATCGAAGCGCTATCCTTGTAATCTCGATTTGGTAACGCCACATAAAGCACCACCCAGACTCCCCGGGCGGCTGACGCGGTCGCCCGGCATGCGTTTCAGGCGCGTCATTACAAGGAGATTCACGTGCCCCGCAAGACTCCAATCGAGCGCTACCGGAATATCGGCATCAGCGCTCACATCGATGCCGGCAAAACCACCACCACCGAACGGATCCTGTTCTACACCGGCGTGACCCACAAGATCGGCGAGGTTCACGACGGTGCGGCGACGATGGACTGGATGGAACAGGAGCAGGAGCGCGGCATCACGATCACGTCGGCGGCCACGACCGCGTTCTGGAAAGGCATGGCCGGCAACTACCCCGAGCATCGGATCAACATCATCGACACCCCTGGGCACGTCGACTTCACGATCGAAGTCGAGCGCTCGATGCGCGTGCTCGACGGCGCGTGCATGGTGTACGACTCGGTCGGCGGCGTGCAGCCGCAATCGGAAACCGTGTGGCGCCAGGCGAACAAGTACAAGGTGCCGCGCATTGCGTTCGTCAACAAGATGGATCGCGTCGGCGCGGACTTCTTCCGCGTGCAGCGGCAGATCGGCGAACGCCTGAAGGGCGTCGCCGTGCCGATCCAGATTCCGATCGGCGCGGAAGAGCACTTCCAGGGCGTGGTCGACCTCGTCAAGATGAAGGCGATCTACTGGGACGACGCGAGCCAGGGCATCAAGTTCGAGTATCGCGACATTCCGGCTGAACTCGCCGCAACGGCGAAGGAATGGCACGACAAGATGGTCGAGGCCGCGGCCGAGGCGAACGAGACGCTGCTCGAAAAGTACCTGGGCGGCGAGCATTACCTGAGCGAAGAAGAAATCAAGCAGGGCATTCGCGCACGCACGATCGCCAATGAGATCGTGCCGATGCTGTGCGGCAGCGCGTTCAAGAACAAGGGCGTGCAGGCGATGCTCGACGCGGTGATCGACTATCTGCCGTCGCCGGTCGACGTGCCCGCGATCACCGGCCACGACGAGCACGACAAGGAGATCGAGCGTCATCCGAACGACGACGATCCGTTCTCGGCGCTCGCCTTCAAGATCATGACCGACCCTTTCGTCGGCCAGTTGATCTTCTTCCGCGTGTACTCGGGCGTCGTCAATTCGGGCGACACGGTCTACAACGCGGCCAAGGAAAAGAAGGAGCGCCTCGGCCGCATCCTGCAGATGCATGCGAACGAGCGCAAGGAAATCAAGGAGGTCTACGCGGGCGACATCGCCGCGGCCGTCGGCCTGAAGGAAGCGACTACCGGCGACACGCTGTGCGATCCTAATCATGTGATCATCCTCGAAAAGATGATCTTCCCGGAGCCGGTGATCTCGCAGGCCGTCGAGCCGAAGACCAAGGCCGATCAGGAGAAGATGGGCATCGCGCTGAATCGTCTCGCGCAGGAAGATCCATCGTTCCGCGTGCAGACCGATGAGGAATCCGGACAGACGATCATCTCCGGCATGGGCGAACTGCACCTGGAAATTCTGGTCGACCGGATGAAGCGCGAGTTCGGCGTCGAAGCAACTGTGGGCAAGCCGCAGGTCGCCTATCGCGAAACGGTGCGCAACAAGGTCGAGGACGTCGAAGGCAAGTTCGTCAAGCAGTCGGGCGGCCGCGGCCAGTACGGCCACGCGGTGATCGCGCTCGAACCTTCCGAACAGGGCAAGGGCTACGAGTTCGTCGATGCGATCAAGGGCGGCGTGATCCCGCGCGAATTCATCCCGGCGGTCGACAAGGGCATCCAGGAAACGCTGAAAGCGGGCGTGCTGGCGGGCTATCCGGTCGTCGACGTGAAGGTCACGCTGACCTTCGGTTCGTACCACGACGTCGACTCGAACGAAAACGCGTTCCGCATGGCTGGCTCGATGGCGTTCAAGGAAGCGATGCGCAAGGCGAAGCCCATACTGCTCGAACCGATGATGGCCGTCGAGGTGGAAACACCCGAGGACTTCATGGGCAACGTGATGGGCGACCTGTCGAGCCGGCGCGGCATGGTGCAAGGCATGGAAGACATCGCGGGCGGCGGCGGCAAGCTGGTGCGTGCGGAGGTGCCGCTCGCCGAGATGTTCGGCTACTCGACGTCGCTGCGCTCGGCCACTCAGGGCCGCGCGACTTATACGATGGAGTTCAAGCACTACGCCGAAACGCCGAGCAACGTCGCCGAGGCCGTGATCAACGCGAAGAAGCAATGACGCTGACGCGGCGCCGCTGAGTGTCTTGAGTTGAAGCCCGCTCCTTGTGAGCGGGCTTTTTTTCGTGGCGCCCTTGCCATCATCGCGCCACGCAGCCGCTTTTTGAACGTGCCAGAATGTCGAACAGGTACGCGGCACGCAAGCCAAGGAGGAGACGCGATGAGCCAGGATCACGAACATCCGCATTACCGGGCCGAGCACGAAGCCGCCGAAACCGGCGGACAGATCGACTGGCGCGAGCACGGCGTGAAGGTCATCCGCGGCGATCAGCTCGATACCAACACCGCGCAAACGCCGGGCATGAACCGCGCGGCTGCGATCAACGCGGCGCGCGTCGGCGCGCAGAAGATCTGGGCCGGCACCGTGACGATCCATCCGAACGCGAAGACCGGCGCGCATCATCACGGGGCGCTCGAAAGCGTGATCTACGTGGTGCGCGGCCAGGCGCGCATGCGCTGGGGCGAGCATCTGGAATTCACCGCCGAGGCCGGTCCCGGCGACTTCATCTTCGTGCCGCCCTACGTGCCGCATCAGGAGATCAATGCGAGCACCGACGAGCCGCTCGAATGCGTGCTCGTACGCAGCGACAACGAAGCGGTCGTCGTCAATCTGAACATCGATGCTGTCGAGCAGCCGGAAACGGTCTACTGGGTCGATCCGATCCACAAGCATCCGCACGATCACTGAGTCGCTCATTTGCCTGCTCATTCACCTGCTGACTGATCCGCCCGCGCCACATGACGCCTACCGCTTCGCTGCGCCGTCGCCTCGTCACGCTCTACGCGGCGCTGATCGCCGCCAACCTCGGCACCTGGCTGTGGGCGCTGATCGCGTTTCGCCGCTACCCGCTGCTGCTCGGCACCGCGCTGCTCGCGTATGGCTTCGGTCTGCGTCATGCGGTCGACGCCGACCACATCGCGGCGATCGACGCGGTCACGCGCAAGCTGATGCAAATGGGCAAGCGGCCGCTCGGCATCGGGCTCGCGTTTTCGCTCGGACACTCGACCATCGTGGTCGCGGCGACGATCGGCATCGCGTGGACCACGCATTCGCTGCACGGGCGCTTCGAGAGCCTCAAGGAACTCGGCGGCACGCTCGGCACGCTGGTTTCGGCGACGTTCCTGCTGGTGCTCGCGGCGGTCAATCTCCTGATCCTGCGCGATGTGTGGCGTCGCTACCGGCACGCGCAACACGATGGCGCCGTGGCGACCGCGTCAACCGATTCGCTCGCCCCAGCCGGGCTGCTGTCGCGTGCGTTACGCCCGCTGTTCCGGCTGGTGACCGAAAGCTGGCACATGTACCCGGTCGGCGTGCTGTTCGGGCTCGGCTTCGATACCGCGACCGAGATCGGCCTGCTCGCGATCGCCGCGTCGCAGGCGAGCACCGGTCTGCCGCTCTACTCGATCCTCGTGTTCCCCGCGCTCTTCACGGCCGGCATGACGCTCGTCGATTCGACCGATAACGTGCTGATGGTGCAGGCATACGGCTGGGCGATGGATGACCCGAAGCGCAAGCTGTACTACAACGCGAGCATCACGTTCGTGTCGGCGGTGGTCGCGATCGTGATCGGCGGCATCGAGGCGTTGGGACTACTGTCGGACCGGTTCGGCTGGAGCGGCGGCGTGTTGGATGCGATCGCCCGCATCAACGATCACTTTGGCGCGCTCGGCTATGCGATCGTCGCGGCCTTCATGGCGTGCTGGATCGGCTCGGTGCTGTTTCATCGCTGGAGACGGCCAACCGCGGCGACAGGCGCGGCAACAAGCGCGGCGCCCAAATGACTCGTTCCGGTATAACTCACTCGACCCATGCGAGGCGATCGGTAGGGATTCCAGCCGCAAGCGTTGCGACGACGACACACCGCGCGCCGTTTATCACCCGATCGGCTGGCGCGGTGCGCCGCCGGCGCGCCAGAGCCGCGAGCAATCGCTTACACTGAGACGGCTTTTCTCGCGCTGTCGCGCCGCTCGCGCGACGCTTCGGAACCGGCAACAGAACGGACTGGACACGCCATCGATGAAAACGCCAGCGGACCGACTTCTCGCATCTGACGCACTAAACACAGCCCGTCTCACCGCCGACACCTACGGCAACCACGCCCTCGACGAATTCCTCGCCGGCCGCATCACGCGCCGCGAACTGCTGCGCTACGCGAGCGTGATCGGTCTTTCAGTCGCGGGCGGCGGCTTGCTCGGCGCGCCGCGAGCGAGGGCGCAAGGTGCGCCGGCCCCGTCGAACCAGACGATCCGCGTCGCGCATCTGACGCCGGCGGGCGCCGTCGATCCGCTGACGGTCACCGACGCCGCGAGCCTCGCGCTGCTGAACCAGACCGGCGAATTCCTGATCGACGACGACGGCGAGAAGCTGATGCTCAAACCCGCGCTCGCGCTGTCGTGGAAGCCGAACGACAAGGGCGACGTGTGGACGTTCAAGCTGCGCCCCAACGTGAAATTCCACGACGGCCAGAGCTTCGGCGCGAAAGACGTGGTCGCCACCTTCGACCGTCTCGCCGATCCCGCGAGCGGCTCGGCCGCGTTGTCGGTATTGAAGGGCGTGCTGTCGAAAGGCGGTGCGAAGGTCGTCGACGAACACACGGTCGAGTTTCATCTCGACGCGCCGATCGGCAATTTCCCCTACTACGTTTCCTCGGATAATTACAACGCGGTGATCCTGCCCGCGAACTTCGCGGGCAACTACGAAAAGAGCTTCATCGGCACCGGCCCGTTCAAACTCGAAAAATATCAGCCGAAGGTGGGCGCGTCGTTCGTGCGCAATCCCGACTACTGGGGCGACAAAGCGTTACCGCAACGGGTACAGTTTTCGTTCTATGCGGACGAACAGGCGCAACTGCTCGCGCTGCAAGGCCACCAGGCCGACGTGATGGGCACCTTCACCGTGCAGGGCGGCGCGGCCATTCTGAACAATCCGGACTACAACGCAGTGGGCGTGAAGTCGAGCGCGCATCGGCAGATCCATCTGCGCAACGACAGCCCGCTCTTCAAGGACAAACGCGTGCGCCAGGCGCTCGCGCTGTCGCTCGATCGCGACGTGCTCGTGCGCGGTCTCTTCAAGGGTCGCGCACAACTCGGCAACGACAGCCCGTTCGCGCCGGTGTTTCCGTCATCGGACGCGGGCGTGCCGCAACGCAAGATCGATGTCGCGAAGGCGAAGCAGCTGCTCGCGCAAGCCGGCGTGCCGAACGGTTTCGACGTCACGCTGACCACCGAAAAATACATGGAGATCCCCGACCTCGCGGTCGTCGTGCAGAACGCCGCGAAGGCGATCGGCGTGCGCATCAACCTGAAGGTCGAGAGCCAGTCGCTGTACTACGGCGCGGGCACGCCGGGCAAATCCGACTGGCTCGACTCGCCGCTCGGCATCACCGACTACGGTCATCGCGGCGTGCCGAACGTGTTCCTCAACGCGACGCTCACGAGCAACGGCACGTGGAATGCTGCGCACTTCAAGAATCCGCAATACGATCAACTGGTCGCGCAGTTCGTCGCGGCGATCGACCTCGCCACGCAGAAGAAACTCTCCGGACAGATCCAGACGCTGCTGCTCGACGAAACGCCGCTGATCATCCCGTTCTTCTACGATCAGCTGATCGCGATGCGCAAGGGGGTGAACGGCGTGCGCTTCACCGCGCTCGCGCAGCTGTATTTCGATCGCGCGACGCTGAGCGCGTAAGTACCGCGCTGCTCAACGCACCTTTCGCAGGAGAACTCACGATGTCGGCTCCGGCGCCCTCTCCCGCCTCGAACGCATCGCGTTTCCCGCGTGCGACGAACGGCAACGCAGGCCGCGTCGCGCGTTTTCTGGCGACGCGCGTGGGTCTGTCGCTGATCACGCTGTGGCTGCTGTCGCTGATCGTGTTCGCAGGCGGCCAGTTGCTGCCCGGCGATATCGGCCGCGCGGTGCTCGGGCCGCTCGCCGATGCGCGCGCGGTCGCCGCGCTCAATCATCAGCTCGGCGCCGACCGGCCGCTGCTCACGCAATACATCGACTGGATCACGCATTTAGTGCGCGGCAACATGGGGCTGTCGTACGCGTATCGCGAACCGGTCGGGCCGTTCATCGCCGATGCGCTAGCGCATTCGGCGAAGCTCGGCCTCTTCGCGTTCATCGTCGTCGTGCCGCTCGGCATTGCGGGCGGCGTGTGGTCTGCGATGCATGCGGGACGCTGGCTCGATCGCACGATCAGCATTGCCGGTTTGTCGGCGACCGTGGTGCCGGAGTTCGTGTCGTCGATCGTGCTGATCCTCGTGTTCGGCGTGTGGCTGCGCTGGCTGCCGATCGAGGCCTCGTTTCCGGCCGATGCAAGCGTGCTCGAACAGCTGCGGCATCTGGTGCTGCCGGTGCTGCCGCTCGTCTTCGTATTCTTCGGCTATATCGCGCGGATGGCGCGCGCGGGCACCGTCGAAGCGCTCGACGCCGACTACACGCGCACCGCGATCCTCAAGGGCCTGCCGCGCCACGTCGTGATCTGGCGGCACGTGCTGCGCAATGCGCTGCTGCCGACGATCACCGTCGCCGCCACCCAGCTCGGCTACATGATCGGCGGACTCGTGGTGGTCGAAACGCTGTTCCGCTACCAGGGGATCGGCTCGCTGATCTACAACGCCGCCAAGGCGAAGGACTTTCCGATGCTCGAAGCGGGCGTGCTGACGATCGGCGTCGTCTATACGCTCGCGAATCTGGTCGCCGATGCGCTGCACGTGCTGCTCAATCCGCGGCTGCGGGTGAGGACCGCGGAATGAATCCGAGCGTGCCGCCGGCTCCTTCGACGCCACCAGCGCCGCCCACGCCGGGCGCACCGGGCTCCACGCCACGCGCGCCCGCCGAGCCACGCTTCCCGCGCCTCCTGCTGCTTCTGAGTTCGCCGACCTTCATCGTGGGCGCGCTGATCGTCGCGTGGTGGATCGTCTGCGCGATCGCCGGTCCGTGGTTCGTGCATCTCGACCCGTACGCGTCCGATCCGCTCAATTCGCTCACGCCGCCCGATCGCACGCACTGGTTCGGCACCGATCAGCTCGGCCGCGACGTATTCTCACGCGTGATCGTCGGCGCGCGCGACATCCTGACCATCGCGCCGCTCGCGACGCTGCTCGGCACCGCGGCGGGCACCGCGCTCGGCCTGCTGGTCGGCTACTTCGACGGGTGGGTCGACGACGTGATCGGCCGTGTGATCGACGCGGTGCTCGCGCTGCCGCTCGTGATCGTCGCGCTGCTCGCGCTCGCCGCGGTCGGCGCATCGAATCTCACGGTGATTCTCGTGATCGGCCTCACCTTCACGCCGATCACCGCGCGCACCGTGCGCGCCGCCGTATTCGCCGAGCGCCATCTCGACTACGTGGCCGCCGCGCAGCTGCGCGGCGAGCGCGCCCCGTACATCATGTTCGTGGAGATCCTGCCCAACGTGCTGCCACCGATCGTCGTCGAAGCAACGGTGCGGCTCGGCTATGCGATCTTCGCGGTCGCGACGCTGTCGTTTCTCGGCTTCGGCATCCAGCCGCCGTCGGCCGACTGGGGGCTCGCGCTGTCCGAGTCGTACACGCTGATGGCGGGCGGCGCGTGGTGGACCGTCGTGTTCGCGGCGGGCGCGATCGCGTCGCTGGTGGTCGGCGTCAATCTGATCGCCGACAGCGTGCAGGGAGTGCTCGACCGATGAACGGCGCGCCGCCCTCCTCGTTCGCCGCGTTCGACGTGTCGAAGAGCGATCGCACCGATGCACTGACCGTGGTCGGCCTGACGGTCACCTACCGGATTCGCGGGCGTGATCGCGAAGTGCTGCAGGACGTGTCGTTTCGCGTGCGGCGCGGCGAGGCGTATGGGCTCGTCGGCGAATCGGGCTGCGGCAAGTCGACCGTCGCGATGGCGACGCTGCGCTACCTGCCACGCCACGGCAAGATGAAGGCCGGCAAGATTGTGATCGCCGGCGCGGACGTGCAGAAGCTCGGCGCCAATGCACTGCGCAGCATGCGGGCGACGACCGTCTCGATGGTCTATCAGGACCCTGGGCGCGCGCTGAACCCGTCGCTGACGATTGCCCGCCAGATATCCGAAGCATTCGAGGCGGCCGGCGTCGCACGCGACGAAGCGTTGCATCGCACGCTCGAGATGTTGCAGCGCGTGCGCATCGCGGCGCCCGAGCGCGTGATGGACAGCTATCCTCATCAACTGTCGGGGGGCATGCAGCAGCGCGTCGTGATCGCGATGGCGCTCGCGTCGAACCCCGCGCTGCTGATTCTCGACGAACCGACCACCGGCCTCGACGCGACCGTCGAAGCGGAAGTGCTCGACCTCGTCGCGCAGTTGCGCGAGGAGTTCGGCACCGCGGTGCTGTTCATCAGTCACAACCTCGCGGTGATCGGCCGCATGTGCGAACGCATCGGCGTGCTGTACGCGGGCAAGCTGGTCGAGGAAGGCGCGACCCAGGACGTGTTCGCGCGGCCGCGTCATCCATACACGGTCGGATTGCTGCGCTGCCTGCCGAGCGCCGGACGCAGCAAGGACCGCGAACGGCTCGATACGATCGCGGGCGGCCTGCCGCTGCCGGGCTCGGTCACGCAGGGCTGCATCTATGCGCAACGCTGCCGTCTCGCCGACGAACGCTGCCGCCGCGACGCGCCGCCGCCCTATCGGCTCGGCGCTCCGCATGGCGATCAGATGGCGCGCTGCCACTATCACGAGCGCGCGATCGAGTTGCCGCGGGCGGCATCGAGCGAGGAGCCGGTGGCGGCCGCATCATCCAACGCGGCGGCGCGCGCGTCCTCTGCGCCGGTCTTGCGCGCTCGCAACCTGTCCAAAACATTCCACGTATCCGGTGCGCCGCTGCGCGCGGTCGACGACGTGTCGCTCGAACTCGCGAGCGGCGAGACGCTCGGCCTCGTCGGCGAGTCGGGCAGCGGCAAGACGACGCTCGCGCGGCTGATGCTCGGCCTGCTCGCACCCGATGCCGGCGGCGTGCTCGAACTCGACGGCGCACCGCTCGCCGCGCGCGTCACGCGACGCAGCGACGAGCAGCTGAAGTCGCTGCAGATCGTGTTCCAGAATCCGGACTCGGCGCTCAATCGCGCGCATTCGGTCAAGCGACTGATCGGTCGTGCGCTCGCGCGCTTCACCGCGCTGCGCGGACCCCAGATCGACGAAAGGCTCGGCACGCTGACGGACGCCGTGCGGCTGCCCGAGCGCTATCTCGACGCACGTTCGCGCCAGCTATCGGGTGGGCTCAAGCAGCGCGTCGCGATTGCGCGCGCGTTTGCCGGCGAACCACGCGTCGTCGTGTGCGATGAGCCGACTTCGTCGCTCGACGTGTCGGTGCAGGCCGCGATCCTGAACCTGCTCGCCGATCTGCAGCGCGAGCGCGGCGTCAGCTACGTGTTCATCTCGCACGATCTGCACGTGGTGCGCTATGTGTCGGATCGCATCGCGGTGCTCTATCTCGGCCGGCTCCTCGAAATCGGCCCGGCGGCGGCCGTGTTCAACGGACCGCAGCATCCCTATACCGAGGCGCTGTTGTCCGCCGTGCCGACGCTGCCGGGCGAAGGCGCGTCCGGCGAGGAACATCGACATGCGCGCATCCACCTGACGGGCGAGTTGCCCGGGCCCGGCGCGATGCCGTCGGGCTGCGTGTTTCACACGCGCTGTCCGCGCAAGCTCGGCGCGATCTGCGAGCAGCAGGACCCGCCGTTCCTCGACGCCGGCGGCGCCGCCGACTCGCCTTCCGCGCACCGGATTCGCTGCCATATTCCGGTCGCCACGCTGCGGGAGCTGCAATGCGAGCGGCGCGGCGACAACCCGGGCGACCCGACGAACGGCGCCTCTTCCGACGACGCGTCGGAAAACGCCAGCTAGCGTCGACTCGAACTTCATCGACGTCGCTGACGCGGCGTCACCAGGCACAGCGGCCCCTTGACGAATCCCGCGTCGGAACACGCTCTTGTGTCCGCGCGTTTCATCGTCGCAACGTTTTCAGGCGTTTTTCCGGCGTGCGCATCGTACATCCCGGGATCGCCCGCGTCGCTTCAAGGCTCTGCGACGCGTGGCATGGATATCGCTAAATTTGCGGCCATAGATTCGAAGCAAACCGGGCGCGCTACGCCGCGCACATCCGCACGACGAGCGTCACCACGCGATGACGCGATATCAAGCGATCAGCACGGCAGCGACGCACGGCCAACTTCGACACGACGGACTCGGGGTTCGACAAGACCCGCGTGCAGACAGGTCGGCCGCCGCTGTGGCAGCTGGAGACGCGCGATGAAAACCAGAAATAGCGGCGGTGGAGGCGGTGGAGGCGGCAGTAGCGGCGGTGGCGGTGCTGGTGGCGGAAGCAGCGGCGGCAGCGGGAGCGGCGGCTGCGGTTGCGGAGGCTCCAGCGGTGGACCGGGTGGTGGCTTTGGCGGTGGCTTTGGCGGTGGCTTTGGCGGTGGCTTTGGCGGTGGCTTTGGCGGTGGCTTTGGCGGTGGCTTTGGCGGTGGCTTCGGTGGCGGGTTCGGCGGAGGCTTTGGCGGAGGCTTCGGCGGCGGTCACGGAGGCAAGGGTGGCGGCAGCGCCGGCAGTGGCAACGGCGGCGGGAACGGGCACCAGGCGTCGCCCGTTGCCCCGGGTAGGGGGCCCCCGCGCCCTACCCGCCGGCGACATGTCCCGGCATACTGTCCGCTATCCGCTGGCAACGGCGGTGGCGTCCCGATCCCCCGGTCGGGCGTCACCGCCGCAGGCCGGTCGGAGCGGCCCGCCCGCCTGCGGCGCGCGCTGACGGAATGGCCCGGAGAGTGCGCGAGCCGCGCCTCGCATCGTCGCGCGAACCGCACCGCGAGCGGCGGGAACACCACCTCCCCTGCGCGTGAGTGTCATGGAACCAATCCGAGACGACCGCCTCATATCAAATTCATCGTTCGATATGAGGGCCCACAACATGCATAGTAGTGTTCCCCCCTCCGCGACCCGCACGGCAGCCGCCGTGCTGATGGCTACCGCCCTGGGCCTCGCATCGCTCGCCAATGCGCAGACCCCCGCGCAGCCAATGGCGCAAACCCTGTCGCAAGCGGCGCCACCGGTCGATCCGAGCTTCTCCGCCTACTCGCTCGTACAGAACTGCAAACAGCGCCACGACAACGTCGCGCAAGGGCAATGCGTCAGCGCGATCCGCGGCATCATCCACGGTTATCAATACGGCGTGCTGTTCCTCGCTCAACGCGCCACCTTCCCCGCCAACGAAACCCAGCGCGTGTCGCTATGTCTGGCCGACGTGCCGGTGTCGTCGATCGTCGACGACTTCCTCGCCGATGCCGCTCAGGTACCGGACGACGCACTGCAGCACACCCCCGCCGAAGTCGCCGTGCTCGGCTCCGTGCATCAGCACCACCCCTGCACCTGAGCGCCGCGTCAGCGCGCGCGGCGTCATCCGCGCCCACCTCGCTCAGAGCCTCGCGCGCCGCCGCTCCGCAACGGACGGCGGCCGCGCCGGCGCCTACAACATCTCCAGCGCACGCTTGCCGCGCGGCGGCTTGAAGTACGCGTCGAGCGCGGCGAGTTCGCCGGCTTCCAGCACCAGTTGCGACGCGCGGTAGTTGTCGCGCACATGCTCGACCCGCGCCGCCTTCGGAATCGCGCACACATTGGGCTTGCCCAGCACCCACGCGAGCGCCACCTGAAACACGGAGACGCCGCGCGCGTCGGCAATGTCGTCGAGCGGCGAGCGTTTCGGCAGCCGCGCATGATCGACCGGGCTGTATGCCATCGCCGGCATGCCGCGCGCGGCGAGCCATGGCAGCAGATCGAACTCCGGCCCGCGCCGCGCCACGTTGTACAGAATCTGGTTGGTCGCGCATGCGTCGCCGCCTGGCGTCGCGACGAGTTCTTCCATGTCGTCGATATCGAAGTTGCTCACGCCCCAGTGACCGATCTTGCCCGCGTGCCGCAGCGCCTCGAAGCCATCGACGGTGTCGGCGAGCGGCACCGAGCCACGCCAGTGCAGCAGATACAAATCCAGCCGGTCCGTCTTCAGACGCTTCAGGCTCTGCTCGCACGCGGCGATCACGCCGCGCCGGCTGGCGTTGTGCGGATACACCTTGCTGACCAGAAACACCTTGTCGCGCAAACCGGCGAGCGCTTCGCCGAGCAGCGACTCCGTCGCGCCGTCGCCGTACATTTCGGCGGTGTCGATCAGCGTCATGCCGAGTTCGATGCCGCAGCGCAGCGCATCGATTTCCGCCGCGCGTCGTGCTTGCCGCTCGCCCATCTCCCACGTGCCCTGCCCCAGCGCCGGAATGCGCTCGCCGCCCGGCAAGCTCACGCTTACGATTTCGCTCGTCATGCTGACTCCTTCGAAAGTGGCTCGATCCGGATGCGATGCAATTGCGCGCGGCCCCACCGCGCAACGCACGCTGCGAAAAACCCGGAGATGAGTTTAGCGGCTCCGCGGCCTCACGACGGCGCGCCAGGCAAAAGCCCGCTATAACGGGGCGCGCCGATGTTTTAAAATTGCCGCTTGCCCATCTTGCGTGAGCCCCATGACCTCTGCCTCGGAAGACCGCTGGCGCGACCTGCGCCCGGACCCGGAAAACGACACGCCGCTCTATCTGCAACTTGCCCGCAAGCTCGGCAGCGCGATCCACGAAAACCGCTGGAACGCCGGTGAGGCGCTCCCCTCCGAGCGGGTGCTGTCGGAGGCGCTCGGCGTATCGCGCATCACTTCGCGTAAGGCGATCGCACTGCTCGTCGAGCAGGGTTTGATTCGCCGCACCCAGGGCGCGGGCAGCTTCATCACGCCGCGCTATGAAGATCCGTTGTCGCGCCTGTCGAGCTTCAGCGAAATGCTGCGGCGGCGCGGCTTCACACCGAGTTCGAAGTGGCTGTCGCGGGAAATCTCGCCGGCCAATCGCGACGAGGTGATCCAGTTGGGGCTGTCGCCGGCCGCCGCGGTCACGCGGCTGCGGCGGCTGAGGCTCGCCGACGGCATCGTGATGGCGGTCGAGAATTCGACGTTCCCCGCCGCGGTGATTCCCGATCCGCAGGCAATCGGCGACTCGCTGTACACGTACCTGGAGAACCGCGGATTGACGATCGTGCGCGCGCTGCAGCACTTTCGCGCGGTGAACGCGAGCGACGAGATCGCGCAGCAGATGAGCATCGCGCCGAACGAGGCGTTGCTGTTGATCACGCGCGTGGGCTATACGGCGGATCAGCGCGCGATCGAGTTGACGGACACGTACTGCCGCAACGATTACTACGACTTCGTGGCGGAGTTGAGGAAGTAGGCTGCGGCTCGGTGAATGGTCCCGCAGCCGGGCGCGCCGCGCTTCAAACTCCAACGCGGCGCACGCTACCCTGTTACGTCCACCGGGCTTCGTGCGCGCCGATGCGCGCCGGCGGCAGCGCATAAAACGCCGGCGTCTGTTCCAGTTCTTCGGCGGGCTGAACGCCCAGCACGCACCCAAACTCCGATTGCACGCTCGCGACGCAATCGCGCACGTCGTCGAGCGACATCTCGGGTGCCTGCTGTCCATCGGCCAGCAGCCCGAACGACTGCAGCCAGCGCCCGGTCTGCGCAAGCGACACCTTCACATGCCAGCTGCCACCCTCGCGTGCCCGCCGCGCGAGCGCGACCATCGCGCCGAACGCGGCCAGATAGCCGGTCGCGTGATCGAGCGCCTGACACGGCAGATGCCGCGGCTCGGCCGAACCCGCCGCCGCGCGCTCCGTCCACGCGATGCCGCTCGCCGACTGCACCAGACTATCGAAGCCGCGTCGCTGCGCCCACGGCCCCGTGTACCCGTATGCGCAAACCGACACATAGACGATGCCAGGCCGCAGGCGCGCCAGCTCGTCCGGCCCGAAGCCGCGCGCCGCGAGCGCGCCCGGACGATAGGCCTGCAGGAACACGTCGGCATCGCGCGCGAGTCCGCGCAACGTGTCGCAGCCAGCGGCGTCGCGCAGATCGACGAGCGCCGAACGCTTGCCGCGGCCGTTGTCGATCACGAGCGGCGCGATGTTCGGCAGATGCGGCCCGTTGATCGTCATCACGTCCGCGCCATGATGCGCGAGCGCGCGGCCGGCCACCGGTCCGGCGATGATCCGCGACAGATCCAGCACCCGCACGCACGCGAGCGGACGATCGACGCCCGGTTCGGCGTCGGCGTCGGCGTGGCGCGGCGGCTCGGCCGGCGCGTCGCCGATGCGCTCGATCTCGAACAGCGGCAAGCGCGCGATTGCTTTGGCCTGCTCGAGCGCGGCCCATTCGTCGGGCGTGCGAATCAAGGCGGCGCATAGGCCCGCGTCGGCGAGCGTTTGATCGAGCGTCGCGCCCTCCCAGCCGCGAATCGCGGCCGCCACCGACTCCCGGCCGTTGTCGCAGCCGAGCACGTCGAGCACGCCCTTCAAGTGATGCGCAAAATTCGTGTGCAGCTGGATCCAGCGGCCGTCGCCCGTTTCGTAGAAGCCAGTGACCGGATCGCGCAGCGCGGGGGGCGGCCCATCGTCGATCCGCAGATAGCGTTCGCTGCGAAACGCCGCCAGCGCGCGACGCATCTGCACCGACACCCGTTGCCTGTGTCCGCTGCGCAGGTGCCAGTATTCGGCAGCCGCGAGGCCCGTCGCCGCGATGGTCGACGACGCGAGGCTGCCGACGCGATAGACCGAAGGCAAGCCGGGGTCCGCGCCGGCAAGCGACACGGCGTGCAGCGCGACCGGATCGCAGCCGGCGAGGGTCCAGATGTGCTTTAGGGCGAGTTCGGGTGTCATGGCATCGGGCGCGTTGACCGCGCGCACAGGAAGCAGGTGCACCGAGTCTAAATTTGCGCCTTGCTGGAATCAATCTTGATTATGATAATCAACATATATTGATTTCTTCGGTTTCCACTCGCTTTCATGTCAGCCCCGATTTATCTGACCGCCGCCGAAGCGGCCGCGACGCTCGGCGTCAGCTTGCCGACGCTGTACGCGTACGTGAGCCGCGGCATGCTCGGCTCGTCGCCGGATGCGCAAGGCAGGCATCGCCTCTACGATGCCGCCGAGGTGCGGCGCCTTGCGCGTCGCAAGGCGGACGGCAAGCGAGCGGGCAAGGTCGCGCAGAAGGTGCTCGACTGGGGCGTGCCGGTGCTCGAATCGTCGATCACGCTGGTCGCGGACGGTCGGCTGCTGTATCGCGGGCACGATGCGATCGAGCTTGCACGCAGTGCGTCACTCGAAGACGTCGCGGCGCTGCTGTGGCAATGCAGCGCGCGGCGCATCGCCGATGCGCCCGCCGTGCCGCTCGCCCCCGCGCAATGGGCCGCGTGGCTCAAGCTGTGGAGTGACAGCACGCCGCTCGATCGCGCGCTCGTGCTGCTGCCGGCCGCCGCCGCACAGATGCCGCGCGTGTGGGCGCTCGGCCGCGACGCCCAACTGGACACCGCGTGCGCCGTGATGCGGCTGCTGGCCGCCGCGATGCTGCCGGCGGCGCCGTCGAACGAACCGCTGCATCGGCAGATCGCGACGGCCTGGCGGGTGCGCAGCCGGCCGCAAAGCGGGCTGCTGCGCGCGGCGCTGGTCGCGTGCGCGGATCACGAGCTGAACGCGTCGACGTTCACGGTCCGCTGCATCACGTCGACGGGCACGCACTTGTTCGGCGCGGTCGCGGGCGGGCTCGCGGCGCTCTCCGGGCCGCGTCACGGCGGCGAAACCGTGCGCATTGCGGCCCTGCTCGATGAAGCGTCGCGCTCGCCCGATCTGGACCGCTATCTGGCGAACCGCCTCGCGCGGCACGAGCACGGCGCGCAAGGTCCGGTGCTGTCGGGCTTCGGTCATCCGCTCTATCCGGACGGCGATCCGCGCGCGCGGTTGTTGCTGACGATGCTCGCCGACTGCGCGCCGGCCCGCTCGCCGCTCAACGAGGTGCTGCAGCTTGCACGTGCGGTGCGCGACACGACCGGCGCCGAGCCGACCGTGGATTTCGCGCTTGCGGCGCTCGAGCGCGTGCTCGGCTTGCCGACCGGCGCCGCGTTCACGCTCTTTGCGCTCGGGCGGGTGGTCGGCTGGATCGCGCACGCGATGGAGCAGACGCGCGATGGCCGGTTGATCCGGCCGCGAGCGCGGTATATCGGGGAGTATCAGGCGGGAGAGGCTGCTTAGAGGCTGCTTAGGGGCTGCTTAGAGGCTAGGTCGGGGCCTGCAAAGCGGCGGCTCGCCGTTCGCCACGCATCAGACCACGCCCGGCCGACGCGCCAGCCAGGCCGGGATCGGCCAGCCGAGTAGCAGCGTCGGCAGCTTGCGTTGCGAGCCGCTCGCCAGCGCGAAACGCGCCCCCTCCCGCCCTGCGCTGATCCATGCCACCGATCCGCGCGCCAACTCGATCGACTGCCCTGCCCCGAGCCAGTGATCTTCATGCTCGCCCTCGACGGTCAGCCAGACCTTGCCGCTGATCATCTTGAAAATCGACGGGCGCCCAACGCGCCAGGCCGTGACGGGCTCGCCCTGTTCCAGTTCGAAAACTCGCACTTCTCGCATCGCCGTTCTCCTCGAAGAACTTTCTGTTGTACCGATTATTGGCGTGCAATGATCGGAAACCCATGCACAGTTCCGAACACTTTCATCGGAACTGTTCAGTTAAAAAACCGAACAGTTGGCATGGCTCGCCCGACGCAGGTTAAAAGCTTGCGCGCTCGCGGGCCGGCGACCGAAGGCAAGCGTATGAAACTCGAAATCCAGCTCGACCGGGACAACGGCGTACCGCTTACCGAGCAGATCGTCACGGGCGTTTCGGCGTGGATCCGTTCGCGCAATGCGCATCCTGGCTCGAAGCTGCCGTCGATCCGCCAGTTCGCCGCCGACTTCGGCGTGAGCCGCTTCCCGGTGATCGAGGCATACGACCGGCTGGTGTCGCTCGGCTATGTCGACTCGCGTCACGGCTCCGGCTTTTACGTCGCCGATCGCCAGCCGACGGACATGCGCTGCCAGGGCACGTCGGACCCGCGCCGCGCCGATGTCGAGTCGGACCATTTGCTCGAGCAATTCAACTTTCCGGGCGAGACGCTGAAGCTCAGCACCGGCTTCATTCCCGAAAGCTGGCGCGACATCGATGGCATTGCGCAGGCGATTCGCCACGTGTCGCGAACCGATCCGGCGAGCATGGTCGAATACGCGACGCCGCTCGGCAATCCCGTCTTGCGCGAACAGTTGCGCGGCCGTATTGGCCAGTTGGGCATCCAGGCGGACGCGTCGCAGATTCTGATCACCAATGGCGCGAGCCAGGCGTTCGATCTGCTCGTGCGCTACATGCTGAAGCCTGGCGACACGATCTTTGTCGAGGACCCCGGTTACTACAACCTGTACGGCCTGTTGCGACTGCACGGCATGAAGCTGATCGGCATTCCGCGCACCGGCAGCGGTCCCGACCTCGATGCGATGCAGGCGCAACTGAAGCTGCACCGGCCCAGATTGCTGCTCATCAACACCGTGTTCCACAATCCGACCGGCACCACGGTCGCACCGCAGGTCGCGTTCCGTTTGCTGCAACTGGCGCGTGAGCATGGCTTCCAGATCATCGAGGACGATATCTACGCGGATTTTCAGACCGAGCTCACCGATCGCCTCGCGACCCTCGACCAACTCGAACAGGTGATCTACATCGGCGGACTGTCGAAGACGCTGTCGTCGTCGCTACGGATCGGCTGCGTGGTTGCGAGTCACGCGATCATCAAGGATCTGGTCGATATCAAGATGCTGACGAGCATTGGCGGCTCGCGGTTTGCCGAAGCGGTGGCGGTGTCGATGCTGGAGCGCGGCGCATATCGCAAATATCTGGAGCGACTGCGCCGCCAGATGCGCGGCGCGCTCGGCTCGACCGTCCAGACACTCGAAGATGCCGGCTGGGAGATTTTCGAAGAACCAGCGGGCGGCAAGTTCGTGTGGGCGCGCGTGCCCCATGTGGCGGACGCCGAGCGGCTCGTTGAATGCGGTGTGCCGCTCGGTGTGACGGTGCTGCCTGGACAACACTTCAGGCCGAATCGGGAGGCGAGCCCGTGGATCAGGATTCATGTGGCGTTTGGCAACGAGCCACGGGCGCAGGCGTTTTTTCAGGCGGCGGCGCAGTTGCCGGCTGATGTGTGAAGACGGCGCAGAGCGCCGCCGAGACGCAGCGCCGACACCTGCGCAAGACTGCGCTGCTCGCTGCGCCGGGACTCGCTTTTCCCTAGAATAGCGAGTCCCAGCCCGACCGAGCGCGCCCAGCCGCTTCATATGTCTACGACGCCGACTCCGCCCGCCCTCGCTCCCAACCTCCCCTCTGGCCCGTCGCCCCGCGCACTGACGGTGATGCTGTGGCTGGTCGCCACCGGCTTCTTCATGCAGACGCTCGATTCGACGATCGTCAACACCGCACTCCCCGCGATGGCGACAAGCCTCGGCGAGCTGCCGCTGCGCATGCAATCGGTGGTGATCGCCTACTCGCTGACAATGGCGGTGATGATCCCCGTGTCCGGCTGGCTCGCCGACAGACTCGGCACGCGGCGCGTGTTCTTCAGTGCGATTCTCGTGTTCGCGGTGGGCTCGCTGCTGTGCGCGAACGCGCGCACGCTGAACCAACTGGTGCTCTTCCGCATCCTGCAAGGCGTGGGCGGCGCGATGCTGCTGCCGGTTGGGCGGCTCGCGGTGCTGCGTACCTTTCCGGCG
The DNA here is from genome assembly GCF_040948685.1 of Paraburkholderia sp. BR14374. Taxonomy (NCBI): domain Bacteria; kingdom Pseudomonadati; phylum Pseudomonadota; class Betaproteobacteria; order Burkholderiales; family Burkholderiaceae; genus Paraburkholderia; species Paraburkholderia sp. BR14374. The sequence continues at coordinate 306,907 of NZ_JBFPKF010000005.1, read as the reverse complement.
GAGCGCTATCTGCCAGCGTTGGCCTTCGTGGCGATCCCGGGCCTGATCGGACCGTTGATCGGACCGACGCTCGGCGGCTGGCTCGTCAAAATCGCGTCGTGGCACTGGATCTTTCTGATCAACGTGCCGGTAGGCATCGTGGGCTGCATTGCCACGTTTATTTTCATGCCGGATAGCCGCAACGAACACACTGGCAAATTCGACCTCGGCGGCTACCTCCTGCTGGTGGTGGGCATGGTGGCACTTTCGTTCGCGCTCGATGGCCGCACCGAGTTCGGCATTCAACATGCGACGGTGCTGGTGCTGCTGATTCTGAGCATGGCGTGCTTCGTTGCCTATGGTCTGCACGCGGTGCGCGAGCCCGTGCCGATCTTTCCGCTCGATCTGTTCAAGATTCACACGTTTAGCGTCGGGCTGCTCGGCAATCTGTTCGCGCGGATCGGCAGCGGCTCGATGCCCTACCTGATTCCTCTGCTGTTGCAGGTGAGCCTCGGCTATAGCGCATTCGAAGCCGGGCTGATGATGCTGCCCGTGGCGGCCGCGGGCATGGCAACGAAGCGTCTCGTGACGACGCTGATTCAGAAGTACAGCTACCGGCGCGTGCTGATGGCGAACACGATTCTGGTGGGTCTGATGATGGCGAGTTTCGCGCTCACGAGCACGAATCAGCCGCTGTGGCTGCGGCTCGTGCAACTGGCGATCTTTGGTGGCGTGAACTCGATGCAGTTCACCGCGATGAACACGTTGACGCTGAAGGACCTGGGCACTGGCGGCGCGAGCAGCGGCAATAGCCTGTTTTCGCTCGTGCAGATGCTTTCGATGAGTCTCGGCGTGACCGTGGCCGGTGCGTTGCTGACGACCTTTACCGGCATCATGCAGCGTGTGACCGCCGCGAATTCGCTGCCGGCGTTTCATGCAACGTTCCTGTGTGTCGGCGTCATTACCGCATGTTCGTCATGGATCTTTGCGCAGTTGTCGCCGGAGATCCGCACGCCAGCGACGAAGACCGATCCTTCAGAGCGAACCTGAAAGCCGCGCGCGCCAGGACGACGCATCCTCGCGCGCTCACAAACGCATTTCCTGGCATCGCTCCGCGCGGCCCGCACGCAGCATCCTTGAACAGCGTCACCGACCCGCAACAGGGCGCGTGCCGCACCAGCGAAGTGCGTGTCGTCGCCTTCGTAGCGGCGCGGGCGCAGCACGTTTTCCTCGGAGCATTGCTGGTGGGCGCTCGAGCATTGTTGGTACACGCGCATAGTTCTTGCTCGACTATCCTGTAAACTCTTAGTCTGCGCGTGCGAACTCCTGCCGAGCCCTGCAAGCGCCGCCGTTTCCACACGACCGACATGATGAGCATGATCGAACTCGAACATCCCGGCTTCCAGCCACCACGCCCGATGGCCGGCGACGAAGGCTCCCGCCGTACCGTTCTGTATGGCGGCTACACCGTTTTCAGCGTGTTTCAACCGGTCTTCTCGGTCTCGCACCGGCGCGCGATCGGGTATCACGCGTCGCTGCGCGTGCACGACGAGCATGAGCAGCAAGTACCCTCGCACGAAGTCTTTACGCAGGCCGCGCGACGCGGCGACCTGCTCGAACTCGGACGGCTGGCCGAATCGCTGCACCTGGGCAACTTCAACGCGTTCGACAGCCACGACGAATGGCTCTTCCTCAGCCTGCATCCGGCCGCGCTGATGGACACCAGCTACGGCGACGCGCTGCTTGCCAGCCTGAAGACGCTCGGCCTGCCGCCGCAACGCGTGGTGCTCGAAGTTTCCGAACAGGCCGGCGGCGAAACCACGCGTTTCGCCGAAATCGTCGATTCGCTGCGCAAGTCCGGTTTTCTGATCGCGCTCGACGGCTTTGGCGCCAAGCATTCGAACATCGACCGCGTGTGGAATCTGCGGCCGGACATCGTGACGCTCGACCGCTGCATCCTCGCGCAAGCGAGTGAACACTCGCACATCGAACGCGTATTGCCGGGCCTCGTCTCCCTGTTGCACGAGTCCGGGCAACTGGTGCTGATGGGCGGTCTGAGCACCGAGCGCGACGCGCTGATCGCGCTCGAATGCAATGTGGACTTCGTCCAGGGCGCATTTTTCGCGGGCCCGAGCGTCGAACCCGTCAAGCCGCAGGTTGCCGCTAGCCTGATGGATTCGCTTTCCGCTTCGCTGCGCGAACGCGTTGCCGCTCGAGAGAAAGCGCAATCCGCTCGGCTCGCGCCGTATGTCACTGCGCTCGAGGCTGCCGCAGCTCAGTTGATTGCTGGGGAATCGATCACGCAGGCGACCGCACCTCTGCTCGCGCTGGGAGAAACGGCGCGCTGCTTTGTCCTGGACGGATCGGGCCGGCAGATCGGCGACAACGTGCTGCCGCCGGGTCGCACATCGCAACGCGCAAAGCGCTTCAGCCCGCTGCTGCATTCCGAAGGCGCCAGTTGGGAGCGCCGCCCGTACTTCATTCAGGCGATGCGTCAACCGGGGCGGGTTCATCTAACACCGCCGTATCTGTCGATCAACGAAGCGCATCTGTGCGTCACGGCCTCGATTGCCGCGCATAACTCGCATGGTACGCAGGTGCTATGCGTCGACATCAACTGGGAAGTCGCGGCTCACCGCAGCTGACACCTCCGGATGGCCCTTGATGCGGGCAAGCAGTTCCTTGACCGCCTCACGGCCCAGCATTCGGTTGGCCGCCCGCAAATGCGCGGCGCTGGCCACGATGCGCAGCGAGACGATTCTCGCCGAAAGGTCCGTTGCGCCGTCCGTCACCACGTCGATTAGCCCGACGATATCGCCGTCGCAGAACAGTGCGATACACACGGCACCCGCCATCGACACTACCTCGGTATAGCTCGCCTGTTGCGCGAGCGATGTAACCACAGCGATCCACTTCGGACCTGAGCCCGGTTCGCGGGCGCGCTGCGCTTCGGCTCCAGGTGTTGGCCCTTGTGCCCGAAGGGCCAGGTTGGCCGTAGGGAATGGAGTGGGCGTAGCGTACAGAGGTACGTCGCTGATCAGTTGCGGCGCGTCGTTGAAAAGCTGCAGCAAGCCCGCCCGGTCTTGCGCTTCGAGCGCCGCGCGCAATCGCTCGACGATTCGCCCATGCACCGCTGGATCGGGCCGCTCCAACGGCGCGCCCGCCCGTTTCAGACGCTCCTTGGCGCGATGAACCATTTGCCGGCAAGAGGCCGGTGTGCGCTCGAGAATCGACGCGATTTCGGCATAACCGCACTCGAACGCTTCATGCAGGACGAACGCCGCGCGTTCGTCTGGCTTCAGATGTTCGAGCAGCAACATCACGCCATATGAGATATCGGCCGCGCGCAATGCCAACTCCTCCGCCGATGGTGCGACCTCGTCGAGCCACGGCTCCGGCAACCAGCCGCTAGCCTGCGACGCGCGCTCGCGCTGCGCGTGCCGCAGACGGTCGATCGCCGTGCGGGTGGTGAGCGTGGTGAGCCACGCGACCGGCGTTTGCACCGCCTGCGTATCGGCCAGATGCCATTTGAGCCAGACGTCCTGCACCACGTCTTCGGCCTCCGCACGACTGCCAAGCATCCGATATGCGAGCGCCAGCAGACGGGCGCGCGCGGCCTCGAAACTGGATGCCTTGTCGATTCCCTGTTCCGTCATGCGTAGACCTCCCGATGTTGCGTCGTGAAAAAGCGGCTGTACACCAGTGGCATGGGTCAGGCGCGCGTCATGTTCGGTATTCCTGAGCTTGACGCATGGGCAACGGGTGATGTGACAGCCCGGCGCAAAAAAATTTCTGTCACAACTCGGGCCGCTGCTTCGTCAAATGAGCAAGAACCGGCGCATGTCACGCGGCGGCTGCCCCGAGGCCGCCTGCGCATCCCCGCCTGCCCGTGCCATCCATCCTGAACGAGGAACCCATGCCTTCCAGTTACCCTTCTGTCTCCGCCCTGGGCCTCGTGCCCACGGTGATCGAACAATCCGGCCGGGGCGAGCGCGCCTATGACATTTATTCCCGCCTGCTGCGCGAGCGCATCGTGTTTCTTGTCGGGCCCGTGAACGAGCAGTCAGCCAGTCTGATCGTCGCACAATTACTGTTTCTCGAATCGGAGAACCCCGACAAGGATATTTCTTTTTACATCAACTCGCCCGGCGGCTCGGTGTATGACGGCCTCGCGATTTACGACACCATGCAGTTCATCAAGCCGGAGGTCTCGACCTTGTGCACGGGCTTTGCCGCGAGCATGGGCACCTTTCTGCTCACCGCGGGTCAACGCGGCAAACGGTATGCGCTACCCAATGCCCGCATCATGATTCATCAGCCTTCCGGCGGTGGTCAGGGCACCGCGGCGGACATCGAAATCCAGGCGAAGGAGGTGCTGTATGTGCGAGCACGTCTCAATGCGATGATGGCCGAGCGCACCGGACGCAGCATCGAAGATATCGCGCGCGATACCGACCGCGACAACTTCATGTCGGCGCTCGAAGCGAGGGAATACGGATTGATCGATGACGTGCTGGAAGCTCGCGCGACGTGGAACAACGCAGGTCGTCGCGACACCCTGCAGCGGAACTGACATGGAGCCGCTCGCTGGGCCGCCGGACAAACCGCTTGCTGCAAATTCCCATCCACCTATCGGTGCGAGCGCACCACAAAAGCTGCTCACCTTCGCTGGAATCGCTATCATGTCGCGATTCGTCGACTTCGACGACCGCTTCAATGGAGATACACATGGCGTCATCCAACGAAAACGTCAGCATGGCGCTGTTCTGCGACTTCGAGAATGTCGCGCTTGGCGTGCGCGACGCGAAATACGACAAGTTCGATATCAAGCTTGTACTCGAGCGCTTGCTGCTGAAGGGCAGCATCGTCGTCAAGAAGGCGTATTGCGACTGGGATCGCTACAAGAGTTTCAAAGGGGCCATGCACGAAGCCAATTTCGAGTTGATCGAAATTCCGCATGTGCGCCAATCGGGCAAGAATTCCGCCGACATTCGGCTCGTCGTCGATGCGCTCGATCTCTGTTATACGAAATCGCACGTCAATACGTTCGTCATCATCAGCGGTGATTCGGATTTTTCGCCGCTCGTGTCGAAGCTGCGCGAGAACGCCAAACAGGTCATCGGCGTCGGTGTGCAGCAGTCCACCTCGGATTTGCTGATTGCGAACTGCGACGAGTTCTTCTTTTACGACGATCTCGTACGCGAAAGTCAGCGCGCAGTCGCGAGGCGCGAATCGTCGCGCCAGCAGCAGAGCGCGCAGCAGGCAGCCAAACGTGCGGCTGATGAAGAGAAAGCCCCGCCGAAGGAAGATCTGGAGAAGCGTCGCAGCAAGGCCGTTGAAATTGCGGTGCAGACGTTCGACGCACTCGCTTCCGAACGTGGTGACAGCGGCAAGATCTGGGCGTCCGTGCTGAAGAACGCGATCAAACGGCGCAAACCGGATTTCAACGAAACGTATTACGGGTTTCGCGCTTTCGGCAATCTGCTGGAGGAGGCGCAGGCGCGCGGGCTGCTCGAATTCGGCCGCGATGAAAAATCAGGCGCGTACGTTTATCGAAGCACGGCTGTGAACGTCGCGAGCGAAGCGGCCAGTGAAACTATCGGCGAAACCGCGGCAGAGTCTGCCGAAACGGGGTCGGCCGAGTCGGCGTTGCCTGAACAGGCAGCCGAACATTCGTATCAAGCGCAGGCGGCGCAAGCGGCCGCGTCCGAGTCCGGCGGCAAGCACAAGTCGCGTCGTAAGGAGCGCGGCAACCGCAAGGCGGGGCGAGGTCAGGAGGCCGCGCACGGCAAGCGCGGTCACCACGAAACGACTGATGAAGAACCTGCGGCTGGCGCTCCGGCTCTCACCGAACACGCGCAGCCCGCCGAGCAGTTCCAGCGGCAGGAGCCGCGTGAACACGCGCCGCTCCCGGATGAGTTCGTCGTTAAACCGATAGCTGAAGAGACCGAAGCTCGCGCTGTAAAAGCGGCAGCGGATACTGCCGCTGAACAGGTCGTCTTCGGTCAAGAAATCGAGCCGACCGCCGACAGCGACCAACTCGCACAGCGTGAAAGCGTCAAAAAGCGCGCATCCCGCAAAACCGCCGCGAAGAAAGCGAAGAAAAGTACGCCGCGCACCATCGAGGAAGTCCCTGAGATCGCGGCGCCGGCCGAGGCCCCTGCTCCAGCAGTCGATTCGGAAGAAGGATCTGAGGCCGCCAGGAAGGCCGCCCGTAAAACGGCGTCTCGCAGCCGTCGTCCGCGCAAAGCGGCGTCGACGGACAGCACGGAGTAAGTAGCGGCGCGGATTTGACGATCGTCGCTACAAGTTACCGCCCAACCGGGCTACGCGTTGAAACCCGGTACCGGCCGACAATGCAAGACGAGCAAGCCGGCCGGCCCACTGTCACCGCTCAGTAAGCCGGATAAGGCGCATACATGACGGGCGGAGGCGGCGCGTAGTAGTAAGGACGGGGCGCGACATACACCGGCTGCGTCGAATAGTAAGGCTGCGGCTGAGCGATCGTCTCGCCCTTCGATGTCATGCACTGGGCGTAGGCGGTGTCATAGCGTGCCTGCATGCCGGCCGCCGAGTACTGGGCGCCATTCGCACCGTTCGCGCCGCCGATCAGCAGGCCGCTGCCCGCCCCGATCGCCGCGCCCGCGCCGGCGTTGCCCGCCGCGGCGCCGAGCAGCGCGCCGACCGCCGCGCCGCCGAGCGTGCCGAACGCCGCGCTGTTCACGCTGTTCGTGGTGGCAGCCTGCGCCGCGCCGGACGGATTCGTCGTTTGATTCGCGTAGTCGCGGCACGCGTAGTCGTTCTGCTGGAACTGGCTGAGCGGCTCGCCGGCGCGCGGCATCGCGGCTATGCTCGGGCCGCTCGGTGGCGCCACTGCGCAACCGCCTAACGCGAGCGCGATGACTGCGGCGGGAATCGCCAGGCCGATCGTTTTATTGCTGGAAATCATGGTGGTGCACTTCGGAGGATTGGAGTTCAAACGTTAGGCTAATCGCAAAATTCCGTGGTTACGGCTCAGTTACAGAAAGTTTTTGCACGGCCGGCTGGCCTCGACCCGGCTGCGCGTCGTCGCGGCATTGGGTACGTTATATCAAGTGATGCTTGTAAATGCGCGGGCATTCAATTCACAACGAACGCCGCCCACACTCGCGTCAAACGATCCCCGCCGCCCCAAGCCAATCGACCGGGCGGAGGCCGCCTCAATCAACCGGCTCATTGTCGCCGCCGCAGCGGCTTGCATTGCCTGCGGCGCGCCCGCCCCCGCCAGCTCGGAGAAGTCGACGGGCGGCGGCCGAGGTCCACTTAGCGTCCCGCGAAACAGCAGTTACCAACTGTGACAAACTTCTTTCAGAAGCGACCCCTGCCGTTCCGATCGCCTCAGAAAAGGAAAAAGCCCTCGCGAGGGAGGGCTTTCGTCTCTAGCTACGATCTTCAATCGCGACCGCAAGGATCACGACATCAGACGATGAGCTGCAACCGGTAATCTCAAGCGAAGTTCTTCGCCGCGAAGTCCCAGTTGACGATGTTCCAGTACGCTTCGACGAACTTCGGACGCGCATTGCGATAGTCGATGTAGTAAGCGTGCTCCCAGACGTCGATCGTCAGCAGAGCCTTGGCGTCGGTGGTGAGCGGCGTGGCGGCGTTGCTCGTCGACACGAGGTCGAGCGAACCATCAGCCTTCTTCACGAGCCATGCCCAGCCCGAGCCGAACGTGCCGACCGCGGTCTTCGCAAACTCTTCCTTGAACTTGTCGAACGAACCCCACTTCGCGTTGATCGCGTCAGCGAGCGCGCCGGTCGGTGCGCCGCCACCTTGCGGCGACAGGCTGTTCCAGAAGAACGTGTGATTCCACACCTGAGCCGAATTGTTGAAGATACCGCCCGACGACTTCTTGACGATCTCTTCCAGCGACAGGTTCTCGAACTCCGTGCCCTTGATCAGATTGTTCAGGTTGGTCACATAGGTCTGGTGATGCTTGCCATAGTGAAACTCGAGCGTCTCTTCCGACATGTGCGGAGCGAGCGCGTTTTTCGCAAACGGCAGCGGCGGGAGCGTATGTTCCATGGTGCTTTCCTTCTCTGTATCTGTTGTGGGGAGTCTGCGGATGACGCTATCGAGCACTCGATTGTAGGCGAGTTGGAATAACCCCGCAAACGACCGGCCTTTATGTCCGGCATGTCGAACACGCCGTGCGCAAGGCCCTTCGGAAGGGTGCGCATGGCGCGTGCCCGGCTCGTCGGCAGGCAGGACATGACAGCAGATGGGCGCCACGCGCCCACCGGCAAAACGTCAGAAGCCCTCGGTCAGACGCGCCTGCACGTCGGCGAGCGCGACGTCGGCCGAGCCTTCGGCGAGATGCATCGTCAAACGACGTCCGGGTTTCAGCGACGACGGCGTGCGAATCGCCCGACCGCTTTGCGCGTCGAGCACGGCCGCATAACCGCGCTCGAGCGTGCGCTGTGGACTCAGCACTTCGAGTCGCGCGAGGAGCATATCGATACGCGCGACCTGACGTTCATGCTGGCGCGACAGCGCTGCATTCAGGCGCTGCGCCAGCGTGTCGACGCGCGTGCGCTCGGCCGCGAGATCCGGACGCCAGCGTTGCCAGCGCATCTGCAGCAGCGAGAAGCGCGCTCGAGCGTCGCGCACCGGCCGCGCGCCCGCCGACGCGAGCCGCACGCGCAATTGCTGCAAATGCGTACGCTGCCGCGCGAGCCGCTCGGCCGGCGACACGAGCCGGCGCGCCAGCCAGTCGAGCTGCTGCGCGCGCCGCTCCATCATGCGGCCGAACGCGCGCGCAAGCGTCGCGTGCCGATGATCGAGTTCGCGCAGCAGCATGACGCGCTGCGGACTCACGAGTTCGGCGGCACCGGTTGGCGTCGGCGCACGTACGTCGGCGGCGAAATCGGCAATCGTGAAATCGGTCTCGTGGCCGACGCCGCTCACCACCGGTATCACGCTTTCGGCAATCGCGCGGGCGAGCACTTCTTCGTTGAAGGCCCACAGATCTTCGATCGAGCCGCCGCCGCGACACACGATCAGCACGTCGACCTCGCGGCGGGCGCCAGCCGTCTCGACCATCGCCGCCAGTTTCGCGCTGACACCCAAACCCTGCACCGGCGCCGGATAAACGATCACCGGAATATGCGGCGCGCGGCGCGACAGCGTCGTCAGCACGTCGCGCAATGCGGCCGCCTGCAACGAGGTGACGATACCGATCGCGCGAGGATGCGTCGGCAGTGCGCGTTTGCGCTCGGCGGCGAACAACCCTTCGGCTTCGAGTTGCGCCTTCAACCGCAGGAACGCTTCGTACAGACGTCCCTGACCGGTGCGGCGCACCGCTTCGACATTCAGTTGCAATTCACCGCGCGGTTCGTACATCGTCACGAGGGCGCGCACTTCGATGCGATCGCCTTCGCGCGGCATGAATTCGGCGTACTGCGCGCGACCGCGGAACATCACACAGCGCATCTGCGCCTGCGCGTCCTTGATCGAGAAATACCAGTGACCACTCGCAGCGCGCGTGAAGTTCGACACTTCGCCCGCGACCCATACGAGTGGAAACGAGCGTTCGAGCATCGTGCCGATCGCGCGATTGAGCGCGGAGACGGGAACGACGACCTCACCGCCTGGTGTGGCCGCCGAAGCAAAAGGATTTTCGGGGTTCATGCGAGGAATAAATAGCGCTGGCCGGACAGACGATAGACCGAGCGACGAGCGGCGTCCAGCCGGAATCGCAGGATTGTTAAAAGTGTCCACATGGCGGGAACCGCCTGACGAATTCCGCCAGAACGCCCGCCAACGCCAATAGATTCCTGGCAGACCCTTGATTTATATGGCGTTTGCATCTCAATAGAGAGCGAGCACTTCGATCCAAAGCGCACGGAATGGCCCTCCCGGACGATCGGATGGCAGGTTCTCCACAAAGTTATCCACAGACTGTGGGCGACCGCACATAGCATAGACCAGCGTCCATCAAACCCTGCGCGACTTGCCGGCCGTGACGCCCGCGCGCTAGAGTTGCGGGCTCGACGGCATGCCGATCGCGCAGCGAGCCAGGGAGCTTGCCGGCCTGAGGCCAATCAGCACGAGCCCTTTCGCCGCGCGGTTTGCACCTCATTTTTCGACCGTATTCGCATTCGATTGCCCGGAGAACCGCGTTGAAGTTGACCCCGCGTAGTGCGCACGGCACGCAGTCCTTGCCCGCAACCCGCCCATGAGCGAACTCAGCGACCGTCTCGCAGCGCGCCTCGCGCGCGAATGGCAGCAACGCGGCCCGCTCGCGTGGGCGTTGACGCCGCTCGCCTGCGTGTTCGGCGCGGTCGCGGCCGCGCGCCGCGCCGCGTTTTCGCAAGGCTGGCTGAAGTCGGTGCGCGTCGGCGTGCCGGTGGTGGTGGTCGGCAACGTGACGGTTGGGGGCACCGGCAAGACGCCGACCGTCATCGCGCTCGTCGAAGCGTTGCGCACCGCGGGCTTCACACCTGGCATCGTGTCGCGCGGCTACGGCGCGCGCGTGAGCACGCCGACCCAGGTCACGCCCGGTTCTTCGGCGCGCGTCGGCGGGGACGAACCGTTGCTGATCGCGCGCCGCACCGGCGCACCCGTATGGGTCTGTCCCGATCGCGTCGCCGCCGCGCAGGCGCTGTGCGCTGCCCATCGCGACGTCGACGTGATCGTCAGCGACGACGGCTTGCAGCACTATCGCCTCGCGCGCGACGTCGAACTCGTCGTGTTCGATCACCGGCTCGGCGGCAACGGCTTCCTGCTGCCGGCCGGGCCACTGCGCGAGCCGTTGTCGCGCCGCCGCGACGCGACGCTGATCAATGATCCGTACGCGCGCACGCTGCCCGCGTGGCCGAACACGTTCGCACTGCAGCTCGCGCCCGCCGACGCGTGGCATCTCGACAATCCCGCGCTGCGCCGCCCGCTCGCGCAATTCGCCGGTCAACGTGTGCTGGCCGCGGCCGGCATCGGCGCGCCGGAACGCTTCTTCGCGACAGTGCGCGCGGCCGGCATCGCGCCCACGACGCGCGCACTGCCCGATCACTACGCGTTCGAGCGCAATCCGTTCACCGACGTCGACGCCGACGCGATCCTGATTACCGAAAAGGATGCGGTAAAATTGGGGGCCTGGCACGACGCGCGCATCTGGGTAGTCCCGGTCGAAGCCGCGCTTGATCACCGCCTCACTGCATTAGTTGTGGAGAAAGTCCGTGGACGCTCGCCTGCTTGAAATCCTCGTTTGCCCGATCTGCAAGGGCCCGCTCAGCTACGACCGCGCCGCGCAGGAACTGATCTGCAACGCGGACAAGCTCGCCTATCCGATCCGCGACGGCATTCCCGTGATGCTCGTCGATGAAGCGCGGCAGACCGTTGAAGGCACGCCGGTCGATCTGAATCCCGGCTCGGTTGCCTGACCCGGCGCGGCGCCGCACTGCGGCGCCGCGTCGTTTCGCTCGCGCGCGGGTCAAGGGGCAAAGGTTCATCAACGCCAACGCCCGCCCCCTATGTGCTCCAAGATCGATCCGTAGCCGTTTTTTGCCGCTCCGGCTTACGTCCGACTCTGCGCGCGCGTCGCGCGCGCAGCCTCTTCCTTCGGCCTGATTGCCGCCCGTTCCCGATTCGATGATCCACACCACCCCTCATCCGTTTATCGCCGTCGTGCCGGCCCGTCTGGCGTCGACGCGTCTGCCCAACAAGCCGCTCGCGGACATCGGCGGCAAACCGATGGTCGTGCGCGTCGCCGAGCGCGCGCGCGAATCGGGCGCGCAGCAGGTGCTGGTCGCGTCGGACGCGCAGGAAGTGCTCGACGCGGCGCACGACCACGGCTTCGACGCGGTCCTCACGCGCGCCGACCATCCGTCGGGCACCGACCGTCTCGCGGAAGTGGCGACGCGCTTCGGGTGGAGCGACGACACGATCATCGTCAACGTGCAGGGCGACGAGCCGCTGATCGACCCGGCGCTGGTGCGCGGCGTCGCCGCGCATCTGGCCACGACGAGCGACTGTGCGATCGCGACGGCCGCCCATCCGATCACCGATCCCGCCGAAATTTTCAATCCGAACGTCGTCAAGGTCGTGCCCGATGCGCGCGGCGTCGCGCTGTATTTCTCGCGCGCGCCGATCCCGTGGGCGCGCGACGCATGGCAGCCGCACTGGCCCAATGTCGCGTCGATGCCGGCGCCGCCCGCGCCCGCCGCCGTGTACCGGCACATCGGCCTGTATGCGTATCGCGCGAAATTCCTGCGCACGTACCCGAGTCTCGCGATCTCGCCGATCGAGCAGGTCGAAGCGCTCGAACAGCTGCGCGCGATGTGGCATGGCGAGCGCATCGCGGTCCTCGTCACGCATGACGTGCCGTTGCCGGGCGTCGATACCCCCGCCGATCTCGCGCGCGTACGGGCTTTATTCGGGTCTTGAGCGCGGGAAGCCGTGGCATAATCGAACGGTTATGCGCGCCTCCCAGCGCAGGCGACACTCGGGTTATCCCGGTCGCGCCGTGCGGATCTTGCAGCGCCGTCATTTCGACGTGCAGCGCGAGCTAGCCAACGGTAGCCGATGCGGAGCCTGCGAGAATCGCCGGGAAGCCTGCTGCGTAAACAAAGAATTCACATAGATCTGGAGATATCCATGCGTTTGATCCTGTTGGGTGCACCGGGTGCTGGCAAAGGCACTCAGGCCAACTTCATCAAGGAAAAGTTCGGCATCCCGCAAATTTCGACCGGCGACATGCTGCGCGCGGCCGTTAAGGCTGGCACGCCGCTCGGCCTCGAAGCAAAGCGCTTCATGGACGCCGGCGAGCTGGTCACGGATGAGTTGATCATCAACCTGGTGAAGGAACGTCTGCAGCAGCCGGACTGCGCGAACGGCTATCTGTTCGACGGCTTCCCGCGCACGATTCCGCAAGCCGAAGCAATGAAGCAGGCCGGTGTCGCTATCGACTACGTGCTCGAGATCGACGTGCCGTTCGACGAGATCATCGTGCGCATGAGCGGCCGCCGCTCGCACCCCGCGTCGGGCCGCACGTATCACGTGACGTTCAACCCGCCGAAGGTCGAGGGCATCGACGACGTGACTGGCGAGCCGCTGATCCAGCGCGACGACGACAAGGAAGAAACGGTCAAGAAGCGTCTGGAAGTGTACGAATCGCAAACCAAGCCGCTGATCGAGTACTACAACAGCTGGGCGAAGAACGGCGATGCGTCGAGCTCGGTGAAAGCGCCCCAATATCGCCGCATTTCGGGCCTCGGCAGCGTCGATGAAATTCGCGCCCGTGCGTTCGATGCGCTGAAGTAAGCTGGATTGATGTAAACATTTCCGCTGTTTGCGTTCGGCCAAAACCCGCCCACATTGGGCGGGTTTTTTATTGGCTCAGCGCGCCAACCGCAACGGCAAGCGCTGTGTGCGGAGCGTCCAGCAGAACCAGATTGTCTTCCCTTCCGCTCGCATGTCCGCGATCCACGTCGCTTTCCGCAGCGCAGCACAGCCGCTACAATCGATCGTCGAAAAAATGCTTCGATCCAGACTGCACTGAACAACCGTAGCGAAGGAGAAGACATGGAAATTCGTGACAACGTGTTCCTGATCACCGGCGGTGCATCAGGGCTCGGCGCTGCCACCGCGCGCCTGCTGGTCGAGAACGGCGGCAAGGTCGTGCTCGCCGACCTGAATCTGGACGCGGGCGAGGCGCTCGCCAAGGAGCTCGGCGGCGTATTCGTCAAATGCGACGTGAGCCGGGAAGAGGACGCGCAACAAGCCGTCGAAGCCGCGACGAAGCTCGGCGTGCTGCGCGGACTCGTCAACTGCGCGGGCGTCGCGCCGGCCGCGAAGACCGTCGGCAAGGATGGCCCCCATTCGCTCGATCTGTTCACCCGCACGATCTCGATCAACCTGATCGGCACGTTCAACATGATCCGGCTCGCCGCCGCGCAGATGTCGAAGAACGAGCCGAACGCCAACGGCGAGCGCGGCGTGATCATCAACACCGCATCGGTCGCCGCGTTCGACGGCCAGATCGGCCAGGCGGCCTACTCCGCGTCGAAGAGTGGCGTGGTCGGCATGACGTTGCCGATCGCGCGCGACCTGTCGCGCAACGCGATCCGCGTGATGACGATCGCCCCCGGCATCTTCGAAACGCCGATGCTGCTCGGCATGCCGCAGGAAGTGCAGGACGCGCTCGGCGCGATGGTGCCGTTCCCCCCGCGCCTCGGCAAACCGGCCGAATACGCGATGCTCGCCAAGCAGATCTTCGACAATCCGATGCTGAACGGCGAGGTGATTCGGCTGGACGGCGCGATCCGTATGCAGCCGAAGTGACAAGCGCCTGGCGATAAAAAAACGCCTGTACATGTACGACATGTGCAGGCGTTTGCCTTCTATGCAGCGTGAAAGCTCGCGGCGCTATTCGCCGCCATCGTGCCGCGTGCGCTGCCGCAATTCATGCAGCTGCGACTCGACCACGGTGGCGTCTTCCGCATCGGGGCGATCCCCGAGGTAGCTTTCGAGGTCCTCGAGCGCGGGCCGCAGATAGTCGAGCCGCGCATATGCGAAACCGCGATCGCGCACTTCCTCGATATTGTCCGGCAGCAGAATGACGAGCCGCTGTTGCACCGCGAGCAGTCGTTGCCAACGCTCGGTTTGCAGATAGATCGCCTTCAGGTTGCGCAGCATCCGCGCGACGATCTCGCGACGCGTGGCCGGTTGCAGCAGCATGCGCAGCGCCCGGCCGACCGAATCCCCAGCCGACGCGACGTACGGTTCGAGCATCTCGACCATCTGCGCTTCGGACAGCGAATGACCGGTGGTCGGATCGAGCATCACGTCGCCGTCGGGCGTCGTCACGCGCAGCAGGAAGTGGCCCGGAAACGACACCCCGCGCACCGGAACGCCGAATTGCTCGGCCATCTCCAGATAGAGCACCGCGAGTGAAATCGGGATGCCGCGGCGACGTTTGAGTACGACGTTCAGATGACTGTTGTCGGGGTCGTAGTAATCGTTCAGATTGCTGGCGAAACCGAGTTCACGGAAAAAGAACCGATTGAGGATGCCAACTTTCTGACGGATGTCGGCGTCGTCCGGCATGCGGCGGCGCAGCCGCAGCACCAGCTCGTCGATCTCGGCGAGCACCGACTGCAGATCGAGGTCAGGATAGGCGTCCTGCGCCAGCGAGAGCGCCGTCTCGGTCAGCGGCAGGCTCTCGTCTTCGGCGACGAGCGTACTGAAATAATCGAGAACCCGCGACATGGTGATCACTTCACTCGCCTTTTGAAATACGCGTACTTGAAGCCCATCAGCCAAAGCATACCGAAATATAGCGCGGCGAACAGCACGAGGCACGCACCGAGCAACACCATCCGGCTGACCGGCTGGGTATGCATGCCGACCCAGTCGAAGCTGATCGCAAGCCAGCGCATCACGCCGGCGAGCACGAGGCACGCGCCGAGCAGCTGCACGAAAAACTTGAGCCAGCCGCTCGACGGCGTATAGATGCCGCGTTTTCGCAGACCGATGAACAGCAGCAACGCATTCACGCAAGCGCCGAGCCCGACGCTCAGCGTGAGACCCGCATGCGCGAACAGCGGCACGAACGCGTAGTTGCACAGCTGCGTGACGACCAGCACGCCGATGCCGATCTTCACCGGCGTCTTGATGTCCTGCTTCGCGTAGAAGCCCGGCGCGAGGATCTTGATCAGGATCAGGCCGATCAGGCCGACGCCATAAGCGGCGAGCGCGCGGCTCACCATCACGACCGCGGTGCCGTCGAACTTGCCGTAGTTGAACAGCACCGCTGTCAGCGGCTGGGCGAAAAAAAACAGCGCGATCGCGCTTGGTGCGGCGAGCAGGAACGTCACGCGCAGCCCCCAGTCGAGCAGCGACGAATACTCGTGCGAATCGGCATCGACATGCGCCTTCGACAGGCTCGGCAGCAGGATCGTGCCCAGCGCGACGCCGAGCAGCGCGGTCGGAAACTCCATCAGCCGGTCGGCGTAGTTGATCCACGACACCGCGCCGGGGCCGATGTGCGACGCGATGTTGGTGTTGATGATCAGGCTGATCTGCGCGACCGACACCGCGAACATCGCCGGCACCATCTTCGCGAGCACCCGTTTTACGCCGCGATGCGCGAGCGCGTGCAGCGGGTTCAGGCCGATGCGCGGCACCATGTCGATCTTCTTGAGGCCCGGCAGTTGCACCGCGAATTGCAGCACGCCGCCGATGATCACCGCCCACGCGAGCGCATAGACCGGCGTTTGCAGGCGCGGCGCGAGAAAGAGCGCAGAGACGATGAACGAAACGTTCAACAGTACCGGCGCGAATGCGGGCAACGAAAAGTTCCGGTACGTATTCAGCACGCCCGACGCCAGCGACGTCAGCGAAATGAAAATGATGTACGGGAACATGATGCGCGTCATCGTGACCGCGAGCTGGTATGCGTGGCCCTCGCGCGCAAGGCCCGAAGCGACGACGAACACGACGCCCGACGCGCCGACCACGCCGATCACCGATAGCACGGCGAGCGCCCACGCGAGCACGGTCGAGGTCGCGTCGACGAGCGCCTTGGTGGCGTCGTGGCCTTGCTGGTTCTTGAACTCGGCGAGGATCGGCACGAAGGCCTGCGAGAACGCGCCTTCGGCGGAAATGCGGCGCAGCAGGTTCGGAATGCGAAAGGCGACGTAGAAAGCGTCGGTGTATTGACTGGCGCCGAACGCACGGGCGATCAACGTTTCACGGGCCAGTCCGGTCACGCGCGACAGCAGCGTGAAGCCGCTGACCGTCAGCAGGGCTCGGAATAGATTCATGGGGCGCTTATTATACGGGTCCCGCTAATGCGGGCGACGAGCCGGAACGCGATTCGGACCGATTTGCAGCGCGGACGTTCGCCGCAATCGGCTGGAAAGTGCGATTTTTGTATTTTCAGCGGGTTTCCGTGCTGCGCCAGCACTTCAGCGTCGCAATGACGCCACTCCCGTCATTGCGACGCCGTCGCGCGTTTCCCGTTGTCACGTGCCTGATTTTGTTGCTATAATCGTCGGTTTCGAAGCTTGCTCAGTTTTCGCACGGTCTTCGGACGGGATTCTCAGGTTGGCGCAGCGCCGCCTGTCAATGCGTCCGGAAGCTTGGAAACACGGGCCCGCCTTCGCGTAGTTCGATCGATTTTTCGACACTTTTGCGCCCTTGGGCAATCGCTTCCAAGGGTTCGGATCGAGAAGCAGCACCTCGCCTCATCGTTGAAGGCCAGGTACTGGAAACAGGAACAGGATAAGGAACCGTCATGGCTAACTCCGCACAAGCACGCAAGCGCGCCCGCCAGGCCGCGAAGGCAAACTCGCACAACTCGGCACTGCGCTCGAAGTTCCGCACGGCTATCAAGGCTGTCCGCAAGGCAATCGACGCAGGCGACCAGGCTAAGGCCGCCGAAATCTTCAAGGCATCGTCGAAGACCATCGACATCATCGCCGACAAGAACATCATTCACAAGAACAAGGCAGCTCGCCACAAGAGCCGCCTCGCTGCAGCCATCAAGGGTCTGCAAGCGCCCGCAGCGCAGTAATTCCAGTCGGCCCGCTTCGGCGGGCTAGCTCCTGTTTCCGCTGCACAAGAAGCCCGCTTTGGCGGGCTTTTTTGTTTTGGCCGGATGACCAGCCACAAAAAAACCCGCTGCTTGCGGGTTTTCGTTTTTTGCTTTTGCCCATCCGGCCAGCTTGCGTCAGATCGAATGCCGTTTGGCTTGCGGCGCAGGCGCATGCTCGAGTTCCAGTTCGCATGCCTCAGTGACGAGGAGGTCGTTGTCTTTCGCGAAGTTCAGAACGAAATCGAAGGCCATTGGCTCGATGTCGCGCAGCCGCGAATCGAGAATCACGCATTTGAGATCGCCGATCATGGTCGGCCGCACGTACAGCGAGTACTGCATATAGGCGTTCGGCCCCTTCCTCACGCCGGGCCCGAACGACGACATGACGCCCGCGAGCCGCTCCGACCAGTCGCTCGGCCGAAATCTTTTTCCGGTCGACGTAATGCCCTGAATGAAATATTCGATTGGAGCTGCTTCGGCCATGTAGAAATACCTGTGTGACTGCCCAGCGGAATGACGATCAACCGACGACACCGGTTGCACGCTCGAATTCACCGCAAGCGGCATGCGCGGCAAGCGCTTGCAGCCACTTGCGACGTGCGTGGGACCTTGGCGCTAACGCAACAATGACGAGCCGCACCACGAGAACCGCTGCGCTGCGGCGAACCGGCTGAACCGCTCTGGCGCCTGTCATGACGGCCACGCCGTGACAGACTTTCCGCGCCGCGCCAGCCGCGTTTCTTGATGCGAAACGCCGGCCTGCTGGGCTATGGGATAACCCTTAAATTATAGCGCAGCGGGCCCTTTTCCGCAGCGCACACAAGCACCGTCCGGATAACCCCGCGCAGACCAACACGACGCCTCCTACCAGCTTTCTAATCGCTTTCACAGCCTTCCAGCCGACTCGTCAAACAGGGCGAAATCCTTTATGCTGGATTGAGTTACCACCAAACCCACGGCGGCACAGTCCGGCAACCCTGCCGGGTGAGACCGCCGTATTTGTTTCATGACCGCCAAGAAAATTCGCCACTACCTGCAGTTCAAGGACTTCTCGCTGGAAGACTACGAGTACGTGCTGGAACGCGCGCGCATCCTGAAACGCAAATTCAAGAACTACGAGACCTATCACCCGCTGCACGACCGCACGCTGGCGATGATCTTCGAAAAGAATTCGACGCGCACGCGCCTGTCGTTCGAGGCCGGCATCTTCCAGCTGGGCGGCCACGCGGTGTTCATGAGCACGCGCGACACGCAGCTCGGCCGCGGCGAGCCGATCGAAGACGCCGCCCAGGTCATCTCGCGCATGGTGGACATCATCATGATCCGCACGTTCGGCCAGGACATCATCCAGCGCTTCGCCGAAAATTCGCGCGTGCCGGTGATCAACGGGCTCACGAACGAGTATCACCCGTGCCAGGTGCTCGCGGACATCTTCACGTACTTCGAGCATCGCGGTCCGATCCGCGACAAAACGGTCGCGTGGGTTGGCGACGCGAACAACATGCTGTACACATGGATCGAAGCCGCACAGATCCTCGGCTTCAAACTGCGCCTATCCACGCCGCCCGGCTACAAGCTCGACCGTGCGCTCGTCTCGGCGGAAAGCGCGCCGTTTTACGAGGAGTTCGACGACCCGAACGAAGCCTGCGCGGGCGCCGATCTCGTCACCACCGACGTGTGGACCAGCATGGGCTTCGAGGCCGAAAACGAAGCGCGCAAGAAGGCCTTCGCCGACTGGTGCGTGGACGCCGACATGATGGCGCGCGCGAATCCCGATGCGCTCTTCATGCACTGCCTGCCCGCGCATCGCGGCGAGGAAGTCAGCGCGGAAGTGATCGACGGACCGCAGAGCGTCGTGTGGGATGAAGCGGAAAACCGTCTGCACGTGCAGAAAGCGTTGATGGAATACCTGCTGCTCGGCAAGCTCAATCATTGAGCGAGGCGTTCGCCCAGGCACCAGCCGGGACCGCGTTACAAAAAAGGCGCCGGGAGGAAACTCCCGGCGCCTTTGTGCATTCGTCGACGGTGAAGCTCAGCGCGGCAACTCAGCGAAAAGAGCGCGCTTCCGCTCATAGGCAAACCGGCTCCGCCTCCAGCTCCACGCCAAATTGCTCGAACACTTCGTGCTGGATCGCCCGCGCCAGCGCCAGCACTTCCGTGCCGCTCGCGCCACCGCGATTGACCAGCACCAGCGCCTGGCGTTCATGCACGGCCGCCGCGCCCATCGCGCGGCCCTTCCAGCCGCATCGGTCGATCAGCCAGCCGGCCGCCAGCTTGACCCGCCCGTCCGCCTGCGGATATGACACGATTTCCGGTTCGCGGCGCTTCAGCGCCTCGAACTGCGCGGCATCGATCACCGGATTCTTGAAGAAGCTCCCCGCGTTGCCCAGTTCGAGCGGATCGGGCAGCTTCGCCCGCCGCACGGCGACGACCGCATCGAAAATCGCCTGCGCGGTCGGCTGCGGGGCCGCACCATCGGCTTTCCCTTGGCTCGCCGCAGGACCCCGCGCCGCCAGCTCGCGCGCGAGATCCGCGTAGCCCGCGCGCGGCTGCCATGCCTTCGGCAAACGGAACGTGACCGACGTGATCACGAAGCGCTCGCGCCCTTCCCGCTTGAAGAAGCTGTCACGATAGCCGAACCGGCACGCATTGGCGTCGAGTTCGACGGCGTTGCCGGTCGC
Source organism: Paraburkholderia sp. BR14374 (assembly GCF_040948685.1). NCBI lineage: Bacteria > Pseudomonadati > Pseudomonadota > Betaproteobacteria > Burkholderiales > Burkholderiaceae > Paraburkholderia > Paraburkholderia sp. BR14374. The sequence continues at coordinate 286,675 of NZ_JBFPKF010000005.1, read as the reverse complement.
GAGCTCGATCGCCCGCAGCGACGCGAAGCGTTCGCACATTTCGAGCCCGTACGCACCGATGTTCTGGACCGGCGCCGCGCCGACCGTGCCCGGTATCAGCGCGAGATTCTCGAGGCCGGGCATGCCCTGCGCCAACGTCCACGCGACGAACTCGTGCCACGGCTCGCCGCCGGCCGCCTCGACATACCACGCATGCTGATCCTCGCGCACCACCCGGCGGCCGCGCAGCGCCACCAGCAGCACGAGCCCGGCGAAGTCGCCGCTCAGCACGACGTTGCTGCCGCCACCGAGCACGAGGCGCGGCAGGCCCGCGACGCGCGGATCGCGCACCGCGGTGGGCAACTGCTCCTCGCGCTCGATCAGGCACGCGAACTGCGCGCGCACGTCGAAGCCGAACGTGTTGTGGGCCTTCAGCGAATAGCCGGCCAGGAGAGACGCGACGACGGGAGCGGCAAGAGAGGATTGGGGCATCGGAATGGCAGCAGGGCAACAACGGGAAGCGACAGGAAACAACGAAAAACGACCAATGACGAGCCTGACGACACGAGCGGCGCCGCGCGGCGGCCTTGGGCAAAAGAGAGCGGCGTCGGTAAAATGACGTCCGGTCCGTGATTATAGCGAGTGCCTCGCGCGCAGCCGACCGGCCGCGTCGCGCACCGCCGCACTATTGGGAGAAAGCAATGCCATCGTTTGACGTCGTCTGCGAAGCGAACATGATCGAAGTCAAGAACGCGATCGAGCAGTCGAACAAGGAAATTTCGACGCGTTTCGACTTCAAGGGGTCCGACGCGCGCGTCGAGCACAAGGAAAACGAAATCACCGCGTACGCCGACGACGACTTCAAGCTCGGCCAGGTGAAGGACGTGCTGCTATCGAAAATGGCCAAGCGCAACGTCGACGTGCGCTTCCTCGACTACGGCAAGATCGAGAAGATCGGCGGCGACAAGGTCAAGCAGGTCATCAAGATCAAGAAGGGCGTGTCGGGCGATCTGTCGAAGAAAATCGTGCGCCTGGTGAAGGACAGCAAGATCAAGGTGCAGGCGAGCATTCAGGGCGATGCGGTGCGCATCACCGGTGCGAAGCGCGACGATCTGCAAAGCGTGATCGCGATGCTGCGCAAGGACGTGACCGACACGCCGCTCGACTTCAACAACTTCCGCGACTAAGGCAACGCGCCGCGCGCAAAGTCTTCGAGCCGCTTCACCTCAGGCCGGGCGATGCGGCTCAGCCCACTTCAAAGATCGTTGCCCGCCGCCGGGCTGGCGGCCTTCTTCTTGTCGCCGATACGGCTCTCCTGCCCCTTCATCAGCTTCGCGATATTGCCGCGATGGCGCCATACGAGCAGCAGGCTCATCGCCAGAACCGCGAGCGCAACGATGCGCGGCCCGAACAGAAACGCGTAGAAAAGCGGCGCGAACAGCGCCGAGCACAGCGCCGCCAGCGACGAATAGCGCGTGAAGAACGCGACGATGATCCAGGTCAGCAAGGTCGCGACGCCGAGCGTCGGGTTGATCGCGAGCAGTACGCCCGCGGCGGTCGCGACACCCTTGCCGCCCTTGAAGCGGAAGAAGATCGGATACAGATGGCCGAGAAACACCGCGAGCGACGCAATCGCGATCGAGCGCTCGTCGAGCCCGTAGCGCGCGCCGAAATTCACGACCAGCCAAACCGGCAGCCAGCCCTTGAAGGCGTCGCCGATCAGCGTCAGAATCGCGGCCTTCTTGCTGCCGCTGCGCAGCACGTTGGTGGCACCCGGGTTGCCCGAGCCGTACGAGCGCGGGTCGTCGAGACCCATCGCGGCGCTCACGATCACGGCAAACGACAACGAACCGATCAGATAGGCAACGACAGCGACGATCAGGTTTTGCATCTAGGACTCTTATAAGGATCGCGGTCTGACATTCGATACCCCAACCGCAACAGGGTACGCCCGTCGAAACAAGGCGGCGCACATTTTACCGAAGGCGTCCGCGCGAAAAACATTCAGGCAAACGTCAACTGGCGCGTCGGCGTCAGTCCACGCTCGCGCACTGCACCGGCTTCGCCGCAAGCAGATCCGTGAGCACCTTCGGCTCGATGCTGACGAGAAAGCCGCGCCGCCCTCCGTTCAGCCAGATTTTGTCCATCTCGAGAATGGTCGACTCGACATACACCGGCATCTGCTTGCGCGTGCCGAACGGCGAGGTGCCGCCGATCAGATACCCCGAATGCCGGTTCGCGACTTCGGGCTTGCACGGCTCGACGCGTTTGGCGCCGATCTGCCGCGCGAGGTTCTTGGTGCTGACGGTGCGATCGCCATGCATCAGCACGATCAACGGCTTCGCGTGCTCGTCTTCCATCACCAGCGTCTTCACGACGTGATGCTCGTCGACGCCGAGCTGGCGCGCCGATTCCGCGGTGCCGCCATGCTCCACGTAGTCGTAAGGATGCTCGCCGAACGTGACGCCGTGACGGCGCAGCAGCTGCGTGGCGGGGGTTTCGGACACGTGTCTGGATTTGCTCATCGGCGCATTGTAATGGCGAGATTGCACAACGGCTATTTGCCGAACCGGCAATTGTGCGGGCTCGACGCTTGTGGCACGATCGTTCGAAATTATGCCGGCATGGTGCGAGATAGTGCGCGCACAGCTAGGAGACAGCGTTGAACCAGGCTTCATCCATCCGTTCCACGATCGACATCCCCGCGCTGCTCGCCGCGCTGCCCGCCCGCATCAGCGACATTCCGGCGCTCGCCGCCGCACGCGATCCGCGGCATGTCGCGCTGATCGAAGATGCGCGCCGCCTGACCAATGCGCAACTGCTAGAGGCCGTCGATGCCGCCGCCGCGCTGCTGCGCGAATGGGGTGTGCGCGGCGGCGATCGCGTGATGATCGTCGCGGAGAACAGCATCGCGCAGGTCGTGCTGCTGTTCGCGACCGCCAGGCTCGATGCGTGGGCGCTGGTGTCGAACGCGCGCCTCTCGGCGGCCGAACTCGATTCGATCCGCGCGCACGCGCAACCGCGCGTCGTCGCGTATGCGGTCGAAAGCTCGCCCGACGCGTGCCAGCATGCTGAGCGTCATAGAGCGACACCGGCACCCACGCTGTCACCGGACATCGGCGCATGGTCGTATGCGTTGGACGGCAGCGTGCAGGCCGAAGCCGTCGAAGCCGCCAACGACAGCCAATGCGCGGCACTGATCTACACGACCGGCACCACCGGCGCACCGAAGGGCGTGATGCTGTCGCATCGCAATCTGCTGTACATCGCGGCCGTGTCGAGCCGGCTGCGCCAGGTCGGGCCCGACGACGTCGTCTATGCGGTGCTGCCGATCTCGCATGTGTACGGCTTCGCGTCGGTATGCCTCGGCAGCCTGCATGCGGGCGCGACATTGCGGCTCGCGCCGCGCTTCGTGCCGGAAGCGGTGCGCCGCGCCCTCGCCGACGAGCAGGTGTCGATCTTCCAGGGCGTGCCGGCGATGCACGCGAAGCTGCTCGAACATCTGCACACGCACGGCCACGCATGGTCCGCGCCGCGGCTGCGCTTCGCGTACTCGGGCGGCTCTCCGCTCGACGCCGCGTTGAAGGCGCAAGCCGAAGCCGTGTACGGTCTGCCGCTGCACAACGGCTACGGCATGACCGAAAGCAGCCCGACCGTATCTCAGACGATGGTCGACGCACCGCGCGCCGATTGCTCGGTCGGCGAAGTCATTCCGGGCGTCGAAGTGAAGTTCGTCGGACTCGACGGCGCGCAAGCCTCGCCGGGCGAGATTGGCGAACTGTGGGTGCGCGGCCCGAACGTGATGCTCGGCTACTACCGCAACCCCGAGCAGACCCGCGCGACCGTCACCGAGGATGGCTGGCTGAAGACCGGCGACCTCGCGCGCCGGGACGCGGACGGTGCGTTGCATATCGTCGGGCGCAGCAAGGAGCTGATCATCCGTTCGGGCTTCAACGTGTATCCGGCCGAGGTCGAGCACGTGCTGAACGCGCATCCGCAGGTCGTGCAGTCGGCGGTGATCGGACGCGCGGTCGAGGGCAACGAGGAGGTGATCGCGTTCGTCGAACTGATTGCCGGCGCGACGGTCGCGCCCGCGGAGTTGATCGCGTGGTGCGGCGAGCGGCTCGCGCCGTACAAGCGGCCGGCCGAAGTGAAGGTGCTCGCGGCGCTGCCGGCCGCATCGACCGGCAAGATTCTTAAGCACCGGTTGCGCGAGTTGGTGTGAAGCGAGCGCCGGCCCGCGCGCTTCACGTCGCGTTCAGCCGCGCGGATGATGCTGCGCATGCAGCGATTTCAGACGCTCTCGCGCGACGTGCGTATAAATCTGCGTCGTCGAAATATCGGTGTGGCCGAGCAGCAATTGCACGACGCGCAGATCGGCACCGTGATTGAGCAGGTGCGTCGCGAACGCATGCCGCAACGTATGCGGCGACAACGGCGCATGCACACCCGCCGCCTGCGCGTGTCGCTTGATGATGTTCCAGAACTGCTGGCGCGTCATGCCTTCGGCGCGTGCCGTCACGAATAGCGCGTCGGCCGCGCGCGGGCCGAGCAGCGCCGGGCGCGCCTCGCGAAGATAGCGCTCGATCCACGCGTGCGCCTCTTCGCCGAACGGCACCAGCCGCTCCTTCGAGCCCTTGCCGGTTACACGCACGACGCCTTCGTTGAGTCCCACCTCGACGGTCTTCAGCGTGACCAGTTCGGTCACGCGCAATCCGCTCGCGTACATCAGCTCGAGCATCGTGCGATCGCGCAAGCCGAGCGGCGTATCGAGGTCGGGCGCGCCGAGCAGCGCTTCGACCTGCGCTTCGCTCAACGTCGACGGAAAACGCGGCGGCTGCTTCGCAGAGCGGAGGCGCACCGTAGGATCGGCGGCTGCGCGATGCTCGCGCACCGCCCAAGCGTAATAGCGGCGAAACACCGACAGACGGCGGTTCGCCGAGGTCGCCTTGTCCTTTTGCCGCGCCGCGCTGTAGGCGCGCAGGTCGGCTTCGCTCGCGGTGTCGAGCGACGCATTGCGCGTTTGCGCGAGCCATTCGCAGAACAGGCGCAAGTCGCGGCGATACGCGTCGAGCGTGTTGCGCGACAGGCCGTGTTCGAGCCACAGCGCGTCGCAAAAGGCGTCGATCGATGCGGAGCTGGTCAGCAACAGCGGCGATACGGCGGCTGTGTCTTCGACGTTTTCAGCGGTATCGGGGCTCGTGCTCATGCGTACGGCACGCCTTCATGCGCGAGCAGCCAGCGCTTCACGTCGCGAAAGAAGCCGTCGCCGCCGTCGTGCGCGAAGCCGCCGATGCCGCTCGCACTCACCACGCGGTGACAAGGAATCACGATCGGAAAGAAATTCGCGCCGCACGCCTGGCCGACCGCGCGTGGCACGCTGCCGAGCTGCTTCGCGAGTTGTCCGTAAGTCAGCACGACACCCGGCGGGATGTCGCAGATCGCCTGCCACACGCGCCGCTGGAACGCGGTGCCGCACTCGGCGAGCGGCAGCTCGAACTTCGCCGACGCGCTCTCGAAGTAACGCTCGATCTGTTCGGCCGCCTCGCGTGCGAGCGGTGTCTCGGGCGCGACGTTGCGCGTCGAGTCGGGCAGATAGACGATCTCGCGCACCGCCTCGCCTTCGAGCCGGATGCCGACCTTGCCGAACGGCGCATCGATCACTGCGTTGAACATGATTGCCTGCTCCTCTAGCGTGCCGGATTGCCGGCACCGAATTGCCACGACTTTACGCCGCTTCCAGCGCCCACTCCACATGCTCGCGCACGAGCGCCGACGGATCGTCGGCTCGCTGCTTCAACGCCCGCACGATCGCATCGCGCGCGTCGGCGTCGAGAGCTCCGGGCGCGGCGCGCAACGCGTTGCCCATGCCGACCGCGAGATTGCGCAGCCAGCACTCGTAGCCGATGCGGCGAATCGCGCTGCCCTGCATGCGCGTATCGAACTCCTGCGCGCTCCACGCGAACAGTTCGACCAGCGACGCGCGATCGAGCCCGTGCCGCACGTCGAAATCGGCGACCGGCGCGGCCTGCGCGAACTTGTTCCACGGACACACGAGCTGGCAATCATCACAGCCATACACCCGATTGCCGATCAGCGGCCGCAGCTCGCGCGGAATACTGCCCTTCAGCTCGATCGTCAGATACGAGATGCAGCGCCGCGCGTCGACCTTGTACGGCGCGACGATCGCGCCGGTCGGACAGGCGCCGATGCAGCGCGCGCAGCTGCCGCAATGCGAGCCGGGCGTTTCGGGCGCGGTCTCGGGCGAGGTTTCGGCGTCGGTCGGCAGCGGGATGTCGACGTAGATCTCGCCGAGGAAGAACAGCGAGCCGGCGTCGCGCTGCAGAAGCAAGGTGTGCTTGCCGCGCCAGCCGATGCCGGCCTTCTGCGCGAGCTCGACTTCGAGCACCGGAGCCGAATCGGTGAATACGCGATAGCCGAACGGCCCGGTCGCCGCTTCGATCCGGTCGGCCAGTTGTTGCAGGCGCTGACGCATCACCTTGTGATAGTCGCGGCCGCGCGCATAGATCGACACGACCGCCGTCGATGGGTCCGCGAGCCGCGCGTGCTCGGCCGCGCGCCAGTCGCGCGCGCGGGGTGTCGCGCGTGAGGGGGATGGCGTTGCGTCTTGCTGCATGCTTTCAGGCGCCTCTCCGTCCAGCGTCCGCGCAGGCAAATAGGCGATGCGCACGGTGATCACGCGTCGCGTGCCGGCCACAAGCTCGGCGGGCCTCGCGCGTTTCATGCCGTGTTTGGCCATATAATCCATCTCGCCGTGGCAACCCGCTTCGAGCCACGCTGCAAGCGGCGCTTCGGCGGCCGACAGATCGGTATCGCTAATGCCGATCGCCCCGAAACCGAGTTCACGGCCCCACGTGTTGATGTCGAGCGCGAGCGCACGCAGCGCCGCCTCATCGAAACGGGACGTTGCATCAGAAGCTCGCACGGCATCATCGGCCGATGCGGGCGTGCAGGAAACAGGGGACTTCGGACTTCGGTTCATCACGCCATTTTACGAGAATGCCCGTCAATCCCGATCACGCGACCCTACCGTCCGCTCCGGTGCTGCTCGAACGCTCTTTCGCGCTCGCGGACGAGGCCGCCACGCAGACGTTCGGCGCGCGCTTCGCACAGGCGATCGAAAGCGTACGCGCGGCCTCGCAGCAGGCACAGTCAGCACAGCCCGGCGCCGTAAGCGACCTCGCATTCCACGGCCTGCAAGTCCAACTCGTCGGCGATCTCGGCGCCGGCAAAACCACGCTCGTGCGCGCGACCTTGCGCGGCCTCGGCCACACCGGCCGCGTGCGCAGTCCGACCTACACCCTCGTCGAACCATATGTGCTCGCGCGGCCCGCTGGGGAACTCGCGCTCTATCACTTCGATCTGTACAGATTCTCCGATCCGGCCGAATGGGCCGACGCGGGCTTTCGCGAATATTTCGATAGCGGCGCGGTCTGCCTCGTCGAATGGCCGCAACGCGCGGGACCGCTGCTCGGTGTGCCGGATCTCGTCTTCTCGCTCGGGCTCGTCGGCAACATCGGCGCAAGCGCGGACGCACGCACACTCGTCGCACGCGCTTATAGCGAATCAGGAAAGGCATGTCTCGAAAGATGTTAATCAAACCGTTCCATTCGATCGAATCGGCAGCGGGCGCAACGCATAACTGGCGGCGCCGGCAGATCCTGCGCGCGGGTGCGTCGACGCTGGTGCTCGGCCTCGTCGCGCCGCGCCTCGCGTTTGCGAGCTCGGTGCTCGGCGTGCGTGTGTGGCCCGCGCGCGACTACACGCGCGTGACGATCGAATCCGATCAGCCGCTGCAGAACACGCAGCAACTGCTGCAGGGACCGGACCGGCTCGTCGTCGATCTGAACGGCCTCGAGCTCGACCAGGCGCTCAAGGAGCTGGTGTCGAAGATCACGCCGAACGATCCGCAGATATCGTCGGTGCGGGTCGGGCAGTATCAGCCGCACGTGGTGCGAATGGTGTTCGACCTGAAGGGCTCGGTGAAGCCGCAGGTGTTCGCGCTGCCGCCAGTCGGCGCGTACAAGTACCGGCTCGTGTTCGACCTGTATCCGGCAGTGGCGCCCGATCCGCTGATGGACCTGCTCGCGCAGTCCGAGCGCAAGCAGCAGGCGCTCAACGAAGAAAACGGCGCGCCGCCCGCGACGCTTTCCGGCCCCGGCACGCCGCCGCCCGTCGACAACAGCGAGGCGTTCTTCGAGCATTACGCGCAGAACGGTGGCGCGGGTAGTGGTGCTGGCAATGGCGCCGCGGGCGTACCGCGTCCGCCCGCGCGCGGCACGCCGGCGCCGTCCGCACCCGCCATTGCCGGCAGGCAGCCCACACCCTCTGCGCCGTCCGCGCCGCCCAGCGTGATCGCCCGCAACAAGGGTGGCAGCGCCAACGGCAACGACACCGCACGCGGCCTCGACAGCAACAACGACAACCTCGGCGACAACGGCGACACCTACGCATTCACCTCGCCGAAGCCGGGCCGCAGCAACACCGTGCGACTGCTCACCGTCGCGATTGATCCGGGTCATGGCGGCGAGGACCCGGGCGCGATCGGCGGCTCAGGCACCTACGAGAAGCACGTCGCGCTCGACATCGCGAAGAAGCTGCGCGCGAAGATCGACGCGCAGCCGAACATGCGCGCGATGATGACGCGCGACGCCGACTTCTTCGTGCCGTTGAACGTGCGCGTGCAGAAGGCGCGGCGCGTCGGCGCGGACCTGTTCGTGTCGATCCACGCGGACGCTTTCACGACGCCCGAGGCGAAGGGCTCGTCGGTTTTCGCGCTGTCGGAGCACGGCGCGTCGAGCGCGGCCGCGCGCTGGATGGCGAACAAGGAAAACTCGTCGGACCTGATCGGCGGCATCAACATCAAATCCGACGACGCGACCGTAAACCGAGCGCTATTCGACATGTCGACCACCGCGCAGATTCGCGACTCGATGCGCTACGGCAACTTCGTGCTCAAGGAGATCGGCGACATCAACAAGCTGCACAAGGGCTCGGTCGAGCAGGCCGGCTTCGCGGTGCTGAAGGCGCCGGACATTCCGTCGATTCTCGTCGAAACCGCGTTCATCAGCAATCCGGATGAAGAGCGGCGCCTGAACGACGACGCGTATCGCGACAAGATGGCCAACGCGATTCTGACCGGCATCAAGCGCTATTTCGCGGCGAATCCGCCGCTCGCCAAGAGCCGCATGACGTGATGTCGGCAGCCACTCGCCGCCTGCCAGCACGTATTGGCGTTGGCTGGACGGTTCTCGCCGGCCGAAGCCTGAGATGGCGTCGAGCCGACGCCTGACGAAGATCGGGAGGCCCGATACGGCGCGGGCCTTTTTCGCATGAAGAAGCCCCGCTGAAGCGGGGCAACGATCAAAACTCAAAGGTCAACGAATCGTGGCAGCAAATCCTGGTCTGCCAGACGGATTTCGATATCGTTAGCCGCCTTGACGTGTTTGCGGTTGTTCACGTCGAAGACGTCATCCGTCACGCTGACGATGATCGTGCCTTGCTGCTTATGTTCCCGCATGACAGGGATCAGGGCGCGCGCTTCTGGCACTTGAGCGGCTGTCAGAGTATGTGGCAAGTAGAGCATCCAGCTAACGCCAGGACGATCTTCAAACACTTTTTCCTTGAAATAGAAGTACGGACCGAATGTGATGTAGAACGACCCATAGATTTCCACAATTTTAGAAAGAACCTCTGCTACGGAGTTATAGTCGCCCAGGCGGGAATTCCGATTTCCCATCTTCTCGTTAAGGGATATGTCAAGCGATTTTGAAAAAATCTCTCCGCCATCAATCTCGACTGTTATTGATGCGCCAACCTGATCCGATCTAACCCCATTCCATATTCCGATTGATTTTGGATCGTCTTTGCTTTTCCCCGGGTACTCTCTCGAAAGAGCATCGATTGCAGTCGTTGATGGAACTTTGTCGTCATAGGCGCGATGCTGAAGTGCCTCTTGCTCGCTCTCGCCCTGTAGATACCATTCGCTCAACTCCCTATCTTTGCGTTTCAGTAGGTCGATGACAGGCCACAGGCGACTCAAGTGAGTTTGCCAATCTGCATTGGGTAAATCAGTCCGATCACGATGTTGTTCTGACAGGTTCATTATTTTCTCACGGCTGGAAAACGGAAGAAACGCCAAATCTCTGCAGTGGCGGCAACATAAACTCTCTCGTTTTAGATGTCTGAAAATACCACATCAGTTTAGCGGGTGGATTGCTGCGTGCAATCGTGCCTTGCTTTTTGATTTGTTCAGCCATGTTTGTAAAGCCTTTAAAAAACTCAAGCGGTCTTCCATTTCCACCGATAAATTGGTCGTAATTCCCCTTGGCTTCCTGCAAGAGACATTGGGAAGGCTGGAAACCATCAAAGTCTGTGCCCAGCCACGCCCATTCCATATTCCAGCCCTGGCTGGTTTCCCTGCCTTTCCCGTCCGACACAATTCCGTACTCAAACCCTGTGATGCGGGCCTGGTAGCGTCGCGGCTCAGGATTCATTCCGTGATTCCTTTGTACCCTTTCGCCGCCCTTCTCAGGCGGGCACTTGCACGGCCTCTCACGCTCGCGGGAGCGATCGCGCGGTAGTTCGCCCCATCCGCCGTCTGCACCCGCACCAGTGCCGCCGCTGCCTGCAGGACCAGCAGACGGCGCGGCGGTGGGGCCTGGAATAGGCAGTGGCATTGCCTGCGCCATTGCGTTTGCTGCGCGCGCGAGCGTCGCCGGGAATGGAATAGCCATCAACGTTTCTCCTTCATTTCCTGGTGTCTTTTTCGCGTTGCCTGCATTGATATTTCGAATCGCTGTTCACCGGAACGCCTGGTTCGCACAGCCAATCTATGACTGCCGGAATCTAGAAAAACTCCGGCGAACGCTATTTTTCCAGAACACATCCGACGAATTAATCATCTAAAACGCGACATAGTCAACGACTTTAAATTGAGATAAAACCGCGTTGACAGATATTCGCAGTTGCTCTGCCATCTTATTTTCAGGTGCATTTCTCCAACATCACCGTCCAACAAAAAAGCGGCATTGAGCCGTATGCCGTCCAATTAAGGTCTCTTTTGAGAACGCGAACGGTATAGCGAAACGGTCTGGATTTGACGATCCGAGCGCAGGTGCGCCCGGGCCGTTTCTCATTCGGAAGTTGCTTGAGCCGCGCTCGCAAGCGCCTGAGCAACGCGGGCAGTTTGCCGTACGAGCGCGTCACGTCCGCCTAGCCCATTTCGTACTGAATGGTATGCAACGCGCGGATGAAGCTCAGTGCTTCGGGTGCGTGCCTGGCGTGCGGGTAGCCGACGCCGCCGTCCCGTTTACAACTGCTTTGCGCCAAAAAACGAAATGCCGTTCAGTCGCTTGACCGAACGGCATCAGGCCTCACGGCCGTTTTTCTATTCACGCGCGCAACGCGTGGCGCAACGGTTGCTCAGCGCGCCGGCATCAAGCGTTGCACGACCCAGTCACCGAACACGTTGACCGCGAGCCCCGCCATCACGAGCAATGCGCCCGCCACCTGCATCGCCGACAGTTCCTCGCCGAGCAGCAACGACGCCGACGCAAGCCCGACGATCGGCACCAGCAACGAGAACGGCGCGACCTGGCTCGCCGGATAGCGCGACAGCAGACGGCTCCACAAGCCATAGCCGACCAACGTCGCGATAAACGCCAGATAGACGATCGCGAAGATCGACAGCGCGCTGATACCGGTCAGCGCGGCGGCGATCTCGCGCGGTCCCTCGAACACGAACGACGCGGCGAAAAACGGCAGCGGCGGAATCAGGCTGCCCCACACGACGAGTCCGACCAGATCGACCTTGCCGACCTTCTTCGTGACGATATTGCCGAGCGCCCACATGCACGCGGCGCATAGCGTCAGCACGAACCCGACGAGCGACATCGTGTGGCCGCCTTGCAGGCCTATCACCGCGAGCCCCGCCGCGGCGATCAGCAGACCCGCGACGTTCGGCAAACGGAAGCGTTCGTGCAGAAACAGCGCCGCGAAAATCAGCGTGAAAAACGCCTGCGCCTGCAGCACCAGCGACGCGAGCCCCGCCGGCATGCCGACGTACATCGCCGAGAACAGGAACGCGAATTGCCCGAACGAGATCGTCGCGCCGTAGGCGAACAGCCACCGCCACGGCATCTGCGGCCGCTTGACGAAGAACACCGCCGGCACCGCGGCGAGCGCAAAGCGCAGCGCGCCGAGCAGCATCGGCGGCACGCCATGCAGGCCGACCTTGATCACGACGAAATTGACGCCCCACGCGATCACGACGATCAGCGCGAGCAGCAAGTCCCTGGGCGACATCCAGGTCTCCAATGAAATGGTTCGATCCGTCAGTGTAGCCGAGGCTGCGATCCCGGTTCATTGCGCCCGCTGATGGCGAGCGTGCACCGTTGCCGGCGGCCGCGCGCGAACGCGCAGTAGAATCGTCCATTCGAGCTTTCTTCTTTCCACTTTCCCGTCGAGCCTGCCCATGACTTCCTCGATTAAAGCCGTCCTCACACCGCACCTACGCGACATCGGCAATCTGGCCGTGCGACGCGTGCTGCCGGCGATGGCGGCGCGCCTCGTCGGCCCGTTCATCTTCTTCGACCACATGGGCCCGGCGACCCTCGAACCCGGCACCGGCCTCGACGTGCGCCCGCATCCGCATATCGGCCTCGCGACCGTCACCTATCTGTTCGACGGCGCGATCATGCATCGCGACAGCCTCGGCTCCGAGCAGAAGATCGTCCCCGGCGACGTCAACTGGATGACGGCCGGGCGCGGCATCGTCCACTCGGAGCGCACGCCGGCCGAAGACCGCGCGCGCGGCCAGAGAATTCACGGCATCCAGACCTGGGTCGCACTGCCGCTCGCCGATGAAGACGCCGAGCCGTCGTTCGCGCATCATGCGGCGGCGACCTTGCCGGTCGTCGAGCGCAATGGCGTGACGCTGCGCGTGATCGCGGGCACCGCGTTCGGCGCAGTGTCGCCGGTCGCGACGTTCTCGGGCACGCTGTACGTCGCCGCCGACTTCACGCCGGGCAGCGCGTTCGCGCTCGAACCGGAGCACGAGGAGCGCGGCGTATATCTGGTGGAAGGCGATCTGGAGATCGACGGCGCCACGCTCGAAGCCGGCCAGATGGCCGTGCTCGCGCTGGACGAAACCGTCACGCTCGCGAGCACCCACGGGGCGCGCGTGATGCTGCTCGGCGGCGAGAAGCTCGACGGCGAGCGCTTCATCGAATGGAATTTCGTCGCGAGCTCGCGCGAGAAGATCGAAGCCGCGAAGCTCGCATGGACGAATCAGGAAATGGGCCACGTGCCCGGCGAAACCGAATGGATTCCGCTGCCGCAGCGCAAGTAACGGCGCCGGGGCCGCATGCGCCGGACCGCATTGAAATCGCGCGATTCGGCCCCAGCTAGCCACAAACCGTTTCTATCGACGAGGACGCAATGGACACCACTCTGGCCACTTTCGAACAGGACGTCATCAAGGCGTCGATGCTGGCCCCGGTGCTGGTCGATTTCTGGGCGCCGTGGTGCGGCCCCTGCAAGAGTCTCGGCCCGATGCTCGAAAAGCTCGAAGCCGAAGCCGCCGGCAAATGGAAGCTCGTGAAGGTCAACGTGGACGAGAACCACGAGCTGGCCGCGCACTTCCAGGTGCGCAGCATTCCGCACGTGATCGCGTTCACCGACGGCCAGGCCGTCGATCAGTTCATCGGCGTGCTGACGGAAGGACAGTTGCGCGAGTTCCTCGACCGGCTCGTGCCGCAGGGCGCGCCGGGAGCGCGCATCGAAGCGCAGACCGCGCTCGCCGAAGGCCGCCGCGACGACGCCTACGACCTGCTTCAAGCGGCGCTCGCGTACGACCCGGGGTTCGACGACGCGCGCATGGACCGCATCGAGTTGCTGCTCGAAGACAACCGCATCGACGAGGCGCGCAACGAAGTCGATTTGCTGTCGCCGAAAACCACGCAAGGCATCGACGCGCGTTTCAACGCGATCAAAACCAGGCTCGACGCGGTGGACGCCGCCGCGGACCTGCCGCCCACCGATGCGCTCGAAGCGCGCGTCGCGGGCAATCCCGACGATCTCGAAGCGCGCTTCGATCTCGCGAATGCGTTTATCGCGCGGCACAAATATGCGCAGGCGCTCGAACATCTGCTCGCGATCGTGCAGCGCGACCGCGCATTCCGCGACGATGTCGGCCGCAAGACGATGTTGTCGGTGTTCGATCTGGCCGCGCATCAGCCGGAGCTGGTGGCGCAGTGGCGACGCAAGCTGAGCGCGTCGTTGAATTGATCGTGCGTGATGTTTCGCCCGATGGCGGCTTGGGTCGGAGCGGTTGGAACCGCCGCCCAGGCTGCGACCTAAACCTAAACCGTCGCCTTCTTCGCCAGCTCCCGCAACACATACGCCGCAGCCGCAAAACCAAAGCTCGCGGTCACACACACGCTGGACCCAAACCCCGCGCAATTCAAGCCGACCGGCCCCGTATGTCCGGGCGACGTGCTCACGTGCTCGGCTTCTTCATCGATGTCGCAGACGGCCGCTTCCGGATAGATCAGCGGCTCGTCGGAATACACGGCGCTCACCTTGAACTTCGCTTTCGGCCCGCGCGGAAAGCCATGCTGCTTGCGCAACTGCCCGCGCACTTTCGACAGCAGCGGGTCCTGAATCGTCAGCGCCAGATCGTCGATGCGGATACGCGTCGGGTCGAGCTGACCGCCCGCGCCGCCGACCGTGATCAGCGCCTGCTTGCGCTCGACGCACCACGCGATCAGCGCGGTCTTCGTGCGCACGCTGTCGATCGCGTCGATCACATAGTCGAAGCGGCCGTCGAGCGTCGCCGCGAAATTGTCCGGCTCGACGAAGTCTTCGATCAGACGCACGTCGCAGTACGGATTGATCGCCTTGATGCGCTCGGCCATCGCTTCGACTTTCGGTTTCCCGTAGTTGCCGTCGAGCGCGTGAATCTGCCGGTTAGTGTTGCTTTCCGCGACGTTGTCGAGATCGATCAGCGTCAGCGTGCCGAGCGCACTGCGGGCAAGCGCCTCCGCGACCCACGACCCCACCCCGCCGATGCCGATCACCGCGACGTGCGCCCCCTCGAACGCGGCGAGCGCGGGCGCGCCATACAGACGGGCGATGCCGCCGAATCGGCGGGCGCGGTCGGCGGTTTCGTTCGCGTCGAGGCTGGTAGTAAGATCGGATTGCGCGGTGGTGCTGGACATGATGGCAGGGCTCGAAAACACAGGCGGAACGTAACAGGCGGCGGCGCATTGGCAATTCGCTTTGGCCAATCGGGCGCGCAGCCCGTATTTTGCCTGAACACGTGAAAGCAGCCGCGCAGGACCCCGAGCAGCGACCCAACGTTGCAGGCTTGGCGCTCGCAGCATGCGGCCGCCATACGTTGATCCGCTCGCGCGCAAAAACCTGGCGCCTTAGCTATACTTGGCCCACTGTAGCGTTCGCATAAGAACATGATCTCACTCGCCGAGCTTCGAAAAAACTACTCGCTGGGCTCACTGGACGTTGCCGACGTCAACCACGATCCGTTCCGTCAATTCGACACGTGGTTCCAGCAGGCGATCGACGCCAAGCTGCCCGAGCCGAATGCGATGGCGCTTGCCACGGTTGACGCGCGCGGCCGGCCTTCGGCACGCATCGTGCTCATCAAGGGGGTCGACGAGCGTGGTTTTGTGTTCTTCACCAACTACGAGAGCCGCAAAGGCCGTGAACTGAGCGCGAATCCCTACGCGAGCCTGCTGTTTCACTGGATCGAACTCGAACGCCAGGTGCGCATCGAGGGCCGTGTCGTCAAAACGAGCGAGGCAGAAAGTGACGCGTATTTCGCATCGCGTCCGCTCGGCTCGCGGATCGGCGCATGGGCATCGAATCAGAGTCAGGTAATTGAAAGCCGCTCGCAGCTCGAAGTACGCGAACGTGAAATCAGCCTGCAGTATGGCGAAAATCCTCCGCGTCCGCCGCACTGGGGTGGCTACCGTCTGGTGCCCGACGCGATCGAATTCTGGCAGGGGCGGCCATCGCGGCTGCACGATCGGCTGCTTTTCACGCGCGCGGATGAAGGCGCCAACTGGCTGATCGCACGCCTGCAACCCTGACCGGACGATGATGGGACGAATGACGCCGGCCGTGCCGCCATCGTAGCGGCGCGCGTCGGCGGGATTGCGTTGCGCGGCCCGCGGAATGCGCCGCGCCCTATCGCGATCCACATAGCTTTGCTTTAAATCAACGGACACGGAGAGATCACATGTTCTGGGAGAAAAAGCTGGCGCAGTGGGTTGAAGATGTCAAAACCACAGCTAACCTGCCCGCACGCCTCGTGCTGTGGGACGGTCAGCAACACGACTTCGGGCAGTTCGCCGCGCCCCAGGTCACGCTACACGTGAAGAGCGCAACCGCGCTGCCCTATCTGCTCGAACCGAGCCTCGACAATCTTGGCGAAGCCTATGTCAAAGGCAAGATCGACATCGAGGGCAAGCTGTCGGACATCATCAATATCGGCTATCAGCTCGCGCGCAGTACCGTGACGAGCGCCGGCAAGCTCGCGCGCGTGCGGCGCTACTTCAATCATTCGAAGACGTCGGATAAGAAAGCCATCCAGTACCACTACGACGTGTCGAACGAGTTCTACAAGCTGTGGCTCGACGAAAACATGGTCTACTCGTGCGCGTACTTCGAGACCGGCACCGAAGACCTCGCAACGGCGCAGCTGAAGAAAATCGATCACATTCTGACCAAAATCCAGTTGCAGCCCGGCCAGCGTCTGCTCGACATCGGCTGCGGCTGGGGTGCGCTCGTGCTGCGCGCCGCGCAGAAGTTCGGCGCCAAGTGCGTCGGCGTCACGCTGTCGCAGAACCAGTTCGATCTCGCCACCGCGCGCGTCAAGGCGGCGGGGCTCGAGAACCAGATCGAAATCCGCCTGCAGGACTATCGCGACATCCCGGGGCAGTTCGACCGCATCACGAGCGTCGGCATGTTCGAGCACGTCGGCCGCAAGAACCTGCCCGGCTATTTCCAGAAGATGCACGATCTGCTCACCGACGACGGCATCGCGATGAACCACGGCATCACGTCGAGCGACGCCGATAGCGGCGAAACCGCGCTCGGCGGCGGCGAGTTCATCGACCGCTACGTGTTCCCGGACGGCGAGCTGCCGCATATCAGCCTCGCGCTGGAATCGATGCAGCGCGGCGGACTCGAACCGATTGACGTCGAAAGCCTGCGCCGTCACTATGCGCACACGCTCGATATCTGGGCGGAAAATTTCGAAGCCCACGCGGATCAGGCGCGGAAGCTCGTCGACGACGAAAAATTCCGCATCTGGCGCGTGTATCTGGCTGGCTGCGCGTATGCGTTCGAAAACGACGACGTGTCGATCTTCCAGGTGGTGTGCCGCAAAGCCGGCCGCAGCGCGAAAACCCTGCCGTGGTCGCGCCGCTACATGTACGAAAAACCGCTGTGACCGTGCTGTGACCGTGCTGTGACCGGTTACGCCGCGGCGGCGTGCATGAAGCGCGCGCCGCTGCGCATTTCTGATCAACAGCAGGCCGGACATTGATGGACCAGAGCAGGACGAGTGACGTTGAAGAGCCGTTGAACGGCAAGGACGGCAGCGCGGACGATGCGGCGCACGACGCCGCGCAGCAGTTCGATCTGTTCGGGATGCCGGTGGAGGCTGCTGTAGAAGCGCCGGCCGTGTCCACGAGCGAGGCCGACTCCATCGCAAGCGCTGCCGCGCAGCCAGAGCGCAAGCGTGCGCCGAAGCCCGCAAAGGCCAACGCTGCCGCGTCGCTGTTCGAAGACGACGCCCCGCCCGACAGCCCCGCTGCTGAACCAGACTCCGCACCCGCCCCCACCGACGCCCCGAAGAAACGCCGCGGCCGCGACGTGCTCGCCGCGCCGCCCTCGCCCGAACTGCTCGCGCTCGCGGCGCAATTGCCGCCACAGATCCACCTCGGCACGTCGACATGGTCGTTCCCGGGCTGGAGCGGCATCGTCTATGGCGACGACTACAGCAACAGCAAACTGTCGCGCGAGGGCTTGAGCGCGTACGGCGCGCATCCGCTGCTGAAGACGGTCAGCATCGACCGCTCGTTCTACCAGGCGCTGACGGTCACCGAATACCTGCGCTACGCGCAGCAGGTGCCCGAGCACTTCCGCTTCATCGTCAAGGCGCCGATGACGATCACCGACGCCACCGTGCGCGCCGAGCGCGGCGAGCCCGTGTCGCTGAACCCGTGCTTTCTGAACGCGCAGATGGCGATCGACGACTTCGTCGCGCCCTGTGTCGAAGGCCTCGGTGCAAAGGCAGGCGCGCTGGTGTTCCAGTTCTCGCCGCTGCCGGATCAGATGCTCGCGCAGCCGGCGGTGTTCATCGAGCGTCTGGGAGAGTTTTTCAGCGCGCTGCCGAGGCTGCCCGACGGCAGTTGCTACGCGGTCGAGATTCGCGACGCGAGCCTGCTCACGCCACGCTTCATCCGAATGCTGAAGACGGCGGGCGTGCGCTACTGCGTCGGCATTCATGCGCGGATGCCCGATCCGCTGCGTCAGGCCGCGGCGCTCGCGCTGCTCGACGGCGAGCCGGCCGGTCCGTTGATCGTGCGCTGGAGCCTGCACGGCGGCTTCAAATACGAACAGGCGAAGGCGAAGTACGAGCCGTTCAACCGGCTCGTCGACGAAGATCCGGCGACGCGCGCGTCGCTCGCCGAGCTGGCCGCGCGCTACGCGCTCGCCGGTCAGCCGGTCGTGATCGCGGTCAACAACAAGGCGGAGGGATCGGCGCCGCTCAGCTGCGTGAAGCTGGCCGAAGAGATCGTCGAAGCCTGCGTGCGTGTCACCCAGGGACGCGGGAATGATGGCGCTGGCGCTGATGATGCGCGATCGCAGGCACAGGAACCGCAGTGACGAGCAGCAGCGGGCGGCCTTGAGTATCCGCCCGCTGCCGACTCCGATCCTCGCGCTGCGCCGTCAGCGCGCCTTGATCCGATGCGCGAACTTCTGGCGGAACTTCGCGACCTTCGGCGCGACCACGAACGAGCAGTAGCCCTGATTCGGGTGCTGCGCGAAATAGTTCTGGTGGTAAGCCTCGGCGGGCCAGTAGTTGTCGCCGAGCGGCAGCACCTCGGTCACGATCTTGCCGTCGTAGATGCCCTGTTCGCCGAGCTCGCGAATCGCCTGCAGCGCGGTTTCGCGCTGCGCATCGGAATGCGTGAAGATCACCGAACGGTATTGCGTGCCGACGTCGTTACCCTGCCGGTTCACCTGGGTCGGATCGTGGATTGCGAAGAAGATGTCGAGGATCTCGCGATAGCTGATCTTCGCCGGATCGAAGTCGACCCTGACCACTTCCGCGTGACCGGTGTCGCCGTCGCAGACCTGCTCGTAGCTCGGACGGCGCGTGTGACCGCCCGCGTAACCCGACTCCACCGCGTTGACGCCCTCGACGTCCAGATACACCGCTTCGAGGCACCAGAAACATCCACCGCCGAGCGTTGCCGTCTCGTTCATAAGCTTCACCCCAGGATCAGATCCACACAATGATCGGCAGTCGGCCTGCGCAGCGCCGCCGGGTCTGCCACCGCATCCGAATATATGGCCGAAAACGCGGACTAAAAGGCACAACTGATGCACCCGTCGCGCGGCGCCGTTTGCAACGCGTCGCGCCATTCCACGCGAATCCCGCAGTGCAGATATCGAGTATAGAAAGGGCGTCGCGCGACGGGTGAATAACCATGCAGCACAACAGCAAGCGCCGCGCCCAGGCGAACGCGTGTTCAGCGAAGCGAAGCGAAAAATGCGGCGAGACGAAGCATGACGATCGGCGTGTCCGCACGGAACACGGCGGCCGGTTCGTGCTCGACTGTGAACGAGCGAACGCCGGATTGCGCACCGTACGCAACGTCGTGCGGCGCGCGCGGCGATTACAGTTAAAATTGGCGGAAATCGATGATTTTCACCATGACTTTCGAAACATCCGCTGCCAGCCGCACATATCCGCGTTGTTATCCGCGCCTTGATTCGCGCTTAAGTCCGTCTTCCACACGGCGCGCGCCGGGGACCCTGCCCCGATGAAGAGCGCGAGCCCACCCAACTTCGACCAGTCCGCGTTTAGACAGGCGCTCAGCCAGTTCGCGACCGGCGTCACCGTGATCACGACGCGCGCCGCGTCCGGCCAGCTGATCGGCATCACGGCCAGCTCTTTCAACTCGGTGTCGCTCTCCCCGCCGCTCGTGCTATGGAGTCTCGCGACGCGCTCGGCGTCGATGCCGGTGTTCCGCGCCAACAGTCACTACGTGATCAATGTGCTGTCTTCGACGCAGCTCGATCTGTGCAAGCGCTTCGCGACCGTGAAGGGCGACCGCTTCGAGGGCGTATCGCACGCGGCGGGCGACACCGGCATGCCGGTGCTCGACGGCGCGCTCGCGTGGTTCGAATGTCATAACCGCAGCCGCTACGACGAAGGCGACCACGTGATTTTCGTCGGCGAAGTGGAGCGCTGCGGCGTTCACGAAAATGCCGCGGACATGCTGCCGCTCGTGTTCCAGAGCGGACAGTTCCACGGCCTGAAGCCGCTTTGAGCGGCGCGGCGCGCCCCTCGCGCCGGTAGTGCTTGTCGGTCGGACGCGCCAAAAACGGCGCGCCCCCTCGTCATCGTCAACGGTCGCTATGCGTGGCCCCGTGCCCGCTGCTCTTCTTCACGAGCGACACCGGCACGCCCGAATCTTCCTTCAGCGTTTCGAGCACGATGTTCGAGCGGATGTCCATCACGCCCGGCGCCTTGTACAGGCGGTTGAGCACGAAATCCGAATAGTGTTTGAGGTTGTGCGCGAGCACGCGCAGCAGGTAGTGAGTTTCGCCGGTCACGACGAACGCGCCGACCACTTCGGGCCAGTCGCGCAACGCCTCGGCAAAGCGCTCGTGCCAGTTCTGCTGGTCGTTGCGCATGGACACCTGCACGAACGCTTCCAGCTCGAACCCCAAAACTTCGCGGTTCAGACACGCGCGGTAGTGTTCGATGACGCCTTGCTCCTCCAGCAGACGCAGGCGTCGCAGACAGGCTGATGGCGACAGCGAGATGCGCTCCGCCAGGTCGAGATTGCTGATCCGTCCTTCCTGCTGAAGCACCGTCAAGATACGGCAATCGGTGGCGTCGAGCGAGATCGCGTTCATATTCGGTCTCCCTTTCCGGTTTGGCTCAAATTATGTTCCAAGACACGGCTGGTTAGGAGATTTTTTCGCAATCACATTTCACGGCTTGACCTCTATCATTTAGAGATAGTCACCTTCCGTCGAAACCGTCATGCGAGCACTCTGGGACATCACCCCCGCCGTCGATCCCGCCACGCCCGTTTGGCCGGGCGACACGCCGGTCGGCATCGAACGCGTCTGGCGCATGGAGGCTGGCTCGCCGGTCAATGTCGCGCGTCTGACGATGTCGCCGCACACTGGCGCGCATACCGATGCGCCGCTGCACTACGACGCCGACGGCGCCGCGATCGGCGACGTGCCGCTCGACGCGTATCTCGGTTTATGCAGAGTGATTGACTGTATCGGCGCGTCGCCTGTTGTGACGCCACAACACCTGGCCGGCTCGCTCGACGATCTACCGCCGCGGGTCTTACTGCGGAGTTACAGGAATGCGCCGACGCGCGAGTGGGATAGCGCGTTCTGCGCGGTCGCGCCCGAGACCGTCGATCTGCTCGCCGCGCGTGGCGTGAAGCTGATCGGCATCGATACGCCATCGCTCGATCCGCAGGAATCGAAGACGATGGACGCGCATCACCGCATTCGCGCGCACCGGATGGCGATTCTCGAAGGCATCGTGCTCGACGCTGTCGAACCCGGCGACTACGAGCTGATCGCGCTGCCGCTGAAGCTGACCACGCTCGACGCAAGCCCGGTACGCGCGGTGCTACGCGCATTGCACGGCTCTCGCTAAGCCACGCGACTCGGCGAGCCAACAACCCGACAACCCAACCATCGAACCACCATGAACCATCGTGACGAAGCCGTGGCGCTCGACAGCGCCGATCCGCTCGCAGCGCTGCGCGACCAGTTCGCGCTATCGCCGACGACCATCTATCTCGACGGCAACTCGCTCGGCGTACCGCCGGCCGCCGCCGCGCAGCGCGCGCAAACCGTGATCGCCGCCGAATGGGGCGAAGGGCTGATCCGCAGCTGGAACAAATCCGGTTGGTTCGTGCTGCCGCGCCGGCTCGGCAACAAGCTCGCGCCGTTGATCGGCGCAGCCGAAGACGAAGTCGTGATCACCGACACGATCTCGATCAACCTGTTCAAGCTGCTGTCGGCCGCGCTGCGGCTCGCGAATGCGCGCGATCCGCAGCGTCGCGTGATCGTGTCCGAGCGCTCGAACTTCCCGAGCGATCTGTATATCGCACAGGGTTTGATCGAACAGCTCGATCGCGGCTACGAGCTGCGCCTCGTCGACGATCCGTCCGAGCTGCCCGACGCGATCGGCGTGGACACCGCGATCGCGATGATCACGCACGTGAACTACCGGACCGGCTATATGCACGACATGGCCGCGCTGACGAAGCTGATCCACGACAGGGGCGCGCTCGCGCTATGGGATCTCGCGCATTCGGCGGGCGCGGTGCCGGTCGATCTGAACGGCGTCGGCGCCGACTACGCGGTCGGCTGCACCTACAAGTATCTGAACGGCGGCCCCGGTTCGCCCGCGTTCGTGTGGGTGCCCAAGCGCCATCAGAACGAGTTCGCGCAGCCGCTGTCGGGCTGGTGGGGGCATCGCGCGCCGTTCGAAATGAATCCGACGTATCAACCCGACGACGGCGTAGGCCGCTTCCTGTGCGGCACACAGCCGATGGTGTCGATGGCGCTCGTCGAATGCGGGCTCGACGTGTTCCTGAAGACCAACATGCAGGCGGTTCGCGAGAAGTCGCTCGCGCTGACCGATTTGTTCATCGAACTCGTCGAGACGCGTTGCCGCGAATTTCCACTGAAGCTCGTGACGCCGCGCGAGCATGCGCAGCGCGGCTCGCATGCGAGCTTCGAGCATCCGCACGGCTACGAGGTGATGCAGGCGCTGATTGCGCATGGCGTGATCGGCGACTATCGCGAGCCGCACGTGCTGCGCTTCGGCTTCACGCCGCTTTACACGCGTTTCGTCGACGTCTGGGACGCCGTCGAAACCTTGCGCGACGTGCTCACCCGCGAGGCCTGGAAAGCTCCTGAATTCGCCCAGCGCGGCGCCGTTACCTGAGGACGACAGAATGACCGATCACATGCACACGCCGGGCTTGCCAGAAGAAACGGCGGCACAAGGCTGTCCGTTCGGGCACGGACAGACGGCTTCGGCGCCGGCATCGAGCACGACCGATAGCGGCTGGCACGACGCGCAGCTCGACTTCTCGGAGTCGATGAGCTACGGCGATTATCTGTCGCTCGGCACGGTGCTGGACGCGCAGCATCCGTTGTCCCCGGATCACAACGAGATGCTGTTCATCATCCAGCATCAGACGAGCGAGCTGTGGATGAAGCTCGCGCTGTACGAGTTGCGGGCGGCGCTCGCGGCCGTGCATCGCGACGAGCTGCCGCCCGCGTTCAAGATGCTCGCGCGCGTGTCGCGGATCATGGAGCAATTGGTGCAGGCGTGGAGCGTGCTCGCGACGATGACGCCGTCCGAATACACGGCGATGCGGCCGTACCTCGGCACTTCGTCGGGCTTCCAGTCGTATCAGTACCGGCAGATCGAGTTCCTGCTCGGCAACAAGAACGAGCAGATGCTGAAGCCGCATGCGCATCGCGCCGACGTGTACGCGCAAGTGAAGGCATCGCTCGAAGCGCCGTCGTTCTACGACGAAGTGGTGCGGCTGCTGGCGCGTCGCGGCTTCAAGATTTCGCCCACGCGGCTCGAACGTGACTGGACCAGGCCTACCGAACATGATGCGTCGGTGGAGGCCGCGTGGCTCGAGGTGTATCGCAATCCGTCCGAGCATTGGGAGCTGTACGAGATGGCGGAAGAACTGGTCGATCTCGAGGATGCGTTCCGCCAATGGCGCTTCCGCCACGTGACGACCGTCGAGCGCATCATCGGCTTCAAGCAGGGCACCGGCGGCACTAGCGGCGCGCCGTATTTGCGCAAGATGCTCGATGTCGTGCTGTTCCCCGAGCTTTGGCATGTGCGGACGATGCTGTAACGGTTGGCGCGTGTCAGACAGGGAATGACCGGTAAATCACGGCAAGCGTAATGCCGCGGTTATTCCCGCTTGTTGCATAACAGGCACCGTTCATCGGGCTGAGGAAAGTTCGGAGTTCTCCGAATCTAGAGAGATGGTCAGCATGGCAGCATCGGAACCCCATAAAAAACATCAGAGGGTTTCGATATGCCCGGTGCCGATAACGCCGAAGGAGTGAAGGTTGTACTGAGTGCTCCGCAACTCGCGGCCGTGCTATCTCGTCAGTCGATCAGCCAGTCGGAAATGCTTTCCAACCGGCTTTGGGGCGGTTTACAGGTCGTCGGCGGCGTGCTGGAAATGGTCGGTGCGGGTGCGCTTTGCGCTCTGCCAGATCCGACGATGGCGAGCAAAGCCGGGTGTGTCGTGTTCGGGGTACATGGCTCGGACTCGG
Organism: Paraburkholderia sp. BR14374; assembly: GCF_040948685.1. Classification (NCBI taxonomy): domain Bacteria; kingdom Pseudomonadati; phylum Pseudomonadota; class Betaproteobacteria; order Burkholderiales; family Burkholderiaceae; genus Paraburkholderia; species Paraburkholderia sp. BR14374. The sequence continues at coordinate 262,054 of NZ_JBFPKF010000005.1, read as the reverse complement.
CGGCGGCTGGCCTGCGGCAGGTCTGGACTGGTCGGGACACCGCCACGCTGACCCAGCGGGGCGCGACGAAACTCGCTGAAGCGATGCGGGCGAGCCCTGACATGGCGAGCAATATCGGCCTGTCCCTCGATATCGCCGTGCCATTCGGATTTGCTGGCTCGATCAAGGCGGCGCGCGCCGCGCGTGTCACGATGGGCCGGATCAGGCTGAACATGCATGAGGCGAAGGCGGGAAGCCGGATTGGTGGACATACGCTTTTGAAACATGTCGGGAGGACTGAAGCGCAGTTGCGGGAGAGGCTCAGGCTGGAGCCGGAAAGGAAAGTAGTTTCGTCTTTCGTAAATCTTGAAGATGCGGAGTGGGCGATATCGGAAACGATACGCGCAAACGCCTCGCAGATTCACGCATGGACAAAAGCACCAAACCGAGTTTTGACGCTGAGAACGGACGTTGGAAGAAAAGTAGGTTACGCACTGGTCAGAAAGACCGACAGGTTGGTAGATAGCAGTAAAGTGGAGGTTGTCTTGAAGTACGGGACGTATAACGGGATGCCGTACTACATCCTCACGGCTGTGCTCGATAAGTGATCGGTGGGTATTGATGCATGAAATATTATGATCTGGGCCAATTGATCCTTGGCTACTTCAATGAAGATTTCGACTACTGGGGAAACACAATCGAAGAGTTGGTACGGGCATGTGCAAGCGGATGCACGCCAGACATGATTAACGCGACGGTGGCCGACATAGACCGGTTCAAGAGCGATCATGCTGGAAATCTTGACGCGGCCTTCGAGGAGGAATTTGGCTACCAGTGCGATCCGACGGCGTGGGAGCAGACTACTGAGGCCTTTCTTGACAAGATTAAGCGTCTTCTTCTGAGCGAGTAGCATGCGTTTGCTCGCATCGGACCGCCACACACCGTCTGGTTCACTCAATGATTTTGAGTGAACATCGATACTTTAGATACGACGATCTGGATCATTGATCGGTGTCTACTTCAATGAGGATTCCGACTACTGGGGAAACACAATTGAAGAGCTGGTGCGGACTTGTGCAAGCGGATGCACGCCAGAAATGATTAACGCAAAGGTGGCCGACATAGATCGGTTCAAGAGAGATCACGCTGGAAATCTTGGCGCTGCCTTCGAGGAGGAATTCGGCAGGCAGTTCGATCCGACGCTGTGGGGTCACACCGTCGAATCTTTTCTCGACTAACTTAAACGTCGTCTTCCGAGTGAGTAGCCTGCACTTCCGCCCGCCGGAGGGCCCCGCCGTCTGGCGGGGCTTCCGTCTACTTTCATTTCACCAGGCAACCGACGGCGCTTGACACCCCCTAGCGCGCGGTATAACCACCATCAATCGGCAAACACACCCCGCTAACCATCGCCGCTGCATCGCTCAACAGAAACAGAATCGGCGCCGCGACCTCGGCGGATTCAGCAAAGCGCCTGAGCGGAATCGCCTGCAACGCAGGATCGCGTTTGACGGGATCGCTCCAGGCCAGCACCGCCATCGGCGTCAGCGTGATTGTCGGGTTCACGCTATTCACGCGAATCCCGTGCGGCCCCAGCTCGATGCACAACGCGCGCGTGACCGCATCGAGCGCCGCCTTCGACGCCGAATAGCTCAGATGATCGTCGAGCGCGACGAGCGCCGCCTGACTCGAAACGTTGACGATGCTGCCCGCGCGCCCCGCGTCGAGCATGCCACGCGCGACGTGCTTCGCGACCAGCACCGCGCCGCGCGTATTCACCGCCATCACGCGATCGAAGCTCGCGGCCGTGGTATCCACCGCGCGTTCGAGCAACGCGATGCCCGCGCAATTGACGAGCCCGTCGAACGGTTCGAGCGACGCGAATGCTTCGTCGATTGCGGCTTCGTCGCTGACGTCGAGCTTCAACGGCTCGCAGCCGGTTTCCTCGGCGAGCCGCGCGAGCTCGTTCACGTTGCGCGCGGCCGCGACGACCGATGCGCCGCTCGCGCACAGCGCCTCGACCGTCGCGCGGCCGATGCCGCTGGAGGCGCCCGTCACCAGGATCGAGCGTCCGGAAAAATCGAAATTAGCGTTCATGATGATTGCAAGCGATGCATGACCGGCTTCAACGCCGGATAGAGATCCACGTACACGCCAAAAAGCTGCTCGTATAACGCCATGCGCCGTGCGTCGGGCTGCGCGCGCTCGATCAGCGTGACCCAGCCGCCTTGCGCCGCTTCGCGCGACACGAGGCCGACGCCGAGCGCGGCGAGCAACGCCGCGCCCATCGCGGCTTCTACATCTTGCTCGATCGTGTAGACCGGATAGCCGGTGACATCGGCGATGATCTGCATCCACAGGTCCGAATGCGCGGCGCCGCCCACCACGATCAGCTTGTCGTCGAGCGATTGCGCGCCTTTGCGCCCCGCCTCGATGTTGTGTTTCAGCGCGAACGACACCCCTTCGAGCACCGCGCGATACAGATGCGCACGCGTATGAAACAGCGACAATCCGACGAACGCGCCGCTCGCCCTCGCATCCCACACCGGACTTCGCTCGCCCATCAGATACGGCAGGAACAGCACGCCGTCGGCGCCGGCCGGCACTTGCGCGGCCGCTTCTTCGAGCAGCCGATGCGGATCGCCATGCGGTGTCGCGCGCGCGGCCTCGATCTCCGCGTGACAGAACTGCTCGCGATACCAGCTGACCGACGCGCCCGCCGTAATCGCGCCGCCGAATACGTAGATATCGTGCTGCCCGTTGAAAACGTGCGGCATGCTGACCAAACCGTGGCGTGCGTCGACACGCTGGTTGATATAGCCCCAGCACATGCTGGTGCCGATCATCGCGACGTGCTGCCCGGCGCGCGTGACACCGGCCGCGAACGTCGCCATCGCCGCATCGACGCCGCCCGCGACGATCGCCGTGCCTGCATCGAGCCCAAGCTGCGCGGTCCATTGCGACAACAAGCCGCCCACCACCTCCGACGATTCGACGAGCCGCTCCGGCATCATCGTCGCGGGAATGCCGAGCATGTCGAGCGCTTCGTCCGACCAGTCGCGCCGCGCAATATCGTAGACGCCGCCGATATTGCCGGCCGAACTGTGATCGACGGCGACCTCGCCGGTCAGCATGTAGATCACGTACGCGTTCGGCGGCAGGAAGTAGCGCGTATGCGCCCATACGTCCGGCTCGTTCTCGCGCAGCCACAGCATCTTCGTGTAGCCGTAGTAGCTGTCTACCCCATTACCGGTGATCGTATGGAGCCGTTCGAGATCGACGTTCTCGCGCACCCAGTCCACCTGCGCGGTCGCGCGCCGGTCCATCCAGATCAGGCACGGCGCGAGCGGCCGCATGTCGTTGTCGACCGGGATGCCCGAGCCGCCGTACAGGCTGCTCACGCACAGCGCCTTGATCGCACCCGGCGCGATACCGGCCGCCTTCGCCTCGCCGACGCACGCGGCCACGCATTCGACCACGGCCTTCAGCCATACCGCGGGCCACTGCTCGGCCCACAACGGCTTCGGCGTATCGGGTTGATAGCTCGACGCATGCTGCGCGACGATCGCCCCGTACTCGTCGACCAGCAACGCCTTCGTGCTCTGCGTGCCGATATCGACGCCGATGACGTAGTTCATAGTGTCTCCGTTGAAACGCCGCACACGAGATTCATGCGCGCGGCTTCATCAGTACCTTGATCGAGTCGAGCGAATTCGCGATCCCGATCGCTTCGTCCCATTCTTCCAACGAAAAGCCGTGCGTGACGATGCCCTTCGACGTGACAAGTCCACGCGCGAGCAGATCGATCGCGATCGGATAGCAATAAGGTCCAAGGTGCGCGCCGCGCACGTCGAGTTCCTTGCGATCGCCGATCACCGACCAGTCGAGCGTCGTATCCGCGCCGAACACCGAGAACTCGACGAAGCGCCCGAGCTTGCGGATCAGGTCCATCCCCTGGTTCACGCCGATCGGCGCGCCCGTCGTTTCAATATAGACGTCGCAACCGTAGCCGTCAGTCAGCGAACGAATGATCGCGAGCGCATCGTCCTTCTGAGGATTGATCGTCACGTCCGCGCCGTATTCGCTCGCGAGTGCGAGCCGTTCTTCGACGAGATCGATCACGACGAGCTTCTTCGGCGTCTTCAGATGCGCGACCTGCGTCATCATCAGACCGAGCGGCCCCGCGCCCGCGATCACGACGACGTCGTCGAGTTGCAGATCGCCGCGATTGACCGTGTGAATCGCGCACGCGAGCGGCTCGATGATCGCGGCGTCTTCGAGCGAGATGCCGTCGGGAATCTTGTGGACGATCGCGGTCGGCGGAATCCGCATGTACTCCGCCAAGCCGCCGTCCGCGACCTCGCGCTGAAAGCCGAAGATGTTGTGCACTTCGCACATCCAGTACTGGCCTGATTTGCAGTAGCGGCACTTGCCGCACGGCACGATCTGCTCGGCGATCACGCGCTCGCCTTTTTGCACGCCGAAATGCTCGGCCGCGCCCTCGCCCAGTTCCTCGACATAGCCAAAGAACTCGTGGCCCGGAATCACCGGCGCCTTGACCCACGGGCTCGGGCCGCCCCAGAACATCTTCGCGCCCGAATGGCATTTGCAGTCGCTCGCGCAGATGCCGCACGCGGCGATGCGGATCACCAGTTCGTGCGCGCGGGCGCGTGGCTTCTGCACCTGCTCGACGCGATAGTCTTTCGGTGCATGACAGACGATGGCGGTCATGTTCTGCTGGTCGGATGGAGTCGTCATTGCATGGTCCTGCAAAAAAGATGTGGGGAAGTGAGCGTTACTTTCTGCGGTCGCGACTGATATAGATCGCGAGCAGAATAATTCCGCCCTTGATCACGTTCTGCACGTATGGATTGACGCCGACCATGTTCAGGCCGTTATTCAGCACACCGAGTAACAGCGCGCCGATCAGCGTGCCGATGATCGAGCCGCGTCCACCGGAGATCGACGTGCCGCCCATCACGACGGCGGCGATTGCGTCGAGTTCGAAGCCAACGCCCGCGTTCGGCTGGCCGCTCATCAGACGCGCGGTCAGCACGATCGCGGCGAACGCGGACGTCAAGCCGGCGATCGTGTAGACGATCAGCTTCACGCGCGCGACACGCACGCCGGACAAGCGCGTCGCCTGCTCGTTGCCGCCGATCGCGTACACGTAGCGGCCGAACGGCATCCGTTCGAGCAGCACCCATGCGATCACATAGATCACCGCCATGATTACGACCGGCGCCTGGATGCCGAGAATCTTGCCGCTGCCGAAGAAGCTGACCCAGTCGGGCAGACCGTCGATCGGGTAGCCGCCGGTGTAGATCAGCGCGAGGCCGCGCGCGATACCCATCGTCGCGAGCGTGACGATGATCGGCGGCATGCCGGCGAACGCGACGAAAAAGCCGTTGGCCGCGCCGAAGCCGAGACCGACCGCGAGGCCGATCGCGAGCGCCCCCACCCCGTTCATGCCCGCGACCATCAGCCCGGCCGACAGCGTGCCCGCGAGCGCCATCACCGAGCCGACCGACAGATCGATGCCGCCCGTCAGGATCACGCAGGTCATGCCGACCGCGATGATCGCGTTGATCGACACCTGGCGCAGCACGTTCTCGATGTTTGCGGCCGACAGAAAGCTATCGCTCGCGAACACCATCACGATGCAGACGACCAAGAGGCCGATGAACGGATAGAACAGCGTCGAGCGTTTCAGCGCGGCCCAGGTGAAGCGCACCGGCGCGCCCGGCGTGTCGCTGCTGACGCTCGATGTTTTCGGCGAAGAGGAAGGATTAGGCATGTTCATGAGAAGCTCCAAGCGAACCGGCGGTCGCATAGGTCATCACGGCGTTCGATTCGATCGCGTCGCCTTCGAGCAGCGCTTCGATGCGGCCCTGCCGGAACACGGCGACACGGTCGCACATGCCGACGATCTCCTGCAGCTCGGACGAGATCATGATGATCGAGTAGCCGCGCGCGGTCAGTTCGCGCATCAGCAGGTAGATTTCGGCCTTCGCGCCGACGTCGATGCCGCGAGTTGGTTCGTCGAAGATCAGGATGTTGGTGTGGTGATTGAGCCAGCGCGCGATCACGACCTTCTGCTGATTGCCGCCCGACAGCGTCGCGACTTCGGTGTGCATCGTCGGCGCCTTCACGCCCACGCGCTTCATGATGTCGGCGGTCGCGCGCGCCTCGCTGCGCTGGTCGATGAAGAAACGCAGCGACCGGTACTTGCCGAGGTTGTTGATCGAGATGTTCTGCTTGATCGAGAAGTCGGTAATGAGCCCTTCGGTCTTGCGGCTCTCGGGCAGAATGCCGACGCCCGCGCGCAGCGCATCGGCTGGATCGGCGAGCTTCGCGGCGGTGCCGTTCACGCGAATCTCCTTCACATACGCGCGCTCCGCGCCGATCACCGCGAGCGCGGTCTCGGTGCGACCCGAACCGACGAGTCCCGCGAAACCGAGAATCTCTCCTTCGCGCAGCGTGAAGCTCAACTCGGGGCTGTCTTTGAACAACTGCAAGCGCACGACGTCGAGCACGATCTTCGCATCGGCGCGCGGCGCCGGCTTCGGCGGAAAGCTGCTTTCGATGCGGCGTCCCACCATCATCTGCACGAGCCGGCTCACGTCGGATTGCGCGACCTCGGTCTTGCCGACGTACTGGCCGTCGCGCAGCACCGTGATGCGGTCGCACACCTCGAAGATCTCTTCGAGGTGGTGCGAGATAAAGATCATCGCGACGCCCTGCTGCTTCAGCTCGCGCATGATAGTGAACAGATGCGCGGCTTCCGCCGGCGTCAGCGTCGCGGTCGGTTCGTCGAGAATCAGCACGCGAGCATCGAGCGACAACGCCTTGCCGATTTCGACGAACTGCTGCTGCGCAACGGAGAGTTCCCTGATCGGCACCGACAGATCGATCGCAACGCCAAGCCGCTGAAAAATCGCGGCCGCCGCGCGGCGCATTCTGGCGCGTTCGAGCAGGCCGAAGCGGTTGCGCATTTCACGGCCGAGAAACATGTTCTCCACCGCGTTCAGATACGGAATCAGGCTGAACTCCTGAAACACGATACCGACGCCAGCGGCCACCGCGTCGTGATAGTTCGCGAAGTGGCGTGGCTCGCCTTCGAGCGTGATCGTGCCTTCGTCCGGCTGATAGATGCCGCACAGAATTTTCATTAGCGTCGATTTGCCCGCGCCGTTCTCGCCGAGCAGCGCGTGAATCTCGCCACGCGCGATCTCCAGGTGAATGCCTTGCAGCGCCTTCACACCGGGAAAGCTCTTGCTGATGTTGTCGAGCTTCAGAAGCGTATCCATCGCGTGTTCCTTTGCCGCGCACCGCCGCGCATGATCGCCACGCGCGGCGGCCTGCGCTTGCGTTACCAGCTGAAGCCCTTCGCGTTGCTCTTGTCGATCATTCTCACGTCGACCGGAATCGCTTTCGGCACATTGGCGCCCCACTTCTTCGCAAGCGCGATGCCGAGCGCGATGCGCACCTGGTCGGCCGGGAACTGCGCCGACGTCTCGACGAATTTCGAATCCGGCTTCTGAATCGCGGCGATCGCCTCAGGCGCACCATCGACGCTCGTCAGCTTGATGTCCTTGCCCGACGATTCGATCGCCGACAGCGCACCCATCGAACCGCCGTCGTTCACGCTGAACACGCCCTTCAGATTCGGATGCGCCTGGATCATGTTCTCGGTGACGGACAGCGCGGTCGCGCGTTCCTGCTTGCCGTTCTGCGTATCGACGAGCTTCACCCCCGGCGACTTCGCGAGCGCCGCCTTGCAGCCGCGCACGCGTTCGAGAATCGGCACGACCGGAATGCCGTCGAGAATCGCCACTTCGCCGCTGCCGCCGATCGACTTCGCGAGGTAGTCGCAAGCCATCACGCCCGCGTCGTAGTTCTTCGAGCCGACGAACGAATCGACCGGGCCGTTCGCGTTCGCATCGACCGCGACCACGACGACGCCCGCCTTCTTCGCCGACGTGACCGCCGACTGGATGCCGGTCGAGTCGGTCGGATTGACGAGCAGGATGTCGATCTTCTTTTGCAGCATGTCCTCGACGTCGCTGACCTGCTTGCTGACGTCGTGATGCGCGTCGGTGACGACGACGGTCGCGCCGGTCGACGCGGCCGCGTCGTTCAGCGCTTTTTGCATCGTCACGAAGTACGGGTTGTTCAGCTCCTGAAACGTCATGCCGATTTTCAGCGGCGCGGCCTGCGCGGTCTGCGCAGCCGACACGGCGACGAGCGACAAAGCGAACGCGAGCGCGCAGATGCGGCGCGCGAACATCGTCGAAGAATTGAGCGAAAGAGTAGACGGCTTCATGGTTGTCTCCATTTTTTGAAGTGAGCACGCCCCCTCGCGCTGTGGGCGCACAGCGCGATCGATGCGTGTTGAAACGCGAGTTGACTAAAACAGCGGACTACCGGGCGGGCACTATGTGACCGGATACGCGACGCCGCTACGCGGCAAGCCCGGCGCGAGCACGATCGCCGGCGCGTTGTCGATGCCCCTGCCATGCGCGGCCGCTTGCTCGGAAGCATCGCGGCTCGCATCGTTCAGCTGCTGATAACGGCGGAACGTCGATGGCGCCATGCCCTTCATGGCCAGAAACTGCCGGTTGAAATTCGACAGGTTGTTGAAGCCCGCCTTGAAGCAGATGTCGGTCACGCTCAGTTCGCCGTCGGTCAGCAACTGGCACGCGAGATTGATGCGCATGCGATTCACGTACTGCACGAAAGGCAGCCCGGTATGGCGGCGGAAATAACGCGAAAACGCGCTGACGCTCTGGCCGGCGAGTTGAGCAAGCTCCGACTCGCGCAATTCGTTCGAGAGGTTTTTGCCGATATACGCGAGCACATGATTGATGCGGGTCGCCGCGAAACTGGTCGGATCGGCCTGATATGCGGGACTCGCGAGCGTGTCGCGATCCGGCGCGTTCATCAGGATCTCGAGCATCGACATGAACAGCACGAGCCGGCGCAGTCCGCGCGCCCCGAGCAGTTCGAGAAAGAGTGGCTTGATTTGCGCCGAGGTCTCGTGACCGAACGACAGGCCGCGACGCGCATCGGCAAGCATCGCCTCGACCTGACGCCACTCCGGAAAACTCTCAAGACAGTTCGACACGAACTCCTGGCCGAACTGCACGACCAGATTGCGCTGCGCGACGCTCTCGCCTTCGGGCACGTCGCTGACCCAGTTGTGCGGCAGGTTCGGCCCCATCAGCACGAGATTGCCGGGCGCGAAGCTGCCGATGTGATCGCCGACGAACATCTTGCCAGTCGTCGCGACGATCAGATGGATCTCGTACTCCGGATGAAAGTGCCAGCGCACCGTGCGATACGGATAGCCATGCGACCACACTTTGAACGACTCGTCGTGGCGTACGGCCACGATTTCGAGATCAGGTTGCACTGTCTGCCTCCATGGAGCGGCACGGTGAGGCGCCGCCGATCTTGATCTTGTAAAGCGAAAAGTAACCGCCAAACGCGTTGGCGACCACTTAAAAAGAAACCGCGCACCGATACTTTTTTGCACTGGGGTTAATGCGGACGCGCGCGAGGTCAAATTTGACGCAATGCAATATGAGGGGCGCAGCGCGTGTTCCGGCCTCGGACCCTGCTCGCTGCCGCCCGCGCATCCAGCATGCCGCGCTGCGCCATCAAAACCCCGCCCGGTTGCCTTGACTTTCGTTTCGCCGGGTACGATCATTCGCTCACATCCAGAGCAAATGCTCTGCACGCACAAAACGCGCGCCACGAGCGCCGTAGTTTCCGGAGACACGACATGAACAGCGGGCAAGGCAGCGGCGCGGCCGCACACGTGATCCTGCACATCGGCGCGGGTTCGTTTCATCGCGCGCATCAGGCGTGGTATCTGCATCGGCTGAACGAAGCGAGCGCGGCCAGCGAGCCGCACTGGTCGCTGACCGTCGGCAATATTCGCGGCGACATGAACCCGGTGCTCGAAGCGCTCGCTGCACAGAACGGCGTCTACACGCTCGAAACGGTCACGCCGCAAGGCCAGCGCGCCTACGAGACGATCCGCTCGATCGAGCGCGTGCTGCCGTGGAGCGAAAGCCTCGATGGGTTGATCGAAGCGGGTGCCGATCCGGCCTGCAAGATCATCGCGTTCACCGTGACCGAAGGCGGTTATTACCTCGACGAACACGACCGGCTCGACATCGCGAATCCCGATCTCGCCGCCGACCTCGCAGGCGACCACAAGACGATCTATGGCGCACTCGCGGCGATTCTCGGCGCGCGCGTGAAACGCGGCGCTGGACCGGTCACGCTCCAGACCTGCGACAACCTACGCAGCAACGGCGAGCGCTTTCATGCGGGCATGAGCGAGTTTCTCGAACGACGCGGCGCGAACGAACTGGCGCAATGGTTCGACGACAACACCTCGTGCCCGTGCTCGATGGTCGATCGCATCACGCCGCGTCCGACGCCCGACGTGCGCGAGCGCGTGAAGGCCGCGACCGGCGTCGACGACGCGAGCCCGGTGATGGGCGAAGCGTTCATCCAGTGGGTGATCGAAGACCGCTTCATCGCGGGACGGCCGGCCTGGGAGAAGGTCGGCGCGGAACTCGTCGATTCGGTGCTGCCGTACGAAGAAGCGAAGATCCGCATCCTCAACGCGACGCATAGCTGCATCGCGTGGGCGGGCACGCTGGTCGGCCTGAACTACATCCACGAAGGCACGCTCGACGCCGACATCCGCCAGTTCGCATACGACTACGTGACCGAGGACGTGATCCCGTGTCTGACACCGAGCCCGCTCGATCTCGAACGCTATCGCGACGTCGTGCTCGAGCGCTTCAGCAATCCGCATATTCTCGATACGAATCAGCGCGTCGCCGCCGATGGCTTCTCGAAGCTGCCCGGCTTCATCGCGCCGACACTCGCCGAATGCTTCGAGCGTGGCGTCACGCCGGCGGCGACCGCGGTGCTGCCCGCGTTGTTATTCCGCTTTCTGGAGCGCTGGCACACGGGCAAGCTGCCCTACGCGTATCAGGACGGCGTGATGGACGAGCGCGTCGCGCACGGCTTTTTCTCGGCGCCCGATCCGCTGCGCGCATACGCGGCCGACCGGCTGCTGTGGGGCGGCATGGCGCAGACGCCCGAGCTCGAAGCGGCGCTCGCGGGCGCGCTTGCGCGTGTCGACGCTTGGCTCGCGAAACGCGGCGCGGCTTGACGAGCCAGGCTTAATGCGCATGACAGCGCGCGCGATGTGCGGATAAAGTAGCGCATCTCCAACGACGAAGGTTTCGCTCCCATGTACCTAGGCATCGACCTCGGCACGTCCGAAGTGAAAGTTCTGCTGCTCGCCTCCGATGGCCGCGTGATCGGCACCGCAGGCTCGCCGTTCACCGTTTCGCGTCCACACCAGCGCTGGGCCGAGCAGAATCCGGAAGACTGGTGGGCGGGCACGCGCAGCGCGCTGGCCGCGTTGCGCGCGCGTCATCCCGACGAGTTCGCGCAGATTCGCGGCATCGGCCTGTCGGGGCAGATGCACGGCGCGGTGCTGCTCGACGCGGAGAATCGTGTGCTGCGGCCCGCGATCCTGTGGAACGACATGCGCAGCGACAAGGAATGCGCGGAGCTGACCGAACGCGCGCCGGATCTGCACAGCGTCGCCGGCAATCTGGCGATGCCCGGTTTCACCGCGCCGAAGCTGCTGTGGGTCGCGCGTCACGAACCGGAGATTTTCGCCAGGACTGCCTGCGTGCTGCTGCCGAAAGACTATCTGCGCCTGCAACTGACGGGCGGCAAGGTGTCCGATCCGTCGGACGCGGCCGGCACATTGTGGCTCGACGTCGCGAAACGCGACTGGTCCGATTCGCTGCTCGCTGCCTGCAACATGACGCGCGCGCAGATGCCTGCGCTTCGTGAAGGCAGCGCGCCGGCCGGCACGCTGCTGCCGGAACTCGCGCGCGAATTCGGCCTGCGCGACGACGTGATCGTCGCGGCCGGCGGCGGCGACAATGCGACCAGCGCGATCGGCATCGGCGCGACGCAGCCGGGCGACGGCTTCGTGTCGTTGGGTACGTCGGGCGTGCTGTGCGTGGTCGGCGACAGCTTCCGGCCGAACCCGGCTTCCGCCGTGCACGCGTTCTGTCATGCGATCCCGGACCGCTGGCATCAGATGAGCGTGGTGCTGTCGGCGGCGAGTTGTTTGCGCTGGGTCTGCAAGCTCACGTCGACGGACGAGCCGACGCTGCTCGCCGAAATCGAGGCGCTGCCCGCCGAGGCGTTGACCACAGCGCCGCTCTTCTTGCCGTATCTGTCGGGCGAGCGCACGCCGCACAACGACCCCTACGCGCAAGGCGTATTCTTCGGCATGACTCACGCCACCGACCGCGCGCTGCTCGGCTATGCGGTGCTCGAAGGCGTGACGCTCGCGCTGACCGACGGCCTCGACGCGCTGCGCGCGGCCGGCACCGAAGCGAAAGTGCTGTCGCTGCTCGGCGGCGGCGCACGCAGCGATTACTGGGCCCAGTTGCTCGCCGATGCGCTCGATACCGTCACCGTCAAACATGGCGGCGGCGAAACCGGCGCGGCGCTCGGCGCGGCGCGTCTCGGCTGGCTCGCCGCAGGTGGCGAGCCAGCCACCGTGCTGACCAAGCCGCCCGTCGAAAAGGAGTTCACGCCGAATCCGCGCCGCCACGCGGAATTGCGCACGCGCCTCGAAGCGTATCGCGCGCTGTATCGCCACGTACGGCCGCTGTTCGATCCTGCCCGCGCCCCGCTCGCCTGAGCGTCATCCGCGGCCGGCCTGCGCGACAGACGCGCCGCCGGCCGCTATCATCGGCACACTTCAAGCGAAATCTCATCGTGCCCAGGTCCACAGAAAAACTCGATCTCGCCACGCGCGCCGCGTGGCTTTACTACGTCGCGGGCAACACCCAGAACGAAATCGCCGAGAAGCTGCAGGTGTCGCGGCCGGTCGCGCAGCGGCTCGTCGCATTCGCGGTCGAAAAGAACCTGATCCGCGTGCGGGTCGATCACAAGCTCGCCGATTGTCTGTCGCTCGCCGATCAGCTGTCGAAACGCTACGGCCTCAGCATGTGCGAGGTCGTGCCGATCGACGGCGATACACCCGAGGAACTCGACCGCAAGCTCGCGGTGGCCGGCGCACAGGTGATGGAGCGTTATCTGACCGCGGAAAAGCCGATGGTCGTCGCGGTCAGCAGTGGCCGCACGCTGAAGGCCGCGGTCGATCAGATCGCGCAGCTGGACCGTCCGCAGCACCGGTTGGTATCGATGGTCGGCGCGATCGCGCAGGACGGCTCCTCGAACCGCTACGACGTCGCGCTGCACATTTCTGAAAAGACTGGTGGCAAGCATTTTCTGCTGCCCGCGCCGCTGCTCGCCGACAGCGAGGCCGAGCGCGCGCAGTGGTGCAATCACCGTCTTTATCGGATCGTCGAGTCGCTGTCCGCGCAGGCCGACGTCGCGTTCGTCGGCATCGGCAACATCGGCATGACCTGTCCGTTGCACGAGGACGGCTTCATCACGGAAGGCGAGGTGAAGGAGCTGATGCACAACGGCGCGGTCGCCGAAATGCTGGGCCTGCCGATCGATGCGGCCGGCGCGCACGTCGAGTCGCCGACCGGCCGGCGCGTGACGAGCATCGCTCTCGACGCGCCGCCGCGCCGGCCGACCATCGGGTTTGCGGGCGGGCAGCGCAAGCGTGAGGCGTTGATCGCGGTGCTCAAGGGTGGGTGGTTGTCGGGGCTCGTGACGGATGAGTTGTGTGCGCGGGCGGCGTTGGAGGCGTGAAAAAACGCCCGCAGAAGAAGGCGGGCGATCGTTGTAGACGCGCCGCAAGATGGCGCGGTCGGAAGCTTACTCGCTCAGGAGCCTCGTCAACTCGTCAAAAAAATGAGGCGGCCGTGCACCCCCACAGGTCTGGCGAAAAGTCCTGCCCGTAAGTCTCCTCAAATGCCCTGTCCGGGTCAGGGTGCTCGCGCTTGAATCGCCCTATCTCAGACAACATCCTTTCATGCGCGTCCACAGGCGTTCCCTGTTTGTAGCATTCAACGACCTCAGCGATTTTGTCTCCTGAAAGTTCGTAATCTTGATTGGGGTAGGCTCCGAAGAAAATGACTGAGCTCTGGATAAGTTGAGTGGTTTTCCATGATTTATCTGAAGGCGTCAAATCAATCTTCATCTTCAAACCAGATACAGAAATATTGACCATCTCCACTACTTATAATAATACCCGAGTCAAATGTCGAGTCCGTAAGATCATTCCATGAATTCGACAATGGCGATTCCTTGTTTGAAAAATACCTACTGTGTTTTGATTCATTTTCAGAAATTATTCTTTCAGCAAGCTCTTCCGCTTTACCCCTGTTCATGCGCTGACAATCATAAGCCTCTGTTCTTTCCATAGCAGATTCGTAAGAATAGCAATGGCCCCGGCTCTATCCTGGGGCATAAGCATCTTCTCGTCAGGCGTCAGGCCAAATTTGGACAGCACCAAGGACAGGTCATCTGAATAGTCCAGTACATCGGAAATTCTGACCATCGTTGGGCCTCTCGCCGCGAGGATATCGGTGATTAAACTCATTTTCACTTCCCTCAATTAAACATTCCAAATAAGCGGTGAGAAAGATAACCCGTGGATTCACGGTCCGTCTATGGGCGAGGGATGATTCGGAGAGAAGGCGCTGTTCGGCGGCCAATACCGGGCCGCCAAAGCTGCTATCGCTGACCGCTTCACGCAAAACAGGCACCGCGCATCCGACTACGGAAAATTCGGAGTTGTCCCAATCTTGGGAGGCGGTCAGCAAGTCAGCATTGGAGCCCCACAAAAACATCAGAGGGTTTCGATATGCCCGGTGCCGATAACGCCGAAGGAGTGAAGGTTGTACTGAGTGCTCCGCAACTCGCGGCCGTGCTATCTCGCCAGTCGATCAGTCAATCGGAGATGCTTTCCAACCGGCTTTGGGGCGGGTTACAGGTCGTCGGCGGCGTGCTGGAAATGGTCGGCGCGGGTGTGCTGTGCGCTTTGCCAGATCCGACGATGGCGAGCAAAGCCGACGCTTTTGAAACATGTCGGAAGGACTGAAGCGCAGTTGCGGGAAAGACCGATAAATGAACCGCAGCGGAAAGTCGTGTCATCGTTCATAAACCGCGGAACTGCGGAATTGGCTATATCGGAAGTTATGTCTTCAAACGCAATTAGACTCCGCGCGTGGGCGCAGAATCCGACGCGAGATATTACTCTTACGCTGATTAAGCACGTCGCGGGTGACGTTGGATACGGGATATCGAGGGCAACAGGAAAGCTGACGAAAATGAACAGAGTGACAGTCTTTTTAAAGTACGAACCCTATAATGGCATGCCATATTACGTGCTTACCGCTTATATTGACTGAAGGGAAAAACGATGTCGCCCGAACGCTACCCCGCGATGCACCGCATATTTCACGTATATTTTGGTCAGGACTTTGACCTTTTTGGCGAAACCATTGCCGAAATCGTGGCTTGTTACAAAAAGGACAGCCCCCACACTTATTCGAATTTGATTCATGAAATCAATTCGTTCATGGATGAGCACTCGGCCGATCTGGATTGTGCGTTTGAAAGAAGCTATGGAGCGGGCTTTGATCCGACGCTGTGGGGACATACCACCGAGTCTTTTCTTAATGAGCTTAAGCGTCTCATGAGCGAATAGCGTCGCTTTCCCCGAACCGGACGGCTCCCGCCGTCCGGAGGTTTTCCCTGCTTTTATTTCACATCGGCAATCCAAAGCGCCCAACACCCTCGATAGACAGCGCCTTGAGTGCACCGTCTGTTTCCGCAATGCGTCATCGCCCGATCACGCCGCCAACACCTCAACAATCTTGCGCTGGAACGCCTTCCCGTCGCTATCGAACAGATGGCAATGCTCCGGAGTCGCGCCGAGCTTCTGCGTGTTGCCCTTCGCATGACGTTCGAGCGGCGGAATCCGCGCGATCAAACCGTCCGGCGCGACGCTCGACTCCGCGTACAGGTACGCGGCATCGCCGAGCGATTCGACCGTCATCGTGCGTGCCTCGATACCGTCCTCGGTCGTGCTGACGTGCAGGTGCTCGGGGCGAATGCCGACCGTCACCTTGTCGCCCTGCTTGGCCGCGCCGGGCTCGACCGACACCCGCTGCGTCTCGCCGGTCGCGTAACGCACCGCGACACCGTCGCGCGACACCGACTGCACAATGCCTTCCATGAAGTTCATCTTCGGCGAACCGATGAAACCTGCGACGAAACGGTTCGCGGGCGCGTGATACAGCATCGTTGGGCTGCCGACCTGCTCCAGATTGCCCGCCGACAACACCACGATCTTGTCGGCCAAAGTCATCGCCTCGACCTGGTCGTGCGTCACGTAGATCATCGTCGTCTTCAGCTCGTCGTGCAGGCGCGCGAACTCGAGGCGCATCTTCACGCGCAACGCGGCGTCGAGATTCGATAGCGGCTCGTCGAACAGGAACACCTTCGGCTTGCGCGTGATCGCGCGGCCGATCGCGACGCGCTGCCGCTGTCCGCCCGACAACTGCTTGGGCTTGCGATCGAGCAGATGGTCGATATGCAGAATCTTCGCCGCGTTGCGTACGGCCGCGTCGATCTCCGGCTTCTTCGCGCCGGCGAGCTTCAGGCCGAACGCCATGTTGTCGTACAGCGTCATGTGCGGATACAGCGCGTACGACTGGAACACCATCGCGATGCCGCGCTTGGCCGGCGGCACGTCGTTCATGCGCACGGCGTCGATGTTCAGATCGCCGCCCGTGATGTCCTCGAGGCCCGCGATCATCCGCATCAGGGTCGATTTGCCGCAACCGCTCGGCCCGACGAACACGACGAACTCGCCATCGGCGATGTCGAGATTGATGTCGCGCATCACTTCGTTGTCGTCGTAGGCCTTTCTGATGTTGCGCAAGGTTACGCTTGCCATGATGTGTCTCCGTGTAATGCTGTTCGATGCTGCTCGTTACTTCCTGCTGCTACCTGGTGCCGTGTCGTGTCGCATACATCCGCGCGCTCATGGTGCCGCGGTCGTCGCGGACAGTGTCCATTGCGCGACGAGGTCGGGCAACTGCCGCATATCGTCGAACACATGACGCGCGCCCGCCGCGTGCAGACGCTCGATCTGCGCATTGCTCGCATGACCGCCGCCGATAAACCCCAGCACCGCCATGCCCGCCGTGGCCGCCGCCGTGACACCCGTCACGCTGTCCTCGACGACGAGGCACGAGGCAGGCGCGAGCCCGAAGCCTTGCGCCGCCGCCAGATACACGTCCGGCGCGGGCTTCGGATTCGGCACCGCGTCGGCGCAGAACAGCCGCTCGCCGAAGAACCGCTTCAGGCCCGTGCGCGCCAGCACCGTCTCGACGTACGGCCGGAAGCTATTGCTCGCGCAGCCCTTGACGAGCGGCACCTGGGTCAGCGCCATCTCGATGCCGTCGACCGCGGGCGCATCGATCGCCGCCGCTTCGACCGCGCGGCGGATTGCGTCTATATCGTCGGCGCCGAGCTGCTGGCCGAGCTGCGTCGCGGTGTCCTGCAGCACGCGCTCGATGCGCAGCCCCAGCAGCGGCAGCACGACCGGCTCGACGTCGACACCGGGCCAGCGCGCCTCGAGTTCCCGCACCAGCATGCGCGCGGCCACCGCTTCGCTGTCGATCAGCACGCCGTCGCAATCGCAGATCAACGCATATCGCGCGACGCCCGGACCCGCCGTCGGGTCCGCCATCACTTGACCGCCCCGAACGTGAGGCCGCGCACCAATTGCTTCTGCGACAGCCAGCCGACGATCAGGATCGGTGCGACCGCCAGCAACGAAGCGGCCGACAACTTCGCCCAGAACAATCCTTCAGGACTCGAATACGATGCGATGAACACGGTCAGCGGCGCGGCGTTCGAGCTCGACAGGTTGATGCTCCAGAACGCCTCGTTCCACGCGAGAATCACGAGCAGCAGCGCGGTCGACGCGAGTCCGGGCAGCGCCATCGGCATCAGCAGATAGACGATCTCCTGCCATGTCGCCGCGCCGTCGATGCGCCCGGCTTCAAGAATGTCGCGCGGTATTTCGGCGAAGTACGTGAACGCCATCCAGACCGCGATTGGCAGATTGATCAGCGTGTAGACGATGATCAGACCCGACACCGTATCGAGCAGGCCGCTGTTTTTCCACAGCAGATAGATCGGCACCAGCACGCCGACCGACGGCATCATCTTCGTCGACAGCATCCACAGCAGCACCTTCTGCGTGCGGTGCGTCGGGAAGAACGCCATCGCGTACGCGCACGGCACCGCGAGGATCAGGCACAGCAGCGTGACGCCGACCGAGATCAGCACCGAGTTCCACGCGAACGCGAAGTAGTTGCTGCGCGCGAACACTTCGCGAAAGCTGTCGAGCGTCGGCATGAAAAACAGCGACGACGCGTAGGCCTGCTGCTCGGTCTTGAACGCGGTGATCGTCATCCAGAAGATCGGGAAGAACAGCAGCAGCGCGACGAGCCATGCGATCACGCCGGGAATGCCGCGGCGAATCGTGTCGAATGGCGATTTGGTCGGCAACGCGACGGGTTGGGTCGTCGATGCAGCAGTAGAGGCAACGTGGCTCATTTTTCGTACTCCCCTTTCAGGTTCTTCGCGAGCATCCGCACGAGGAAGAACGACACGATGTTGGCCAGCACGACCGCGAGAATACCGCCCGCCGATGCGAGACCGACGTCGAACTGTTGCAGGCCGAGCGAGAAGATCAGGTACGACAGCGTGGTGGTCGCGTTGCCTGGGCCGCCGCCGGTGGTCGTGTAGATCTCGGCGAAGATCGACAGCAGGAAAATCGTCTCCATCATCACGACGACCGCGATCGCGCGTCTCAGATGCGGCAGTGTGATGTAGAAGAACATCGAGAACGGACCCGCACCGTCGATCTTCGCGGCTTCCTTCTGCTCCTGGTCGAGCGACTGGATCGCCGTGAACAGGATCAGGAACGCGAACGGCAGCCACTGCCACGCGACGATCATGATCACCGCGGTCAGCGGATAGTCGGCGAACCAGTCGATCGGCTGCATGCCGAGCGCGCGCATGCCCTGCGCGACGAGGCCATACACCGGGTGCAGGATCATGTTCTTCCAGATCAGCGCGCTGACCGTCGGCATCACGAAGAACGGCCCGATCGCGAGCAGGCGCGCGATGCCCTGCCCGTAGAACTTGCGATCGAACAGGATCGCCATCAGCACCCCGCCGACCACGGTGATCACGAGCACCCACACGATCAGCTCGATCGTGTGCGCGATCGACGGGCCGAACGACGGATCGGTCGCGAGATAGCGGTAGTTGTCGAAACCGGCGAAACCGCGCAGATCGGGATTCAGCAGGTTGTAGTGCGAGAACGAGAACCAGATCGTCATCGCGAGCGGAATGACCATCCACAGCACGAGAACGCTGACCGACGGCGCCACGAGCCAGCGGGCCGAATTGGCCTTACGCTCCTCGCGTTCTTTTTCTGTCTGGGGATGGGCGTGCATCAAAGGTAGGCGCAAAGGACGCATGATGGACCACCTGTTCGGTAATGCGCGGAGCGTTCGCCCGAGCCGCGTGTGTGCGACGCGGCGTGCCGTGCTGTATGACGCACGGCACGCGCCGCATCGCTTACGGCGCAGACCAACGGCCGCCCTGCTTCATGAGCCGCATCGGTCGATGCGGCGGGCCTGCCGGGTTACAGCAGCGCAGTTACATCTGCGCAGTTATTTCTGCGCAGTTATTTCTGATAACCCGCCTGCTTGACCGCGCGGTCCGCGGCCGCGTTGCCGGCCGCGAGCGCCTGATCGACCGTCATCTGACCAGCGATCGCGCCGGAAACGCTCTGCCCGACCACCGTGCCGAACGACTGGAACTCGGGAATCCCGACAAACTGCACACCGGTGTAGGGGACCGGCTTCAAGGTCGGATGATCCGGGTCGGCGGTCTGGATCGCCTTCAGCACGAAGTCGCCGAACGGCGCAGCCTGCTTGTACTCGGGGCGCGCATAGGTGGACTGGCGCGTGCCCGGGGGCACCGAGGCCCAGCCTTCGTCCTTCGCGACCATTTCGATGTAATCCTTCGAGGTCGCCCACTCGATGAACTTCTTCGCCGCATCTTGCTGCTTCGACGACTTCGGAATCGCCAGCGCCCACGCCCACAGCCAGTGCGAGCCCTTCGGCGTGACCGCGACCGGCGCCGCGGCGAAGCCGACCTTGTCGGCGATCTGCGACTGCTGCTTGTTGTATAGCATGCCGGCCGCGACCGTCGCGTCGATCCACATCGCGCACTTGCCGGACGACATCAGCGTCAGGTTTTCGTTGAAGCCGTTCGAGCTCGCTCCCGGAGGGCCGTCCTTCTTCAGCAGATCGACATAGAACGTCATCGCCTTCTTCCATTCCGGCGAGGTCAGCTGCGCGTTCCACTTGTCGTCGAACCAGCGGCCGCCGAACGTGTTCACGACCGTCGTGCCGTACGCCATGTTCTCGCCCCAGCCCGCCTTGCCGCGCAGGCAGATGCCGTATTGCTCCTTGGACTTGTCGGTGAGCTTGTCGGCGAATTGCGCGATCTGGTCATAGGTCGGCTGGTCGGGCATCTTCAGGCCGGCTTTGTCGAACAGATCCTTGCGGTAATAGGTCATCGAGCTTTCGACGTAGAACGGCAGCGCGTACAGCTGGCCGTTCGCGGACAGGCCGTCGCGGGCCGTCTTGACGACGTCGTTCAGGTCGTAGTTCGCGGGCAGGTTCGTGATCGGCGCGAGCCAGCCGCGCTTGCCCCATTGCGGCGTTTCGTACGCGCCGATCGTCATCACGTCGAACTGGCCGCTGCCGGTCGTGATGTCGGTCGTCGCGCGCTGACGCAGCACGTTTTCTTCGAGGATCACCCAGTTCAGCTTGATGTCCGGATTCGCTTTTTCGAACGCGGGCGACAGCTTCTTCAGCTCGATCATGTCCGGATTGTTCAGTGTCGCGATCGTCACCGTCGCCGCCGATGCGCTCATCGCGAAGCAGGTGGCCGCGCCGGCACCGGCCGCCTTCAGCGCGAATTTGAAAGCTGGTTTCATGGTTGTCTCCTTTCTCATACGTTATGTGATGCTGCGTTCGTTTGACGGAATGACGCGCCGCTCCGAGCAGCCAACGTGCCCCGCTCCCTGCTCTTCGTTCAGCTCATCCAGTTGCCGCCGTCGACGTTCAGCGTCTGCGCGGTGATGTAGTCGGCATCGGCAGACGCGAGGAACAGCGCGGCGCCGGTCAGGTCGTCGGGCACGCCCATGCGGCCGAGCGGCACGGCCTCGCCGACGAGGCGCTTCTTCTCGCCGAGCGGCCGGTTCTCGTAGCGTGCGAACAGCGCGTCGACCTCGTTCCACATCGGCGTATCGACGACGCCCGGCGCGATGCCGTTTACATTGATCTTATGCGGCGCGAGCGCGAGCGCCGCGGACTGCGTATAGCTCAACACCGCCGCCTTGGTCGCGCAGTAGTGCGACACGAGCGCCTCGCCGCGCCGGCCGGCCTGCGACGACATGTTGATGATCTTGCCGCCGCGGCCCTGCTCGACCATCTGCCGCGCGACCGCCTGCATCAGGAAGAACATGCCCTTCACGTTGACCGCGAACAGGCGGTCGAACACGTCCCAGGATTCGTCGAGGAGCGGGCGCATGTCGAACAGCGCCGCGTTATTGAAAAGGATGTCGATCTGGCCGAAGCAGCCGAGCGTGCTCGTGACGATGCGCTCGATGTCCTCGCGGCGCCGCACGTCGGCACTGACGCTCAACACGCGCTCGCCGTAGGTGCCGCGCAGCGCGCCGCCGATGCTGTCGGTCGGCTTCACGTCGACCAGCACGCAGCGCGCGCCTTCGTCGAGATAGCGCAGGGCCACCGCTTCACCGATACCGCTGGCCGCGCCCGTCAGAATGGCGACCTTATCCTGCAATCGTGCCACTGCCTGTCTCCGGTTGGTTTTTACATCCTGGCGCGTAGTGAGCGAACGCTCATCGCGCGATCAATTGCTCGGCTAGTGATCGAATGATCGGATACGGGCCGGGCCATGTCAAGGCACGCGGACGAATTTCGATGGTGCAGCGCGGCAGGCTTCCAGTCCGCGAAGATGCGCGCTGCTGACAAAAAATCGCGATACGTTATATCATTTCGACCTCGTCGCCCGCCTCGGGGCGTCACGCCAGGAGATTCACGCCGATGACTACCTCGCTCGCCGAACAGCACGCCATGCGCCTCGCGCATGCGGATGCGCACGCCGCGGCGCAGGGGCTCGCGCTGACGCCGCTGCGTCGCCAGGTGTACGCGGCGATCGTCGCAAGCGAGCGGCCGGTCGGCGCGTACGAGTTGCTCGACGCGCTCGCGCCCGAGCGCGGTCGCATGCCGCCGACCACCGTCTACCGCGCGCTCGACTTCCTCGTCGCGCATGGCTTCGTGCATCGGATCGAATCGAAGAACGCGTTCGTCGCTTGCTGCGAAATCGGCGTGCCCCATCGCAGCCAGTTCCTGATGTGCGACGGCTGCGGCGCGACCGTCGAGATTCCCGGCGACGAACTCGCCGACCGCCTGTCGCACAGCGCGCCCGCGCATGGCTTCGAGGTGCATCGCCAGGTGATCGAGTTGAGCGGCCTGTGCGGGCTATGTGCGCGAGCCGCGAAGCCTGGCGGCGGCGCAGCGGGCGCTTCGTCGTAATCAGACGCGCGGCGCCGCGCTGTATTTGGCCTTGCCACCCCGAGTAACTCATTCAAACTCTCAAGCAGCAGGAAACAACGATGAAAACGATCCGCTTGATGTTCTCCCGAGCGCAGCGCGCGCTGAAGGGTTCGATGTCTGTACGCACCCATCTGCGCACGTGTCTGCTCGCGCTCGCGGCGCTCGGCTTCGGCCATGGCGCGTTCGCCGCCGACGCGAAGATTTCGGTCGTCGCCGCGGAGAATTTTTATGGCGATGTGGTGCGGCAACTCGGCGGCGATCGTGTCGACGTGACCAGCATCCTCAGCAACCCGGACCAGGACCCGCATCTGTTCGAAGCGAGCCCGGCCACCGCGCGCGCGTTGCAGCACGCGAGTCTCATCGTCTACAGCGGCGCCGACTACGATCCGTGGATGGCGAAGCTGCTGGCCGCGTCGAAAGGCGCGCAGCACACCGTGATCGTCGCGGCCGATCTGGTGGGCAAAAAAGGTGGCGACAATCCGCACCTGTGGTACGACCCGGCGACGATGCCCAAAGTCGCGCGCGCGGTCAGCGACGCGCTCAGCGCTACTGACCCGGCGCACAAGTCGGCGTACGATGCGAACCTCGCGAAGTTTCTCGATTCGCTGAAGCCGATCGACGCGAAGGTAGCCGAGCTGCACGGCCGCTATGCGGGCCTGCCGGTCACGGCGACCGAGCCGGTGTTCGGCTATATGTCGGACGCGATCGGCCTGAATATGCGCAACCAGCGCTTCCAGCTCGCCGCGATGAACGACACCGAAGCGAGCGCGGCCGATATCGCCGCGTTCGAACGCGATCTGCGCGAGCGGCGCGTGCGCGTGCTGATCTACAACAGCCAGGCCACCGAGGCGCTGACCCAACGCATGCTGAAGCTCGCGCAACAATCGAAGGTACCGACGGTGAGCGTCACCGAAACCCTGCCGGCCGGCAAGACCTATCAGACGTGGATGCTGACGCAGCTCGACGCGCTGCAGAAGGCGCTCGCGGCGGGTGATACAAACGGCGCGCACGGTGCGACCAACGCAAAAGGACAGACTCCATGACTCCGACTGGCCATCGAACGCCAGCAGGTGCGCCGGCCAGCGCACCGACCGCGCGCGGCGACACGCCCGTGCTCGAACTCGACAACGTGACGCTCGAACTGGGCGGCCGCACGATCCTGCGCGACACCAGCTTCGACGTGAACCAGGGCGAGTTCATCGGTGTGCTCGGGCCGAACGGCGCGGGCAAGACGACGCTGATGCGCGCGGTACTCGGCCTCGTGCCCGCCGCGGCCGGCGCGATTCGCGTGCTCGGGCAGACGGTCGAGCGCGGCAACGCGTCGATCGGCTATATGCCGCAGACGCGCAGCGCGCTCGCCGGCCGCCGTGTGCGCGGCCGCGATTTCGTCGCGATGGCCGCCGATGGTCATCGCTGGGGCTTGCCGCATGCGGATGCGAAAACGCGCGCGGACGTCGAGCGGGTGCTCGAACTCGTCGGTGGGACGAATCTCGCGAAGCGGCCGCTGTCGGAGTTGTCGGGCGGCGAACGGCAGCGGCTCCTGCTCGCGCAATGCCTGCTCGGTAATCCGAAACTGCTGCTGCTCGATGAGCCGTTGATCAGTCTCGATCCGCATCATCAGAAGAGCGTCGTCGAACTCGTGCGGCGCGTGCAGCGGGAGCTCGGCATCTCGGTGCTGTTCTCCGCGCATGAACTCAATCCGCTGCTGAACTCGATCGATCGCGTGCTGTATCTCGGCAGCGGCGTCGCGGCGCTCGGCACCGTCGACGAAGTGATCACGCGGCCGGTGTTGTCGCGTCTGTACGGCTCGGCGATCGACGTGATGCGCGTGAAGGGCCGCATCTTCGTGATGTCGGGCGGCGTCGAAGTCGAGAAGCACGATCACGAGCACGAACACGACGAGGAAGGCGGACATACGCATTCGCACGGCCACCCGCATGACCACGGCCACGGTCATTCACACGGCCACTCACACCTTCACTCGAACCCGCACGACTCACGCGACGGACACAAGCACGATGTTTGAATACGATTTCATGGTGAACGCATTCGCGGCGTCGGGGATCGTCGCGGTGCTGGCCGGCGTGGTCGGCTATTTTCTGGTGATGCGTGGACAGACCTTCGCGGGCCACGCACTGTCGCATGTCGGCTTCACCGGCGCGACCGGCGCGGTGCTGATCGGCATCTCGCCGATCTGGGGGATGATCGGCTTCACGCTCGCGGCCGGTGTCAGCATGGGCGCGCTCGGCGAACGGCTCGCTGGCCGCGACGTCGCGATCGGCGTGATCCTTTCCTTGTCGCTCGGCTTCGGGCTGCTGTTTCTGCACTTCTTCACCGCGTATGCGACACAGGTGACGGCGCTGCTGTTCGGCAACGTGCTCGGCGTCAATGCGTCGACGCTCGGGGTGCTTGCCGCGCTCGGGGTAGTGAGTCTCGTGGCGCTCGCGGCGATCATGCGGCCGCTGCTGTTCGCGTCGCTGCAGCCGGAGCTGGCCGAAGCGAAGGGCGTGTCGCTGCGCCGCGTGTCGGTGCTGTTTCTCGCGATCGCCGCGCTGGCCGTTGCCGCCTGCACGCAGATCGTCGGCGTGCTGCTCGTGTTCACGCTGATGGTGGGCCCGGCCGCCGCCGCGCAGAACCTGAGCACGCGGCTGTCCACCGGTCTCGTGCTCGCGGCCGTCTTCGCACTCGCGCAGGCGTGGCTCGGCTTGACGCTCGCGTTCTATACCGATTGGCCGACGAGCTTCTGGATCACCGTGCTGTCGGCGGCGGTGTATGGCGGGAGTTTGCTGAAGCGGCATTGAGCGGCGCTTTCGTCGATCACATGAAGAACGGCGGCACGTCACGTGTCGCCGTTTTTCATTTAGCGCCGCGTTTTACGACGTTTTTCAGCCTAGCAACACCTTCGCGTGATGCGCGAGATGATCCTCGATGAACGTCGAGATGAAGTAGTAGCCGTGGTCGTAGCCTTCGTGACGATGCAACGTCAACGGCTGCCCCGCGGCCTTGCACGCCACTTCGAACACGTCGGGATTCAGCTGCGTGGGCAGGAACTGATCTGCGAGTCCCTGATCGACGAGAATCCCTGCCGCGAACTTGCGCGTCGCGTGCGCGACCAGCTCGCTCGCGTCGTACTGCTTCCACGCTTCACGGTTCTCGCCCAGATAGCCGCTGAACGCCTTCTCGCCCCACGGACAACGCATCGGCGCCGCGATCGGCGCGAACGCCGACACCGACCGATAAATGTCCGGATTGCGCAGCGCAAGCACCAGCGCACCGTGCCCGCCCATCGAGTGACCGAAGATGCCGAGGCGCTCGCCATCGACCGGTAATTCGTTCACGACCGTCTCGCGCAGTTCATCCCGCACGTATGAGTACATCCGATAGTTCCTGGACCACGGCTCCTCGGTCGCGTCCACATAAAAGCCCGCGCCGACGCCGAAGTCCCACGCATCGCTCTCGCCTGGCACGCCCGCGCCGCGCGGACTCGTGTCCGGCGCGATCAATGCGAACCCATGCTGTGCCGCGAAGCGCTGCGCGCCGGCCTTGATCGGAAACGTTTCTTCCGTGCTGGTCAGTCCGGCCAGATAGAACAACGCCGGCACACGTCCCGCGTTCTCATGCAATGCCTGCGGCGGCAGATAGACCGAGAAGCGCATCGGCAGACCGATCGCGCGCGACTCGTGCCGGTAAAAGCGCTGCTCGCCGCCATGACAGGCGTGCGACGATAGTAGTTCGAGCATCGTGAGATTCCTCGCTTAGTAGAGCACGGCCGAGCGGATCGACTCGCCCTTCTTCATCAGATCAAAGCCCTCGTTGATACGTTCGAGCGGCAGACGGTGCGTGATGGAGTAGTCGGTGTGGCAGATGCCCGTCGCCTTCACCTCGATCAGGACTTCACCGGCGCGCGGACCTTCGAGATCGACTTTCTCGATCGTCAACGGGGCGCCGGCTTTCCATGCGATTGCTGCCTTGCTCTTCATCGTCAATGCTCCTCCCAGTCCGTGAGTGCGTGAGTGCGTGAATGCGAATTGGGCATCGCGTGCCCGGCGACCACGTGGCGCACGAAAAGCGTAATGGTATTGCATAGCGCGCGAAGGCTGCGCCGCCGCTGCTACTGCGCTCCGCGCGGCGCCCCGCCACGGAACCACGGCTCGACCCGGCCGTACAGCTCGACGAAGCCCGCATACCGTTCGGCAAGGGCCGCATCACCTCGCGGACCCGCGACGCGCGTCGCGCCCGGCGCGAGCGCGGCGAGATCGCGCGTTAGCCAGTGGCCGCACGCGAGGCCGCCAAGGATCGCCGCGCCGCGCGGCGCCGCGTTCGGGCAATCGACCGCGTGCAGCTCGACGTCGAGCGCATCGGCGAGCAGTTGCCGCCAGCGTGCATCGACGGAGCCGCCGCCCGCGAGCTTGAGCGCCGTCACCGGTGCGCCGCTCGCGCGAATCGCGTCGAGCCCCGCGCGCAACGAGAACGCCACGCCCTCGAACGCGGCTCGCATCATCGCCCCGCGCGTATGCTCGAGCGATAAACCGAGCCAGCCGCCGCGCGCGTGCGGGTTCAGCCACGGCGTGCGCTCGCCGGTCAGGTACGGCAGGAAAGTCAGCGTCGACGCGGCGTGACCCGTTGCATCGGCGGCTGCATCAGCGACATCGCCGAATGCGTCGCGGTAAGCCTGCGCCCACTCATACGACAGCCACCCGCGCACCCGCTCCAACGCGATGCCGACGTTCTGCATCGCCGCCATCCGATACCAGTGATCGCTCGCCGCCCGATAGCGATGCAAACCCTTCACCGGCGCCGGCTCGTCGTTCGCGAGCACGACGATCTGTCCGCCGCTGCCGGTCGTCAGCAGCGCGTCGCCGTCCTGCGCGAGTCCGCTGCCGAGCGCCGCGCACGGTGTGTCCGCGGCGCCGGTCGCGAGCACGATACCGGCTCGCAAGCCGAGTGCCTGCGCGGCCTGCGGCGACAGCGCGCCCGACGCCGCATACGACGACGCCAGCGGCGCGAACCACTCGCGCGGAATCTCGAGACGCGCCAGCAGTGCCGTGTCCCACGCGCCGGCGGGATCGGCGAGCGCGGTCGCGCACGCGTCGGACGCATCGGTTACGCACGCGCCGCCGAGCGCGACGCGCAGCCAGTCCTTCGGCTGCAACGCCCAGCGCGTGCGGCGCGCGGCCTCCGGTTCATGCAGCACGAGCCAGCGCAGCAGAGGACCGGCCATGCCGGGCGCGACCGGATTCGGTTGCGGCTCCGGCCACGCGTCGAGCACGGCGTGCGCGCGCGAGTCGGGCCACAGCATCGCGCGCCGCACCGCCGCGCCGCTTGCATCGAGCAGCACGACGCCGTGCATCTGACCGGAGAAGCCGATTGCGCGCACGCCATCGCGCAGCTCGCGCGGCAGGCCCGCCATCGCACCGACGAGCGCGTTCCACCACGTCTCGACATCGATTTCGGCCCAACCCGCGTGCGGCGTAACCAGCGCATACGCGACGCTCGATACCGCCTGCTCGCGTCCATGTTCGTCGACGATTGCCGCTTTCAGGGAGCCGGTGCCGAGGTCGATGCCGAGAAAACTCATGGGCGCAGGGACGTTGGAATGACGATGAGGAAGAAGCCAGCGAGGCTGGCGACGAGACATGCAAGCGAAGCAAATAAACCAGGCCGCCGCGACACCGCGAACGTTCGGCGAACGGGTCGAAAAACCCGCGGAAAAAAGCCCATTCGCGGGTTAACCCCCCTCGTGCGGCGAGCGTCGTCAAAACAGGACTATGCGTGAAGCGTGATACACGCCATTGATTCTCACACATATCCCCGCCAGCGACGAAGCCGCGCCGCGCACGCGACGCACCGCCGGCAATCGCCGCCGCATAGGGCTTGCCGCCGCTGCGCTGCCGATCCGTCCCACGCGCGGCTTTGATTTGCCTTTCAAAATAGGCCTGTGCATATCGTCGCCGGGAATGCCGGAATAGCCACGTATGGTCTTGTTGCGACTTTTCGTCCCCGATACCTTGGAGTCATCCCAAAACGAGATGGTGGAGACAGACGATATGCAAGCGAACACGGTTCACCCGTGCGACGAGCGCCTACCGGCCGGCCAGTTGCTTACTCTCGGCATCCAGCACGTGCTGGTCATGTACGCTGGCGCGGTCGCGGTGCCGCTCATCATCGGCGCCGCGCTGAAGCTGCCGAAAGACCAGGTCGCCTTTCTGATCAGCGCCGATCTGTTTTCCTGCGGCATCGCCACGCTGATCCAGACGCTCGGACTGTGGATCTTCGGCATCCGCCTGCCGGTCATCATGGGCTGCACGTTCGCGGCCGTCGGCCCGATGGTCGCGATCGGCAACAATCCTTCGCTCGGCCTGCTCGACATCTTCGGCTCGACGATCGCGGCCGGCGTGATCGGTATCCTGCTCGCGCCCGCGGTCGGCAAGCTATTGCGCTTCTTCCCGCCGGTCGTGATCGGCGTCGTGATTTCGGTGATCGGTTTGTCGCTGATGGAAGTCGGGATCAACTGGGCGGCCGGCGGTGTCGGCAATCCCGAATACGGCAATCCGGTCTACCTCGGCCTGTCGTTGCTCGTGCTGACGCTGATCCTGCTGATCAACAAGTTTGCCAGGGGGTTCGTCGCCAATATCTCGGTGCTGCTTGGTATCGTCGCGGGCTTCGCTATCGCGCTGATGCTCGGCCGCGTCAACCTGGACGGCGTCATGCACGCGCCGTGGGTCGGCTTCGTGATGCCGTTCCACTTCGGTCTGCCGCGCTTCGATCCGCTATCGATCGCGACGATGGTCACCGTGATGTTCGTCACGTTCATCGAATCGACCGGCATGTTCCTCGCGGTCGGCGACATGGTCGATCGTCCGGTCGATCAGAAAACGCTGGTGCGCGGCTTGCGCGTCGATGGTCTCGGCACGCTGATCGGCGGCATCTTCAACTCGTTCCCGCATACGTCGTTCTCGCAGAACGTCGGGCTGATCGGCGTGACCGGCGTGAAGAGCCGCTTCGTCTGCGCGATGGGCGGCGTGATCCTCGTGCTGCTCGGACTGTTTCCGAAGATGGCGCAGGTGGTCGCGTCGGTGCCGGCGTTCGTGCTCGGCGGCGCGGGCATCGTGATGTTCGGCATGGTCGCGGCGAACGGCATCAAGGTGCTGTCGCGAGTCGACTTCGTCAGGAATCAGCACAACCTGTTCATCGTCGCGGTCAGCATCGGGCTCGGCCTCGTGCCGGTCGTGTCGCCGCACTTCTTCTCGCAACTGCCGCCGGCGCTTTCCCCGCTGCTGCACAGCGGGATTCTGCTTGCGTCGGTGTCGGCGGTCGTGCTGAACCTGATCTTCAACGGCGTGAAGAGCGAGAAGAAGGCGAAGAGCGAGCTTCGCCGCGCCGGGCACGATCTCGACAATAGCGCGGGCAGCGAGCCGCAGGGCAACGAGATGCTGCGGGCGGCGGATCTGCACTGAGCGTTTAATGCGTCGCTGACGCGCCGAGCGGCAACGAACGCCGCGCATCAACAAAAACGCCACGGCATGCCGTGGCGTTTTTGCTTTGCTTGAGCGGCTCATCGAGCCGAAGCGATTACCCTGCAGTCGCCGCCGAAGCCGCGACCGGTGCGCTCGCCGCACCATAGTCGACCGGCGCGTCGGCTGGACGCGGCTGATCGCCGTTGTGCTCGATCCAGCCGCCGCCGAGCGCCTGGTACAGCGTGACCAGGTTCTGCAGACGTTCCATGCGCGCGGTCACCAGTTGCTGCTGAGCCACGTACAGCGCGGTCTGCGCGGTCAGCACCGACAGATAGCTGTCGACACCGTTCTTGTAACGCAGGGTCGACAGATCCAGCCGGCGCTGCTCGGCCGCGACATCCCGCTCGAGCGCCGCGATTTGCTCGTCGTAGGTGCCGCGCGCGGCCAGTCCGTCCGCCACTTCACGGAAGGCCGTCTGGATCGCCTTTTCATACGTGGCGATCTGCACGTTCTTCTCGATGTTGGCGAGATCGAGGTTGGCCATGTTCTGACCGCCCTCGAAGATCGGCAGTGTGATCGACGGCGCGAAGCTCCATGCCGCCGAACCCGGCTTGAACAGCCCGCCGAGCGTCGGGCTCAGCGTGCCGGCGCTGCCGGTCAGCGTGACCCGCGGGAAGAACGCGGCGCGCGCCGCGCCGATGTTCGCGTTGGCCGCGAGCAGATTCTCCTCGGCTTCCATGATGTCCGGACGACGCGTCAGCAGATCGGACGGCAGGCCCGCCGGAATATCCGTGAGCAGATTCTGGTCGCTCAGCGGCAGGCCTGGCGACAGATCCGCCGGCAACGGCTCGCCGATCAGCAGCACCAGCGCGTTATCGGCCTGGGCCCGCAAACGCATCTGCGACTGCAGGTTCGCGCTCGCGGTCTCGACGACCGTTTGCGACTGGCGCAGATCGAGTTCCGATCCCGTGCCGTTGTCGAACTGCAGTTTGGTGATGCGATACGACTCCTGCGCCGTAACCAGCGTGTTCTGCGTGACCTTCAGCAGATCGTCCAGTTCGAGCACCGTCATGTACTGGTTCGCCACCTGCGAGACCAGCGAAATTTCCGCGGCCTTGCGCGCCTGCGCGGTGCCGAGATACTTGGCCAACGCCTGATCCTTCAGACTCTGCACGCGCCCGAAAAAGTCGATTTCCCACGACGCGTTCAAGCCCACCGAATACGTGTTGGAGATCGTCACGCCGGTGAAAGTCAGGTCCTTCGGCGTGCGCGATCTGCTTTGCGAAGCCGCGGCGTTGAGCGTCGGGAACAGACCCGCGCGCACGATGCGGTACTGCGCCGCCGACGCCTGCATGTTCAGCACCGACACACGCAGATCGCGGTTGTTCTTCAGCGCGATTTCGATCAGCTGCTGCAGACGCGGATCGACGAAGAAGTTGCGCCAGCCGATGTCGGCGGCGGCCTGGCCGTTCGCGCTGCGCGCGCCCTGCGCGCCCGGCTGCTGGTCGTACACGCCGCCGGTCGGGAAGGTCGCCGTTACGGGCGCCGCGGGCCGCTGGTAATGCGGCGCCAGCGTGCAACCCGTGGCGAGCAGCGCGACTGCCACTGCAATCAAAGAGTGTTTTTGCATCTCAATGCCCATCCTTGCCCGAGCCATTGCCATTCGACCCGTCGGTCGTGCCACCCGTCGCGCCGCCTTGCGGATCGTGCGGATGGTGCTGTTCGTAGTGGCGCAGCGCCTCGTCCGGGTCTTCCTTCTCACCGCCGAACTTCGCGCGAATCACGACGAAGAACATCGGGATCATGAAGATCGCGAGGAAGGTCGCCGTCAACATGCCGCCGATCACGCCGGTACCGATCGCGTGCTGGCTGGCCGAACCCGCGCCGTTACTGATCGCGAGCGGAAGCACGCCGAGAATGAACGCGAGCGAGGTCATCAGAATTGGTCGCAACCGCAGACGCGCCGCTTCGAGCGCGGCCTCGATCGGCCCCATGCCTTCGCTCTGCTGCAGTTCTCGCGCGAATTCCACGATCAGAATCGCGTTCTTCGCCGACAGACCCACGGTGGTCAGCAGACCCACCTGGAAGAACACGTCGTTCTCGAGCCCGCGCAGCGTCGCGGCCAGCAGCGCACCGATCACGCCGAGCGGCACCACCATGATCACCGAGAACGGGATCGACCAGCTTTCATACAGCGCCGCGAGACACAGGAACACGACGAGAATCGAGATGCCGTACAGGATCGGCGCCTGCGAGCCTGACTGACGCTCCTGCAGCGACAGACCCGTCCACTCGTAGCCGACACCCGCCGGCAGCTTGGTGACGATCTGCTCCATCGCCACCATCGCCTGACCGGTCGACTTGCCCGGCGCGGCCGCACCCTGGATTTCCACCGACGGGATACCGTTATAGCGCTCGAGCTTCGGCGAACCGAAGGTCCACGCGGTGTTCGTGAAGGCCGAGAACGGCACCATCGCGCCCGCGCCATTGCGCACGAACCAGGCATTCACGTCTTCCGGTTTCATCCGGAACGGCGCGTCGCCCTGCAGGTACACCTTCTTGATCCGGCCGTCGGTGTCGAGGAAGTTTTGCACGTACGCCGAGGCCCAGGCGATCGAGAACGTCTGGTCGATCGAGGAGAGCGACACGCCGAGCGCCGAAGCCTTCTCGTGGTCGATGCTCACCTTGAACTGCGGTGTATCGTTCAGGCCGTTCGGACGCACCTGCGCGAGCGTCGGATCTTTTGCAGCCAGACCGAGCAGCATGTTGCGCGCTTCCATCAGCTTCGCGTGACCGATGCCCCCGCGGTCCTGCAACTGGAAGTCGAAGCCCGCCGCGGTGCCGAGTTCAGGAATCGACGGGGGATTGACCGGATACACGACCGCGTTTTTGTAGCCGCTGAAGTGCATGAACAGCCGCCGCACCAGTGCCTGCACCTTCTGGTCCGCATGCTGACGCTGCGCGTAGTCCTTCATCCGTACGAACACCAGACCCGCGTTCTGGCCACGACCCGCGAAGCTGAAGCCGTTCACCGTGAAGGTCGATTCGACGATCGCCTTCTCGTCGGTCAGCAGGTAGTCCGACACGTCCTTTAGCGCGCGCGCGGTGGTTTCCTGCGTGGAACCCGACGGCGTTTGCACCAGCACGAACATCGTGCCCTGGTCTTCGTCAGGCAGGAACGACTTCGGCAGGCGCACGAACAGCAGGCCCACCGCGAAGATCACCACCATATAGATGATGAGCCAGCGGCCCGAGCGCTTGATCACGTGGTGCACGCCCGAGTGATACTTGTCGCGGCTCCTGTTGAAGGTACGGTTGAACCAGCCGAAGAAGCCGGTGGCTTTTTCGTGATGACCCTTCGGAATCGGCTTCAGGATCGTCGCGCACAGCGCCGGCGTCAGAACCAACGCGACGAGCACGGACAGCACCATCGCCGCGACGATCGTCAGCGAGAACTGCCGGTAAATCGCCCCGACCGAACCGCCCGAGAACGCCACCGGCACGAACACCGCCGACAGCACGAGCGCCACGCCGACGAGCGCGCCGGTAATCTGGTCCATCGCCTTGCGGGTTGCCTCGCGAGGCGATAAGCCCTCCTCCTGCATCACCCGCTCGACGTTTTCCACCACCACGATCGCGTCGTCCACCAGCAAGCCGATCGCGAGCACGAGACCGAACATCGACAGCACGTTGATCGAGAAGCCGACCACGCTCATGATCGCGAACGTACCGAGCAGCACCACCGGCACCGCGATCGTCGGGATCAGCGTGGCGCGCAGGTTCTGCAGGAACAGGTACATGACGAGGAACACCAGCACGATACCTTCGAGCAGCGTCTTGACCACTTCCTCGATCGACAGGCGCACGAACGGCGTCGTGTCATACGGGTACTGCACCACCAGACCGTGCGGGAAGTACTTCGATAGTTCGGCGATCTTCGTGCGCACCGCCTTCGCGGTGGCGAGCGCGTTCGCGCCCGTGGCGAGCTGGATACCGAATCCTGCCGTCGGCTGACCGTTGTACTTGGTGTCGAAGTTGTAGTTTTCGCCGCCGAGCTCGATGTGCGACACGTCGCGCAGACGCACCTGCGAGCCGTCCTGATTCACCTTCAGCAGAATGTTGCCGAACTGCTCGGGCGTATTGAGCAGCGTGGCCTGCGTAATCGTGGCCTGAAGCACCTGGCCCGGCACCGACGGCGTGCCGCCGAGCGCGCCACCCGCGACCTGCACGTTCTGCGCCTGCAGCGCGGCTTGGACATCGAGCGGCGTCAAGCTGAAGTTATTCAGCTTGTTGGCATCGAGCCAGACCCGCATCGCGTACTGCGAGCCGAACAGCGTCACCGTGCCCACACCGTCGATACGGCTGATCGGATCCTGGATGTTCGACGCGACGTAGTTCGCGAGGTCGTACTTGCTCATGCTGCCGTCGGTCGACACGAACGCCATCACCAGCAGGAAGCTGCTGCTCGACTTCGTGACCCGGGTGCCGAGCTGCTGCACCGCCTGCGGCAGCAGCGGCGTGGCGAGCTGCAGCTTGTTCTGCACCTGCACCTGCGCGATGTCAGGGTTGGTGCCGGCAGCGAACGTCAGCGTGATGGTGGCCGTGCCCGAGTCGTCCGAAGTCGACGCGAGGTACAGCAGGTGGTCCAGACCGCTCATCTGCTGCTCGATCACCTGCGTGACGGTGTTTTGCACCGTCTCCGCCGAAGCACCCGGATAGGTTGCGCTGATCTGGATGGCCGGCGGCGCGATGGTCGGGTATTGCGCGATCGGCAATGTGAACACCGACGCGAGACCCGCGAGCATCAGGATGATGGCGATCACCCATGCAAAAATCGGGCGATCAATAAAGAACTTTGCCATGAGGCGGGCTCCCTGTTATTACGCGCCCGAAGCGGCGGAGGCAGGCTGAGCCGCGGGTTGACCTGTCTGGGCGCCGCCAGCGGCCGCGTCGGAAGCCGGTGTGCCGGGCAGTTGCGCCGGCACGGGCTTGACCTGCTGGCCGGGACGCGCCTTGTCGGTGCCCTGGACGATCACGCGGTCACCCGGCTTCAGGCCGTTCGACACCACCCAGTACGAGCCGAAAGTGCCCGTGGTGACGAGCTGACGCAGCTCGACCTTGTTGTCGTTGTCGACGACGAGCGCGGTGGGCTGACCCTTCTGGTCGTGCGTGACGCCGACTTGCGGCACGATCAGCGCGTTCTGGTTCACGCCTTCTTCGATCTTCGCGCGCACGAACATGCCCGGCAGCAGCACGTGGTTCGGGTTCTTGAAGATCGCGCGCACCGTGACCGAGCCGGTGCCCGGGTCGACGGTCACGTCGGTGAACTGCAGCTTGCCCTTCTCGGAATAGATGCGGCCGTCCTCCAGCACCAGCGTGACCTGCGCGGCGCCCGGGCCGGTCGTCTTCAGACGTCCCTCCTGCATGTCGCGGCGCAGCTTCAGACCATCGAGGCTCGATTGCGTGAGGTCGACATACATAGGATCGAGCTGCTGGACCGTGGCCATGAGGGTGGCCGCGCTCTGCTGCACGAAGGCGCCCGGCGTGACCTGCGACACGCCGATCTGGCCGGTTACGGGCGAGGTCACGTCGGTATAGCCGAGGTTGATCTGCGCGGTATCGACCGCGGCCTTGCCGGCGGCGACGTCGGCGGCGGCCTGGCCTTCGGCGGCGACCGCGTTGTCGTAGTCCTGCTTGCTGACCGCGTTCGCCGCGACCAGCACCTTGTAGCGACTGGCCTGCGCGGTGGTTGTCACGAGGTTCGCCTGCGCCTTGGCAAGCGATGCCTTGGCGTTGTTCAACGACGCGATGAAGGGCGCCGGATCGATCTTGTACAGACGCTGACCGGCCTTGACCTCGCTACCCTCGGTGAACTCGCGGCGCAGCACGATGCCGTCGACCCGCGCGCGCACTTGCGCGACGAGGAAAGCACTGGTACGACCGGGGAGTTCGGTGACGACGGGCACGGTCGTCGGCTGGAGGGTGACGACGCCGACTTCGGGCGTCTGGGGCGGCGGGGCAGATTGTTTTGGTCCGCACGCCGCCAGCAAGATGGCAGCCGTCGCGGCACTGATTAAGCGGAATGAAACCCGTTCGACGCGCATGGAGCGACCTCTGTCAAAGACTGAGAATGAAAAAGTGCGCGCATCCCTACCCCGGGGACGACAGCGCACACAGGCGTCTCTCGACGCTCAACCGGAAGCCCACGGGTGCAAACCTGCGCCTGCAGGGCACCCTGCTATGAATGCGCCATACCGGGGAATGCCGCACAGCACCGCCGTTTGGCGGCTGCGATAGCGTTTTGGAAGACAACAGTGACGGATATTAACCGGTCGTCACGGCTTGGGCTATCCGATCGTGGGCTGCTATTATATATACATTCACGAATGCATGTAAAAGTGCGTTTATATCTTCCAAGGATCGGGGGCCGCAAATTCGCGTCGCAATTCGGTTCAGAAATAGTCAAATTGTCATCAGGCCGACTTAATAACACCCGCATAAACCCCAGGATCAGCGCAGGTCATACCAATATGGTCAGAAAAACCAAAGAAGAGGCGCTGGAGACGCGCAACCGCATTCTCGACGCGGCCGAACGGATCTTCTTCCAGAAGGGCGTATCGCGCACGTCGCTGGCCGATATCGCCCAGGCCGCAGGCGTGACGCGCGGCGCCATTTATTGGCACTTCGCACACAAGAGCGAGCTCTTCACCGAAATGTTCGACCGCGTGCTGCTGCCGCTCGACGAGTTGAAGGCGGCATCGCTCGATCCCAACGAAACCGATCCGCTCGGGCGCATCATGGAAATCTGCGTGGTCTGCCTGCGCGACACCGCCAACGATCCCCGCCGTCGCCGCGTGTTCGACATCCTGTTCCTGAAGTGCGAGCTGGTCGAAGAGATGGGGCCGGTGATGGAACGCTATCAGACCAATATGCGCGAGGGGCTCGCGAAGCTCGAGGGCGGTCTGCGCAACGCGATCTCGAAAGGCCAGATGCCCGCCGACCTCGACACGAAACTTGCCGCGGCGATGGTGCACGCGTTCGTCGGTGGCTCGTTGCGCGACATGCTGTTTTTGCCCGACGCGACCGACTTCGGCGCGCACGCGCAGCAGATGGTAGAAGTGATGTTCGACGGCTTGCGCGTCAGTCCGGCGTTGCGCAGAAAGGCGGCGTAGAAGGCGCGCAAGGGTTGAGGATTGGCACAGCGGGCGGTTCGGTGAACCGCCCGCTTTCTATTTGTGGAACGGGCCGGCCGCCCCCCGCGCCGGGTTCAGGCAACCGCACGGCGCGCTCGCGCCGCCTGATTCGACGCATAGATGTTGCCGCGCTCGAGCGGCGCGCCGCTGTTTAGCGCCGCGATCCACTGGTCGGTGCTCGCAACCGCCGCGAAGCGCGACTGCAACACTACGCTGAACACGCGATGAATCTCTTCAGCGCTCGCGAAGCCTGCACTGTTTTCATACGGCACCGAGCCGGTCGCGTCGTGCAGGAATTCGACGGCGAGGCCGGCATGCACCGCGTGGTTGATCGTCGATGCATCGCAGTTGTGAGTCATGTAGCCGGTGACCGTCAGTGTATCGATCTGCCGGGCGGCGAGCCAGTCGGCCAGATCGGTGCCGGCGAATGCGCTCGGCAGCGACTTCTCGACGAAATGGTCATGAGCGCGCGAGCTCACGACCGTGTGCAGTTCCGCGCCCGCGCTGCCGCGCGCGAACAGCGGCGAGGTGGCGGGCGCGACGTTCTGCACGACGACGACCGGCACGCTGGCGGCGCGCGCCGCATCGATCGCGCGAGCAATGTTGGCGAGCGACGTGCGCACGTCCGGAAATTCGATCGGCAGGTCGCCGCTCACGTATTCGTTCTGCACGTCGATGACGATCAGCGCACGGCGCGGCGCAGGTGTGTTCATGGCAGGGCTCCTTGTCAGAAAAACGCTCGATGGCGCGCGCCCGGCGAGATGGCCGCGGCGCGACGGCAACGACGGCATTGTTGCTCCGCTGCCTGTCCGCCGACAGCGGCCCAAATGACAAGCTTCGCTAGAATCGGGCCATACTTCTGGCA
Source organism: Paraburkholderia sp. BR14374 (assembly GCF_040948685.1). Lineage (NCBI taxonomy): Bacteria > Pseudomonadati > Pseudomonadota > Betaproteobacteria > Burkholderiales > Burkholderiaceae > Paraburkholderia > Paraburkholderia sp. BR14374. Next base: position 223,836 of record NZ_JBFPKF010000005.1, on the reverse strand, counting down.
TTCATGAATGAGGCGTGCGGCATGACCACCTTCGCATCTTCCGACGATATCTCCGATCAGGTGCCGCGCCACGTCGTCGCCGTCGTCGCGTTCGATCGCATCAGCCCGTTCCATCTGTCGGTGCCGTGCGTCGTGTTCGGCGACGACCGCCGCGGCGGCGGTGTCCCCGCCTTCGACTTCCGCGTCTGCGCCGTGGAGACGGGCGCGCTCGCGACGACCGCGGGCTTCTCGATCGCGGTCACGCACGGACTCGAAGCGCTTGCCGACGCGCAGACGATCATCGTGCCGAGCTGGCGCGATCCCGACGAAACGCCGTCCGCCGCGCTTCTCGACGCGCTGAGGGCCGCGCATGCGCGCGGCGCGCTGCTTGTCGGCCTGTGCCTCGGCGCTTTCGTGCTGGCCGCGGCGGGCATCCTCGATGGACGGCCCGCTTCGACGCACTGGGCCTGGGCCGACGACTTCGCGCGCCGCTACCCGCGCGTGCGGCTGGATCCCGACGTGCTGTACGTCGACGACGGCAACGTGCTGACCTCGGCCGGCACCGCCGCCGGCCTCGACTGCTGCCTGCATGTGCTGCGCAAGATTTGCGGCGCGCGGGTGGCTAACCACGTCGCGCGCCGGCTGGTCGTCTCGCCGCATCGCCAGGGAGGTCAGGCGCAATACGTGCAGCAGCCGATGCCGCCGAACCCGCGTGGCGACCGTCTGTCTGGCCTGCTCGACTGGGTGAGCGGCAACCTGGCCGCGCCGCATACGCTCGACACACTCGCCGCGCGCGCGTTGATGAGCCGCCGCACCTTCACGCGACGCTTCCGGCTCGCGACCGGCACCACCGTCGGCGCGTGGCTGCTCGCGCAGCGGCTCGCGCGGGCGCAACAACTGCTGGAAAGCACCGACGAGTCGGTCGAAGCGATCGCGACGGGCGCCGGATTCGGCTCGGCCGCATCGCTGCGGCAGCATTTCGCGGACGCGTTTCGAACGTCTCCCAGCGCGTGGCGGCGGGAGTTTCGCGGGGATTAGTTGAAGGTGGCGGGAGCACCGATATTTCGTAGTGCGCCGCCGGGATTTCGTAGTCGCGCGGGGATGTTTATCGCGCGTTGGATCAGACGCTGCGCGCGCCGCGCGGCGTCAATGCTCGCTGAGCCAGCGCGCGACGTACAACAACAGCGCGACCAGAAAGATCATCCCGGCCCACGCCCAGTACGGCACGACATGCTGACCAGGCTCTTGATGCGGCACGCCATGCGACCAGCTGTGCGACGCGCTTGCCGCGCGTCCGGGCAGAGCCTGGCCGTGCTCGATGCGCGTGCGCCGCGCGATGCCGCCAAGTGCGATCGGCCGCAAAAACACGTACTGGCGACGCGGCGCCGTGCCACGCGCGCGGTTCGGCCCCTTGCCGTGCTTGGCGCGCACGACGGCGTCGAACTCGGCGAAAAAGTCGTCGGCGATCTGCCGCAAGGCGTTCTCGAGCTGGCGCGTCGGCAGCTCGGCGAGCGGACCCGACGACGTCGCCCACAACGTGTAATCGATGCGCGTGCCGCGCTCGCGCCCGTCGTCCGCGCGCAAACGTACTTCGATTTGACCACGCAACGCGCCGATGCCCTCGGCTCGTGCCTTGAAGTTGATGGTGCGGCGCTGCGCGTCCGCCGGGCCGGAATCCTGGCCGGCAACGTGCGCGCGCGCCTGATAATGCGCGCGCAACGGGCCGAGCGGCACGGTCATCGTCAGCGCGTATTCGCCGTGGGCGAGACGCACGAATGACTCGCAGTTGTCGAGGCTGGCACGCAACAGCGCGAGGTCCTGCAACGCGTCCCAGACCTCGGACGGCGGCAGCGGAATCCGTAACGCGTCGTTCAGTTCCATGACAACCTCCCCCGATGAACGCGCCGACTGCGGGATCAGGACGTCTGATCGATGCGGTCGACACGCGATGCGTAAAAAGCGAGATAGCCCTTGATGCGACTGACCTGCTCGAACGGCGCTTCGTAACACCACACCGCGTTCTCGATCACGCCGTCTTCGGTGCGCAGATGGAAGTACGACGCGTCGCCCTTGAACGGGCAATGCGACGTGTGCGTCGAGCGTTCGAGCCGGGCCATATTCACGTGCTCGCGCGGGAAATAGAACACGTCGGCGAGGCCGGTCTCCGATAGCGTCAGCGCAGCCTGGGTGTCGGCCATCGTCACGCCGCCGTGAATCACGCGCACGCGATGGCCGTTGTCGCGAATCACAATGGTATGGCCGTCCGGCCGTTCCGCAGATGTCGACGCATCGCTCATGTCCAGGCTCCATGATGGGGTGTGCGCTGCAATACGGCTATTGCCGCAACAACGGCAAAGCCACGGGACACGCCCGTGGCTTCATTATCGGCCAAACTCCGGCCGATTGCGCGCGCTTCCTGCGCGGCAGCGGACGGATCGAGCCGTTACTTCACGTTCCAGGTGAACGCGGATTTTATGTTGCCGTGCGCGGGCACACTAACTGAGCGCGTCTGTTCGCTGTCGTTGTAATTCGCGTGCACCGTATAGCGGCCGGGGCTCAGGCGCACCAGCATGAATGGTCCGCGCGACGTCGTGTTCAGCACTTCGCTGTTATGTGCATCCACGATGCGCACGTGCACATCCGCAAGAAACTCTGCGTTGGGTCCCGTGAAACGCAAGGTCAGTGGCCACTGGGTTTGCGCTTGTCGCAGCGCCCGCGATTCGTCGAGGCCGACACCGCCCGATACGTACGATACGTCGCCGTGCTGCTGGACTTGCGGCAGACCGCCGCCGTTGGTGTTGCCCGCGCTGGTGTCGTCGGTCGTCGAGCCACCGGTCACGCCCGCCTGCTGCGCGTACGCGCCGCCCGCCAGTCCGAGCGTGAGCGCCGCGCACAGCGCAGCGGCTACGATCCTTTGCTGCTTGCGTTGGGTTTTCATCGGTTCGCTCTCCTTGTTCGAGGCCTTATCCAGACCCTGAACGATCGAAGCAACCTATGTGCCAAGCTTTCCGCAGCGTCGACCAACATGCACGACCATCGTGGCACCAAGCCGCCTGCCCCCCTCGGTCTGTCCCATGCCGCTCGCTGCAGCGCGGTTCCGACGGGCGAAAAAAAGCCGGTCCTTGCAGTAAATGCACAGGACCGGCAATCGCTACTACAGCTCAAACTGGGGTGGGAGATCCCTTCGAACCGCCCAGACAACTGGATCAGCCGAGATCAACAGGCACGAAAATCTGCGCGTTGTCCCGCTGGATCAGCAGCGCAATGCTGTTGCCTGCGCCCGAAATCATCTGCTTCAACTGATCAATGTTCGTGACCGGACGGCCGTTGACGGCGAGAATCACGTCGCCCGCCTGGATGCCGGCGCTCGCCGCCGCACCGCCCGCCTGCTGCACGAGCAGACCGTGCGACACCGACGCGCTGCTCTTCTCTTCCGGCGTCAGCGGCCGCACCGCGACACCGAGACGGCCTTGCAACTGGGTCTGCTGATCGGTCTTGCTCGCCGACGCGACCTTCACGTCCGAGAACGAGCCAATCGTCACCTTCAGGTCCTTGCTGGCCTTATCGCGCCACACTTTCAGCGTTGCCGAACTGCCCGGCGCGAGGCCTGCGATCTTCGACGGCAGATCCGTCGAATCGCTGACTTCGTCGCCATTCACCGACAAGATCACGTCGCCCGGCTGCAAGCCAGCCTTGGCCGCCGGACCGTTGGCGTCGACCGAGCTGACCAGCGCGCCTTGCGGCTTCTGCATGCCGAACGACTCGGCGAGCGTCTGGTTCAAGCCCTGCACCGCGACGCCGAGACGGCCGCGGCTCACGTGACCGGTCTTGACGAGATCGTCCTTGACCTTGATCGCCTCGCTGATGGGGATCGCGAACGACAGGCCCTGGAAGCCGCCCGTTTGCGAGTAGATCATCGAGTTGATGCCGATGACTTCGCCTTGCAGATTAAAGAGCGGACCGCCCGAGTTGCCTGGATTCACCGGCACATCGGTCTGGATGAACGGCGTGTAGTTTTCGTTGGGCAGCGTGCGCGACTTCGCGCTGATGATGCCCGAGGTCACGGTGTTATCGAAGCCATACGGCGAGCCGATCGCGACGACCCACTGACCAACCTTGCTCTGGCGCGGATCGCCGATCTTCACAGTCGGCAGATCGCTCGCGTTGATCTTCAGCACGGCGACGTCGGACTGCTGGTCGGCGCCAACCACCTTCGCCTTGAACTCGCGCTTGTCGGTGAGCTTCACGGTGACGACGTTCGCGCCATCGACCACGTGCGCGTTCGTCAGAATGTAGCCGTCATTGCTGATGATGAAGCCCGAGCCGAGGCTCGCGCTCGGCTGGTCGGGCGCGTCGCCGCCATCGCCGCCATCGCCGCCTTGCATGCCGGGCACGCCGCCGAAGAATCGCTTGTAGAACTGATAGAAAGGATCGTTCGGATCGATCGGCAACTGGTTGCCATGGCGGTTGCCGCCATTACCGCGCATCGCCGTTTGCTTGACCACGTGCTTCGCGCTGATGTTGACGACGGCCGGACCGTAGGTCTCGACGAGACCGGAGAAATCGGGGATACCGGTTTTGGCGGCAGCTTCGGCCGGCATCATCGCGGCGGCTTCCGCCGGCGAGATGATCTGCGGTGCAGGCACATCGCGATGGCCCGCCACATAGCCGGCTGAAAGCGCAGCGGCCACAGCTACCGCAACGGCGCCGCGGGACAAGGTTTTCGCGTTCATCATGAGCTCCTGACTGGAGAAAGTGACTTTGGATGTCGAGGAGCGTAAGGGGCGTCACTTAAACGAGTCTTAAGCAGCGACAGATCGCGGGAACCTTATCGGACCGGCCGAAACAGCCCGTCGCGACGGCATCAACGCCGGTTTTGGCCGAACAGTAAACCACCCTGCTCAAAAGCGGACGATGACCTGCAAACCACCGGTCGGTGATTCACCGAGCGAGACTTGAGCATGATGTTGCGTGGCTATCCGGCGCACGATCGCGAGACCGAGGCCACTGCCCGTCACGTCGGTGCGCGCGCGATTCGCGCCCGCTCCCGCGCGATAGAAGCGGTCGAACACGCGCTCGCGATCGGCCGGATCGATACCGGGGCCGCTGTCGGCGATCCGCACCACCGGACGGCCGTCCTCGACGCGCAGGCTGACGTCGACACTGCCGCCGCGCGGCGTGTACTTGGTCGCGTTGTCGAGGAGGTTGTTGAACATCACGCGCAGCGCTTCGGCGTCGCCGGTCACGCTGGCGGGCTCGCTCGCCTCGATGCCGAGGTCGACGCCGCGATTCACCGCGAGCGGCGCGTAGGTCGCGACGCACTCCTGAAGCAGCTCGCGCAGATCGAGCATCCCGGCGACGGCGGCGCCGTCCGGCTCGGCGCGCGCGAGCGCGAGCAGTTGCTCGGCGAGGCGCGTCGCGCGCGTGACGCCCGCCTGCAAATCGGCGAGCGCCTCGCCGCGCGCGGTGTCGTCCTTGGCGCGCGCGACCAGTTGCGCCTGAATCTGTACCGCGGCAAGCGGCGTGCGCAATTCGTGCGCGGCATCGGCAACGAACGCCTTCTGGATATCCAGGGCGGTCGCGAGCCGTTGCAGCAGCCCGTTCAGCGCTCGCACGAGCGGCCGCACTTCGAGCGGCAAGCGTTGATCGGGCAACGGATCGAGCGCTTCGGGATGACGCGTGTCGAGCGCGCTCGTCACGCGCCGCAGCGGCTGTAGTCCACGGCCGACGATCACCCATACCGCGAGCCCTAGCAGCGGCAGCAGCACGATCAGCGGCCACAGCGTGCGCAGCGCGACATCGGCGGCGAGCCGGTTGCGCACCGACAGCGGCTGCGCGAGCTGCACGACGTTGTCACCGACGATCGCGCCATACACGCGCCATTCGCCGCGGTCGGTGCGCTCGGTCGAAAAACCGAGTTCGGCGCGCGGCGCGAGCGGCGCGCGCGGCCGCGAGTAATACATCAGCATGCCGTTGCGGTTCCAGATCTGCAGCACGATGCCCTCGTCGCCGGTATCGCGGCCGAGCACCTGCGAGAACGGCTCCGCAGGCAGCGCCGCGGCGATCTGCTCGAGCTGGTAGTCGAACAGTTCGTTCGCTTCGGCGAGCGCCTGCCGGTAGATCAGCCAACCCGCGATGCCGACGCCGAGCAGCACGAGCGCGAGCAGCCAGAACAACAGTTGTCGGCGAATCGAGCGCATCGGCTCAGGCGTCCTTTGCGATCATGTAGCCCAGCCCGCGCACGTTGCGGATCAGATCGGCGCCGAGCTTCTTGCGCAGCGCGTGGATATACACCTCGACGGTATTGCTGCCGATCTCCTCGCCCCAGCCGTACATCTTTTCCTCGAGCTGGCTCTTGGACAGCACCGCGCCGGGCCGCGCGAGCAGCGCTTCGAGCAACGCGAATTCGCGCGCGGACAGCGCGACCGGCGCGCCATCGAGCGTGACCTGGTGCGACGCGGGATCGAGGGTCAAGTTGCCGTGGCGAATCGTCGAATCGCTGCGGCCGGACTGGCGCCGGATCAGCGCTCGCATGCGCGCGCCGAGTTCGTCGAGATCGAAAGGTTTGACAAGATAATCGTCAGCGCCGGCGTCGAGGCCTTTGACTCGATCGGCGACCGCGTCGCGCGCGGTGACGATCAGCACCGGCAGCGCATTGCCGCGCGCGCGCAGTGCGCGCAGCACCTCGAGACCGTCGCGCTTGGGCAGACCGAGATCGAGCAACGCGAGATCGTAAGGCTGGGCTGCCGCCGCGTGCAGCGCCGCTTCGCCGTCCTCGACCCAATCGACGGCGAAGCCTTCGCCGCGCAGCGCCTTGCGCACGCCTTCGGCGATCATCCGGTCATCTTCGACTAGCAGGATGCGCATGGTTGTCCGTTCCAAATGATTGGATGATGCCGCATTCTAGCGCCCGCTTCCGGCCTGCGCGGTGTGTGGCGCTTTTTTCACCGCAGCGTCGCGGCATGTCACTACAATGGGCGCTTTGCGTCGCGCGACGGCCGTTGGGTAGCGCGACGGCGCGCTACCGCGCCGTCGAACCGACCAGCTTGCCGTTTCATTGTCCCGCGCACGCTGCACGCCGCACACCTTGAAATCCCGCTCGTCCGTTTGCCCGTTCACCCGTTCATGACGCACGCTTTTCTGTCTTCCATCGCACGCCGTATGGCGTTGCGCTCGCGCCGTATGCTCCATCGCGCAGCCTTCATGCCTAACCGCTTCGCGACGCGCGCCGCCGTCTGGCTCTGCGCCGCCACGCTCGGCGCGGGCGCGCTGCTGCCGCTGGCCGCGCAGGCACGCATCAAGGCCACCCATCCGAGCATCAACGTCACGACGGTACTGCCGCAACCGGTGATGGTCGGCCTGCACCGCGCGCACGTGCCGTTGTCGTCGATCAGCGTGGTCGTCGAAAAGGTCGGCGATCGCACGCCGATCCTCGCGCTGAACGCCGGCAAGCCGATGATGCCCGCCTCGACGATGAAGCTCGTCACCACCTATGCAGGCCTGTCGATCCTCGGCACCGGCTACCGCTGGCGCACCAGCGCGTACGCGGACGGCCCGCTCGACGCAAACGGCGTGCTGCACGGCAATCTGTACATCCAGGGCACCGGCGACCCGAAGCTCGTGCCCGAAGAACTGATCGACCTCGTGCAGAAGATTCACAAGGCGGGCATCAACGGCATCGACGGCGCGCTAGTGCTCGACAAGCGCTACTTCGATCCGTCGACCCGCGACCTGCCCGCGTTCGACGATGACGTGAACGCACCGTACAACGTCGGCCCCGATCCGCTGCTGTACGCGTTCAAATCGCTGTCGTTCACGCTGACGCCATCGCCGGACGGCACGGTAGCGATCGACGTGCTGCCCGCGCTCGCTCAGTTGCGCATCGACAACCAGTTGCGCGCGACGAACGGCCCATGCCGCGGCGAGCTGCCGACGCCGACCGTCACGCCACAACCTGACGGCACGCTCGTTGCGTCGTTCATTGGCGACCTGCCGGTGCGTTGCGATTCGCGCACGATCAACGTCGCCGTGCTCGATCACTCGACGTTCTTCGCGCGCGGCTTCCTCGCGCTGTGGCAGCAAACTGGCGGCACTTTCACGGGCACAACCCGCGAAGGCGCGGTGCCCGCTGGCGTGAAGCTCGTCGCGACGCACGAGGGGCCGATGCTGTCGGACATCGTTCGCGACATCAACAAGTTCAGCAACAACACGATGGCGCGCAACCTGTTCCTGACCATCGGCGCCGCCGAGGAAAGAGCGCCCGCCACGCCCGCGAAAGCCGCGCACGCGGTCGAAGCTTTCCTGACCCGCGACAGCCTGAACACCGAATACCTGTCGCTCGACAACGGCTCGGGCCTGTCGCGCGACGAGCACATCACCGCGCTCGCGCTCGCCGATGTGCTGCAGCGCGCGAACGCGAGCCCGGTCGCGCAGGTCTTCGTCGATTCGCTGCCGATCGCCGGTGTCGACGGCACGATGCGCAACCGCCTGACCAGCCAGGGCGCGGGCGGCAACGCTCACATCAAGACCGGCACGCTGCGCGACGTGCGCGCGATCGCGGGCTACGTCGCATCGGCCGACGGCAACAGCTACATCGTCGTCAGCCTGATCAACGATCCGCATTCCGAAGCGGCGCGCGCCGCGCACGACGCGCTGCTCGAATGGGTGTACGAAGGCCCGTCGCAGGGCTTCACGAAGGTCGCCGCGCCCATCGAGGCAGTGCGCGAGAAGCCCAGGAAAAACCCGCGCAAGCGCGGCGGCCACTGAGTATTCCTTCTAGCGATGCCGCGCGCGGCAAGCTTCTAACCGTGTACGCTGTCGGGCATCATGCGGTGCGCGGCATCACGCGCTTGCCGCGCAGGGCGCCGGTCGTCGGACCGCGCGACCTTCACCAACGATAACGACACCACCCGCCGCGTACCGCGCGGCGGTCAGGGACCAGGAAGGGAGACACGATGCAATTCGATGCCGAATTGCTGCTGCTCGCCATGGCGCCCGTCTTTCTTGCCTGCATCGGCTGGGAGGCGTGGCACGTGAGCCGCACGCGCCCGGCCGAGCGGCTCTACAGCTGGCGCGACACGCTGTGCAACGCCGCGCTCGCGCTGCTGCAGCAGGCCGCCGACAAACTCGCGTGGCTCGCGATCATCCCTGTCTACGCGTTCTTCTACGAGCACTACCGCATTCATACATGGCCAACGACGTGGCTGTCGTTCGTCGTGCTGTTCGTCGCGCAGGACCTGCTCTATTACGTGTTTCATCGCTGCAGTCATCGGGTGCGCTGGCTATGGGCCGCACACGTCGTGCATCACTCGTCGGAGCGGATGAATTTTTCGACCGCGTTCCGCCAGAGCCTGATGTACCCGATCGCCGGCATGTGGGTGTTCTGGATTCCGCTCGCGTTCCTCGGCTTTGCCGCTGAGCAGATCGTCGCGATCGTGCTGATCAATCTCGGCTTCCAGTTCTTCGTGCATACGCAGGTGATCGGCAAGCTCGGCTGGCTCGAGTACGTGTTCAACACGCCGTCGATCCATCGTGTGCATCATGCGCGCAACGATCGCTACATCGATCGCAATTACGCAGGCGTGCTGGTGATCTGGGATCGCCTGTTCGGCAGCTACGTCGACGAAGATCCGCACGAGACGCCGCAATACGGCATCGTCGAGCCGCTTTACACGTACAACCCGCTGAAGGCGACGTTCCACGAATGGGCGTCGATGGCCGCGGACTTCGCAAGCGTGCGCGGCTGGCGCAACAAGTGGCGCGCGCTGTTCGCGCCGCCCGCTTGGGCCGCCGCTTATCATGCGCAGCGCGCGGTGATGCCTGGCGGCGCCAGCGGCCTCCGCGCCGGATCGAACGCGCATCCGCATGCGGGTACGAACGACACCATGAGCAAAGCCACCGCCGAACTACCCGGCTTGAACCCAAACCATATGGCCGCGCTGCGGACATCGCGCACGCCGTAGAAGATTCTGTAAGCTGTCGTCACGCCGCCAACGCGGTGGACGCCGCCTGCAACACATGGCATCAAGGGCCACACATACGAGGAGATGTAGTCAACATGAATCAAACCGCTTGGAAGAAACAGCAATGGTTGCGCGTCACGCAGATCGCCGTGGCGAGCGCAGCGTTCGCAGCGCTCGCAGCGTGCGGCGGTGGCGGCGACAACAATAGTTCGAGCAGCAACACGCCGCCGGGGGGCGTCTCGCTGCAGGTCGTGTCGTTCGGCGACAGCCTGTCGGATGTCGGCACCTACCAGGCGGCGGTTCAGGCGAACGTCGGCACGGGCGGCGGCCGCTTCACCACGAATCCGGGCGAAATCTGGACGCAGAAGGTCGCCGAGTACTATGGCGGCACGCTCACCCCCGCGTACGTCGGCGGCTTCGGCAACCCGCTCACCGCGGCGGGCGGTCTCGGTTATGCGCAAGGCGGCTCGCGTGTCGATCTGCAGCCGGGCGTCGGCTTCGCGCCGAACAACATGGCCGCGACTACGGTGCCGGTCACGACACAGGTCAGCGAGTATCTGTCTGCGCACAACAACAGCTTCAATTCGAACCAGCTCGTGCTGATCAACGGCGGCGCGAACGACATCTTCGTCGCGGTGCAAACGGTCTCGGCTGCCGGCACGGCAGCGGCCACGGCGGTGCTCCAGGCCGGCGGCAGCGCGGCCGCCGCACAGGCGGCGGCCGCCACCGCGTCGGCTACGGCCACGCAGACCGAGTTGCTGGCGATCCAGACCGCGGCGACCACGTTCGTCGCCACGGTGCAAAAGATCGTCGCCGCGGGCGCGACGCATGTGGTGGTGTCAAACGTGCCGGACATCGCGCAGACCCCGCAAGGTCTCGCCGCGGGCACATCAGGCCAGGCACTCATCAACGCACTGGTTCAGACCTACAACGGCGTGCTGAAACAAGGGCTCGCGTCGACCTCGCAGGTGATCTACCTGGACTCGTTCGCGTTGCTGGACCAGACGTTGGCCAACTACCAGGCGCTCGGCTTCACCGTGTCGAATACGGGCACCGCGTGTAACCTGACGTCGATGGCTGCGGCCGCGACCGCGTACGCGACGAAGAACCCGAGCGTGCTCGCATCCGGCCAGACGGCGGCGGCTTTCGGCAACTCGCTAGCGTCGTCGCTGTTCTGTTCGCCGGAAACCTACACGGTGGCCGGCGCGGACCAGACCTACATCTTCGCCGACCTCGTGCATCCGACCACGCATACGGGAGCGCTGATCGCGCAGCAGGTCGAGAAGCAGATCGCTGCTAGCGGGCTTGGGAAGTAACGCGGCGTCAAGCTTGCCTGGATAGCAAAAGGCCCGGCCCGTTGAACGAGCCGGGCCTTCGTTTTTTTCGCTAGCCACGCTATGCAGCGCAGCGAGCCGAGCGCGTCAGCGCTGCGCTTCGAATGCCGCCGCCGCGCGCCCGAGCCGATCGTTGACCGCGATCCATTCGATCGTGTCGGGCAGCTTCTCGATCAGAATCCGCGTGACGTTCGCGCGATCGAGCGCGCGCAGCAAGCCGTAGAGTTCGCGCGCATAGACGTGCGGGTCTTCCGGCGCCGCGACGAAATGCACGCCGTCGGCATCGGCCCACTGTCCCGCACGCGACGCGCGCGCGACCAGCGCGACGCGCTCGCCCGGCGCGCGCACCGCGAGGAGCGGCTCGAGTTCGCTAAACGGCAGCAGCGCGAGCGGCGTGCGCGGCGCGTAATGCGCTTTCAACGTGCCCGATGCGCGCGGCGCGGTCGCATCCGACCCGTCGGGCAGACGCGGCGCCTCGCCAAGCACGTCGGCGATATCCTGCGGCGTCACGCGACCGGGCCTCAGCAGCGCCGGAAAGCCGCGCGACAGATCCAGAATCGTCGACTCGATGCCGACATCCGACGCGCCGCCGTCGAGCACATGAATCGCGCTGCCGAATTCGTCGCGCACATGCTGCGCGGTGGTCGGGCTCACATGCCCGAAGCGGTTCGCCGATGGCGCGGCGACGCCGCCATGCCCTCCGCGCAACGCGCTGAACGCTTCGAGCAAGGCCTGCGCTACCGGATGCGACGGGCAGCGCAGTCCCACCGAATCCTGCCCGCCGCTGACCGCCGCGGGAATCCGCGCGGCGCGCTTGAGGATCAGCGTGAGCGGCCCCGGCCAGAACGTGTCGATCAGGCGTTGTGCATCGGCCGGCAAATGCTCGACCCAGTAGTTCGGATCGCCATGCGGCGCGAGATGCACGATCACCGGATGATTGGCCGGCCGCCCCTTCGCCGCGTAAATGCGCGCGACCGCGTCCGGGTTCTCGGCATCGCCGCCGAGGCCGTACACGGTCTCGGTCGGAAACGCGACCAGCCCACCCGCGTCGAGCAAGGCCGCCGCGTGCTCGATCTGCGCGGCGCTGACCGGCAACGCGTTGGTAGCGTCCTCGGCGGGTTTCTGTTGATCCGGCATGGCGCGCGCTTCAGCTGGTAGCGATGTGCAGCAGCCGCGCGCAATCGCGCGCCGCCGTGCGGGCTTCTTCGAGCGTCGACGCGGTGAAGTTCACGTGACCCATCTTGCGGCCGCAACGCGCCTCTTCCTTACCGTACAGATGCAGGCGCGCGGCCGGCATCGCCGCGACTTCCTGCCACGGCGGCGTGACCGCCGCGCGCTTCGGACCGTCCGGGAACCACACGTCGCCGAGGATGTTCAGCATCACCGCCGGCGAATGCTGGCGCGTGTCGCCGAGCGGCATGCTGGTCATCGCGCGCACCTGCTGCTCGAACTGGCTCGTCGCGCAGGCGTCGACCGTGTAGTGGCCGGAGTTGTGCGGACGCGGCGCCATTTCGTTGGCGACCAGCGAGCCGTCCTCGAGAATGAAAAACTCGACGCACAGCACGCCGACATAGCCGAGTGTCTCGGCGATCCGCAGCGCGGCCTGTTGAGCCTGCTGCACCAGCGCGGGCGATGCATCCGGCGCGGGAACGATGGTGTGCGACAGCACGCCATCGCGATGGGTGTTCTGCGCGAGCGGATAGACGACCGACGCCCCGCTCGCCGTGCGCGCGATCAGCGCCGACACTTCGAACTTCAGCGGCAGGCGTTTCTCGAGCACGCACGGCACGCCGCCGAGCGACGCATGCGCCTCGCGCACTTCCTCGGCGTTACGCACGCGAATCTGACCCTTGCCGTCGTAGCCCATGCGCGCCGTTTTCAGAATACCGGGCAGCACCGCTTCGAGCTCGGCATCGCCCAGCCCCGCGAGCGCATCCGACGACTCGATCACGACGTGCGGCGCGACCGTCACGCCCGACGACGCGATAAAGCGCTTCTCGGCGATCCGGTCTTGCGCGACGGCGACGCAACGCCCCGCCGGGCTCACGAAGGTGGTCTTGCCGAGAAAGTCGAGGCTCGCGGCCGGCACGTTCTCGAATTCGGTCGACACCGCCGCGCACAGCCGCGCGAGTTCGGTCAGCGCCGCTTCGTCGTCGTAGGCCGCGCGCAGGTGGCGGTCGGCGACCGCGCCCGCCGGGCTGGTTTCGTCCGGATCGAGGACGGCAACGCGATAGCCCATCGCCTGGGCGGCAAAACAGAACATGCGGCCGAGCTGGCCGCCACCGACCATGCCAAGCCATGCGCCGGGCAGAATCGGTGAAACCGGTGTGTTGTCAGGGTTCATCTTGGTGGTCGGTCGCGGCCGGATACGCGTCGCGCTCGCATACCGAGCGGCGGGCATCCGGCCGGGGGTCGGACAGGGGACGTCTTATCAAACAACCGGCGCACTTACAGCGCCGGCAATACCATCGCGTGAGCCGCTTCATTCTGGCGCACGCGGAATGCAGCGAGCTTGTCCGCGTATTCGGCGCTGGTGCCGGACAGCAGCGACACCGCGAACAGCGCCGCGTTCGCGGCGCCCGCTTCGCCGATCGCAAACGTCGCGACCGGCACGCCCTTGGGCATCTGCACGATCGAATGCAGCGAATCGACGCCCTTCAGATACTTGCTCGCGACCGGTACGCCGAGCACCGGCACCGTGGTTTTGGCGGCCAGCATGCCGGGTAGGTGCGCCGCGCCGCCCGCGCCCGCGATGATTGCGCGAATGCCGCGCTCGCGCGCGCTTTCAGCATAGGCGAACATTTCGTCCGGCATGCGGTGCGCGGACACTACCTTCGCTTCGTACGGCACGCCGAATTCCTGCAGAATCGCGACGGCGTTTTTCATCACTTCCCAGTCGGAACTGGAGCCCATCAATACGCCGACGACCGGCGCATCATGCTTATGGGCGGTTTGTGCTTCACTCATCTTTACGGCTTCCTTGTTTCCGGGCGATGCGCGCCTGACACGGCGCGCGCAATCAGATTAGTCGAGCTTGTGCCCGGTCAGGCGCTCGAGCGCTTCCTGGTACTTCTCGCCCGTCTTGGCGACCACATCGTCCGGCAGCTTCGGCGCCGGCGGCTCTTTCTTCCACGGCTGGGTTTCGAGCCAATCGCGCACGAACTGCTTGTCGAACGACGGCGGGTTGGTGCCGACCCGGTACTGGTCGGCCGGCCAGAAGCGCGACGAATCGGCCGTGAGCGCCTCATCCATCAGGTACAGCTTGCCGTGGTTGTCGAGACCGAATTCGAACTTCGTGTCCGCGATGATGATGCCGCGCGTCGCCGCGTAATCAGCGGCTTCCTTGTACAGGCGGATCGAGATGTCGCGAATCGTGGCCGACAGCTCGGTGCCGATGCGGCGCTCCATCTCGTCGTAGGTGATGTTTTCGTCGTGGTGGCCCATCTCGGCCTTGGCAGCCGGCGTGAAGATCGGCTCGGGCAGCTTCTGCGCGTTTTGCAGGCCCGCCGGCAGTTGCACGCCGCAGACCGACCCGGTGGCCTGGTAATCTTTCCAGCCGCTGCCGGCCAGATAGCCGCGCACTACCGCTTCGACGAGGATCGGCTCGAGACGCTTGACGACCACCGCGCGCCCCTTGACCTGCTCGACTTCGTCCGGCGCGACCACCGACTCGGGCGCGACGCCCGTCAGGTGGTTCGGCACCACGTGCTGCAGCTTCTCGAACCAGAAGTTCGCCATCGCGTTGAGCACGCGGCCCTTGTTCGGAATCGGCTCGCCCATGATCACGTCGAACGCCGACAGTCGGTCGGTCGTGACGATCAGCAACTGGTCGTTGCCCACCGCATAGTTGTCGCGGACTTTGCCGCGGCCGAGCAGCGGCAGAGAGCGGAGCGTGGATTCGTAAAGGGTAGACATCGTCGTGGTTCGCTAAAAGTGGGGCAAAAAATGTGACCGGAACAAAAGGGAAACGCCGTTCCCCCGATGATGCGGGAACGGCGATCGGACGACAACCTGGCCAAACGGCTAAGCGCGCGGCCAGGCGCGGAGCCAAAACTACAGCTTAGCGGACGACTTGCGCGAGCTCGCCCGACTTGTACTTCTCTGCAATTTTATCAAGCGAAACCGGCTTGATCTTGCCAGCCTGGCCTTCGCAGCCGAATTGCGTGTAACGGTCGATACAGATCTTCATCGCCGCTTCGCGCGCCGGCTTCAGGTAATCGCGCGGATCGAACTTGCCCGGGTTGGTCGCCATGTAGCGGCGGATCGCACCCGTGATTGCCAGACGCAGGTCGGTGTCGATGTTGACCTTGCGCACGCCGTGACGGATACCTTCCTGGATTTCCTCGACCGGCACGCCGTAGGTTTCCTTCATGTCGCCGCCGAATTCGCGGATTTCCGCGAGCAGCTCCTGCGGCACCGACGACGAGCCGTGCATCACGAGGTGCGTGTTCGGAATGCGCTGATGGATTTCCTTGATGCGCTGAATCGACAAGATGTCTCCCGTCGGCTTCTTGCTGAACTTGTAGGCGCCGTGCGAGGTGCCGATCGCGATGGCCAGCGCGTCGCACTGGGTCAGCTTGACGAAGTCGGCGGCCTGCTCCGGATCGGTCAGCAGCTGCTCGCGCGTCATCGTGCCCTCGGCGCCGTGACCGTCTTCCTTGTCGCCCTTCATCGTTTCGAGCGAACCGAGCACGCCCAGCTCCGCCTCGACGGTGACGCCGATCGAGTGCGCCGCTTCGACGACCTTGCGCGACACTTCGACGTTGTACTCGTACGATGCGACCGTCTTGCCGTCGGCTTCGAGCGAACCGTCCATCATCACGCTGGTGAAACCGCTGCGGATCGCCGCCATACACACTGCCGGCGACTGACCGTGATCCTGGTGCATCACGACCGGAATGTGCGGATACGACTCGACCGCCGCTTCGATCAGATGACGCAGGAACGGCTCGCCCGCGTACTTACGCGCGCCAGCCGACGCCTGCATGATGACCGGGGCGTTGACCTTGTCGGCCGCGGCCATGATCGCCTGCACCTGCTCCAGGTTGTTCACGTTGAATGCCGGAAGGCCATAGCCGTTTTCCGCGGCATGGTCCAGCAGTTGACGCATTGATACGAGAGGCATGCTTAAACTCCTTGGATTGAAACGAATTCTTTTGCCGTCGGCATCTTTTGCGGCGATTTTATCGCGAAGCAGGCGGCGTTCCCGCGGCGACACCGGCGCTTTGGTGCGCCGTCGCACATGGACCGTGCGGGTTTCGCCGGCCTGCTTCGCTCAATCGAGCCCGTGCCGATCGAGCAGTCCTGCCTGATCAGTACGGTTCACCGACCCGCACGATCTTCAGCGTATTTGTGCCGCCCGCCTGCCCCATCGGCTCACCGACCGTCAGCACGACCATATCGCCGTGCGACGCGTAGCCCTTGCCGACCACCGTTTCGAGCGCCTGCTGCAGCGCCGTGTCGCGGTCGGTGTTGGTGTCCAGATGCAGCGAGGTCACGTTGCGGTATAGCGCCATCGCGCGTTCGCTGCCGACGCGCGGCGTCAGCGCGAAGATCGGCACGTGGGTCCAGTGGCGCGACATCCACAGCGCGGTCGAGCCCGATTCGGTTAGCGCAACGATCGCCTTGGCGCCGAGGTGGTAGGCGGTGAAGAGGGCACCCATCGCGATCGACTGGTCGATCCGCGTGAACGTGCGGTCGAGGAAATCCTTGTCGAGCTCCGACTGCTCGGACTTTTCCGCTTCCACGCAGATCGCGGCCATGGTCTCGATGGTCTGTACCGGGTACTTGCCCGCCGCCGATTCCGCCGACAGCATCACCGCGTCGGTGCCGTCGAGCACCGCATTGGCGACGTCCGACACTTCCGCGCGGGTCGGCACGGGCGCGTGGATCATCGACTCCATCATCTGCGTCGCGGTGATCACGAACTTGTTCGACTCGCGCGCCATGCGGATCATGCGCTTTTGCAGCGCCGGCACGGCGGCATTGCCGACTTCCACGGCCAGGTCGCCACGCGCGACCATGATGCCGTCCGAAGCGTCGAGAATGCCTTGCAGCGCCGGAATCGCTTCCGCGCGCTCGATCTTCGCGATCATCTTCGGCTTGATGCCGTACGGCGCGCCGGCGATGTTCGCCAGCTGGCGGGCCATTTCCATGTCGGTCGCGTTCTTCGGGAACGACACCGCGATGAAATCGACACCGAGCGACATCGCCGTGCGGATGTCCTCCATGTCCTTCGCGGTCAGCGCGGGCGCCGACAGGCCGCCGCCCTGGCGGTTGATCCCCTTGTTGTTCGACAGCTCACCGCCGATCTTCACGATCGTGTGGATCTCCTGGCCGATCACGCGCTGCACGTTGAGCACGATCAGGCCGTCGTTGAGCAGCAGCACGTCGCCCGGCTTCAGGTCGCGCGGCAGGTCCTTGTAGTCGAGGCCGACGCGCTCGTCGTTGCCGAGTTCGCATTCCGCATCGAGGATGAAAGGATTGCCGGTGACGAGCGTCGTGCGGCCGTTCTCGAATTTGCCGACGCGAATCTTCGGGCCTTGCAGGTCGGCCATGATGGCGACTTCGCGGCCGGCTTGGCGGGCCGCCTCGCGAACGTATTCGGCGCGCTGGCGATGGTCGTCGGCGGTGCCGTGTGAGAAATTGAGCCGCACCACGTCCAATCCTGCCTGAATCATTTGCAGCAGGATTTCCGGCGTGCTGGAAGCCGGACCGACAGTAGCGACAATCTTGGTGGCGCGATGCATGAGTCTCCTCGTCTGGATGGAATCGCTGGAAAGAGCGCTGCGGGGCTGCTGCGGAGTTCGCGCATCGAAAGATGCTACGTGGGGTCGCGCGCCGGCTGTGGCCGGTGTCGCTTTGTGGAGTGAGGCGGGTGCGGGCGATGCGGGTGATGCAGTATTCGGGACCGGCGCCTCGCGCGCCGGAGATTTGCTGTGCTGCTTGCCGGAAGGCTGTTCCGGCTGGGCCAAATCGTGTTGACCAGATTCGGCTTGTGAAGAAGTTGGCAGTTGCTGCACGTCGGCGGCCGCGGGCGCTATCAGCGCCTCGGCGGCCACGTCCTGTCCGGGCGTCGCCGACGCAGCGGCCGCGCGTGTCGCGCGCTCCCGTGCCGGTGTTGTCGCGTTACCGCGCGGCGCTTTCGCGCGACGCGCCTTGGTCGACTTCGCCGCCGGGGAGCGCGTCGCCACGTTAAGCCCGCGATTCCAGAACTTCGACCGCCGGCAGCTTCTTGCCCTCGAGGAACTCGAGGAACGCGCCGCCGCCCGTCGAAATGTAGCTGACCCGATCGTGGATGCCGTACTTGGCGATCGCCGCGAGCGTGTCGCCGCCGCCTGCGATCGAGAACGCCGCCGAGCGCGCGATCGCGTCCGCGAGCGTCTTCGTGCCGTTGCCGAACTGGTCGAACTCGAACACGCCGACCGGGCCGTTCCACACGATCGTGCCGGCCTTCTCGAGCTGTGCGGCGAGCACCTTGGCCGTTTCCGGGCCGATGTCGAGAATCATGTCGTCGTCCTGCACATCGGCGACGGCCTTCACTTCGGCCTTCGCGGTCGGCGAGAACTCCTTGGCCGTGACCACGTCGGTCGGAATCGGCACCGAGGCGCCGCGGGCCTTGGCCGCGTCGATGATCGCCTTCGCTTCGGCGACGAGATCGGCTTCGGCGAGCGACTTGCCGATCTTCAGGCCGGCCGCGAGCATGAACGTATTGGCGATGCCGCCGCCGACGATCAGCTGGTCGACCTTCTCAGCAAGCGACTTCAGGATGGTCAGCTTGGTCGACACCTTCGAACCCGCGACGATCGCCACGAGCGGACGCTTCGGTGCGCCGAGCGCCTTGCCGAGCGCTTCGAGCTCAGCGGCGAGCAGCGGACCCGCGCAGGCGATCGGCGCATATTTCGCGATGCCGTGCGTGGTCGCTTCGGCGCGGTGCGCGGTGCCGAACGCGTCGTTCACGTAGATATCGCAGAGCTTGGCCATTTTCTGCGCGAGCTCGTCGGAATCTTTCTTTTCGCCCTTGTTCACGCGGCAGTTTTCGAGCAGCACGACCGAGCCCGGCGCGACGTTCACGCCGTTTTCGACCCAGTTCGCGACGAGCGGCACGTCGCGGCCTAGCAGCTCGGCGAGACGCTTCGCCACCGGCGCGAGCGAGTCTTCCGGCTTGAAGTCGCCTTCGGTCGGGCGACCCAGGTGCGAGGTGACCATCACGGCGGCGCCGGCGTCGAGCGCGGCCTTGATGGCCGGCACGGAAGCGCGGATGCGGGTGTCTTCGGTGACGTTGCCTTGATCGTCCTGCGGCACGTTCAGATCGGCGCGGATGAACACGCGTTTGCCGGACAGCTTGCCTTCGGCGATCAGGTCGGAGAGACGCAATACCTTGTTCATGGGCTTGAGTATGCGAGTTGATGAGAAGGCGGTGGCGGACAGCGCGCGGGGACGAGACGCGGCGAACTCCGGCGCTTCGGCCCAACGGCTCCGCGGGATCGGGCGCCGGCGGCCGGCCGCGGCACCAGGCGCCTTGCGGGGGCGCGCTCAACCCGGAAGAGGGCATTTTAACTGATCCCAACGGCCATCTGACCGCGACACGGCGAATCTCGCGTATTTGACCGCGAGGCCGTCGCTGCCGCGCGGCGCGGCATCATCTCCACACTTGGAGCCGGACCATCACAGGAAGACGCGCATCAGCGTGAACACGACCATTCCGGTCACGATCGTGCCGAGCATGGTGCGGCGCCACAAAAACCAGCCGAGGCCGGCGAGGGTCGCGTAAAGCTCATGATTGGAAGCCGCCAACGACAGTCCGTCGGGTGTCGTCAACACGTCGGGCACCACCACGGCGGCGAGCGCGGCGGCCGGCGCGTAGCGCAGCATCTTCTGCACGCGCGCCGGCAGTACCGTGCGCTCGCCGCCGATCAGGAACATCGCGCGCGTGAGCGCGGTGACGAAGGTCATGCCGAAGATGGCGAGCCAGATTTGCGTTGAGGTCATCGGGAATCTCCGGCGCGATCGTTCACGCCGCGGATGCGGCGCAGGTCCGCGCGCTCGATCATCAGGTCGGCTGCGCTGCCGGCGACGATCGCCGCGATCACCGCGAACGGCAGCGCGAGCCGATACGGCAGATCGAGCGCGAGCAGCGCCACGATGGCGGCCACGCTGACCGCGGCCAGCGTGGAGCGCGTCGCGACCGCCGACACCATGATGGGCAACAGCGCGAGCGTACCGGCGAGCGCGAGCCCCCAGTTGTCCGGAATCAGGCTCGCGAGCAGGATGCCGACGATCGACGACACCTGCCAGGACAGCCAGCTCGATACCGCCATGCCCCAGAAGTACGCCTCCTTGCCCGGCACGTAGCCGGTCGGAAAGCTCTTCTTGACGAACAGCAGATAGATCACGTCGCCGTTGAAATAGCCGAGCACGATGCGCCGCCACATCGGCAGATACGAGAAGTGCGGCGCGAGGCCGACGCTGAAGATCACGAAGCGGGTGTTGACCATCGCCGCGGTAAGCAGCACGGTCCACACCGGCAGCTTCGCCGCGAGGAGCGGCAGCACCGCCAGCTGCGACGAACCGGCGTAGCACAGCAGGGACATCGTGAGCGCCTGCGGCAGCGTCAGCACGGACTTGCTCATCGCGATGCCCGTCACGAGGCCCCAGGAAAAAATTGCCATCAGCGTGGGGGCATAGGCGCGCGCGCCTTCACGAAAAGCGCGGCGATCGGTGTCGGACAGTCGAGCGAGCATCGGGCGAAGATTGCGGGCGCAGGGAACGCCGTCAAGAAGGCCGGGCCGGCGCCAGCTTGCGAGACCACCCGCTGGCGCATCCGGAGTTGATTTATGCGTGCGCTGGATTATAGCGCCCGGGGTGCGCCCAAATGCCCGTTGTGTGTGCAAAAGACGCTAAAATAGCGGTCCCGGCTATGTCCTGCGCTCATGGCCGCACCTCATAACGCACCTGCTGGAGAACCGTATGTCAATGGCCGACCGCGACGGCAAGATCTGGATGGATGGCAAGCTCATCGACTGGCGCGATGCCAAAATCCACGTGCTCACCCACACGCTGCACTACGGCATGGGCGTGTTCGAGGGTGTGCGCGCTTACAAGACGGCCGACGGCGCCACCGCGATTTTCCGCCTGCAGGAGCACACCAAGCGCCTGCTGAACTCGGCGAAGATCTTCCAGATGGACGTGCCGTTCGACCATGAAACGCTCGCCGCCGCGCAGCGCGAAGTGGTCCGCGAGAACAAGCTCGAGACGTGCTATCTGCGCCCGATCATCTGGGTCGGCTCGGAAAAGCTCGGCGTGTCGGCCAAGGGCAACACGATTCACGTCGCGATCGCCGCGTGGCCGTGGGGCGCCTACCTCGGCGAAGACGGCATCACCAAGGGTATTCGCGTGAAGACGTCGTCGTTCACGCGCCATCACGTGAACGTGTCGATGGTGCGCGCGAAGGCATCGGGCTGGTACGTGAACTCGATCCTCGCGAACCAGGAAGCGATCGCCGACGGCTACGACGAAGCGCTGCTGCTCGACGTCGACGGCTACGTGTCGGAAGGCTCGGGGGAGAACTTCTTCCTCGTCAACAACGGCAAGCTGTATACGCCTGACCTGTCGTCGTGCCTCGACGGCATCACGCGCGACACCGTGATCACGCTCGCGCGCGACATGGGCATCCAGGTGATCGAAAAACGCATCACGCGCGACGAAGTCTATACCTGCGACGAAGCGTTCTTCACCGGCACGGCAGCCGAAGTCACGCCGATCCGCGAACTCGACAATCGCAAGATCGGCGCCGGCGTGCGCGGCCCGATCACCGAAAAGCTGCAGTCCGCCTTCTTCGACGTCGTGAACGGCAAGAGCGAGAAGTACGCGCACTGGCTCACGAAAATCTGAGCGACGTTTCGAGATGCGCCGCGCCGCCCATCGGCGGCGCGCTGCAAGCACCCCGCATACAACGAGAAAATGTCATGAGCGAAACCAAGGAAATGCCGCTGGTCGAACTGACGGCAAAAGATCTGCCGGCATATTGTCCGAACCCGGCCATGCCACGCTGGAGCGCGCATCCGCGCGTGTTCATCGACGTGTCGCACGGCGAAGCGCGTTGCCCGTATTGCAGCACGCGCTACAAGCTGCGCGACGGCGAAGTGATCAAGGGTCATTGATCCCACGCATCGAGCGGTCCTAAGCCGGCTTCAGCGGCACGAGGCGCGACTTTTCGATCGCGCGCTCGCCGCGCCGCAGGCTCGATCGCACGACCCGCGAGGCCCTCGCGCCGCGCGGCTTTCCGCTTTCCCCTTTTACCCATCCGAGTGCCACGCGCATCGCGCGCGGCGCTTGTTATCGACACCGGACACCCACTCTGATGCGTCGCGCGTTGGTTATCGCACCGAACTGGATCGGTGACGCATTGATGGCGCAGCCGCTGTTTGCGCGCCTCGTGAAATTGCATCCGCGCATCGTCATCGACGCGGTCGCGCCCAGCTGGGTCGCCCCCGTGCTCGAACGCATGCCGGAAATCCGCGACGTCTACGCGACCGATCTCGCCCACGGCAAGCTGCAGATGCTGCGCCGCTGGCAGCTGTCGAGCGATCTGCGCGACGTCGGCTACGACGCGGCCTACGTGCTGCCGAACTCGTTCAAGTCGGCGCTGATTCCGTGGCTGGCGGGCATTCCGCTGCGCATCGGCTACACCGGCGAGAGTCGCTACGGCATGCTGAACGTGCGTCACGCGAATCCGCGCAAGGACGCGCGGCCGCCGATGGTCGGCCACTACGCCGCCCTCGCCTACGCGCCCGGCGCCAAGGTCCCCGAAGATCTGCCGATGCCGCGTCTCGACACGGATCTGAACGAGGCGTCGCGCGTATCCGCGCGCTTCAACCTCGATACCCGCGTGCCGCTGCTGGTGTTCTGCCCGGGCGCCGAGTACGGTCCCGCCAAGCGCTGGCCGCCCGAGCATTTCGCGGCGCTCGCGCAGATGGTCGGCCAGTCGTTCCCGTACACGCAGATCGTCGCGCTCGGTTCGCCGAAAGACGCGCCGCTCGCGCAGGCGATCGCCGAAAAAGCGCCGAACGTGCGCAACCTGTGCGGCCAGACCGCGCTCGGCGAGGCCTGCGCGCTGATCGCGCGGGCCAACGCGGTGGTCACCAACGACTCCGGCCTGATGCACATCGCCGCCGCGCTGCGCCGCCCGCTCGTGGCCGTTTTCGGTTCGACCGATCCGCGCCACACCCCGCCCTTGTCCGAGCTCGCGAAGGTACAATGGCTTCATCTCGAATGCAGCCCCTGTTTTGAGCGCGAGTGCCCGCTCGGTCATCTGAACTGCCTGAAGCAGTTGAGCGCCGAGCAGGTTTTCGGCGATTTGCGCGGCATGCTGCTCGCGCAGCGCTGAGCCGACTGGTACTTGCACGCAACACCGCACGCCCCCGAGCGCGTCGCGTCATGTTCGCGCCTTGCGGCACGGGCAAGCTGACGCCGGGGGCGATGGTCCTGCGCTCTGGACCGTCCCGCTACCGCTGACCCGCAACCGCGCGCCGCGCACTAGAGACTGACAAGCCATGCCACGTTTTGCCCATATCTTCGAAGCCGCCGCCGATACCCTGAACGCCTACTATCAGGCCGTCGCCGAGGTCAATATCGACAGCTTGATGGGTTTGTGGATCGACGAGGAGTTCGTCAGCTGCATCTGCGCGGACGGCTCGCATCTGCACGGTCTCGAGAACATCCGCAATGGCCTGCAGGCTCAGCTCGAAGCGCTGCCGGTGTCGATCGAGCCGCTCGACATCCGCGTCTACGACAGCCTCGGCACCGTCGTCTATGCGATTGCCGAAGCGCATCGTCCGACCGATCCGACCGCCACGCCCGCGATGGTCTTCACCACCTACGTAATGGTCCACGAACGCGGCGAATGGCGCATTGCGCATATTCACGCGAGCCCGATGCCGAACGAGGCCGCCAGCCAGTTCGCGACCAAGATGCGGCATGGCCAGGGCCCGCTGCACTGACGCGCGGCACCACGAAAGATTCAGACTCACGTTTTTTCGCTTTTCCGCCGGTATGAGTTCGACGCCACATAAACCCGCTTCCTCCGGTACGGCCCCCGCCAAGGTGGCGGCCGCCGTCGAGGCGACCGTCGAGCTGCTGTACCGCGCGCCGCTCTGGCTGCCCAACCGGCATGCGCAGACGATCGTCCCGTCGCTGTTCGCGCGCCGCCCCGCCGTATCGTTTCGGCGCGAGCGCTGGGACACGCCGGACGGCGATTTCATCGATCTCGACTGGGTCGCGCACGATACTCCGCTCACCGATACCGCCCCGCTCTTCGTGCTGTTCCACGGCCTCGAAGGCAGTTCGTCGTCGCATTACGCGGTTGCGCTGATGGCCGCCGCGCGCGAATACGGCTGGCACGGCGTGGTGCCGCACTTTCGCAGCTGCAGCGGCCCGCTGAACCGGCTGCCGCGCTTCTATCATCTGGCCGACAGCAACGAGGTCGACTGGATCCTGCGCCGCCTGCGCGCCGCGCATCGAGGGCCGGTGGTCGCGGCGGGCGTGTCGCTCGGCGGCAACGTGCTGCTGCGCTGGCTCGGCGAGCGGCAAGACGATGCGGCGCACGTGGTAGCCGCCGCCGCCGCGATTTCGACACCGATCGACGTCCATGCGGGCGGCCGCGCGCTGTCGCAAGGCTTCGGCCTCGTCTACACGCGCAGCTTCCTGAAGACGCTGAAACACAAGGCCAACCAGAAGCTCGCGCAGTTCCCGGGCCTGTTCGATCGCGACGCGATGCTCGCGAGCCGCACGATGTACGAGTTCGACAACGTCGTGACCGCGCCGCTGCATGGCTTTCGCAATACCGACGACTACTGGAGCACCGCAACCACCCGCCCGCTGCTGCCGCTCATTCAAGTGCCGACGCTGGTGCTCAACGCGCGCAATGACCCGTTCCTGCCGGCCGAAGCGCTGCCGTCGCGACACGAGGTGTCGGCGGCGGTCGAGCTTTATCAGCCTGAGCACGGCGGCCATGCGGGTTTCATGACCGGGCCGTTCCCGGGCCGCATCGACTGGCTGTCGCGGCGCGTGTTCGGCTATCTGGAGCGACACGTCGATCATGGATGACATCGTCAAACAGTCGCTCGTCAAATGGCCGAACGTGCCGAGTTGCACCGGCTGGTTGATGCTCGACCGGCGCGGCAACTGGCGCATGCGCGACGAAGCGGCCCAGGCGAGCGGCGCGCACGGCGTGCCGATCCGGCACGAGGCGCTGCTGGGCTTCATCAACCGGAACTATGAGGCCGATGAGCGCGGGCAGTGGTACTTCCAGAACGGGCCGCAGCGGGTTTATGTCGAGCTCGCTTACACGCCGTGGGTGGTCAGATTGTCCGCACGCGCGGATGGCACGCTCGCGCTGCACGACCAGGGCGGCGGCGCGTTCGAGCCGGCGGCGGTGTTCGTCGATGAAGACGGCGGCATTCTGTTCGCCGATCGCTCGCAGCCGGCACGCATTGCGGCGCTGCACGATCACGACCTGGAGATCTTCTCCGATCACGCGACGCTCGCCGACGATGGCTCATTGAGCGGCGCATTCCACTGGAGCGCTCAACTCTCACTGCCGCTGGAAAGCGTGCGACGCGATCAGGTGGCCGCGCGCTTCGGCTTCGTCGCGAGCCCGGCGGCGGCGCAGGTCTGACGCACGCGCCGGCGTGCGCCGGCGTCCACCCTACCCCTTCTCGTCGAGCCGCTCCTCCTTGTAGCGGTTCTCCATCTCGTGCAGACGCGCGTCGACGGTCGCGAGGTCGTAATAGCCGATCGTCTTCAGGTCGCGCGCGTCCTTCAACTGCCGGATCGCCGATGGCCACGCGCCCTCCAGCGCGAACTTCTCCGCCATCGCGCGATGCTGCGTCAACGCATCGCCACTGCCCGCACTCGCCTGCGCGAGATACAGCCACCACGCGGGTTGATCGGGGTGCGCCCGGGTTTCGTTTTTCGCGAGCGCCTGGGCGTCGGTGAAACGGTGCAGCGTCAGCAGCGTGCTGATATGCATGTCGATCGCCGCGTTCGACTGCGGCCAGCGCTTCTGCGCGAACTCGGCGAGACGCGCGGCTTCGTCGGCGTGACCGGCACTGCGCGCGATGTCGGTCGCGAGCACGTCGAGACTCGGCGAATCGCGCTCGGGCTCGCCTTCCGCACGCGCGTCCGAGACGAAGGTCGCGCGCGCGTTCGCGAGCGAGGCGGCCGCATCGTCGTAGCGCTCGAGCAGCATCTGCCCGTACGCGATGCCGTACCAGTTCGCCGCGACGTTCAGCGCGGTCCGGTCCTCGATTTCCGAACGCAAACGCGAAATCTCATCCGCATATTCGCTGCGCGAATGGCCCTGCAACAGACCCGCGCGCGCCCGCACGAAGCCGTACTCGGAGTCTTGATGCGGCTGCCGGTATGGCGCGCGGCGCGCGCGGTCCTCCATGTCGGCGATCCGCTCGCCGGTCAGCGGATGCGTGCGCGCGTAGGCCGGAATGCCGTTTTCGTTCATCGCCGCGCGGTCGAGCCGGTGGAAGAACGTCGGCATCGCGTAGGGATCGTAGCCGGCGCCGGCGAGCAGCAGAAAGCCGACGCGGTCCGCCTCCTGCTCGGCCGATCGCGAGAAGCGCAACTGGCTGTCGACCGCATACGCCTCGCTGCCGAGCGCGATCGCGCTGCCGAGGTCGCCGCTATGCGCGAGTACGCCTGCCAGCACGCCGAACAGCACGCCGACGAGCGCCGCGTAGCCGCCGCGCTCGCCGTTCGAGATCATCCGCGAGATGTGCCGCTGCAGCACGTGCCCCATCTCGTGACCCAGCACCGCCGCGAGTTCGGACTCGGTCTGCGTCGCCACGATCAACCCCGTGTTCACGCCGATGAAACCGCCCGGCAGCGAAAACGCGTTGATCTGTGCGTCGCGCACCGCGAAAAGTTCGAAATCCGGACGATAACCGCCGATGTACAGCGCGCTGGCCGCGGCCGCGAGCTTGGCGGCAACCGAATTCAGGTAGTCGCGCACGAGCCAGTCGTCGAGATAGTCGGGGTCGCGGCGTATGTCGCGCATCACGCGCTCGCCGAGCTTGCGTTCGGCCTGTGGAGTCAGCGAACCGGCGCCGCCGCTGCCGAGATCGGGCAATTGCTGCGCGACGATCGGCGCGCGCCAGTCGTTGCTGCCGGTTTTGCCGCCATTGCTGCCGCTAGCGCCGCCATTGGAAAAACGGCTCTGCGCGCCGCCGTAGGTGCCAAACACGCCGCGCGCGATGTCGGGCGGCAGGATCGACTCGGCATGCTCATCGCTCGGGCCGCTGACGAGCGGCGCCTCGGACGATGAGGTTCCCGGCGTGATGGCCGCCCCGCCGGTCGATTGCGCAAACGCGCCGGGCGGCATTGCGAGGGCGACGGATAGCAACGCAGCGAGGAATCGTTTTGAATGCATCGCGAAGCCGGTCTGACGAAGTCGAGAAACGTCGCCCGTGGCCCGGACTAAGATAGCGGGCAAGGGCGTCGAAGGACGCGTACGAGGCAAAACGCAGGGTACGGCATAGCGCAAGTGTAACCAGTCGCCACGACGATTCGGGGCCACGCCGCACTGCTATGATAGGCGCCCTCTGAAGGAGTCAACCATGCCTGAACTCACTCATTTCGATGCGTCTGGTGACGCGCATATGGTGGATGTCGGCGGCAAGCAGGAGACGAGGCGCATCGCGATTGCGCGTGGCTCGATCCGCATGCTGCCCGACACGCTCGCGCTAATCCGCGACGGCAACGCCAAAAAGGGCGACGTGATCGGCGTCGCGCGGATAGCGGCGATCCAGGCCTCGAAGCGCACCGCCGATCTGATTCCGCTGTGCCATCCGCTCGCGCTGACACGCGTGAAGGCCGACTTCGAACTCGACGAGCAGATGCCCGGCGTGCACTGCACGGTCCAGGTCGAGACGTTTGGACGCACGGGCGTCGAAATGGAAGCGCTCACCGCCGTGCAGGTCGGGTTGCTGACCGTGTACGACATGTGCAAGGCGGTGGATCGCGGCATGACCATCACCGATGTGAAGGTGATGGAGAAGCATGGCGGGAAATCGGGGGATTGGGTCGCGCAAGCTTGAAGCGCGGATCGACAACTATCCGGGTAGCAATATGACCATCGACGAACTGCTCACGCAGCTACTGGCGTTTCGCGACGCGCGCGACTGGCGGCAGTTTCATACGCTGCGCAACCTGATCGTCTCCACCGGCATCGAAGCCGGCGAGCTTCTGGAGACGATTCAATGGAAGTCCGACGCGCAGATCGACACGCTGCTCAGCGATCCCGAGCAATCGACGAACCTCCGGCACGAGTGCGCCGACGTCTTCATGTACCTGCTGCTGGTGGCCCATACCGCGGGCTTCGATCTCGTTGACGCGGCAGCGGAAAAACTGCAGCTGAACGAAGCGCGCTACCCCGTCGACAAGGCGAAAGGCACCGCCGCCAAATATTCAGAGCTTTGAACTTCGAGGCGCGGAGACCTGCCTTGGCGCGAGCATGCATGAGCCTCCGCGGTTCGATCAATCTTCGTCGCTGTCGTCGTCCGGTACCGCATCGGCTGCCGGCGTGCCGTAGCGCTTCACCAACTGCTCCTTGAAGCCCGCGAGCGACTTCTGCTCGTCGACGAGCTGGTACAGATAGCCGAGCTGCGCGGGCCAGTCCTTCAGCTCCTCGGCGAAAATCCGCAAGCGTTCGACCGTATCGAGCGCCGCCGCGGTATCGCCAGTCAGCGCCTGCAGCACCGCGTAGCGACGCAGCACGGTTTCGCCCGGCAACAGCGCGATCGCCTGCTTGTGCATCGCGAGCTTGCGTTGCAGGTTCAGCGGATTCATCGGCTGCAGCGTCGCGAGACCGTATTCGCCCCACGCGCCGAACATGAACGACGGGGCGGCGCTGTACTGTTCGGCTGGACGCTGGCCGTAGTACAGCACCTCGGCACGCGCATAGTCGCGATAGATCGGATACAGCGCGGCGAGTCCGCCGAATACCACGACCGCGAACGCGCCGAGCGACAGATTCGCGGGCACCGCGCGCAACGGCCGCGTTTCGAGCAGGCCGAACACGAACATCGCGGGCAACAGGAAGAACATGTACTGCTGCGGATACTCGACGAGCGCATGCATCGTCAGCACGCCGATCAGCGCGATGCCGAACACGCGCGTGGCACTTTGCGGCGCACGCACGACACGCACGAGCCACGCGACGAGACCCACGAGCACGATTCCTAGACCGATCAGACCGGTTTTGGCGAGCAGATCGACGAAGATGTCATGCGAGTTGTTGGCGATTTCGACACCGCCCAGTTGCCTGACGAGCTCAAACTGATAGCTCGGGAATTCGCCCCAGCCGACGCCGAGCAGCGGATGCTGCTTGAACATCGTCCAGCCGTATTTCAATAGCGCGATGCGCGGCGCGATCTGGCCGGCATCCTGGAAGCGCTCGGCCGCCGACTGCCCGAGTTCGAGGTGAAAGCGCGCATTGGCCCAGCGAATCACCGCATTGACCACGAAAAACAGCACCGCGAGCGCGATCGGCACCAGCCAGTCACGGTTGCTACGGCGCGATTGCGGTTCGTTGCGGGTCTGCGCGAACGCCATCCAGAAGCCGGCCACGACGATCACACCCATCTGGAGCCACGGACCGCGCGACACGGTCAGCGCGAGGCCGACCGAGAAAATCGTCGACACGAGCAGCCAGATAGGCAGCGCGATGCGGCGCGTCTGCACGAGGTACAGCGCGCCCGCCATCGCGAACGCGATATAGGTCGCAAGGTGGTTCGCCTGCGCCATGTTGCCGAACGGCCGGCGATCGACGGTGAGGTTGTACGCAACGACGAGCGGCGCCACACGCGTTTCGAGGTGAAACAGCTGGATCACCTGGCTGAACACCGCGAACAGACCGCCGACGATCAACGCCCCCGCCGCCCAGCGCAACGCGGTCTCGTCGAGTTTCACGCGCGCGAAGCCATAGCCCACGTGCACGGCCATCCACGCAGCGAGCAGGAAGCCCGCGCCGAGCCAGTTCATCGACGGCTTCGCGACCGGCAGCACGAAGGTCTGCACTACCAGCACGAGGCCGAACAGCAAGGGCACGAGCGCGACCGTGGGCGACGCGAAGCTCACGCGCGGCCGCGTGGTCACGACCATCAGCACGACGGCCACCCCGGTCAGCAGATACAGCCCGAGCGAGGTGAATTCGGCATAGAAAGTTGGGATCGGATACGTATGGTTGGCAACCGCATAGGGGAGGATCAACGCAAGAGCCAGCAGTACGAGAGACAGGTAGCGCGCGAAAGGGGTGGGCATCGAATCAACGGTGGGCGTCAGCAACCGGCGCACTATACAAAAATTTCGTTGCACTGTGCGCCGGTTCGGCCGAAATAGGCTGCAAATCAGCCCTTCACGTTGTGGCTACGAGTCGTCCGGTCAGCGCTCGACCGTCGCCTCGTTCGCTCGTTCATCTGGCCCTTACGAACGGCACTCGGGCGGCGCCAGATTCGCGGCGAGCGTCGGCGCTTCACCCGGCATCGGCCCCGACCCCGGCGCCGGCAACGACGACGCGCTCTTGCCGCTCGCAAAGCATTCCCACGTCAGCGCACCGGTCTGCACCGTGCCCTTGCTCAACGCGACGCGTGCGCTCGGCGCATCGGCGTTGTCCGGCACCGAGGGCACCAGCGTCATCGTGTTCGCGCCGGCCTGCGCGACGCGCGTCGAGTACGTGATCGTGATCTGGCCGGTGTCGTCGTCGATCTGGATGGACTCGACGTTGCGTGTGGCAGGCGGCGACGCATAACCGCCGCTGAACGCGTTGCCGCTCGCGGCGTTTTCGGCCACCGCGAGCCGCGCCGACGCCGCGAGCGACAAGCCCTCGCCGACCCGGCTGCGCGCCAGATAGTCCTGATACGCGGGAATCGCGTAGGCCGCGATCACGCCGACGATCGCCAGCACGATCATCAACTCGATCAACGTGAAGCCGACGCCGCAGCGCCGGCAAAGGCGCGCGAACCAATTCTCGCGCCACCGTGCGCGGCGTGACCTGCGCGAGAATTGGGTCGATTGGGAGTAAGGGGAATATGGCAAGGTAACGATCATCGGCAGACTCCTGATACGAGAAACGCCTGGCCCGTGGATCGGGAACAGGCGTTTCAATCGTAGCGAGCGACGCTCGCGCGTCACAGTCAGCCGGATGGCCAGGGTTGCATTCGGACGGCATCACGGCTTAGGCAGCGGCGCACCGTCAATGCCGTGCTCACACCGCCGCGCGTTTCGCGTTGCGGCGCTTCAACAGATAACCGACGATCACGACGAACAGCGCGCCCGCGATGCTCATCCCGTATTCGGCGACGGGCGTATCGAGGATCGGCCAGCGGTCGCCGGCCGGGTCGTTGACCATCAGGCCACCCGCGATCCAGCCGAGCAGACCCGCACCGAACAGCAAGATGCCCGGAAAGCGATCGAGCAGCTTCAGAATCAGCTGGCTGCCCCACACGATCAGCGGAATGCTCACGACGAGGCCAAAGATAACCAGAGCCAATCGGTGCTCGTGCTCCGCGGCTTCGGCAGCGCCGGCGATCGCGATCACGTTGTCTACGCTCATCACCGCGTCCGCGATGATGATCGTCTTCACCGCCGGGATCAGCTTGTCGGCCGGCTTCACCTTGTCGTGAACGTCGTGCGCGGGCGCGAGCAGGCGCACACCGATCCACAGCAGCAGCAACCCGCCCGCGAACTTCAGGAACGGCACGTCGAGCAGCGCGACCGCGAACGCGATCAGCACGACGCGCAGCAGGATCGCGCCGGCGGTTCCCCACACGATGCCGCGCATGCGCTCCGACTGCGGCAGTTTGCGGCAGGCGAGCGCAATGACGACCGCGTTATCGCCGCCGAGCAGAACGTCGATGACGATGATCTGAAAGACCGCGCCCCAATTGAGCGTCGTGAAGAATTCCAGCATGGAAAAAGAATAAGAAAAAATCGACCGGGCGGACAGAAACACGGCGCGAGCACGGACGAAAAAAAGCGGGGGAGTCTGCACTCCCCCGCTTTTCGGGACCGCTCGCTCACGAAAGGACTTCGAAAGCGTATCAAAATCGCGCGCCCACGGCACGCGAATTCGATTTACAGCATCGCCTTCAGAAGACGCGCCATTTCCGACGGGTTCTTCGTGACCTTGATACCGCATGCGTCCATGATTTCCAGCTTCGCTTCGGCGGTGTCCGCACCGCCCGAGATCAGCGCGCCGGCGTGGCCCATGCGCTTGCCCGGAGGCGCCGTGACGCCAGCGATGAAGCCAACCACCGGCTTCTTCATGTTGCCCTTGATCCACTCGGCAGCGTTCGCTTCGTCCGGACCGCCGATTTCGCCGATCATGATGACGGCGTCCGTATCCGGATCGTCGTTGAACATCTTCATCACGTCGATGTGCTTCAGACCGTTGATCGGGTCGCCGCCGATACCGACTGCCGACGACTGGCCGAGGCCGATCGCGGTCAGCTGGCCGACTGCTTCATACGTCAGCGTGCCCGAACGCGACACGACGCCGATGCGGCCCTTGCGGTGGATGTGACCCGGCATGATGCCGATCTTCAGCTCGTCCGGCGTGATCGTGCCCGGGCAGTTCGGTCCGAGCAGCAGCGTCTTGCGGTTTTCGCGACGCATACGGTCCTTGATCTCGATCATGTCGCGGACGGGGATGCCTTCCGTGATGCAGATTGCGAGATCCAGGTCGGCTTCGACGGCTTCCCAGATTGCAGCAGCAGCGCCTGCCGGCGGAACGTAAATCACCGACACGGTCGCACCCGTTTCAGCCTTGGCTTCAGCGACGCTCGCGTAGATGGGGATGCCTTCGAAATCTTCGCCGGCGCGCTTCGGGTTCACGCCCGCGACGTACGCTTCGCGGCCGTTTGCGTATTCACGGCAAGCACGCGTGTGGAACTGACCGGTCTTGCCGGTGATGCCCTGCGTGATGACCTTGGTGTCTTTGTTGATCAGAATCGACATGTATTGACCTCTGTTCGTTTGGCGTCGCGCGGTAGCGCCACGCGGCGCGATGCTTCACGCCTGTGTCGCTCGCGCGCCGCCACTCGTCATTTTGGCAAATGAGCTGGTAAATGCGCCGTAGACAGGTGGCTTACGCCTTGCCCGAAGCAGCCGCGACGACCTTCTGAG
This sequence comes from Paraburkholderia sp. BR14374, assembly GCF_040948685.1. Lineage (NCBI taxonomy): Bacteria > Pseudomonadati > Pseudomonadota > Betaproteobacteria > Burkholderiales > Burkholderiaceae > Paraburkholderia > Paraburkholderia sp. BR14374. The sequence goes on along the minus strand of NZ_JBFPKF010000005.1, from coordinate 190,367 downwards.
CCGCTTCTTCCATGCTGTCCGCCGAGATGATCGGCAGGCCGGATTCAGCGAGCATCTTCTTGCCCAGGTCTTCGTTCGTGCCCTTCATGCGGACCACGAGCGGCACCTTCAGCGACACGGCCTTCGACGCCGCGATCACGCCTTCCGCGATCACGTCGCAGCGCATGATGCCACCGAAGATGTTGACCAGAATCGCGGTCAGGTTCGGGTTCTTCAGCATGATCTTGAACGCTTCGGTGACCTTCTCGGTCGTCGCGCCACCGCCGACGTCGAGGAAGTTCGCCGGTTCGCCGCCGAACAGCTTGATGGTGTCCATCGTTGCCATGGCGAGGCCAGCGCCGTTCACGAGGCAGCCGATATTGCCGTCAAGCGAGATGTACGCGAGGTCGAACTTCGACGCTTCGATTTCAGCCGGATCTTCTTCGTCCAGATCGCGGTAAGCGACGATTTCCGGGTGACGGAACAGCGCGTTCGAGTCGAAGTTGAACTTCGCGTCGAGTGCGATGACCTTGCCGTCGCCGGTCAGGATCAGCGGGTTGATTTCGGCGAGCGATGCGTCGGTTTCCCAGAATGCCTTGTACAGGCCTTGCAGGATTGCGCGGGCTTGCGGGATCGAAGCGTCGGGCACGCCGATCTTCTTCGCGAGGTCGTCTGCTTCCGAGTCCTTCAGGCCGGTCGACGGATCGACTGCAACCTTGTGGATCAGCTCAGGCGTCTTTTCCGCGACTTCTTCGACGTCCATGCCGCCTTCGCTCGACGCCATCACGACGATCTTCTGCGAAACGCGATCGATCACGAGACCGACATACAGTTCCTTCTTGATGTCAGCGCCTTCTTCGATCAGCAGACGGTTGACCTTCTGGCCTTCCGGACCGGTCTGGTGCGTGACGAGCTGCATGCCGAGGATCTGGTTCGAGTACTCGCGAACCTGTTCCAGCGACTTGGCGACCTTGACGCCGCCACCCTTGCCACGGCCACCTGCGTGGATCTGAGCCTTGACGACCCACACCGGGCCGCCGAGCTCTTCAGCGGCCTTGACCGCATCGTCCACCGAGAAGACCGGCTTGCCGCGCGGTACCGCGACGCCGAATTTCCGCAGGATTTCCTTACCCTGGTACTCGTGAATCTTCATGCGTGATTCCCTTCAGTCTGAGAGTTGGATAGAACTTCGATTCCGTTTTGCCGCCGTTCAGGCCGATGCCTCGCCGCTTCGTGCGCGGGTCGCCGCGTCGTCCGACGAGGCCGCGCGTTCCGCCGGACGCGGTGCGTGGCCATACCAGCGCGGATAAAACTGTTTCACCGCCTCGCCGTCGAAACGCAGCGCATGGCAGCGTCCCAGCTGGAATGGCGGCTTGTCGTTGGAATGCTCGCCTGTGCCGTTAGACGATTCGTCTCCCGAACCCGCGTTCGCACCCGGCGTGCCTTCATCGGTGTTCCACACTTCGCCGGCGAACGCCTGGATCGCGGCGGTCGGCAGCATCGCGCACAGCTCGGTGAGATGCGTGCAACCGGCCGTGCCGGCCAGCAAACGGGCAGCATCGCGACGGAAGTTGTGGAACAGATTGAGCCCGATGAGGGCACGGTAGGCGGGATTGCTGGCCTGGCATAACCCTGGATAGGGCACCCAGTCGGACGACGCCTCGGCGTCGACGACGTTGAGCTTGCGATCGATGGTGATGCGAAGCCAGAGTTCATGGATCGGCTGACCATTGGGCCGGATTCCCGACGGAAGCGCCACATCGCGAGGCTTTTCGTCGGTCAGGCACGCTTCCACATCCCACAGGCCATCGGCTCGCTCGTAAGCTTCCGCTCTGATTGCGCGACGATGGCGCAACTGACGGGACACTGGCGGGGAGAGCGACATGCGGGAAGGAAAGGCCGGATTGGAAAACCTCCGGATTTTAGCATAAGGGGTGTTTGGGACAGCCCCGATTGCGCATGGCCTCGAGCCGGGTTACGGCGTGGCAATCGGCGGCCGTCAGGGCTGACTTGCTAGTCGCCGTCCCAGATGTCGTCGATACCCTTCAGGATCTTGCCGATCGTCGCGCCGGAGAAGCCGCGCGACGCGAGGAAGCGCGCCTGCTTCGCGCGCTCGGCCGGGGTTTGCGGCAGCTGGCCGAACTTCTTGCGCCAGACCGCCTGGGCGCGCGCGAGTTCGGTTTCACGCAATTGCGCACTCGCCTCTTCGACGAGCGCCGGGTTCAGCGCGTGCTGCTTCAGTTCACCGAGAATGCGGCTCGTGCCGAGCCGCGATGCGCGCCGGTGAACCAGACTTTCCGCGAAGCGCGAGTCCGATAGCCAGTTTTCGGCTTCCAGCGAGTCAAGCACCGTGTCGAGCGAATCGGTTTCCTCGACGTAGGGCTTCAGCTTGCGCGCGAGTTCGGCGCGGCTATATTCGCGACGCGACAGATAGCCGAGCGCCCGTGCTTTCAGCGAACGGGCTGGGCGTTGGGATTTTCTGCTGTCGTCCTGGTCGGCCTGCCCCGGCTTCGCTTCGCCGGCCTGGCGACGCGAGCGGCTGTAGGTGACTTCGGAGGGGGGTTGGGAATCGCGCCCGGAGGAATCCGGGCTGGACGATGCTGCAGGGGATACAGACCGTGTACGCTGCGGCCCGCGGCCTGAGGCGCGGTCGTGTGCGTCGAACGATTCGAATGGATCGAATGGATCGCCGGAATCAGGCGATCCATCCGCGGTGTCGCGCGGGCCGTCCGGACAGGGTCCAGAGTTGGAACCGGACAGCGGCCGGCCTTTGCGTATCACGTGATGCTTACTCTTCTTCGTCCGCGACTTCAGCGTCCGCGCCAGTCACGGCGTCCGCCATCGCGGTGACGCCCAGCGATTCGCGGATACGGTTTTCGATTTCGCGAGCGATGTCTGGATTTTCGCGCAGGAATTCACGCGCGTTGTCCTTGCCCTGACCGATCCGCTCGCCGTTGTAGCTGTACCATGCGCCAGCCTTGTCGACGATCTTCGCCTGCACGCCGAGGTCGATGATTTCGCCCTGACGCGAGATCCCCTCGCCGTACAGGATGTCGAAGATCGCTTCGCGGAACGGCGGCGACACCTTGTTCTTGACGACCTTCACGCGCGTTTCGTTGCCGATCACTTCGTCGTTCTTCTTGATCGAACCGATGCGGCGAATGTCCAGACGCACCGACGCGTAGAACTTCAGCGCATTACCGCCCGTGGTGGTTTCCGGGTTGCCGAACATCACGCCGATCTTCATGCGGATCTGGTTGATGAAGATCACGAGGCAGTTCGTGCGCTTGATCGTGCCGGTCAGCTTGCGCAGTGCCTGCGACATCAGACGCGCCTGCAGACCCGGCAGCGAGTCGCCCATTTCGCCTTCGATTTCCGCCTTCGGCACCAACGCCGCGACCGAGTCGATCACGATCATGTCGATCGAGCCCGAGCGCACCAGCGCGTCGGCGATTTCGAGCGCCTGTTCGCCGGTGTCCGGCTGCGAGACCAGCAGGTCGGCGACGTTCACGCCGAGCTTGCCCGCGTATTGAATGTCCAGCGCGTGTTCCGCGTCGATGAACGCCGCGGTGCCGCCGAGCTTCTGCATTTCGGCGATGACCTGCAGCGTCAGCGTGGTTTTACCGGACGATTCCGGACCGTAGATTTCGACCACGCGGCCGCGCGGCAATCCGCCGACGCCCAGTGCGATGTCGAGGCCGAGCGATCCGGTGGAGACCACCTGGATGTCTTCGACTGCCTCACCTGCGCCGAGCCGCATGACCGACCCTTTGCCGAACTGCTTTTCGATCTGCGCGAGCGCGGCGGCGAGAGCCTTGCTCTTTTCAGCAGTCAGTCCAGCCGAGCCTTTCTTGCTTTCTTCCATGAATCGTCCTTTGCTATGATGAACGGCGTCTGAGGCAGGTGTGCACCCGTGGTTTCACTCGAATTGAGCGGAGCCTGCAGGACATCACACGAAACGCAGACACTGTATAAAAAAACAGTGGTTTTGGCAAGCGCGATTATGATGCGAACGCGCATTTTTACTGTCGCGTCACCCCCACTACCCACAATAATGTTCGGAGACCGCTGCGCGCCGGGGCAAGCCCCACGGTGCCGGCAAAGCCAGGCTGGCGCACCATGCGAATTCTGATTGCCGAAGACGACAGCATACTCGCGGACGGTCTGGTTCGATCACTCCGCCAATCGGCCTATGCGGTCGATCACGTCAAAAGCGGCGTAGAAGCCGATACCGCGTTGTCAATGCAGACGTTCGACCTATTGATCCTCGATCTGGGCCTGCCGCGCATGTCCGGGCTCGAGGTGCTGCGCCGCCTGCGCGCGCGCAATTCGAACCTGCCCGTGCTGATCCTGACCGCCGCAGACAGTGTCGACGAACGCGTCAAAGGCCTCGACCTCGGCGCCGACGATTACATGGCCAAGCCCTTCGCGCTGAACGAACTCGAAGCCCGCGTGCGCGCGCTGACGCGGCGCGGTGCCGGCGGTGGCCCGACCGTCGTGCGGCATGGCTCACTGTCGTTCGATCAGGTGGGCCGCATCGCCTATGTCAATGACCAGGTGATCGATCTGTCCGCGCGCGAGCTCGGTCTGCTCGAAGTGCTGCTGCAACGGATCGGCCGGCTGGTCTCGAAAGAGCAACTGGTCGACCATCTGTGCGAATGGGGCGAGGAAGTCAGCAACAACGCGATCGAAGTCTACGTGCACCGGCTGCGCAAGAAGATCGAGCCGAGCGGCGTGCGCATCATCACCGTGCGCGGGCTCGGCTACTGCCTCGAAAAAGCGGCGCCGCCGGCAAATGCGAACACGCCCGCCGCCGCTGCCGGCTCCGAGCCGCAAACGGCACAAGCAGCACAAACGGCACAAGCAGCACCACCATCCACCGCGCCGTCGTCTGCCGCGATGCCGGCGAGCCATCACTACAAATAGAGGCCAGCGATGTCCGCACGCGCTGATCGCGCCACGGCGCACGCGGCGGACCTCGACGAGGCGCGCGACGCGCGCTACGCCAACCCGTTCGCCCCGCCCGACGAAACCGAAGCCGCCGCCGAAGCGCGTCCGCGCTCCCTGTTCGGCGAGATTCTCGACTGGATGCTCGCGCCGCTGCTGCTGCTGTGGCCGATGAGCCTCGCGGTCACCTATCTGGTCGCGAAGTCGATCGCGAACGGCCCGTTCGACCGCGCGCTCGAAACCGACGCCTATGTGCTCGCGCGCCAGATCCATCCGGTCAATGGCGTCGCGGAGCTGTCGCTGCCCGAGTCGACGCGCGATTTCCTGCGCGCCGACAACGTCGACAGCGTGTTCTTTCAGGTGCTCGGCACGCGCGGCGAGCTGGTGGCCGGCGAGCGCGACATGCCGCTGCCGCACGAGGAGGACCGCCCGCCACCGGGCCTCGTCGAATTCCGCGACGACGTGCTGCGCGGCAATGACATCCGCGTCGCGTATACGACCGTCGAGTTTCCGCAGACGCCGGGCGCGCAGCCCGTGCTGGTGCAGGTCGCCGAAACGCTCGACAAGCGCAGCCAGCTCGCCAACGACATCATCAAGGGCGTGATCCTGCCGCAGTTCGTGATCCTGCCGCTTGCGATCCTGCTCGTGTGGTTCGGGCTGTCGCGCGGGCTGGAACCGCTGCATGCGCTGCAGGCGCATATCCGCGCGCGCCGGCCGGACGATCTGTCGCCGCTCGAAGCGCGCCGCGCGCCGCCGGAAATCGAGCCGCTCGTCACGTCGTTCAACGATCTGCTCACGCGCCTCGAACAGAACATGGAGCTGCAAAAGCGCTTCATCGCCGACGCCGCGCATCAGATGAAAACGCCGCTCGCCGGCCTGCGCACGCAGGCCGAGCTTGCGCTGCGCCAGAACGCGTCGGCCGAGGTGCATCGCTCGCTCGAACAGATCGCGACCAGTTCCGAGCACGCCGCGCGGCTCGTCACACAGCTGCTCGCGCTCGCGCGCGCGGAGAACCGTCGGTCGGGGCAGATCTTCACGCCGGTCGAACTCGGCGAGCTCGCCCGCAGCGCGGTGCGCGAATGGGTGCAGGCCGCGCTCGCAAAGCAGATGGACCTCGGCTACGAAGCACCCGACGAGCCGGTCGAAGTCGCTGGCAATCCGGTGATGCTGCGCGAAATGCTGTCGAATCTGATCGACAACGCGATCCGCTATACGCCGGCGGGCGGCCGCATCACCGTGCGCGTGCGCCACGACGCCCCGGCGCGGCTCGTGCATCTGGAAGTCGAGGACACCGGGCTCGGCATTCCGGCCAGCGAGCGCTCGCGCGTGGTCGAGCGCTTCTACCGGATTCTGGGCCGCGAGGGCGACGGCAGCGGCCTCGGTCTCGCGATCGTGCGCGAGATCGCGGCGATGCACGGCGGCGAGCTCGCCATCGACGACAACGTCTACCAGGAGTCGCCGCGGCTCGCCGGCACCCTGGTGCGTGTCAGCTTGCAGGTGCTCGAACGGGGGCGGGACTTACCCTAACACGACCGGATCATCAGCTTGACCGTCAGCGTGTTTTTGAGATATTTCAGCGCGGATCGCGCAAATTTCGCCGCACATTGACCGAAATTGATCGCCTGTTCGCCGGTTTACCGGACTACCCCAGGTTTTGGCGTCGAGTCAGAACGCCGTAAGTTTCCACTCCAATAATCGGTTGCACGGGGACGCCTGCGCTGGCGATCCGTGTTTATATCAATATTGGAGACGACATATGGCTACCGTTGGCGGGCAACTCTCGCACGCGCCGATGACGCGCGATGAGAAGCGGGTGATCTTCGCATCGTCGCTGGGTACGGTTTTCGAGTGGTACGACTTTTATCTGGCCGGCTCGCTTGCGGCCTTCATCAGCAAGAGCTTCTTTTCCGGCGTCAATCCGACCGCGGCGTTCATTTTCACGCTGCTCAGCTTCGCCGCGGGCTTCGCGGTGCGGCCATTCGGCGCGATCGTATTCGGGCGGCTCGGCGACATGGTCGGGCGCAAGTACACGTTCCTGATCACGATCATCATCATGGGCCTGTCGACGTTCCTCGTCGGCTTCCTGCCGGGCTATGCGGCGATCGGCATCGCTTCGCCGGTGATCTTCATCGCGATGCGTCTGCTGCAGGGTCTCGCGCTCGGCGGCGAGTACGGCGGCGCCGCGACCTACGTGGCCGAACACGCGCCGGCGAACCGCCGCGGCTTCTACACCGCGTGGATCCAGACCACCGCAACGCTCGGCCTGTTCCTGTCGCTGCTCGTGATCCTCGGCGTGCGCACTTTCATGGGCGAAGACTCGTTCGGCGCCTGGGGCTGGCGCATTCCGTTCGTCGTGTCGATCCTGCTGCTCGCGGTGTCCGTGTGGATTCGTCTGCAACTGCACGAGTCGCCGGTGTTCGAGCGCATCAAGGCCGAAGGCAAGACCTCGAAGGCGCCGCTCTCCGAAGCGTTCGGCCAGTGGAAGAACCTGAAGGTCGTGATTCTCGCGCTGCTCGGCCTGACGGCCGGCCAGGCTGTCGTGTGGTACACGGGCCAGTTCTACACGTTGTTCTTCCTCACGCAGACCCTGAAGGTCGACGGTTCGAGCGCCAACATCATGATCGCGCTCGCGCTGCTGATCGGCACGCCGTTCTTCCTGTTCTTCGGCTCGCTGTCGGATCGCATCGGCCGCAAGCCGATCATCATGGCCGGGCTGCTGATCGCCGGGCTGACGTACTTCCCGCTGTTCAAGGCGCTCACGCACTACACGAACCCGGCGCTCGAAGCCGCGACCGCGAAGTCGCCGATCGTCGTGATCGCTGATCCGGCCGAGTGCTCGTTCCAATTCAACCCGGTGGGCACGGCTAAGTTCGTGACCTCGTGCGATATCGCCAAGGGCGCGCTGTCGCGAGCCGGCCTGAACTACGACAACGTCGCGGCGCCGGCCGGCACGATCGCGCAGATCCGCGTGGGTGATACGGTCGTCAACACGTTCGACGGCCGCGCCCCGGATGCGAAGGAGCAAGCCAAGGCCTTCGAGAAGACGCTCGCCGCAACGCTGAAGGCTGCCGGCTACCCGCCGAAGGCCGATCCGGCTCAGATCAACTGGCCGATGAGCATCGTGGTCCTGACGATCCTCGTGATCTACGTAACGATGGTCTACGGTCCGATCGCGGCGATGCTGGTCGAGATGTTCCCAACGCGCATCCGTTATACGTCGATGTCTCTGCCGTATCACATCGGCAATGGCTGGTTCGGCGGCTTCCTGCCGGCGACCGCGTTCGCGATCGTCGCGGCGCGGGGCAACATCTACTCGGGGCTCTGGTATCCGATCATCATCGCGGTGATCACCTTCGTGATCGGCATGCTGTTCGTGCGCGAAACCAAGGACTCGGATATCTACGCAAAAGATTGAGCGGACCGCCAGTCTGGGCTATCTGAAAAAGTTGTGCGCCGGGGGTTGACAGCCTCCGGTTGCCCCAGCATAATCTCGCTTCTTTCGGCGAATTAGCTCAGTCGGTTAGAGCGACGGAATCATAATCCGCAGGTCCGGGGTTCGAGTCCCTGATTCGCCACCAGCTTCAAGAAAAAGCCGCTGTCCCACAAGGACAGCGGCTTTTTTGTTTTTCACCGCTGCCACGTCAACTCAGGTCGTTACCCGATCCGGCCGGTGTCGGGTGAAAGAGAAGCGCCACGACGGTCATCAGCCCGAAGGCCGCACCCGCATAAAACGTCATGGCTGCACCCACACGTTCCCACAACTGGCCTGCGATAACGCTCGAAACCAGCGTCACGACGCCGCTCAGCAGATTGAAGAAACCAAACGCAGTCCCACGCAAATGCGCTGGCGCCGTGTGCGCGACCATCGTGGCGAGCAGGCCTTGCGTCATCCCCATGTGCAGCCCCCAAAGCGCTACCCCGACGACGACCATGCTCCAGTGGCTGCCGTGTGCCAGCACGAGGTCGGCGCCGATCAACACGATCAGACCACCGATTAGCAGCCGCGTATGACGCATCGTGTCCGCGAGCTTCCCGAACGGATAAGCGGACAGCGCGTAGACCACATTCATTGCCACCATGACCAGCGGAACGAGCGCAATCGGTACACCGCTGCCCATCGCACGAAGAACCAGAAAAGCCTCGCTGAATCGCGCCAACGCGAACACAGCCCCTATCCCTACGACCCACCAGTAGTCCAAACCAAGGTCCTTGAGACTCTGCCACCGCACTGGGTTGTTTCTTTTGGCAACAGACTCGTGCTCAGGCTCCGTGATACCGAACGCCAACAGCGCGACCGCGAGCACGCCGGGAATGACGGCAAGCCAGAACGCAAGCCGAAAATTGTCTGCCCAGATCAGCATGATGAGAACCGCCAGCAGCGGTCCGAGAAACGCACCGACCGTATCGAGGGATTGGCGCAGACCGAAGGCCGCCCCACGCAGGTGCTGCGGCGTGACATCGGCAATGAGCGCATCGCGAGGCGCACCACGAATGCCTTTACCAACGCGATCGATGACGCGCGCCGTCACCACGACTCCCACCGACGACGCAATGGCAAAAAGCGGCTTGCTCATCGCGCCGAGCGCATACCCGGTTACGGCAAGCCACTTTCGGTTGCCGAGGTAGTCGCTTAGCGTCCCCGAAAACACCTTGACGATTTGGGCCGTGGCCTCCGCGATGCCCTCGATGACCCCAATCGCGCCGGCGCCTGCGCCTAGGCCTGCCATCAAAAACATCGGCAGCAGGCTGTGGATGATTTCGGATGAGATGTCCATGAAAAGACTCACACATCCTAGGACCCACACGCTGCGTGGAATCTGCCGCACGGCATTGACTTGCGATTCGTTTCGCATTCGATAGGGATGGCATCAAATAACGCGGTCGAAACGGCACGGTCGCATGCGAGCGCTAGCGCAACTTGCTACGACCGCTCCATCTTATCTGGCATCGCTGAATCTAATACCCCTGTGGCACGTCACCGATGGCGGCGCAAGAATTGCTGACGAAGTGTGGGAAATGCCCAGCGCTGGGTTCGGTCCGTTCATCGCGACCGATGGAACGAACGACGAGCAGCAGCGTCGCAGAGTATGGGTAGTGAAGCGCCGCCGGTTTCGTTGGCAGCTCCGTCTCTTGAGAGAATAGCGCCCGAAGCAAGTCTGGCAAGTTCTCTCCGGAGGTTCAACGCGCGTCCACGATGCGGGACCTGACAGGCTTCCTTCCGCAATTCCGTCGCAACTTCGAGGAGGTTCCTTAATGACGTTCCGCACCGTCGCGCTTGCTGCAACCACCGCTGCGCTCACGCTCGCCGGCACGACCGCCGCCCTCACCGCACAGGCCCAAACGCCGAGCACGTCCGACAGTCAATGGCGCGCCAGTTCGACCATGCTCGCGACGCTGCTGCAGGACGGCTACAAGATCGTCGCCGTGGTCAACAACGGGCCGGCCGACACGATCTTCGTGCAGCGCGATCAGAGCGCGTTCAAATGCATCGATGCGCAGCAACCGGAAGCAAAAGCGAAAACGGCGGCGGCGGGCTGTTACGAGCTGGTACCGCCGAGCGGCGGCGCGCCAGCGTCGGAATCCAAATAACGTGATTTGAAGCGCGTGCCCAACGTCGCTCGGGCTCGCGCGAAAGGCCTCAGCGTCTCGCCAACACCGCGACGCTTCAGCGATCCACCAGCCGGCTCAGGTTGCCGCGCACCCGCTGCAGCAGCGCGATCAACTGCGCCGCTTCTTCATCGCTGAAACCATTGAGCGCTTCGAGCGCGACCTCGTCGCCGACCTTGCGCGCCTTGCCGAGCGTGCGCTCGGCCTTCGGCGTCATGCGCACCTGGCGCTCGCGGCGATCCTGTGGATTCGCGGTCCGCTCGATCCAGCCGCCCTCCTCCATCCGGTCGAGCAGCCGGCCCGCCGAGATCGGCGCGACCTCCAGCAGATCCGCGAGCCGGGCCTGATTGATCTCGCCGTAATGGCCGAGATAGGCGAGCACGCGGCACTGCGCGCGAGTCAGGTCGACCGACGACTTCGCATGATCGTCGAAACGCTTGCCCGCCAGCCGGCCGACGTCGTAGATCAGAAAGCCGAAGCGCTCTTCGAATTGGGTTTTCATGCGCGGATTATACGGAAGCACTTCGGCTTACAGCGCGCCTGCGCCTGCGCATGCGTTCCAGCTTCAGCACAACTCCCGATCGCGCAAACCCGCATTGACGATATACTAAGCATGCTTACGATATCGACCCTCCCCATCTTTCATGTCTTCCGCCTCCACGCCGGCGAGCGCCACTGAGCTGCTCAACCGGCCGATGATCACGATCTCGATCATGCTCGCGACGCTGATGCAGACGCTCGACAGCACGATTGCCAACGTGGCGCTGCCGCATATGCAAGGCACGCTGTCCGCGTCGCAGGACGAGATCACATGGGTGCTGACTTCCTATATCGTCGCTGCCGCGATCGCCACGCCGCTCACCGGCTGGCTGGCGGACCGCCTCAGCGTCAGGCGGCTGCTGCTGATCGCGATCGGCGGCTTCACGGTGGCGTCGGCGTTGTGTGGACTCTCCGAGACGCTGCCGCAGATCGTCGTGTCGCGTTTGCTGCAAGGGATCTTCGGCGCGTCGCTGGTGCCGCTGTCGCAATCGATCCTGCTCGACATCAACCCGCGTGAAAAGCAGGGCCAGGCGATGGCCGTGTGGGGCATGGGCGTGATGGTCGGGCCGATTCTCGGGCCGACGCTCGGCGGCTGGCTCACCGATAGCTACAACTGGCGCTGGGTGTTCTTCATCAACGTGCCGATCGGCGCGTTCGCGCTGTTCGGCGTCGCGACCTTCCTGCCGAAGCGCGAGCCCAAGCACGACGTGAAGTTCGATGCGTTCGGCTTCATCACGCTCGGCCTCGCGATCGGCGCATTGCAGGCGATGCTCGATCGCGGCGAGCAGCTCGACTGGTTTTCATCGACCGAGATCGTGATCGAGGCGCTGGTCGCGGCGATCAGCTTCGCGTTTTTCCTCGTCCACACCGCGACCGTCGGCGAGCGCTCGTTTTTCAAATACAAGTTGCTGAAGGACCCGAACTTTGCGACCGGCACGTTCTTCATCTTCGTGATCGGCGCGGTGATGTACGCGACCCGCGCGCTGCTGCCGCCGATGCTGCAAAACCTGATGGGTTATCCGGTCGCGACCACCGGCCTCGTCACCGCGCCGAGCGGCGCCGGCACGATGGTCGCGATGCTGATCGCCGGCCGGCTGCTCAAGCGCGTCGATGCGCGGCTGCTATTGCTCTGCGGCTTCCTGATCTCGGCGTTCGCGCTGTGGCAGATGATGCATTACACGATCGTGCTGTCGGAGTCGAACATCGTGTGGCCCGGCGTAATCCAGGGCTTCGGGCTCGGTCTCGTGTTCGTGCCGCTGTCCGCGCTGACGTTCTCGACGCTGTCGCCGGAGCTGCGCGCGGACGGCACCGCGACTTACAGCTTGATGCGCAATATCGGCAGCAGTATCGGCATTTCGATCGTGCAGACGCTGATGACGCGCAACACGCAAATCTCGCACGCGGACCTCGCCGCGAACGTTACCGCGTTCAATCCGGCGCTGCAGTCGATGCTCGACGGCGGCTCGCGCTACGACATCGCGGCACTGAACGCGTCGATCACGCAGCAGGCGGCGATGGTCGCGTATCTGAACGACTTCAAGCTGATGTTCGTGGCAACGCTGCTGGTCATCCCGCTATTGCTGCTGATCCGGCCGTCGCATAAGGCGCTGGATGCGTCGGCCGCGCATGCGGCGATGGATTGAGATCGAGCGCGGCGCCGTCCGTCTCAGCCTTCGATTCGCCCGCGCGTCACGCCAAGCAATGACGACATCGCCGCGTACGCCGCGGCGGCATCGCGCGCGCGGATGGCGTCGTACACCGCCGTGTGCTCGGCGAGCGACGCGTTGAACACATCGGCGCGTTTCGCATTGAGCCGCAACTGTGCCTCGAGCGTGCGCTCGATCAGCGCGCCAAGCGGAATCAGCAATTCATTGCTGCACGCGGTCAGCACGCACAGATGGAACTGCAGATCCGCACGCACCCACTCATCGACGTTACGCGCCACCACCATCGCGGCATGGGCGGCCGCAAGCGCGCCCAACGTGTCATCGGTGCACGCGGTGGCCGCAAGGCCGGCCGCGTAAGGCTCGATCATCTCGCGCATTTCCTGCAGTTTGAGCGCAAACGCCATCGGCTCGGCGACGCGCGAATACCAGTCGAGCAGATCGGCATCGAGCAAATTCCACGCGGACTTGACCCGCACCCGCGTACCCACGCGTGGCCGCGATTCGATCAGCCCTTTCGACGTCAGCGTGCGCAGCGCCTCGCGCAACACCGTGCGGCTCACGCCGAACGTCTCCATTAACTCGGCTTCGCGAGGCAGGATCGACTCCGGCGCATAGTCGCCACGCAGAATCGCGGTCGCGAGCAGTTGGGTGACTCGCCCATGCAGATCGTGCGGAATGGTTTTCTCCTCGCGGGTGGTGGTCTCGTCGCGCAACGCGGCAACAAGTATTCCAAATCTCACCACTATGTGGCAAATAGTACTATTAATAGTATTTAAATGCACTTTTGTTGTAGCATGGAATTCCCAAAATTCTTTTGCGTGCCGGCAGATCGTCAGGAGACACACACCATGAAAATCACCAAGCTCGAAACCTTCGTCGTCCCGCCGCGCTGGTGCTTCCTCAAGATCGAGACCGATGAGGGCATCGTCGGTTGGGGCGAGCCGGTGGTGGAAGGCCGCGCGCACACGGTCGCCGCGGCCGTCGAGGAACTCTCCGATTATCTGATCGGCAAGGACCCGCTGCTGATCGAGGATCACTGGCAGGTAATGTACCGCGCGGGCTTCTATCGCGGCGGCCCGATCACGATGAGCGCGATCGCCGGCGTCGATCAGGCGCTGTGGGACATCAAGGGCAAGCATCATGGCGTGCCGGTGCATGCGCTGCTCGGCGGCCAGGTGCGCGACAAGATCAAGGTGTACTCGTGGATCGGCGGCGACCGCCCCAGCGATGTCGCGAACAATGCTCGCGCGGTGGTCGAGCGCGGCTTCAAGGCCGTCAAGATGAACGGCTCGGAAGAACTGCAGATCATCGACACCTTCGACAAGGTGCAAGGCGTGATCAACAACGTCGCGGCGGTGCGCGAGGCGGTCGGGCCAAACATCGGCATCGGCGTGGACTTCCACGGCCGCGTGCACAAGCCGATGGCGAAGGTGCTCGCCAAGGAACTCGATGCGTACAAGCTGCTGTTCATCGAGGAGCCGGTGCTGTCGGAGAACGCGGAGGCGCTGCGCGACATCGTCAATCAGACCAATACCCCGATCGCGCTCGGCGAGCGTCTGTATTCGCGCTGGGACTTCAAGCACATCCTGTCAGGCGGCTACGTCGACATCATCCAGCCGGACGCTTCGCACGCAGGTGGCATCACCGAGTGCCGCAAGATCGCCGCGATGGCCGAAGCCTACGACGTCGCGCTCGCGCTGCATTGTCCGCTCGGCCCGATCGCGCTCGCGACCTGCCTGCAGATCGACGCGGTCAGCTACAACGCGTTCATCCAGGAACAGAGCCTCGGCATCCATTACAACCAGGGCAACGACCTGCTTGATTACATCAAGAACCCGGAAGTCTTCAAGTATGAAGATGGCTTCGTGTCGATCCCGCAAGGCCCGGGCCTCGGCATCGAGGTCAACGAAGAGAAGGTGCGCGAGATGGCGAAGGTCGGTCATCGCTGGCGCAATCCGGTGTGGCGTCACGCGGACGGCAGCGTCGCCGAATGGTGATTCGTGGGCCATTGCGCCCGCGCGTTCCGGCCACGTGACGCGCGGGCCCCTCCCTGCCTCGATTCCCGCACAGCCTTCTCCCGCCCAGCTCTCGCGACGTTTGTTCGGTATCGGACAGACGCATGGTCTGCTCCTTGCTGAAATGCATGCCGACAACGCGTGCAGCGGGGAGCACCATGGGCGAATTCCTTCCTGACTATCTGATCCGCGAACAGGCGGCGGTCGGTGCGCTGGTCGTCTTCGGCGTGCTGCGCATCATCGGCGCGATGGTCGCCTACGAGCGCGGATGGAGCATCGCGGTGGTCGGGAAATGCTTTATCGCCGCGGCAGTGCTGTACTGCCTGCCGCAGGTTTTCGATCTGCTCACGCAGATGGTCGGCACGCACGCGGCTGGCGCCGAACTCGAAGGGAAGGCCGCGGGCTGCGCGATCGCGTTGTTCTGCGCGCCGATTCTCGGTCATCGCCTCGGCCTCGAGTAAGCGGGCAGCGAGCCGGACGGCGTGATGCGACTGACGCCTGCATTGCTGGAACGCGCGCGCGACGACGCGCTGCTTGCCTGAAGAGTAGTAGCGGGTGCGCTGGCCACAGCCAGGCGACCGTGTGTATTGCGCCGCACGTGCTTCGCAGTGCGGCGCTTTTTTATGCGGCGCGCCGCGCGTTCAGCCGAGCGCAGCGAACGCCGGCACGGTGTGCGACAACGCGGCCGCGACGACGAACACGCCGATCATCACGAGCGCTTCCAGATAGATCACGTTGACGAAGGTATGCGCATCCATCGTCGACGCGGTGCGACGCAGGCGCGGCAGCGCCGACGTGCGGTTCAGCGCGCCGAGCACCAGCGCGAGCGCGACCAGCACGAGCTTCAATGTCAGCACATGGCCCCACGTGCTCCCCTGAATCGCTTCGAACGACCCACCCGAGCCGCGCACCGCATTAAAGACGCCCGACAGCAATACCAACGCGACTGCGACGAGCGACACGTTCGACACCTGGGTCGCCGTGCGAATCAGCATGCCGCGCGCGGTCGATGCGCCGAGCGCCGGCAGCACCGCGAAGCCCGCGGCCATCACGACACCGCCCCAGACGCTCGTCGCGAGCACGTGCAGCGTCTGCATGCCGATCGCGGCCGATACGACGCCGGCATCGGCAGCATGACCAAGCGACGCCTTGCCCGCCGAGATCGCGAGCACCGCGAGCCACAGCAGCGTGTTACGCAGCATGCCCGTGCCGTGGCTCAGCGCGGTGCCGAGCAGCACCAGTGCGCCGCCGAACGCGACGCTCCAACCATAGCCGACATGCGTTTGCGTCAGCACCGTCGGCACCACGCCGAACGCCGCGGGCAACGCGACGCCGCTCATCGACGCCGCCTGATACAGCAGCCAGCCGAGATCCGCGAGCACCAGCACGATGGTGGCCGCGAGCATCGAGCGATATGCGCGCATCCAGCCGGGCCGCGCCGGTGAAGTGCCTTGCTGCGCGTCCTTCGCGAGCCATGCGCCGAGTAGCGCCGAGCCAACGGCGAAGCCGAACGCGACGTTCATGAGCGCGGCCATTGCGACCTGCCCGATCCACAGTGCGTCGAAGTTCATTTGACGTTGAACGCGAAGTCGCCTTGCGTACGATGGCCATCGGTGGCCACCGCGACCCAGTGCACCGAATAGCGGCCGCTCGTCAACTGAGGCAGCGCGAGGTGCATCTCGCGGGCGTCCGCGCTATCGACCGTCGACGCGGTCGAAGTCGCAGGCTTGCCGCTCGTATCGGCGAGTGTGATCTTGCTGAACGCGGGCTCGAGCGGCTCGGTGAAATGGATGGTCACGTCGGCGGGCGCGACGGCCTCGGCGTTCGCGGCCGGCACGCTCGAGATCAGGTGCGCATGCGCGAACGCGGTGGATGACATGGCCAGCGCCACCGCGCCGGACATCAACGCTCGCAGCGTCGATGAGGAGAAATCGAATAGCTTCATGTGGGGCCGATAGCGGATGAGAACGAACGGAACAGAGCCGGGCCGACGACGCGCATCGTCTGCACGACGGCCTGCGAGCCCGGAAGTGTACGCTTCGATGGCGCGCACGGGGATCGGTTCAACCTTGCTTGATGAAACAACGATATTGATCACGACGCGCGACGCAACCGAAGTCCGAAACTGGCAAACGCGACACACTGTCGCATGGTGGTCACACCTGGAACCGCATCTAATGCGGCAAATAGGCACCATCACCCTTCGATGATAGAATGCTGCGTCGCCGCAGCGACGGCTGTCCTTCACACCGAGCCGCCCGAAGTTCGGTCAGGTCCCCGATTCTGATGGAGTTACGCGTGTCTTCAAGACGCCTCTTCCGCCCGTTGCTTGCCCTTCTGCTGATCGGCTCCGCGGGTGTCTATAGCGCTGCGAAAGCGCAGACGCAACCGAAGGCCCCCGACACGATGGAAGCGCGCGTGCAAGGCTGCACGGCCTGCCACGGCTCGCATGGGCAAGGCACCGACAATGACTACTTCCCGCGTCTTGCGGGCAAGCCGGCGGGATATCTGTTCAATCAGTTGCAGAACTTCCGTGAAGGGCGCCGCAAGTACCCGCCGATGAACTACCTCGTCACGTATCTCTCCGACGACTACCTGCATCAGATCGCCACCTTCTTCTCGCAGCAGCGCCCACCGTATCCCACGCCGGCCAAGCCGACGGCCTCCGCCTCCACGCTCGCGCGCGGTGAGCAGATCGTGCTGCATGGTGATGCGAACAAGCAGGTGCCCGCTTGCGCGGCCTGCCACGGCAAGGCGCTGACCGGTATGGAACCGGCGATCCCGGGTCTCGTCGGCCTGCACGCCGACTACATCAGCGCGCAGCTCGGCTCATGGCGTTCGGGCACGCGTCGTGCGATCGCACCGGACTGCATGCACACCATCGCCACGCGCCTTAGCGACGAAGACGTGAACGCCGTCGCGGCCTGGCTTGCCACGCAGCAGGCTCCGCAAAACCCCGTGCCGGCTCCGGCCCGCTCCTTGAAGACTCCGCTTGCCTGCGGCAGCGAACCGCAATAAGGCGCCGGGAGAGACATTCAAATGAAACGCAAGTCTTTGTTCGCCCTCTCGGCAGTCGTCGTGGTCGCGGCCGCCGCACTCGTTCCCGTCCTGTGGTCGGGCGGCGACCATCTGCATAGCAGCGGCGCAGCCGTCGCGGCAACGCCCGCGGACCAGGCCGACCTAATCAAGAAGGGCGAGTACCTCGCCCGCGCGGGCGACTGTATCGCCTGCCACACCGTGCGCGGCGGACAGCCGTTCGCGGGCGGCCTGCCGATGGCCACGCCGTTCGGCACGATGTTCACGCCGAACATCACGCCTGACGACCAGTACGGCATCGGCAAGTGGACCCAGGACGACTTCTATCGGGCGATGCACACCGGCCGCTCGAAAGATGGCAGCCTGCTCTATCCGGGCTTCCCGTTCACGAGCTACACGAAGGTCACGCGCGCCGACTCCGACGCGATCTACGCGTACCTGCGCTCGGTCGCGCCGGTCAACGTACCGAGCCGTCCGCACGAACTGAAATTCCCGTTCAACCAGCGCAACATGCTGATCGGCTGGCGCACGCTGTTCTTCCGTGAAGGCGAGTTCAAGCCGGACCCGACCAAGTCGGTAGAATGGAACCGCGGTGCGTATCTGGTCGAAGGCCTCGGCCACTGCGGCATGTGCCATACGTCGATCAACGCGATGGGCGGCCCCGTCAGCTCGGCGGCGTTCGCGGGCGGTCTGATTCCGCTGCAGAACTGGTATGCGCCGTCGCTGACGTCGAACAAGGAAGCCGGCCTCGGCGACTGGGACCTGAGGGACATCGCCGATCTGCTGAAGACCGGCGTGTCGAGCCGCGGCGCGGTGTTCGGTCCGATGGCCGAAGTGGTTCACAACAGCCTGCAGTATCTGTCGGCCGAAGACATCAACGCGATGGCGACGTACCTGAAGACGATTCCGCAGAAGAGCGAAGCACCGGAACCGCTGCAGCTCGAAACCTCGGAAAAGTTCGGCGGCGAACTGCTGAAGCAAGGTCAGAAGATCTACGCTGACAACTGTGCGAAGTGCCACGAAGACAATGGTCTCGGCCGCCCGCCGGCATTCCCGCCTCTCGCGAATAACCAGTCGATCCAGATGCCGTCGGCGGTCAACCCGATCCGCATGGTGCTGAACGGTGGTTATCCGCCGAGCACGGACGCGAACCCGCATCCGTACGGCATGCCGCCGTTCGCACAGTCTCTGTCGAATCAGGAAGTCGCAGCGGTCGTGACGTACATCCGTATGTCTTGGGGCAACCACGGTACGGCCGTGTCGCCGCAGCAAGTGGCCGAGCTGCGTTCGGCGCCGCTCGACTAAGCAGGGTTTCACGTACCCTGGGCGCGGCCTGCGAGTTTCGCGGCCGCGCCCTTCGTTTTTTCAGGACCGGTATCATGTGGGCCTGTTTGTGTTGGTGGTCGCCTTCGCGGGACCGTGCAGGAGGAAAGAGTCGTGCCCGTTGGTGAGCGTTTGAACAGCATTACCCATCTCGTCGGCGCCGTGCTGTCGGTGGTGGGGCTGGCGGCGCTCGTCACGATGGGCGCGCTCGCCGGCGACGCGTACAAGGTCGTCAGCTTCAGCGTGTATGGTGCGATGCTGTTCGTGCTGTATGCGATCTCGACGCTGTATCACAGCGTCAGCCATGCGCGACTGAAGGCGATTCTGCAGAAATGCGATCATTCGGCGATCTACCTGCTGATCGCCGGCAGTTACACGCCGTTCACGCTCGTCACGTTGCGTGGACCGTGGGGCTGGTCGCTATTCGGCGTGAGCTGGGGGCTCGCTGCCCTCGGCATCGTGCAGGAACTCACGCTCGGGCGACGCACCCGCAGCGTGTCGATGGTGCTGTATGTGTTGATGGGATGGCTCGCGCTCGTAGCTGTCCGCCCGCTGGTGCAGGCATTGCCGGCCGCGGGTACCGCGTGGCTCGTGGCCGGCGGCGTCATCTACAGCGCCGGCATCTATTTCTTCATCAACGACGAGCGCATCCGCCACGGACATGGTATCTGGCACCTGTTCGTACTGGCGGGCAGTCTGTGTCAATTCGTCAGTGTCGCGCGCTATGTCGCGTGACGTTCCGCGGCGACGAATTGCAACTTAAGGCCAGTCGACGTGTCTGCATAGCGCGTTGAAACATTCGGCACATCTGTGAGCGTGCCGCCGATTTCTCCGTGAACGGAACCGGGCTGCGGCCTCGCACACGCCATGCGGGCGTGTCGATGCCGCGCTGGTTTTTCCGCGTTGGGGTCCTATGGGCTCAGCGGGGCCGTTCGCGAAACTGCATTGCAAAGAGCTTCTATGTCTTTTCATTCCCTCGGCTTGTCCGAACCGCTGGTCCGCGCTGTCAATGAACTCGGCTATACCAGCCCGACTCCGATCCAGACTCAGGCGATCCCGGCCGTGCTCAACGGCGGCGATCTGCTCGCCGGCGCGCAAACCGGCACCGGCAAGACCGCCGGCTTCACGCTGCCGATCCTGCAGCGCCTGAATTCGATGTCGCCGGCCGCCGGCGGCAAGCGCGTGGTGCGCGCGCTGATCCTCACGCCGACGCGCGAACTCGCCGCGCAGGTCGAAGAAAGCGTGCGTGCGTACGGCAAGTATCTGAAGCTGAAGTCGACCGTGATGTTCGGCGGTGTCGGCATCAATCCGCAGATCGATGCGTTGAAGCGCGGCGTCGACATCGTCGTCGCGACGCCGGGCCGTCTGCTCGATCACATGCAGCAGAAGACCATCGACCTGTCGCATCTCGAGATTCTCGTACTCGACGAAGCGGACCGCATGCTCGACATGGGTTTCATCCACGACATCAAACGCGTGCTCGCGAAGCTGCCGCCGAAGCGTCAGAACCTGCTGTTCTCGGCAACCTTCTCCGACGAGATCAAGGCGCTCGCCGACAGCCTGCTCGATTCACCGGCGCTGATCGAAGTCGCGCGCCGCAACACGACGGCCGAAACGGTCGCGCAAAAGATTCACCCGGTCGATCGCGACCGCAAGCGCGAGCTGCTCACTCATCTGATCCGGCAGCACAACTGGTTCCAGGTGCTCGTGTTCACGCGCACCAAGCACGGCGCGAACCGCCTCGCCGAGCAGCTGACGAAGGACGGCATCAGCGCGCTCGCGATCCACGGCAACAAGAGCCAATCGGCCCGCACGCGCGCGCTTGCCGAGTTCAAGGACGGCACGCTGCAGGTGCTGGTGGCAACCGACATCGCGGCACGCGGCATCGATATCGATCAGCTGCCGCACGTGGTCAACTTCGATCTGCCGAACGTGCCGGAAGACTACGTGCACCGCATCGGCCGCACGGGTCGCGCGGGCGCGACGGGCGAGGCGGTGTCGCTCGTGTGCGTCGATGAACTGCAGTTGCTGAAGGACATCGAGAAGCTGATCAAGCGTCCGGTCCCGCAGGAAGTTATCGCCGGTTTCGAGCCCGACCCGACCGCGAAGCCGGAGCCGATCCAGCGACGCGGCCAGGGTGGCGGCGGGCGTTCGCAGCGCCAGGGACAAGACGCGGGGCGTCGTGACGGCGCTGCTGGTGGTGGCGCATCGGCCAAGCCGGCTCAAGGCCCCGGTCAGCGTTCGGGACAGCGTGCGTCGAACGCTCAGCCCGCGCCGCGGCCGCAAGGTGCGAAGCCGGCCGGCAATGGCGGTCAGCCGCGTCGCGATACTCAGCGGCACGACGATCGGCCGCGTGCCGCCGCGCATGATGGCGCTCCCGCGCACCACGCGCCACGCAAGCCTCAAGGCAATCGTTCGACCAACGGCAATCCGGGCGCGTTGCTCGGCGGCGGCGTGAAGCGCAACGATGCGCCGCGTGGCGCGCAACCGTCGCGCAACGGCGACCGCGGCCGTTAAGCGTCGCTCGGCCTAAGGGCTGCCAGCGTGCGTACCAGCCGTTAGCGCTTCCCTGCTCGAAGACTAACGGCTGCTCGCCGCGGCAGCCCGCTTCAAATGCTCGATCTGCTGTTCCCATCGCTCGAGCACTGCACTCCCCTCTCCCTGCAATTCGAACGTGATGCCGCCCGTCAGGCGCGCATAACGGACGCTTTGCGCTTCCGCTGTGTCGATCGAGCCGAGCAGATAGACGAGGCCGCTGTCATCGCCCGCAATACCGGGCAGCGGCGCGATACGCAATTGCACCTGATAGAACGCCGCATCGCATACAAAGCTCAGCGCCGCGCGCCCGCTTTGCGCAATCGCGCCCGTCGCGCGCGCCTGCGGCCATAGCGCAATGCACAGCGTGCGCGAGTCGGGTGCATAGAGTTCGCCGACGCTCAACAGCGATGTGCGCACGTGCCCGTTCGCATCGACGCTCAACAGCGACGCGGTGAAGCCCACCTTGTCCGCAAGCGACGAACCGTCGAACAACGCGCGCACGTTGGCCGGCCATTCGTCGAACACATTCTGTTCGAGCGGACGCGCGGACGGTAATGCGGAGGAGGAATCGCTCATGCCATCGATCCAGTCGAAGTAGTGGGTCAAGCTCAATCATGCCTCGATAAAAGCAAAGCCCGCTGATGCGGGCTGATGCGGGCTTTGCTCTTTGATTCGCTTTCAAGGCTCAGCGAAAGAACACATGCTGCGTGATCTTCGCGAGCGGATAATGCACACCCGGCTGAATGCGCGCCGGCAGGTCGAGCGGCTTGAGCAGCATCTTCACACACATGTCGGCGGACAGATTGCGCCGCACCAGCTTATTGATGCGCGCCGCGCGCTCGCGGTTATACGCGGAGTCGTGCACGCGCTCCGGATAGCGAATCGCGAACACGTGGCGCAATGCGATCTCCGAGTCTTCGTTCTTGATTTCCATCACGCGACGCATCAACGCGCCGAGCACCGCGAGCCGGCCGTTGCCCTCGATCCGGTTGTACTTCTTGAAGTACCTGAAAAAGTGCTTGTAATGACGGACTTCGTCGGTGCGGATGTTGTCGGTGATCTGCTTGAGCACCGGCTCATCCGAGCATTCGTTGATCGCTCGATACAGCGTCGCGGTACCCGTTTCGACTACACAACGCGCGACCATCTCGAGCGCCCGGGTCTTTTCGAAATCGTCGACCGAGCAAGTCAGCGAATACTCGCCCATGAAATTGCGGAACGCGGTATGCCAGTCGAACTCGGGCCATACATACGCGATATAGGTCTGCAGCGCCCGGCCGTGCTGCATTTCCTCGGGCTCCCACTCGTGATTGAGCCAGGCCGAGACCTCCGGGTCGTCGTTGAAAAATGTACTCAGATTGCTGGTGTAGAGATCAGTGCCGCTTTCGATGAACGATGCCGCGCACAGCAACAGCAGCAGGTCTTCGTTGGCCGCGGCCTTCTGCCGGTCGATGCGCGTCAGATCGATGTCCTCGATCCGCCAGGGCATGACATGGTTCAGCTCCGTGTGCATTGTGTCTTGCTCCCATGCTGTACCGACCCGTGGAGTTCTTCGCAACCGCCCTCGCGCTCGCCGTGATGTTCTCCGTGCCGGATACAACGCCGTGATTTAGAGTTGGGCCCTTGTACTCTGCATGTTAGCCGGAGATATCCGACCATGCAGTTCACACAGCACAGACCATGCCGCAACGACGCAGTTCCGATTCCAAGATAGTCGAAATCTTGCAGCGAACTAAAAACGATGTCTGCAAGGCAAAAAAAAGCCAGTCGAAAAGGCTGGCTTTTCGGACATACACCACGTCCGGCGGATTGTGCACACGGGCGCCCTAGGCGGCCCCCTCTTCCTCAGGCAGGTTGTACCTCGCCCGAGACGGGACGCACACGACGCATGCGCAGCGCGACGATGATCAGCGATGCGCCCGAAAGCACCGCCGCAAGCAGCACGTAATAACTCGGCGCGAGTTTGTCGCCGGTCAGATGAATGAAGGTTTCGACGATGGTCGGCGCGAAGCCGCCGAAGATCGTCACGCCGATGCTGTAACCGATTGAAAGGCCAGTCGAGCGTACCTGGGTCGGGAAGATCTCCGACATCAGCGCGGGCATCGGCCCCGAGTACGAGGCCTTGAAAATACCGGCGACGCCTTGCAGCACGAGCAGCCAGCCAATCGTCGGATGTGCCTGCAACCATGCGAACATCGGATAGATCAGCAGGCCCATCAGGATCGACGTGCTCAGCATGATGCGAATTCGGCCGATGCGATCGGACAGCGCGCCCATGATCGGCGAGAAGATGAACTGCATGCCGCCGTTCAGCACGACCACGCCGAACGAGGCGGCCGCCGCCATATGCAGCTGCTTGACCGCGTAGAGCGGCATATAGAGCTGCAGCACGTACACCCCGACCGTCGACTGCGCAACGATGCCGATCGCGAGCAGCAGGTTGACCCACTGATTCGCGAACGACGCGTCCTTCGATCCGTTCAGGACCTTGTGTTCGCCGGCCGCTTCGCTAGCCGCGCGCTCTTCACGCAATGCGAGGAATTCGGGTGTCTCGTCCAGATGCGAGCGGATGTAGTAGCCGACCGGCCCGACCAGCAGACCGAACACGAACGGCACACGCCAGCCCCAGCTGTTCAGGTGCTCGGCCGGCAGCCACGCGGTCAGCAGCGAACCGAAGGCGGCCGCGGTGATCGCCGCGAGACCCTGGCTCGCGAACTGCCAGCTCGCGTAGTAGCCGCGCCGCGTCGCGCTGTGTTCGACCATGAACGCGGTCGCGCTGCCGAACTCGCCGCCGACCGCGAAGCCCTGCACGAGCCGCGCGAACAGCACCAGCAGTGGCGCCGCGAGACCGATCGTCGAAAACGGTGGCATCACGGCCATCGTGAAAGTACCGACCATCATCAGCGCGATCGCGAGCGTGAGCGCCGCTTTGCGGCCCTTGCGATCGCCGTACACGCCGAGCACGATCGCGCCGAGCGGGCGCATCAGGAACGAGATGCCGAAGGTGGCGATCGCGAGCAGCGTCGACAGCCACTCGTCCTGCATCGGGAAGAACTGTTTCGCGATGATCGTCGCAAAGTAGCCATAAACCAGAAAGTCGAACCACTCGAGCGCGTTGCCAATCGACGACGAGAAAACGATCCGCCGCACCATCGCTTTCGAAAGCGGCGCGGCGTGAGGGGAAGCGCTTGTCGAATGCGACGCGGGGGTGTTCATGATGGTCTCCTGCGTGTCTGCTGCGTGAAAGCTGTGTCGGGCGCGGCTTCGCCTGCATCGGCGGGGCGGCTGGTGGGTGCGCATTGGCGCGGCATATGGAATGCCGCGCGTTCGTCGCCTGTTGCCCGGGTGTCTGAGCTGAGCTCCGGTGTCGAGCTCAGCTCCGCGCGTTGCCTCGTCGTGGCCTAGAAGCCGGCCGCCAGACCGTCGCGGCGGCTGTCGCTGGCCGCCACGTAGCCGCGCTCCGGCTCGTTGCGATCGAGCTTCCAGACGAACTGGCCGGAGCCGAAGTCCATGTACGGATCGTCGACCGACTTGATCGTGTGGCCGAGCTTCTGCAGGCCCTCGGTGGTCCTCGGATCGAGCGTCGACTCGATATCGACCGTGAAGTCGCGGTTGACCTTCCAGCGCGGCGCATCGCACGCGGCCTGCGGCTGCTGTCCGTAGTCGAGCATGCGCACCACGGTCTGCAGATGACCTTGCGGCTGCATGTCGCCGCCCATCACGCCGAAGCTCATCACCGCTTCCTGCTGGCCGTTCACCTGCTGCGTGAGGAATGCCGGAATGATCGTGTGGAACGGCCGCTTGCCGCCCTCGACGACGTTCGGCGACTTCGGGTCCATCGAGAAGCCGCAGCCGCGGTTCTGCAGCGCGATGCCGCTGCCGGGCACCACGACACCCGAGCCGAAGCCCATGTAGTTCGACTGGATGAAGCTGACCATCATGCCGCTCTCGTCCGCGGCCGACAGGTAGATAGTGCCGCCCGCCTTCGGCATGCCGAAGTCGAAGTGCGTCGCGCGCTTCGGATCGATCAGCTTCGCGCGTGAACTCAGATACGCGTCGTCGAGCATCTGCTCGGGCGTGACTTCCATCGAGCGCGGATCGGCGACGTAGCGATACAGATCGGCGAACGCGAGCTTCATCGCTTCGATCTGCAGATGCTGCGACTCGACGCTGTCGACCTTCAGCGACTTCACGTCGAACTTTTCCAGGATGCCGAGCGCAACCAGCGCCGCGATGCCTTGGCCGTTCGGCGGAATCTCGTGCACGGTGTAGCCGCGATAGTCCTTGCCGATCGGCTCGACCCAGTCAGCGCGGTAGTTGCGCAGATCGTCGGCGGTCAGAGCGCCGCCGCCTGCGCGCGCGAACGCGGCGATCCGCTCGGCGATCTCGCCTTCGTAAAACGCGCGCGGGCCTTGCTCGGCGACGAGGCGCAGCGTCTTCGCATGACCGGGGAAGCGCACCAGCTCGCTGACCTCGGGCGCGCGGCCGCGCGGCATGAAAGTCTGCGCGAAGCCCGGCTGATCCTTCAGCTCCGGCACCGCGGCCGCCCACTTGTACGCGACGATGCTCGCCACCGCGTGACCGCGCTCGGCGATTTCGATGGCCGGCTCCATCAGCTCGGCGAACGGCAGCTTGCCGAACTTCTCGTGCAGCGCTTCCCAGCCGGCGATCACACCCGGCACGGTGACCGCATCCCAGCCGCGCTTCGGCTGCTGCGCGAGGCCGTTTTCCTCGCCGTATTTGCGCTTGAAGTAATCGACGTTCCACGCGGCCGGTGCTACGCCCGACGCGTTCAGACCATGCAGCTTCTTGCCGTCCCACACGAGCGCGAACGCGTCGCCGCCCAGCCCGCACGACACCGGCTCGACCACTGTGATCGCGGCGGCCGCCGCGATCGCGGCATCGACCGCATTGCCGCCCTTCCACAGCATGCGCAGCCCGGCCTGCGCGGCGAGCGGGTGGGAGGTCGAAACGATGTTGCGTGCGAATACGGGCAGACGTTGCGTCGGATAAGGGTTTTGCCAGTTGCTGAAGCCAGTCATGTCGAACACTCTCGAAAGCGCGGCCGGCACGAAAAAGTCGCCGGACCTCAGGGGAAAGGTTGTAAAGCAGGTAAATCGGGAAACCGAGGATTGCATCGCGAAGCGCGCCAAAAAACAAATTCATTTATTAAATGAATAAATGCGTAATGCGCCTGAATGGGTTTCGAGCAGATGCGGGTGCTCGCGGCGAATTCCAGCGGATTGCGCCAGTTGGCGGACAAGGGACGCGATGGTCTTACAATAGCCGCAATCGCGACACAACAGCCACGACACACCACACATGACACGAGACCCCCGCCTGACTCTCAACGCCCGGCAACAGGAATTGCTGGAGTGGGTGCAACGCGACGGCTTCGTGACCGTGGACGACCTCGCGAGCCACTTCGACGTCACCCCGCAGACGATCCGCCGCGACGTCAACTGGCTCGCCGATATGAACCTGCTGCGCCGCTATCACGGCGGCGCCAGTCTGCCGACCAGTTCCGAGAACGTCTCCTACACCGCGCGCCAGCGCATGTTCCATGAAGAGAAGCGACGCATCGCGGCGCTGGTGGCCACTCACATTCCGGACCAGGCATCGCTGTTCATCAACCTCGGCACGACCACCGAGGAAGTGGCACGCGCGCTGAACCGCCACCGCGGCTTGCGCGTGATCACGAACAATCTGAACGTCGCGAGCATGATGAGCGGCTACCCGGACTGCGAAGTGCTGGTGACGGGCGGCATCGTGCGACCGTGGGACAAGGGCATCGTCGGGGAACTGGCGATCGATTTCATCCGCCAGTTCAAGGTCGATTTCGCGATCATCGGCACGTCGAGCATCGAAACGGACGGTACGCTGCGCGATTTCGATACGCGCGAAGTGCGTGTCGCCGAGGCGATCATCGAGCACGCGCGCACCGTTTTCCTCGCCGCCGATCACTCCAAGTTTGGTCGTCCCGCGCTAGTTCGCCAGGGACATCTCGAGCAGATCGACGCGCTGTTCACCGACGCCGCCCCACCCGCCGACATGGCCGAGGCTCTGAACGCCGCCAATTGTCAAATCTACATCGCCGGATAATTCCAGGCGTTCTCCGCCATGCTGCGGTGCACGCAAAACCTCGCGTGAAATCAAGAATTTGGCTGCAGGGCCGGACCGCCTATCGCGCGGCCAATTGTCAAATGGAAAATTTACGGGGACCAGGTTGGCGTTTCATCGGTGCTCGCCTACACTCCAGTTCCCCAGCGTACGTTGCGAGTTTCGCACGGCGTCGGTTGTGTGAACCTGTCGTGTAAGCCGTACATCCCGCCCTGATCTTTAGCGGACCCCGCCCCGGCCTACCGGTCGACTGCAAGGCTGTCCGCAATTTGCTGACATGGAGAGAACGATGCTGAGTCCGCATGAATTCGCCACGTTGTTGCTCGTCAAGGACGCCCCCAACCAGGTCGAAATGGACCGAGAAGAACTCGACGCGTTGCTCGAACGCCAACTGGTGCAACTCGAACGCCTCGCATCGGGCAACGAAGAATGGCGCGTGACGGAAACCGGCGACACCGCATTGCGGGCCATCAAACGTTATTCGTGAGTTTTCCCCGCAGTTGACAGCGGGCCGCCTTTGCGGCCCTTTGTTGTGCGCATCTCATTTACGCAGTAAATTCACGCGACGGACTTCCCGCCCTCGCGTATGCCCAAGACGCTCTCCGCCGACGACATCCAGCAGTTTCGCGAAGCGATGCGACGCGTCGCGGAAAACGCGTTTGCGACCCGCGGCGCACAAGGCGTGACGATGCGCGAGCTGGCGAAGGAGCTCGGCTGCAGCGCGATGACACCGTATCGCTATTTCCGCGACAAGGAAGAAATTCTGGCGATGGTCCGCGCCGCCGCGTTCAACCGCTTCGCCGCGCGCCTCGAAGCGGCCGCGAAAGCGATCCCCGCGAGCGCCCCCGCCATCGATCACAGCGCCGTCAGCCGGGCCTATGTCGACTTCGCGCTCGATGAGCCGCACGCCTATCGTTTGATGTTCGATCAGACGCCGCAACAGCAAGGCGCTTCCCCCGAGCTGGCCGCGGCGTCGCAACGCGCGTGGCGCCTGCTGGAAGCGCACTTCGAGCGGCTCGTCGAGGCGGGTGTTCTCGAAGGCGATCCGCGTCTGATCGGCTACGCGTACTGGACGAGCCTGCACGGCTTCACGATGCTCGCGCTCGCGAACCAGTTGCCGCCGCCGGCGGACCGACAGGCCGATTCCGCCGACGGCGGCGCACATGAGCCGTCGCGCGAAGCGGTGTTCGCGCAGATCCTGCGCATGCTGTGGCGCGGAGCGTTGGCGCCGCAAAAGTGAACCGATGCGCCTGGCAGGCGGCGCGAGAGTCGCGCCCACCAGTCAACCCGCTGCCACTTAGCCGCTACGCAAGGTCGGGTCGACAGTCGCCCGCCAGCTGAGCGCCCTTGCGCGCTGCTCGTTGAAGAACTCGACCCACTGGTTGCGCAGCTTCGGATCGCTGCTCGTCCCCTCGCTCGCATGGCGCTGCGCGATCGACGCCTGGAACGCGCAGAAGTCGTCGTTCGACAGTCGGCCGCGCCGGTTCGCCACGTAGGCATCGAAGAACGTCTCGTAGACGATCTGCGCGTCGTGGCCGTAGTCGACGGTCTGCGGCGAGCACATCTTCTGCAACGCCTCGAACGACGTCGCGCCCCTTGTCCCTTCCAGACTCGGCGTACTCACGCATCCTGCCAGAAGCGCGGCAGCGCCGATCCTCAAAAATCCTCGCATTCATCACCTCGAAATGGCTGCTGCCAAGAGTATCGTTCGCGCTCGCGCGTTACGCCACTCGGTCGCCATTCGATCCACGTTCGTTCAAATCAAGCGAACTTTACTTTTTCGAATATGTTCATTAAAGTTCGAAAACGAACATGATTCGTTCAATTAGCTTTCCGACTGACTTCCAGATTCGATCCAGAGGGCTCGACAGGTGACGCAACGCACGAAATACGATTTGCTCGTCGTCGGTGGCGGGATCAACGGCGCAGGCATCGCCCGCGACGCGGCTGGCCGCGGCCTGTCGGTGCTGCTGTGCGAGCAGGACGATCTGGCCGCGCACACGTCGTCGGCGAGCACCAAGCTGATCCACGGCGGGCTGCGCTACCTCGAGTACCGCGAGTTCGGGCTCGTGCGCAAGGCGCTGCAGGAGCGCGAAACGCTGCTGCGCGCGGCGCCGCACATCATCTGGCCGCTGCGCTTCGTGATGCCCCACGTGCCCGAACTGCGCCCCGCCTGGCTGATCCGTGCGGGTCTTTTCCTGTACGACCATCTGGCCAAGCGCGAGCTGCTGCCGGGCTCGCGCGGCATCGTGATGAGCCGGCATCCGGCCGGCGCGCCGCTCGTCGACACGATCAAGCGCGGCTTCGTTTATTCGGACGGCTGGGTCAACGACGCGCGCCTCGTCGTGCTGAACGCGCTCGACGCGCACGAGCGCGACGCGACGATCCTCACGCGCACGAAGCTGCTCAACGCCGTGCGCGCCGGCGGCGAGTGGCGCGCGCAACTGCAACGCGCGGACGGCACGACTCTCGACGTGCGCGCCGCCGCGATCGCGAACGCGGCGGGCCCGTGGGTCGGCGAGCTGCTGCAAGGCGCGCTCGGCCGGCCGTCGTCGCATAGCGTGCGGCTCGTCAAGGGCAGCCACATCGTCACGCGGCGCCTGTTCGAGCACGACCACGCGTACATCGTCCAGAACCCGGACAAGCGGATCATCTTCGCGATTCCCTATGAGCACGACTACACGCTGATCGGCACGACCGACCTCGAATATCGCGGCGACCCGTCGCAAGTCGCGATCGACGCCAACGAAACGCAGTACCTGTGCGATTCGATCAACCGCTACTTCAGGCAGAAGATCTCGCCCGCCGACGTGCGCTGGAGCTATTCGGGCGTACGCCCGCTGCTGGAGGACGAGAACGCGGACAATCCGTCGGCGGTCACGCGCGACTACTCGCTCGAACTCGACGCGCCCGCGAACGAGGCGCCGCTGCTGTCGGTGTTTGGCGGCAAGATCACGACGTTTCGCAAGCTCGCCGAGCAGGCCGTCGATACGCTCACCGACGCGCTGCACCACGGCGCGCCCGCGTGGACCGCCGACGCGCCGCTGCCGGGCGGCGACATCGCGCAGGCGAACTTCAATCGCTTCCTCGGCGAGTTCTCGCGCGAACATGCGTGGCTGCCGGCATCGCTCGCGCATCGGCTCGCGCGCGCGTATGGCACGCGCGCGAATCGCGTGATCGGCTCGGCGCACTCGCGCGCCGAGCTCGGTCGCGAGTTCGCGCCGGGTCTGCACGAAGCCGAGCTGATTTATCTGCGCGATACCGAGTGGGCGCGTACCGCGCAGGACGTGCTGTGGCGGCGCTCCAAGCTCGGGCTGCATGTCGAGCCGGGCACGCTCGATCAGGTCACGCGCGACATCGACGCCTGGTTCGCGCGCGAACCGGCCCGGCAGAGCGCCTAAGCGACGCGGCAGACGACACCCGGCGAGCGCAGCCGGCCACCCACCGCAGCTTCGGCTGGACGACGCCGGCACGCACCCTCAAACTATGGCGGCTCGCTCACAACAACACGCGGCTCGCATCGCCGGCCAAACGATCCGGCGATCCATAACATGCATGGAGAAGAGACAATGCAGGATCAGTACGTCCTCGCGCTTGACCAAGGCACCACCAGCTCACGCGCGATGCTGTTCGACCGGCGCGGCAACGTCGTGTCGAGCGCGCAAAAGGAATTCCAGCAGATCTACCCGCAGCCTGGCTGGGTCGAGCACGATCCGCGGGAAATCTGGTCGACCCAGGCCGGCGTCGCCGCCGAGGCGGTCACGCGAGCCGGCATGAACGGCACGTCGATCGCGGCGATCGGCATCACGAACCAGCGCGAAACCACGATCGTGTGGGATCGCGAAACCGGCCAGCCGATCTACAACGCGATCGTCTGGCAGGACCGCCGCACCGCCGACTTCTGCGACGAACTGAAAGCGCAAGGTCTCGAAGCGAGCGTGCGCGCGAAGACCGGTCTGCCGATCGACTCGTACTTCTCGGCGACCAAAATCCGCTGGATTCTCGACAACGTCGAAGGCGCGCGCGAAAAAGCGCGTCAGGGCCGGCTCGCGTTCGGCACCGTCGACAGCTGGCTCATGTGGAACTTCACGAAGGGCGCGCTGCACATCACCGACGTAACCAACGCGTCGCGCACGATGCTGTTCAACATCCACACGCTGAAGTGGGACGACGAGCTGCTCTCCGCACTCGACATTCCGCGCAACATGCTGCCGGAAGTGCGGCCGTCGTCGGAGGTGTACGGACCGACGGTGACCACCGTGTTCGCATCGAAGATTCCGCTCGCGGGCATCGCCGGCGATCAGCACGCCGCATTGTTCGGCCAGATGTGCACCGAGTCCGGCATGGTCAAGAATACCTACGGCACCGGCTGCTTCCTCGTGATGAACACGGGCGCCAAACCGATCGAATCGAAGAACAATCTGGTCACGACGATCGCCTGGCAGATCGGCGAGCGTATCGACTACGCGCTCGAAGGCAGCATCTTCATCGCCGGCGCGGTGGTGCAGTGGCTGCGCGACGGCCTCGGCATCATCAGGAGCGCGGCCGAAATCGAAACGCTCGCGCGCAGCGTGCCGCATTGCGACGGCGTGTATCTCGTGCCTGCGTTCGCCGGCCTCGGCGCTCCGCACTGGAACGCGCATGCGCGTGGCACGCTGTTCGGGCTCACGCGCGGCACGACCTCCGCGCATATCGCGCGTGCGGCGCTCGATTCGATCGCGTATCAATCGCTCGATGTGCTGAAGGCGATGGAAGCCGACTCGGGCATTCGCATCGGCGAGCTGCGCGTGGATGGCGGCGCCTGCGCGAACAATCTGCTGATGCAGTTCCAGGCCGACATCCTCGGCGTCGACACGGTGCGCCCCCAGGTGTCGGAGACGACCGCGCTCGGCGCCGCCTATCTGGCCGGTCTCGCGGTCGGCTACTGGAAGGATATCGACGAGTTGAAGAGCCAGTGGAAGCTCGAACATCGCTTCACACCGGCGCGGCCGCACGCGGAGATCAGGACCTGCCTCGATGGCTGGCAGCGCGCGATCCGCGCGGCGAAGGCTTGGGCCGATACGCCGTAAGGCCGTAAGGCCGCGGGCACGCAGAACATCGAAAGGACGTGGTCCGAAAGCACGTATGATGTCGCTTTTCACCCCGGCGAGCGGGCCCCGCAACCCGCCGCCCGCGCGCATTGCGCTTATCGTTTTTCAGGCATGATCGACCACCTCATCTGTGACTGCGACGGCGTGCTCGTCGACAGTGAAGTCATCGCCGATCGCGTGATGTTCGACACGCTGACGGCCACCTTCCCCGGCATCGATTTCGCCCCCGTCATCAAAACCGCGTTCGGCCAGCAAACCTCGCGCTTTCTCGCCGGCCTCGAAAAGCAGTTCGACATCACACTGCCCGCGAACTTCCTCGATGCGATCGAGCACAACGTCGAGCTCGCGCTCGCCGCGTCGCTCGGTCCGATCCACGGTGTGCGCGACGCGCTGCAGCGCGTGACGCTGCCGGCCGCAGTCGTGTCGAACAGCCGCATGACACGTGTGAGCGCATCGGTGCGGCGGGCCGGTCTGCAGCAGATTTTCGGCGAGCGGGTGTTCAGCGCCGAGCAGGTCGCGCGGCCAAAGCCCTATCCCGATGTCTATCTGTTCGCGGCCACGTCGCTCGGCGTCGAGCCCGCGCGCTGCCTCGTCGTCGAAGACAGCGTCTCGGGCCTGAACGCGGCGCGCGCGGCCGGCATGAAGACGATCGCCTTCGTCGGCGCGAGCCATATTCCGGACGGCTATGCGGATGCGCTGCGCGCGATGGGCATCACGCGAATCATCAAGCATATGGATGAACTGCCGGCGCTGATCGACGCGGGCGTGCGCGGCGAGTTCGGCGACGTGCAGTCGTAGCGGATTCGCGCAACGCGGATAAAAAAAGCCGGTTCTCCTTGCGAAGAACCGGCTTTTTGCGTCATGGCACTGCGTGCCGCTCGAAGCATGATGGCCCGTCAAGCCTCGGCCATCGCGCCCTCGCGCACCCGCGCGAGCGTCTCGCGAAACTCGACCAGCTCGGCGATCGTCAGCATCGGCAGACCGTGTTGCGCGGCAAAGCGTTCGACGTCCGCACCGCGCGTCATCGTGCCATCGGCGTTCATCAGTTCGCACAGCACGCCCGCCGGCTTCAGGCCCGCGAGGATCGCCAGATCGACGGTGCCTTCGGTGTGGCCGCGCCGTGCCAGCACGCCGCCGGGCATCGCGCGCAGCGGGAACACGTGGCCAGGGCGCACGATGTCGGCGGGCGTGGCCGTATCGGCGATCGCGGCGCGGATCGTGGTCACGCGATCCTGCGCGGACACGCCGGTGCTGACGCCTTCGCGCGCTTCGATCGACACCGTGAACGCGGTGCCGTGACGGCTTTCGTTGTTGACGGCCATCGGCGGCAGTTGGAGCGCGCGGATCTTGTCGTCGGGCAGGCACAGACACACGATGCCGCTGCATTCGCGGATCAGAAGCGCCATCGTTTCGACCGACAGGCGCTCGGCCGCGACGATCAGATCGGCTTCGTTCTCGCGGTCGTGGTCGTCCTGCAGCACCACGGCGCGACCCTCGCGCAATGCCTGCAAGGCGGCGGCGATACGCGGCGGAACGGCTTCGGTGGCAAGCAGAGGGAGATCGGCGAAGGCATCGTCTGCAATCGTCGACGGAGCGGGAAAAGTAGCAAAGGACATGTTGAAACGCTCATCGCAAAAGTTGGGCGAAAAACGTTTCAGGGCATTGCAAACAGACTGACGCGCTGCCGCCTGGCACACCGCACGAGAGCGGACGATCATCAGCCGCCCAAGCTACGGGCGGCATCGCGGAACGCACCTGACTATCTGCACATCTTCTTCCATCCGGACTATCACCGTCGGCTCTGGCTTCTGACCAGATCTGCTGACCCCGCCGCAATCTCCGCTACTGCGAAGACCACTCGATGCGGGCGCTCGCGGGCTTGCCGGCTCACGCTGTCGCGCTGTCGGCCTACCGCCGGTGGGGAATTGCACCCCGCCCTGAAGACGCACTGATTGCCGGTTTGACCGGCCGGCGAAGCATACAACAGTCGCGCAAGCGCTGCAGCGCGACGATCAAAGACCCTACTCGCGGCGTTGGCCCTGCATCGACGCCCCGAGCTGCGCCAGAACCTCGAATGCCGTCGATTCTCAACCCGATACGCGCGCAGCTTCATCGCACGCGGCGCTCGCGGCCCGCACTTCCCAGCGCGGCGGCGTCTCAGCCCGCAGCGTCACGCGAAACGCGCGCGCCTCGGTGTCGCCGGGATTGCGCAGGCTGTGCGGCTGGTCGGCGTCGAACACGATCGCGTCGCCGGTCGCGAGCAGCTGGCGCTGGCCGTGCACGCTGACTTCGAGCGTGCCGTCGCTGACCACCAGATTCACCGTCGTGCCCGGCGCGCGGCGAATGCCCGCCTCCGTATGCAGCGGCGCGATCCGCAGCTCGTGAAACTCGGCGGCGATCGACTCGTCGTCGGGATACAGCGGGCGCACCGAGTAGCGCCCGTTCGCGCTGACCACGCGGGCCGAACGCTCGGCCGGCAGATGCTCGAAGCCGTTGGTCGCGTGACGCCGCAGGAACGCCGCCACCGACACTTTCAGCGCCGCCGCCACCTTGCACAGCACTTTGATCGACGGCACGCTGCGCGCCGACTCGATTTGCGCGAGCATCGCGCGCGACACGCCGGATGCGCGCGCCAGCGCATCGAGCGAAAGCTGGCGTTCGGCGCGCAGCCGCGCCAGATTCACGCCGACCAGCTGTTCGAGCGCATCGAAGGGTTCGGCAGAGCGCGGCGCGGCGTTGGTATCGCCATCGGCCGAAGGATCGCGGACCAGCGCGAGCGGGGAATGCATATTGGCCTCCAGAGCGCCGCCCAGCGGCGCAAGAGCAGTAAGTGGAGGCAAGATAGCATCGGCTCTCGCCGCGCCCAACGAAGTTATCGTCACACTGTTATCAGCATGGCGGAGGCAAGCAACTGACGACTCACGCGCCTTGGGCGAGCGTTCGCGCGCTGCTCGATTTCCTCGCCGAGCGCGTCGCGCAGGTGTCGGATCAACCGGGAAGCCCGCTGGGACTGCCGCTGCAGCAGCCAATGAGCGCCTGATGAGCGCCTGATGAGCGCTAAAACCCCCGCAGCGTGAAGGGCTATAATATGCAGTTACGCTGCAAAGACACGCGCAAGCCGGCCATCAAGCGCCGCGCTGCCCCGCGCCGCGGCCTCCTTCACCTTTTTACGACGCCCCCAGGTTAACCACTGCGACCGGCGAAATTCGATGACCAAGAAAGTTTATGTAAAAACCTTTGGCTGCCAGATGAACGAGTACGACTCCGACAAGATGGTCGACGTGCTCGGTGCCGCTGAAGGACTCGTAAAGACCGACACGCCGGAAGACGCCGACGTGATCCTGTTCAATACCTGCTCGGTGCGCGAAAAAGCGCAGGAAAAAGTCTTCTCCGACCTCGGCCGCGTGCGCGAGCTGAAGGACGCGAATCCGAATCTGATCATTGGCGTGGGTGGCTGCGTCGCTAGCCAGGAAGGCGCATCGATCGTCGCGCGCGCGCCGTACGTCGATATCGTGTTCGGTCCGCAAACGCTGCACCGCCTGCCGCAGATGATCGACGAGCGTCGCGCGAGCGGCCGCGCGCAGGTGGATATTTCGTTTCCCGAAATCGAGAAGTTCGATCACCTGCCGCCGGCGCGCGTCGAAGGTCCGAGCGCGTT
This sequence comes from Paraburkholderia sp. BR14374, assembly GCF_040948685.1. NCBI lineage: Bacteria > Pseudomonadati > Pseudomonadota > Betaproteobacteria > Burkholderiales > Burkholderiaceae > Paraburkholderia > Paraburkholderia sp. BR14374. Next base: position 153,847 of record NZ_JBFPKF010000005.1, on the reverse strand, counting down.
CGTGTCGATCATGGAAGGCTGCAGCAAGTACTGCAGCTACTGCGTCGTGCCGTACACGCGCGGAGAGGAAGTGTCGCGTCCGCTCGACGACGTGCTGACCGAAATCGCCGGCCTCGCCGACCAGGGCGTGCGCGAAGTCACGCTGCTTGGCCAGAACGTGAACGCTTATCGTGGAAAATTCGGTGGCGCACTGACCTTGGGCTCGACCGAGATCGCCGACTTCGCGACGCTGATCGAATACGTCGCGGACATCCCCGGCATCGAACGGATTCGCTACACGACGTCGCATCCGAAGGAATTCACGCAGCGCCTGATCGACACTTATGCGAAGGTGCCGAAGCTCGTCAGTCACCTGCATCTGCCCGTGCAGCACGGCTCCGACCGCATCCTGATGGCAATGAAGCGCGGCTACACCGTGCTCGAGTACAAGTCCGTGATCCGCAAGCTGCGCGCGATCCGCCCGGATCTGTCGCTGTCGACGGACATGATCGTCGGCTTCCCCGGCGAGACCGAGGAAGACTTCGCGAAGATGATGGCGCTCGTCGAAGAGATGAAGTACGACACGAGCTTCTCGTTCATCTACAGCCCGCGCCCCGGCACGCCGGCCGCGAACCTGCACGACGACACGCCGCGCGAGGTGAAGCTGAAACGTCTGCAGCATCTGCAGGCCACGATCGAAGAGAACGTGCAGCGCATCAGCGACGCGATGGTCGGCAAGGTCGAGCGCATTCTGGTCGAGCGCCCGGCGCGCAAGGACCCGAACGAGCTCGCGGGCCGCACCGAGAACAACCGGGTCGTCAATTTCCCGGCGCCGGTGGCGTCGCATGCACGGCTGATCGGTCAGATGGTCGACGTGAAGATCGTGCATGCGTACCCGCACTCGCTGCGCGGCGAACTGGTGATGGTTCACGACGACAGCGCCGCCGTGGCGCACTGAGCACGCTAAGCGCACTGACCGACATTCTGAGTATCGCAACCGACAGGATCGACTCACCGCCTTGAAGACCACTCAGCAGCATCTGGAATTCACCGCACCGCGCGATGACAACGCGCGGCTTGCCAACCTCTGCGGACCGCTCGACGAAAATCTGCGGCAGATCGAGCAGGCGCTCGACGTGACCCTGCAGCGCCGTGGCCACCGCATCACGATCCGCGGGCGCGGCGCGAAACTCGCGCTCACCGCGCTCGAAAACTTCTACAACAGCGCACGCGAGCCCTTGTCGGTCGACGACATCCAGCTCGCGCTCGTCGAAGTGCGCCATCCGGCGCGCCATCGTTCGAACGGCAATGGCAATGGCGGCGACGTCGTCGACCCGCGCTTCACCGGCAATCCCGATCATCCGTTCGACCAGCCCGCCGATACCGATGCGAGCGAAGACGACTTCGAGGAATACGGCCCGAAGCTGTACACGCGGCGCGCGGATTTGCGCGGCCGTACGCCGGCGCAACGCGAGTACCTGAAGCAGATCGTGTCGCATGACGTCACCTTCGGCGTCGGCCCGGCCGGCACTGGCAAGACCTACCTCGCGGTGGCCTGCGCGGTCGACGCGCTGGAGCGCGACCAGGTCAAGCGCATCGTGCTCACGCGCCCGGCCGTCGAAGCGGGCGAGCGGCTCGGCTTCTTGCCGGGCGATCTGGCGCAGAAGGTCGATCCGTATCTGCGTCCGCTGTACGACGCGCTGTACGACCTGCTCGGCTTTGACAAAACCGCGAAGATGTTCGAGCGGCAGATGATCGAAATCGCGCCGCTCGCGTACATGCGCGGCCGCACGCTGAATCACGCGTTCATCATCCTCGACGAGGCGCAGAACACCACGCCCGAGCAGATGAAGATGTTCCTCACGCGGATCGGCTTCGGCTCGAAGGCGGTCGTCACCGGCGACACGACCCAGGTCGACCTGCCGCGCGGCCAGAAGAGCGGGCTGATCGAAGCGCAGCAGGTGCTCGCGAACGTGCGCGGCATCGCGCTCACGCGCTTCACGAGCGCGGACGTGGTGCGTCATCCGCTGGTCGCGCGAATTGTGGAGGCGTACGATGCGCATGCGCAGAAGTCGACCGCCGCGGCGGATTCGCGCTAAAGCGATGCGCTTCGCAGCGCGAGGCCCGCGTGGCCTCGCCACCATGCCGCAAAAAACGACTGAGCCACGAACGCCACGCACAGAAACCGCATGAGCCGCACCCCGAAACTAACACTGAGCCTGCAATTCCCCGCCAAAGCCTGGCCGGAACACAAGGCGCTACTGCCGCGCGCGACGGTGGCAGGCTGGATCAAGGCGGCGCTGTTCGCAGACGGCGAACTGACGGTTCGCTTCGTCGACGCCGAAGAAGGCCGCACGCTGAACCGCACCTATCGCGGCAAGGATTACGCGACCAACGTGCTGACCTTCGCTTATGCCGAATCGGAAGACGACCCGGTGACGGGCGATCTGATTCTGTGCTGCCCGGTGGTCGAGAAGGAAGCCGCCGAGCAGGGCAAACCGCTTGCCGCGCATTACGCGCACCTGCTCGTGCACGGCACGCTGCATGCACAAGGCTACGACCACGAGGTTGAAGAAGAAGCCGAGGAAATGGAGGCGATCGAAACCGAAATCCTCGCCAGGCTCGGCTTTCCGGACCCTTATCAATAGACGTCCCGCCCCTCATCCAACCGGACCCACCGTGAGCACTCCGTCCCCCGAAACCGAGATTCCTGTGCCCTGTCCGGACTACCCGCCGGTGCTCGGCGACTCGCGGCTTCTGACTGACGACGAACTGCGCGCGTCGCTCGAATGCACGTTGCGCGGCTGGGACCGCCAGAGCGATCTATGGCTGTTCGGCTATGGCTCGCTGATCTGGAACCCGGGACTGCCCACCGTCGAAGCGATGCGCTCAAAGGTGCACGGCTATCACCGCGGCCTCTATCTGTGGTCGCGTGTGAATCGCGGCACGCCCGAGCAGCCCGGCCTCGTGCTCGCGCTGGATCGTGGCGGCTCGTGCACCGGCATGGCGTTCCGGCTCGCGGCCGATGGCTCGATGCCGCATCTCGAAGCACTGTGGCGCCGCGAAATGCCGATGGGCTCGTACCGTCCCGCGTGGCTGCCATGCGTACTCGCGGACGGCCGGCGCGTCGACGCTCTCGCCTTCGTGATGCGCCGCGACGTGCCGAGCTACACCGGCAAGCTGCGCGACGACATCATTCAGACCGTGCTGGGCTGCGCGAGCGGCCGCTACGGCACGACTTTCGATTACGTAAGCCGCACCGTGCATGCGCTGCGCGAAAGCGGCATGCCGGACCGCGCGCTCGAAGCGCTGCTCGCGCGCTGCAAGCCGGCCGTGTAATTTCGTCATCTCGGCGAAAACCCCACCCGCGACTTTTTTGCCGGCGAGCGCTTTTGACCGCGTAATCGGTTAGGATGATTCCACGCTCCGCCTTCGCGGCGCGGCCGTTTCACCTTGGCTTCACTCATCGCCAGGCCCGGCCGGACACGGTTCCGCCATGTGCCTGGTGTATCCTTAACGCTCTGTAACAGCGCGCCCAGTCTCGCCGGGCGCACTACCATGAACGACACGTATCCCAGTCGACGCCATACCGGACGCCATCTCGACAAACCGCAGGAAAAGCGCTCGCTGCTCGAACGCCTGACCGACTTCATCTCGCCCGAACCCGACTCGCGGGCCGAACTTCTGGAAATTCTGCAGGACGCGCACGAGCGCAACCTGATCGACGCCGACTCGCTGTCGATGATCGAAGGCGTGTTCCAGGTGTCGGAACTGAGCGCGCGCGACATCATGGTGCCGCGCGCGCAAATGGACGCGATCAACATCGCCGACAATCCCGCCGAATTCATCCCCTACGTGCTGGAGAAAGCGCATTCGCGCTATCCAGTCTACGAGGGCAATCGCGACAACATCATCGGCGTGCTGCTCGCGAAAGATCTGCTGCGCTACTACGCCGAAGAAGAATTCGACGTGCGCGGCATGCTGCGCCCGGCCGTGTTCATCCCCGAGTCGAAGCGGCTGAACGTGCTGCTGCACGACTTTCGCGTGAACCGTAACCACCTCGCGGTGGTCGTCGACGAATACGGCGGGGTCGCGGGCCTGATCACGATCGAAGACGTGCTGGAGCAGATCGTCGGCGACATCGAGGACGAATACGATTTCGACGAGGAAAGCGGCAACATCATCGCGTCGCCGGACGGACGCTTCCGGGTGCGCGCGCTGACCGAGATCGAGCAGTTCAACGACACCTTCGGCACGCAATATTCAGACGAAGAAGTCGACACGATCGGCGGGCTGGTCACGCATCACTTCGGCCGGGTGCCGCATCGGGGCGAGAAAGTGCGCCTCGACGATCTGATCTTCGAGATCCTGCGCGGCGACGCCCGCCAGATCCACATGCTGCTGGTGCGCCGCGACCCGCTCGCGGGCCAGCGCGAACGCGAGTCGCAGCACGTGCAGACCTGAGCCGGCGGCTCGGGCCGATGCACGGCCCGAGCGCCCGCGCGCTGTTTTTGCGGGCGCGTCGCCTAGTCGCTTGCCTACTGATTTACCCTTTCAACTTCCGACGCCGACCGCGCAACAATGGCCGACCCGATCACTTCCCGTTCGCACCGCGGCGTGAGCGCTCCCGCCGCCACCGACGACGTCACGCGCAGCCGCGCGCTGCCGCGCTGGCACTACCTCGTCGCACTGGCCGCGGGCGCGGCCAATACGCTGTCGTTCGCGCCGACGCCGCATGGCGGCTGGCTGCAACTCGCGATCTTCGTGTTCTTCTTCGCGTGGCTCACGCGCAGCACCGGCTGGAAAAGCGCCGCGTTGACGGGCGGCGCGTTCGGCTTCGGCAACTTCGTGAGCGGGGTCTGGTGGCTGTATGTGAGCATGCACTACTACGGCGGCATGCCGGCGCCACTCGCCGGCACGGCGCTCGTGCTGTTCTCGCTGTATCTCGCCCTCTACCCGGCGCTCGCCGCGGGGATATGGTCGTTCTGCGCGGGCCATGCGCGCAACGGCGCGGCCGACGACCGCGCGCCATTCTCGCCGACCTGGCACGGCGCGCTGGCTTTTGCCAGCGCGTGGGCGATCGGCGAATGGCTGCGCGGCACGGTGTTCACCGGCTTTCCGTGGCTCGCCACCGGTTACGCGCAAGTCGACGGCCCGTTGGCGGGGTTTGCGCCCGTGGTCGGCGTATATGGCGTCGGCTGGATGGTCGCGCTGACGGCCGCGTTGATCGTGCAGGCGTTGTTGGCGCTGCTGCCGTCCTGGCGCCCCGGGCGTGCCAATGAATCGCGCGAGCCGAACGCCAGCGCCGCTGGTGACGTCGACAGCCGCGCCGCGCGCGGCCGCGGCACGCGCGTTGCCGCCATCGCCGTGCCAGCCTGCGTCGCGCTCGCACTGCTCGTGATCGGCCTGCTGCTGCCGCTCGTGCAGTGGACGACACCCGCCAATGCGCCGCTGACGGTGCGGCTGCTGCAAGGCAACGTGAAGCAGGAGATGAAATTCGAGGAAGCCGGCTTGCGCGCGGCGGTCGACGAGTATCAGAAAATGATCACGTCGAAGCCGGCCGATCTGATCGTCACGCCGGAAACCGCGATCCCCGTGCTCGCGCAGCAGCTGCCGCCGAACTTCGCGGCCGCGATCCGCCAATTCACCGATTCGACCGGCAGCTCGCTACTGTTCGGCGCGATCGGCGGCACGATCACGCCGGAAGGCCGGGTGGTCGACTACACCAACAGCCTGTTCGGCGTCACGCCCGGCTCGCACGAAATCTATCGCTACGACAAGCACCATCTGGTGCCGTTCGGCGAATTCGTGCCGTGGGGCTTCCGCTGGTTCGTGAACCTGATGAACATACCGCTCGGCGACTTCTTCCGTGGCCCGCCTGTGCAAAAGCCGTTCATGGTGCATAACCAGCCGGTCGCGGTGAATATCTGCTACGAGGACATCTTCGGCGAGGAAATCGCGCGCACGCTGCGCGAGAACGCGACGCCCGCCGGCGTGCTGATCAACTCGACCAATCTCGCGTGGTTCGGCGACACGATCGCGCTCGACCAGCATCTGCAGATCGCGCGCATGCGCTCGCTCGAAACCGGCAGGCCGATGCTGCGCGCAACCAACACTGGCATGACCGCCGCAATCGACGCGAACGGCCGCGTGATCGGGCGCCTGACGCCATACACGGTCGGCTCGCTCGACGTCAACGTGCAAGGCACCGCCGGCAACACACCTTACGTGACGAGCGGCAACAACACGGTGCTCGCGGTGTCGGTGCTGCTGCTCGCGATCGGTTTCGCGTTCGGACCGGGGATCGCGCGGCGGCGCAACGGCAAGCGGTAACGCCGGCGCCCACGTCAAACGAACACCGCCCGCAAAAAAATGCGCCTGACATGCAGGCGCATTTTTTTATGCTCATTCGAGCTTCATCAATCCTTCGGCGCCGTATCGATGAACGACTGCCGCTGCGACAGCTTCTCGAAGTGCTTGTCGAGGTTCGGATGCGCTTCGCGCCAGTTCAGTTCCGGCATACGGAAGTCCAGATAGCCGAGCGCACAGCCCATCGCGATGTCGGCCAGCGTGTAGTGATTGCTCGCGCACCACGGCTTGCTGCCAAGCCCCTGCGACATCGCTATCAGCGCTTCGTCGATCTTGCGCTGCTGCCGCGCGACCCACGCGTCCACGCGCTGCTCGGGGGCGCGCTGGGTGCTTTCCAGACGGATCAGCACGGCCGCGTCGAGCACGCCGTCGGCGAGCGCCTCCCAGCAGCGCACTTCGATGCGCTCGCGCCCCGACGGCGGAATCAGCTTGCCCACCGGCGACAGCGTATCGACGTATTCGCAGATCACCCGCGAATCGAACACGGCTTCGCCGTCTTCCATCACGAGGCACGGCACCTTGCCGAGGGGGTTGAAGGTGTGAATCCGGGTATCCGGCGCCCAGACGTTCTCGGGCACCAGTTCGTAGTCGATCTTCTTGTCGGCGAGCACGATGCGCGCTTTACGCACATACGGGCTGCCGAACGAACCGATGAGTTTGATCATGACCTTCTGCCTTTTTCTGAATCCGGCGAAAGTATAAGTGGTCTAAGGCTTTCGCGAACGTGCTGGCGGCATCTTCGCGAACTGTCCGCCGAGCCGCTGTGGACGGATTGCAACATGACGGCGGCCGCCGCGCCGTCGGAATTCGCACAAAGGGAGTCGATGTCGTGCGCGGAGAATGGGGCCTGGAGACACGCGGCGCTACAATCGCACGATGAACCAGCCGACCGAACCCACCATCGCCATCGACGTCTACCGCACGCGCCGCGAGCGCGTTCTCGCCGCGCTGCGCGCCGCGGGTGGCGGCGTCGCCATCGTCCCGACCGCGCCGGAAGCGCTGCGCAACCGCGATACTGACTATCCGTACCGCCACGACAGCTACTTCTATTATCTGACCGGCTTCACCGAGCCCGAAGCGCTGCTGGTGCTCGATGCCAGCGCTGCGCCCGGCGCGCCCGCGTCGGTGCTGTTCTGCCGCGAGAAGAGCGTCGAGCGCGAAACGTGGGAAGGCTTGCGCTTCGGCCCCGACGGCGCGCGCGAAGCATTCGGGCTCGACGCCGCGTTCCCGATCGGCGAGCTCGGCACGCAGTTGCCGCGCATCATCGCCGACAAGTCGGCGCTGCACTATGCGCTCGGCACCTCGGCGCATCTGGACGAGCAGGTGCGCGGCTGGCTCGACGCGGTGCGCGCGCAAAGCCGCAGCGGCACCGTCGCGCCCACGGCCGCGCGCGACCTGCTGCCATTGCTCGACGAGATGCGGCTCGTCAAGGACGACCACGAGCTCGCGATCATGCGCCGCGCCGGACAGATTTCGGCGGCCGCGCACCGTCGCGCGATGGCGGTGTGCCGGCCCGGTATCCGCGAGTACGAACTCGAGGCCGAACTGCTCTATACGTTCCGCAAGTTCGGCGCGCAGGCGCCGGCCTATACGTCGATCGTCGCGGCCGGCGCCAACGCGTGCGTGCTGCACTACCCCGCCGGCAACGCGATCGCGCGCGACGGCGACCTGATCCTGATCGACGCGGCCTGCGAACTCGACGGCTACGCGTCCGACATCACGCGCACGTTCCCGGCGAGCGGCCGGTTCACGCCGGCGCAGCGCGAGCTGTACGACATCGTGCTGGCCGCGCAGCAGGCCGCCGTCGATGCGACGCGCGCCGGCGCGAGCTTCGACGATCCGCATCAGGCCGCGCTGCGCGTGCTGTCGCAGGGGCTGCTCGACACCGGCATCGTGCCGCGCGCGAAGTTCGCATCGGTCGACGACGTGATCGCCGAGCGCGCCTACGCGCCGTTCTACATGCACCGCACCGGCCACTGGCTCGGCATGGACGTGCACGACTGCGGCGACTACCGCGAGCGCGGCGCGCCGCGCGACGAAGCGGGCGCGCTGCCGTGGCGCACGCTGCGCGCGTCGATGACGCTGACGATCGAGCCGGGCCTGTACGTGCGCCCGGCCGAAGGTGTGCCCGAGCGCTACTGGAACATCGGCATCCGCATCGAGGACGACGCGATCGTCACGCCGACCGGCTGCGAGCTGATGACGCGCGACGTGCCGGTCGCCGCCGACGAGATCGAGGCGCTGATGCAGGAAGCACGAGCGGCTCGTCAACAGAGGACCTGATCGGCGATGAATGAAGCGTCTCCATCGGCGGTGATCTTGAGGCCCGCCTCCCACCAGCAAGGGTTCGATTTCGATGTGACTATCGTCGGCGCCGGTCCGGTCGGCCTCGCGCTCGCCGGCTGGCTCGCGCGCCGCAGCGTGACGCGCGAACTGAAGATCGCGCTCGTCGACGCGCGCGAGCCGGAAGACTCGATCGCCGATCCGCGCGCGATCGCGGTCTCCCACGGCAGCCGGATGATCCTCGAGCCGCTGCGCTGGCCGGCCGACGCCACCGCGATCGAGCGCATTCACGTGTCGCAGCGCGGTCATTTCGGCCGCACGCTGATCGATCATCGCGAGCACGGCCTGCCCGCGCTCGGCTACGTGCTGCGTTACGGCTCGATCGTGCATGGCCTCGCCGACGCCGTGCACGCGACGCCGGTCCATTGGTTCCGCTCGACGTCGGCCGGTGCGCCGGTTCAGGAGCTCGACGGCGTCACGCTGCCGATCGAAACCGCGGGCGTAGCGCGCCATTTGCGCACGCGGATTCTGGTGAACGCCGAAGGCGGCCTGTTCGGCGACCAGAAGCACGCGAAAATCCCGAGCCGCGCCACGGACGAAGACGCCGGCGCACGCAGCATCGGAAAAAAGCGCGCCGGCTCGCGCGACTACGGCCAAACCGCGTTGGTCGGCACGGTCACCGTGTCCGCACCGCAGCCGCACGTCGCATGGGAGCGCTTCACTTCGCAAGGCCCGATCGCGCTGTTGCCGATGGGTGGCGTACGCGGCGCCGACTACGCGCTCGTCTGGTGCTGTGCGCCCGACGAAGCCGCGCGCCGCGCTCAGCTCTCCGACGAAGCGTTCCTGCGCGAGCTCGATGCCGCGTTCGGCGACCGCATGGGCCGCTTTACGCACATCAAGGGCCGTGCGTCGTTTCCGCTCGGTCTCAACACGGTCGACACGCTCGTGAACGGCCATATCGTCGCGATCGGCAATGCGGCGCAGACCTTGCATCCGGTGGCGGGCCAAGGCCTCAACCTGGGCCTGCGAGACGCGCACGCTCTCGCCGATGCGCTGTCGGCCGAGGGCCCGACACCGCTCGCGCTCGCCACTTTCGCGCAGCGCCGCGCGCTCGACCGGCGCCTGACGATCGGTTCGACCGACACGCTGGCGCGCCTGTTTACCATCGACTTCGCGCCGCTCGCGGTACTGCGCGGCCTCGCGCTGACCGCACTCGAATTCGTCCCGCCGGTGAAAACCGCGCTCGCCCGCCAGATGATGTTCGGCCAGCGCCGCTAAGGACGCAAAACGCCGCGCGGCTCTATGAGCCGCGCGACTTTCATAGAAGATTTAACAGGTTACGAGACCCGGTTCGCGAGTCCCGGCAACCCGTTAACGCTAAAATGTTGGTTTTCCCTCGCATTTCGCGCTGCGCCGGCCGTCACGATTGTCAAATCTGACCCGACGTCGGCGCACGCTCACGTCATGCCCACTCTCGGCCCCCACATTCTGCGCAATAACCTGTTCGTCGCCCCGATGGCCGGCGTGACCGACCGGCCGTTTCGCCAGCTGTGCAAACGGCTCGGCGCGGGCTACGCGGTGTCGGAAATGGTCGCGTCGAACGCTCAGTTGTGGAAAAGCGAAAAGACCATGCGCCGCGCGAATCACGAGGGCGAGGTCGAACCGATCGCGGTGCAGATCGCTGGCGCCGACCCGGACATGATGGCCGAGGCCGCCCGCTACAACGTCGCGAACGGTGCGCAGATCATCGACATCAACATGGGCTGCCCGGCCAAGAAGGTTTGCAACGTGGCAGCCGGCTCGGCGCTGCTGCAGAACGAACCGCTCGTGCAGCGCATTGTCGAGGCCGTCGTAAACGCGGTGGGCGTCGGGCCCGACGCGGTACCCGTCACGCTGAAAATCCGCACCGGCTGGAATCGCGAGAACAAAAACGCGCTGAACGTCGCGCGTCTCGCGCAAGCGGCGGGCATTTCGATGCTGACCGTGCACGGCCGCACGCGCGCCGACCTGTACCACGGCGACGCCGAGTACGAAACCATCGCCGCCGTGAAAGCGGCGGTCAACATTCCGGTCGTCGCGAACGGCGACATCACGTCGCCGCAAAAGGCGCGCGAGGTGTTGGCCGCGACCGGCGCGGACGCGATCATGATCGGGCGGGCCGCGCAGGGTCGTCCGTGGCTGTTCCGCGAGATCGAACATTTCCTGCAAACGGACGAGCTGCTGCCGCCGCCGCGCATCGACGAAATCCAGCAGGTGATGAACGAACATCTCGAAGATCACTACGCTTTTTACGGGGAATTTACCGGTGTCCGCACTGCGCGCAAGCACATCGGCTGGTACACTCGCGGCCTTTCCGGCGCCAACCTGTTCCGGCATCGCATGAATACGCTGGACACCACGCGCGAACAACTCCTCGCCGTCAACGAGTTCTTTGACGCGCAAAAGGCGATCTCAGACCGCCTCGTCTACGTCGACGAAGCGCCCGGCAACCCCGGGCTCGACAGCCAGGGCGAGGACAACACCGACCGACTAGCAGCATGAGCAAGAACAACATCGAACAATCTGTCCGCGACAGCCTGGATGTGTATTTCCAGGATCTCGACGGCTCCAATCCGCACGACGTCTACGACATGGTCATTTCATGCGTGGAAAAACCCTTGCTCGAAGTGGTGCTCGAGCAGGCCAACGGTAACCAGTCGCTGGCCGCCGAGTATCTCGGCATCAACCGCAATACGCTGCGCAAGAAGCTGCAACAACACGGTTTGCTGTAGCGCGTTGTAGATTCTCGCGCCCTGCCACGTTTCCCCTTCGGCTTTTCGTCTTCATCATGATCAAGCAAGCGCTCATCTCCGTTTCCGACAAGTCCGGCATCGTCGACTTCGCCAAATCGCTGTCGGACCTCGGCATCAAGATCCTGTCGACCGGCGGCACCGCGAAACTGCTCGCGGACGCGGGCCTGTCCGTCACCGAAGTCGCCGACTACACGGGCTTCCCGGAAATGCTCGACGGGCGCGTGAAAACGCTGCATCCGAAGGTGCACGGCGGCATCCTCGCACGCCGCGATCTGCCCGAACACATGGCCGCGCTCGAGAAGCACGACATTCCGACCATCGACCTGCTGGTCGTGAACCTGTACCCGTTCGTGCATACCGTGTCGAAGGAAGAGTGCTCGCTCGAAGACGCGATCGAGAACATCGACATCGGCGGCCCGACGATGCTGCGCTCGGCCGCGAAGAATCATCGTGACGTGACGGTGGTGGTCGATCCGGCCGACTACGCGGTCGTGCTCGACGAAATGCGCGCGAACGGCAACACGGTGTCGTACAAGACGAACTTCCGTCTCGCGACCAAGGTGTACGCTCACACCGCGCAGTACGACGGCGCGATCACGAACTACCTGACGAGCCTGACCGACGAGTTGCAGCACTCGTCGCGCAACGAGTACCCGGCCACCTTCAACATGGCGTTCAACAAGGTACAGGACCTGCGCTACGGCGAAAACCCGCACCAGAGCGCGGCGTTCTACCGCGACCTGACCGTGCCGGACGGCGCGCTCGCGAACTACAACCAGTTGCAGGGCAAGGAACTGTCGTACAACAACATCGCCGACTCCGACGCGGCGTGGGAATGCGTGAAGACCTTCGATGTGCCGGCCTGCGTGATCGTCAAGCACGCGAATCCGTGCGGCGTCGCGGTGGGCGCGAACGCGCACGAAGCGTACTCGAAGGCGTTCCAGACCGATCCGACCTCGGCGTTCGGCGGCATCATCGCGTTCAACCGCGAAGTCGACGAAGCGGCGGCGCAAGCCGTTGCGAAGCAGTTCGTCGAAGTGCTGATCGCGCCGTCGTTCAGCGCCGACGCGCGTCAGGTATTCGCGGCGAAGCAGAACGTGCGTCTGCTCGAAATCGCGCTGGGCGAAGGCCACAACACTTTCGATCTGAAGCGCGTCGGTGGCGGCCTGCTGGTGCAGTCGCTCGACTCCAGGAACGTGCAGCCGCGCGAGTTGCGCGTCGTCACGAAGCGTCATCCGACGCCGAAGGAAATGGACGATCTGCTGTTCGCATGGCGTGTCGCGAAGTACGTGAAGTCGAACGCGATCGTGTTCTGCGCGAACGGCATGACGCTCGGCGTCGGCGCGGGTCAGATGAGCCGCGTGGACTCGGCGCGTATCGCGAGCATCAAGGCGCAGAACGCCGGTCTGACGCTGGCCGGTTCGGCGGTCGCATCGGACGCGTTCTTCCCGTTCCGCGACGGTCTCGACGTCGTGGTCGCGGCAGGCGCGACCTGCGTGATCCAGCCGGGTGGCTCGGTGCGCGACGACGAAGTGGTCATGGCCGCCGACGAGCACAACATCGCGATGGTGCTGACGGGCGTGCGTCACTTCCGTCATTGATCGGCTGAAGTTCGGTAGCTGAAAAAAGGCCCGGCGGGTTGTCCCGCCGGGCCTTTTGTCTTGCAGCGACGCGTTCAATCGTCCGGATCTTTGCGCGCGTAACCGCCCCGCACTTGCGCATGCTGGCTGATGTACGTGCCCAAACCCTGGCCGCGCCGCGCGAGACGCTTCAGTACCGCGAGTTGCTCGGCGCCAACACTTGCCTCTGTGTACCAATACACGACACCCGGCCGAAAGCGCACTTTGATGAAATCGTCGCCGATTTCATAGGCGTCGACGCCCGAGTCGCGGCTGAGATTGCGGTAGCGCTCCATTCCCGATCGCCCTCCTCGTGCAAGGCCTTTAGCAGCTTTTATTCCGCCAGGCATGCTGTCAGCGGTCCGCCGCACGCCGCGTTCGTTGTAGTATCGCAGGCACCTGGTTTTTATCGCTTGTGCGGCACTTCATGAGAATTCTCGGCATCGACCCCGGCCTGCGCGTGACCGGCTTCGGCGTGATCGAACAACGCGGCCACACACTGCGCTACGTCGCGAGCGGCGTGATCCGCACCGCCGACGCCGATCTGCCGTCGCGGCTCGGCACCATCTTCGCAGGCATCTCGACGCTGATCCGCGAGCACGCGCCGGATCAGGCGGCGATCGAAAAAGTCTTCGTCAACGTCAATCCGCAGTCGACGCTGCTGCTCGGCCAGGCGCGCGGCGCCGCGATCTGCGGGCTCGTCGCGGGCGGCGTGCCGGTCGCCGAATACACCGCGCTGCAACTGAAGCAGTCGGTGGTCGGCTATGGCCGCGCGACCAAAGACCAGATGCAGCAGATGGTCGTGCGGCTGCTGAGCCTGTCCGGTGTGCCCGGCACAGACGCCGCCGACGCGCTCGGCATGGCCATCTGCCATGCGCACGGCGGCTCGACGCTGAGCACGCTAGGCGGCATCGCACCGGCGCTCGCGAAGAAGGGTCTGCGGGTGCGGCGCGGGCGTCTGGTCGGCTAGCGCGACGCAGATACACGATGCCGTTCGCGCCGCCGATCCGCTGCGCTACACTCGCGCATTCCCATCCGACTCTGAAAACTAATCCGCCATGATCGGTCGCATCGCCGGCGTTCTGCTGGAAAAAAACCCGCCGCATCTGCTCGTCGACTGCAACGGCGTCGGCTATGAAGTGGACGTGCCGATGAGCACGTTCTACAACCTGCCGTCGACCGGCGAGCGCATCGTGCTGCTCACCCAGATGATCGTGCGCGAAGACGCGCATCTGCTGTACGGCTTCGGCACCGCGCAGGAACGCGCGACCTTCCGCGAGCTGCTGAAGATTTCCGGCATCGGCGCGCGCATGGCGCTCGCGGTGCTGTCGGGCATGAGCGTCGCGGAGCTCGCGCAGACCGTCACGATGCAGGACGCCGCGCGCCTCACGCGTGTGCCGGGTATCGGCAAGAAGACCGCCGAGCGGCTGCTGCTCGAACTGAAGGGCAAGCTCGGCGCCGACCTCGGTGCGATGGCGGGCGCCGCGTCGCCATCCGACCACGCGTCGGACATCCTCAATGCGCTGCTCGCGCTCGGCTACTCGGAAAAAGAAGCGCTCGCGGCGATCAAGAACGTGCCGGCCGGCACGGGCGTGTCCGAGGGCATCAAGCTCGCGCTGAAGGCGCTCTCGAAGGGCTGATGCGCGATCCGTGCGCGGTACAATGAGCAGATGATCGAAACCGACAAACTCGCCGCCGAGCGCATCATCGCGGCCACGCCCGTGTCGCCGAACGAAGAAGCGTTCGAACGCGCGCTGCGCCCGCGTCAGCTCGACGAATATGTCGGGCAGGAGAAAGTCCGCGGCCAGCTCGAAATCTTCATCGAGGCCGCCAAGCGCCGTTCCGAATCGCTCGACCACGTGCTGCTGTTCGGCCCGCCGGGCCTCGGCAAGACCACGCTCGCGCACATCATCGCGCGCGAGATGGGCGTCAATCTGCGGCAAACATCGGGGCCGGTGCTCGAACGCGCCGGCGACCTCGCCGCGCTGCTCACCAATCTCGAAGCCAACGACGTGCTGTTCATCGACGAAATCCACCGGCTCTCACCGGTCGTCGAGGAAATCCTCTATCCGGCGCTCGAGGACTATCAGATCGACATCATGATCGGCGAAGGGCCCGCCGCGCGCAGCGTGAAGCTCGATCTGCAGCCGTTCACGCTGGTTGGCGCGACCACGCGCGCGGGCATGCTGACCAATCCGCTGCGTGATCGCTTCGGCATCGTCGCGCGGCTCGAGTTCTATAACGCGGAAGAGCTTGCGCGCATCGTCACACGTTCGGCATCGCTGCTCGGCGCGCAGATCCATCCGGATGGCGCGTTGGAAATTGCCCGTCGCGCGCGCGGCACGCCGCGTATCGCGAACCGCCTGCTGCGGCGCGTGCGCGACTTCGCCGAAGTGAAGGCCGACGGCAACATCACCGCGCAGGTGGCCGACGCCGCGCTCAGGATGCTCGACGTCGACGCGGTCGGCTTTGACCTGATGGACCGCAAGCTGCTCGAAGCGATCCTGTACAAGTTCGACGGCGGCCCGGTCGGTGTCGACAATCTCGCGGCCGCAATCGGCGAGGAGCGCGACACGATCGAAGACGTGCTCGAGCCGTATCTGATCCAGCAGGGCTTCCTGCAGCGCACGCCGCGCGGCCGCGTCGCCACGCTGCTCACGTATAGGCACTTCGGGCTGGCCGCGCCGGATTCGTCGAGCGCGCTGCCGGGTCTGTGGAATTCCACGAACTGAGTCACACGACGAGGCCGACCAGGATGTCCGATCAGACCGAGCAACCCGGCCCTTCCAACCGTTCACCCGTCAATCCCGCCGGCGATCCGTCCGGCAATTTCGCGGCGCGCCTCACCCACCGCCTGCGCTCGAAACTCGCCGCGGGCGTCACCCATCTGACGACCGGTAGCGGACCGGTGCTCGACTACTCGTCGCCGCCGGGCGACCCCGGCCTGTTCGGACCGAACTCCGTCTGCTGGAAAGTCCACGCCGACTTCACGTCGATGATGGCGGGCGGCATCAGCGCGCTGCTACTGCAAGCGCTGCATCCGCTCGCGCTCGCGGGCGTCTGGGACCACTCGAGTTTTCGCACCGACATCCTGGGCCGGCTGCGTCGCACGGCGACGTTCATCGCCGGCACGACGTACGGCAGCAAGAGCGATGCGCTCGCGTTGATCGAGCGTGTGAAGCGCATTCATCTGGACGTGACCGGCGTCGCACCGGACGGCCAGTCGTATCGCGCAAGTGAGCCCGCGCTGCTGACGTGGGTGCACGTCGCGGAAGTGTCGAGCTTCATGACCGCGCATCTGCGCTATGTGAATCCGGTGCTGTCCGTCACCGCGCAGGATCAGTACTTCGCGGAAACCGCGCGCATCGCGGAAATGCTCGGCGCCGTCGATATTCCGCGCTCGCGCGCCGAGATCGAGGCCTACCTGCTCGCGATGCGGCCCGCCCTCGTCGCCAGCGAGCGCACGCGCGAAGTCGTCAGGATTTTGATGAACGCGCCGGCACCGAGCTTCGCGATGCGGCCCGCCGGCACGCTGATGCTCAACGCGGGCGTCGATCTGTTGCCCGACTGGGCGCAGTCGATGCTCGATTTGAATCGCTACGCGGTGCTGCGTCGAACTCTCGCACGGCCTGGAGTGCGGGTCGTCGCGCCGGTAATCCGCTGGGCGTTGATCAATGGCGTATCGAAGCGGGCCCGGCGGCGCGCGGCGGCGGTGCGGCGGCAGGATTGATCGCGCCGCGCGAGCCGGGCCATTGTCGGCTTCGGCTTACCGCTTCGACTCCGGTCCCTTCCTGAAACCGTCATCGTCGGCGCTGCCAGCTTCGAGATGCGATACGTCCGCCCACGTCACGATCGTCGCGCGATCGTTCCCGTAATCCACGACGTTCAGGCTGGTGTTCAGCAACGGGTAATTGCGCGGTGCGTCGAGCGGCATACTGGTTGCAAAGCGGTGCACGCAGTCGAGCACGCCGCCATGCGTGACACACACGATGCGCCCACCCGGATGCGCGGCGACGAGCGGCTCGATCGCGTGCATGATGCGGTGGTAGAACACGCGGTGCGACTCGCCCCCGGGCGGCGCGAAGCCGGGATCACGGGTTTGCCACTGCGCGTATTCGTCGGGGAAACGTAGCGCGATCTCGTCGCTGTCATGGCCCTGGAACGCGCCGTACGAGCGCTCGCGCAAGTTCTCGCGCGATTGCAGCGGCAGGTCGAGCGCCTCGCCGATCGGCTGCGCGGTCTGCTGCGCGCGCTGCAGGTCGCTCGAATAGATCGCGTCGAGCCGCGCGCCCTGCTCCGCCTCGGCGGCGAGGCGCTGCGCGAGACGTTGCGCCTGCGCGATGCCGGTCGTCGCGAGCGGAATGTCGATGTGGCCTTGAATCCGCTTGATGCGGTTCCAGTCGGTCTCGCCGTGCCGGATAAACAGGATCTGCGTCGTCATGAGAGAGAGGTGCCGTTCGCGGTTGTGTCCAGCGGCTATTGTCGCAAAAAGCGGCGGCGCGGCTCGCATGCCGCGGCCGCGCGCTCGTACCGTTTGCGCTCTTTTACGCGTTGGTCTGCAACCAGAACGTGACCGGCCCGTCGTTGACGAGCGACACCTGCATCTCCGCGCCGAACTCACCGGTCTCGACGATCGGATGCTTCGAACGCGCCGCCGCGACGAAGTAGTCGAACAGGCGCTTGCCCTCGTCGGGTGGCGCGGCCGGCGTGAAGCTCGGGCGCAGGCCGCTGTTGGTATCTGCCGCGAGCGTGAACTGCGACACCAGCAGCAGGCCGCCCGCGCGCCCTGCGCCGTCGAGATTTTGCACCGAGAGGTTCATCTTGCCGGCCGCGTCGCTGAACACGCGGTAGCCGAGCACCTTGGCGAGCAGCTTGTCGGCCACGGCCTCGGTGTCGCCGCGCTCTGCGCAGACGAGCGCGAGCAGGCCGGCGTCGATCGCGCCGGTTACCCGATCGGCGACGCGCACTTCGGCGCGCCGCACACGTTGGATCAGCGCGATCACGCCGTCAGCGTCACGCGTGCGAAGCGGCGCTTGCCGACCTGCACGACGTACTCGCCCGCTTCGACCTTCAGGCCTTTGTCGGACACCGCGGTGCCATCGATCTTCACGCCGCCCTGCTCGATGTTGCGCAGTGCCTCGCTCGTCGACGGCACGAGGTTCGCCTGCTTCAGCAGTTGGCCGATCGCCAGCGGTGCGCCTGCGAGCGTCACGGCCGGAATATCGTCGGGCACGCCGCCCTTCGCGCGATGATTGAAGTCCTCGAGCGCGCGCTCGGCATCCGCCTGCGAGTGGAAACGCGCGACGATTTCCTGGCCGAGCATCACTTTGAAGTCGCGCGGATTACGGCCCGCCTCGGCTTCGCGCTTGAAGCCGGCGATTTCGTCCATCGGACGGAACGACAGCAACTCGAAGTAACGCCACATCAGCGTGTCGGAGATGCTCATCAGCTTGCCGAACATGTCGGTCGGCTTTTCGCTGATGCCGATGTAGTTGTTCTTCGACTTCGACATCTTCTCGACGCCGTCGAGCCCTTCGAGCAGCGGCATCGTCAGGATGCACTGCTGCTCCTGGCCGTACTGCTTCTGCAGCTCGCGACCGACCAGCAGGTTGAACTTCTGGTCCGTGCCGCCGAGTTCGAGGTCCGCGTTCAGCGCGACCGAGTCGTAGCCCTGCATCAGCGGGTACAGGAATTCGTGGATCGAGATCGGCACGCCGCCCTGGAAACGCTTCGTGAAGTCCTCGCGCTCGAGAATGCGCGCGACCGTGTAGCGCGACGCGAGCTTGATCATGCCGTCGGCGCCGAGCGGCATCGACCATTCGCTGTTGTAGCGGATCTCGGTCTTGTCGCGATCGAGCACGAGGGCGGCCTGCTCGAAATAGGTTTTCGCGTTCGATTCGATCTGCTCGCGCGTGAGCGGCGGCCGGGTCGCGTTGCGTCCGGACGGGTCGCCGATCAGCGACGTGAAATCGCCGATCAGGAAAATCACCGTGTGGCCGAGGTCCTGCAGCTGGCGCATCTTGTTCAGCACGACCGTGTGGCCGATGTGGATGTCGGGTGCAGTTGGATCGAGCCCGAGCTTGATGCGCAGCGGCTTGGCCGTCGCCGCGCTGCGCGCGAGCTTTTGCGCGAATTCGTCTTCGATCAGCAGTTCGTCGACGCCGCGCTTGGTCACGGCGAGCGCGTGACGGACTTCGTCGGTGATCGGGAAGGCGGAAGCGGGATTGGGCTGGGTGGACTCGGTGCTCATGCTGGAAACGTGAAGTCGCGAAAAAACAGGATTGTCCCATAGATGCGCGCCGCCGCGCCCACTGACACGCCCTGCGCGGCTTCGCGACGGCGATTTCGTTGCCGCTCGCGTCACCTACCGCGTTTGCGCCGATAATCTGCTACAACGAATCGCAATGAACATCGACAGGAGCAGCGACGTGGCGCAAGATCCCGCAGACGGCATCTATTTCGGACTGATGTCGGGAACCAGCATGGACGGTGTGGACGGCGTCGCCGTCCGGTTTGCCACGGGGAAACCGCCCGAAGTGCTGGCCGAGGCGTTCGTCGGCTTTTCGGCCGGCATCCGCGAGGCGCTGTTCGCGCTGCAACAGCCGGGGGACAACGAGATCGAGCGCGAAGCTCTCGCCGCCAACGCGCTAGCGACGCGCTACACGGTGTGCTGCCACGATCTGCTGCGCGATAGCCGCGTCTCGGCCGACGAGGTCCGTGCCATTGGCGTGCATGGGCAGACCGTGCGGCATCGGCCGGAAAAGGGCTATACGCGGCAGATCAACAACCCGGCGCTGCTCGCGGAGATGTTGCATATCGACGTGGTCGCCGATTTCCGCAGCCGCGACGTCGCGGCGGGCGGCCAGGGCGCGCCGCTCGTGCCCGCTTTTCACGCGACGATCTTCGGGGCGAAGAACGAAACGCGTGTCGTCTGCAATCTTGGCGGCATCAGCAACGTCACGATCCTGAACGCGACCGGCGGGGTGCGCGGCTTCGACTGCGGCCCGGCGAACGCGCTGCTCGACGCTTGGACCGAGCGCCATCTTGGCAAGCCATTCGACGAAAACGGTCATTTCGCCGCGAGCGGCCAGATCGATCGCAAGCTGCTGAACGCGCTGCTCGACGAGCCGTTCTTCGCCGAACAGCCGCCCAAGAGCACCGGCCGCGATCTGTTCAACGCCGCATGGCTCGATGCGAAACTCGAGCCGTTCGCCGCGCTCGCACCGGCCGACGTACAGGCGACGCTCGTCGCGCTGACCGCGGTGACGGTTGCGCGCGAGATCGAGCGGCATGCATCCGACGCGCGGGCCGTGTACGTGTGTGGCGGCGGCGCGCGCAATCCGGAGATCATGAAGGCGTTGCAGCAGGCGCTCGAAGACAGCGGCGTAAGCGGCGTGCCCGTGTTGACGACCGACGCGCTGGGCGTGCCGCCGAGCCAGGTCGAACCGCTCGCGTTCGCATGGCTCGCGATGCGCTGCATCGCGCGTCTGCCGGGCAGTTTGCCAAGCGTGACGGGGGCGTCCGCGGAGCGGGTCCTGGGGGCGATTTATCCGCGCTGATGAGAGGTAAAGGCGAAGAAACCGACGCCTTTTACCTTCGTGCGCTGCTTCCGCGGCGCGGAAGCAAAAGAAAAAACGGGGCCGAGGCCCCGTTTTCGCTGTGGTTTAATGAGCCTTACCGCTCAGACCGAAAACGACGAACCGCAACCGCAGGTCGTGGTCGCGTTCGGGTTCTTGATGACAAACTGCGCGCCGTTGATGTCATCCTTGTAGTCGATCTCTGCGCCGACCAGGTACTGGTAGCTCATCGAGTCGATCAGAAGCTGCACGCCGCTCTTGTTCATCACGGTGTCGTCTTCGTTGATCGCTTCGTCAAACGTGAAGCCGTACTGGAAGCCCGAGCAGCCGCCGCCCTGCACGAACACGCGCAGTTTGAGCTCCGGGTTGCCTTCCTCATCGATCAGTTGCTTGACCTTGTCCGCCGCTGCGTCGGTGAAGACGAAGGGGGCCGGCATCTCGGTCACGGGGGTGTCGGTGACTGCGTTCATTCGAACTCTCCAAAAAGCTTTAGCCGATATTGTAGGGCTGTTCCGGATATCGTGCTGATGCCCACAAAATCAATGGGTTCTTGTTGCAAGGTCGATGCAAGGCGAGCCGTTGCCGCTGAGCGAACGAGACCAGCCCGCGAACGCCAGCGAAGCATAAAAAAAGCCGCCTTCGCTCGTGGCGTTGGCGGCTTTTGCTGCAAACCGGCGTGAAGCCCGGATTGCGCCCGAAACGATTAACGCTTCGAGAACTGCTTGCGGCGACGTGCCTTGTGGAAGCCGACCTTCTTACGTTCGACTTCACGAGCGTCACGCGTAACGAAGCCAGCGTTCGACAGTTGCGGCTTCAGCGTTGCGTCATAGTCCATCAGAGCGCGGGTGATGCCGTGGCGAACCGCACCGGCTTGACCCGTTTCACCGCCACCGGTCACGTTGACCTTGATGTCGAACGTGGTGCCGTGGTTCGTGAGTTCCAGCGGCTGACGCACGATCATCAGCGACGTTTCGCGCGAGAAGTAGTCGGCGATGGGCTTGCCGTTCACAACGATGTCGCCCTTGCCTGCCTTGATGAACACGCGAGCGACGGCGCTCTTGCGGCGGCCCGTGCCGTAATTCCAGTTACCGATCATGTGGGCTCCCCTTAGATCTCGAGCGCCTTCGGCTGTTGTGCCGAATGCGGATGCGTTGCGTCAGCGTAGACCTTCAGCTTCTTGATCATCGCGTAGCCGAGCGGGCCCTTCGGCAGCATGCCCTTGACCGCCTTCTCGAGCGCGCGGCCCGGGAAGCGTTCCTGCATCTTGCCGAACGTCGTTTCATAGATACCGCCCGGGTAGCCCGAGTGACGGTAGTACTTCTTGTCGGTAACCTTGTTGCCCGTGACCTTCAGCTTGCCAGCGTTGATAACGATGATGAAATCACCGGTGTCGACGTGGGGAGTGAATTCAGGCTTGTGCTTGCCGCGAAGACGGTGTGCCACTTCGCTGGCGACACGCCCGAGAACCTTATCCGTCGCGTCAATCACGTACCATTCGCGCGTCACCTCATGGGCTTTTGCGGAAAACGTCTTCATGATCGATCCAAAAAAATTGCTGCGCCCAATGTGTTCTTTCCTGCTTGTAATGTGCGCATCGAGGCGCGTGCAGGCTCTCCCTGGTTCTTCTTCCGCGGGCGCGGATGCGGAAAAGCCCTGAATTATAAAGGAATTTGTACTCGCAAGTCAAAACGTGCGATGCGCTCTCCATGAGCGGTCCGAAATCGGGGCAAAACGGCGCACAACGCCAGGCGAAAAAAAACCCGAACAAGTGGTTCGGGTTTAATCCACCAAAGGAGGAGGTGGAGGAGACAGCGGAGGTTGCAGAACTGCTGCAACGATGGGTGGATTATAAGAGTCGCCCTTGTGCAACGCAAGAATATTTGCATTGCGAAATGAGTTTTCATAATGCGGCAGACTCGATGTACGACTAAGATTTGGCAAAACTCCTTTTGGATCAAGCACTAAGGGCGAAATAATTCCAACAGCATTAGATATCCTCTAGACTAAAACCCCTAAATCGGGTGCGGGACTAGGAAATCGCCGGTC
This sequence comes from Paraburkholderia sp. BR14374, assembly GCF_040948685.1. Lineage (NCBI taxonomy): Bacteria > Pseudomonadati > Pseudomonadota > Betaproteobacteria > Burkholderiales > Burkholderiaceae > Paraburkholderia > Paraburkholderia sp. BR14374. Next base: position 131,182 of record NZ_JBFPKF010000005.1, on the reverse strand, counting down.
CATTCCGCGCTGCAGCAGAAAGCAATCACTGTGCATGGACACCGGCTGCGGTTGGCCTGAGCTAATTGTCAGACACCGGGCTACAATGCCGTCTCGACAAAGCGATGCGCGGTGGGAGTGACAGCATGGAATGCAAAGTAAGCTGGATGGGACAAGACGGGATGGCGTTCGCGGCCGAGACGGGCAGCGGTCATCTGGTCGCGATGGACGGCGCACCCGAGGGTGGCGGACGCAACCTCGCGCCGCGTCCGATGGAAATGGTGCTGCTCGGCACCGGCGGCTGCACCGCCTACGACGTCGTGATGATCCTGAAGAAGAGCCGCCAGGAAATCGCCGGCTGCTCGGTGACGCTGAAGGCCGAGCGCGCAAGCGAAGATCCGAAAGTGTTCACGAAGATCCACTTCCACTTCACGGTGACGGGCAAGAATCTGAATCCGGCGACCGTCGAGCGCGCAATCAATCTGTCGCACGACAAATATTGTTCGGCGTCGATCATGATCGCGAAGACCGCCGAGCTCACGCATTCGTTCGACATCGTCGCGCTCTGAGCGCGATAGTGATAGCGGCCACGGCCGCCATCCGCGACCCCAAATGAGAAAGCCGGCGTCCCAACGGACGCCGGCTTTTTTTTTCAGCGGCAAAGCAGGCCGATAAGCCGGATTCTGTGCACACGCCGCGTCCGGAGACGCGACGCGCGTGGCAGCCATTCCTCTAGGCGCGCCATTACTGACGCGCTCAAGCTTCCTACCCGCAGACGAGACGGGGGCCCCGTCCTGCATCGCGAAGATGCGCGCCTGCCTACTTGGAATTGCTCCGGGTGGAGGTTACCGTGCCGGTCTGCCTTGCGACAGCCGCGGTGCGCTCTTACCGCACCGTTTCACCCTTACCTGATCCCGGCTTGCGCCGGGCCATCGGCGGTTTGCTTTCTGTTGCCCTGTTCCGCGTGTCGCCACGGATGGCCGTTAGCCATCACCCTGCCCTGTGGAGTCCGGACTTTCCTCGCCCTCGTTGGCCGAAGCCGTCGAGGCCGCGACTGCCTGGCCTGCTTTGCTGGCGCGGATTTTAACACCGAACGCAAAAGCGCCTAGCGCTTGCGCCGCCCCGCTCGGAACACGGTCGTGTCGTCGTAGAACGCGGGTGATTCGTTCTCGGGCCACCAGCCCGGAATGCCGAGCACCGGCAGCGGTGCGAACAGGCGGCTCGTCAAAGCGTCGGTGCCGAGCACCGCCGTGCTGACCACTTCATCGAGCCATGCGTCGCGCGCCGGGGTGTCCCAATCGAAATATTCGGCCGGAACGTCGACGATCCACGCATGGCCGGTGCAGCCCTTGAATGGCGCGATCAGCTTTTCCAGCAGCGCATGACCGAAGCAACGTACTTCGCAGGCGCGCCCCCATGCATCGCGCCGTGCGACGAACAGCGTTTGCCAGTCGAAACCACGTAGCGCGGCGCTCAGCGCAGGATCGGCGCAAGCGAACAGCAGCGCATTTTCGTCGAACAGCGTCAGCATGTCGCGCACGCCGCCACGCGTCGGGCCGACGCCGAACACGTCGAGTTCCGCCGACTGGCGCGCGTTCAACGCCGCCTTGATGCGCGGAAAGGCGAACCACATCGAACCGTTGAAGAAGTCGTGCAGATTGTGGCGCGTCGGCACGCAGCCAGTCGACGCGATATGCCCCTCGTACGCGGCGCCTGGTGGCAGATCGTCCTGCGCGATAAACGTGAGACGCTGGCCGCGGCCGGTGCTCTGTTGCACCTGGGCCGCGTCGGCATTCATCGCGGCGAGCAGGTCAGCGTAGCCGGTCAGCGCGGCTTGCTGCCAACGCTGACCGCGTGCGGCGAATTGCGCGAACCACGGCGCCGACCAGTCGATTGCGGCGAAGCCTACTGGCACAGGCTCGGGTGCCATGCCGCGCGCAGCTTTGGCCGCGGCTTCATGCGCTAGCGCGAAGCCCGCGTTCACCGCCACATCAATATTGGCAGTGCGCTGCCCCGCCTCACGCTCGGGCATCTGCCGTAGCCTCAAACGAGACGCCAGCCAATCGATTCGCCGCCGCGCAGCGGCACGACCGGCGTATCACCAGCCGGCAGCTCGGCCGGCAGCGTCCATTCCTCACGACGCAGCGTGATCTTCTCCGTATTGCGCGGAAGACGGTAGAAGTCCGGCCCGTGAAAGCTCGCGAAGCCTTCGAGCTTGTCGAGCGCGCCGGCCTTGTCGAATGCCTCGGTGTAGAGCTCGAGCGCGTGCAGCGCGGTGTAGCAGCCCGCGCAGCCGCACGCGTGCTCCTTCAGTCCCTTCGGATGCGGCGCGCTGTCGGTGCCGAGGAAGAAACGCGGATCGCCCGAGGTCGCGGCCTCGACCAGCGCGACGCGATGCGTCTCGCGCTTGAGCACCGGCAGGCAGTAGTAATGCGGACGGATGCCGCCCTGGAAAATCGCATTGCGGTTGTACAGCAGATGGTGCGCGGTAATCGTAGCTCCTAGCAGTTCCGGCGCGACGCCCGCCTCGCGGACGTAGTCTGCCGCGTCCTTCGTCGTGATGTGCTCGAATACGACCTTCAGCGCCGGAAACGCCCGGCGCAGCGGCATCATCACACGATCGATGAAGACCTTCTCGCGGTCGAACAGATCGATGTCCGAATCCGTCACCTCGCCGTGCACGAGCAGCGGCATGCCGACTTCCTGCATCACTTCCAGCGTATTCGCGCACTTCATCAGATCGGTGACGCCCGCATCCGAGTTCGTCGTCGCGCCCGCCGGATAGAGCTTCACGCCGTGCACGAAGCCGCTCTCGCGCGCGCGGCGGATTTCGTCGGGCGGCGTGTTGTCGGTCAGGTACAGCGTCATCAGCGGCTCGAATTTCGCGCCCTCGGGAATCGCGGCGATGATGCGCTCGCGATACGCCCTCGCCATCCCGGTCGTCGTGACCGGCGGCTTCAGGTTCGGCATGATGATCGCGCGGCCGAACTGGCGCGCGGTGTCAGGCAGCACGGCCGCGAGCATCGCGCCGTCGCGCACGTGCAGGTGCCAGTCGTCCGGGCGGACCAGCGTGACGGAATCGGGGGAAACGTTGGAAGCAGTCATGACAGGAATACGAGACTTCGCGCGCCTCGCTGATCGACCGGTCAAACCGCGTTGTAGCGGCCCAAACACGTGTCAATTTTGCTATTTGGCGTCTCCGGCTCGGTGATATGCTTGGAAAATCATCATTGTAACGGCTCGCTCCGTTCACAGGCTCACCTGCAACATGTGCCAACTTCTCGGAATGAACTGCGCCGCGCCGACGGACGTCACGTTTTCCTTTACCGGCTTTGCGGCGCGCGGCGGCGTCACCGATCACCACGCCGACGGCTGGGGCATCGCCTTCTTTGAAGACAAGGCGTGCCGCCTGTTCATCGATCATCAATCGTCGGCCACCTCGCCGATCGCCGAGATGGTCAAGCGCTACCCGATCAAATCGAAAAACACGATCGCGCACATCCGCAAGGCGACGCAAGGGCACATCCTGCTCGAAAACTGCCACCCATTCATGCGCGAACTGTGGGGACGTCACTGGATCTTCGCGCATAACGGCGATCTGCAGGGGTACGCGCCGGAGTTGAACGGCGTATATCAGCCGGTCGGCACGACCGACAGCGAACTCTCGTTCTGCGCGTTGCTGCAAGGTTTGCGCAAGGCTTTTCCGGGCGCGCAGCAGCCGCCGCTTGACGAGCTGTTCGGCGCGCTCGAGGCGCTCACGCGTGAAATCACGCAATACGGCGTGTTCAATTTCCTGATGTCGAACGGCCAGGCGCTGTTTGCGCATTGCTCGACGCATCTGCATTACCTCGTGCGTCACTGGCCGTTTTCGACCGCGCATCTGGTCGACGCGGACGTATCGATCGACTTTGCCAAATACACGACGCCCGAAGACCGCGTCGCAGTCATCGCGACCAAGCCGCTGACCGACAACGAAGTGTGGACCGCGTTCAAGCCCGGCGATCTGCTGATGTTCCGGCATGGCGAAGTGATCGGCCAGGCCAATATCCCGGTGCCGGACTCGGTGCTCGAAAAGCTGCGCAATCCGGCCCTCGATGCATCCGCATCGGCGACGACGATCGCGGCATCGAACGGCGCGCAGCCGGTGGGCACGCGCGGAACCACGCTTTCGCCCGACAGCGAAACCGATCTCGAAGCCGCGGATGATGCGGCGGCGTTCGAGTCATGAACCGCTGATGTCGCCCTCAGCCAGGCAACAAAAAGCCGCTCCACAGAGCGGCTTTTTCTGATCCCACACAAGTCTCGGCAACGAGGCCCGCGCAGCGAACCTCAGTGCAGGATCTTCGCGAGAAAGTCCTTCGCGCGATCCGACTTCGGATTCGCGAAAAAGTCTTCCTTGCGGTCGTCTTCGACGATCAAGCCCTTGTCCATGAAAATCACGCGATGCGCGACCTTCTTCGCAAAGCCCATTTCGTGCGTCACGCACATCATGGTCATGCCTTCCTGCGCGAGTTCGACCATCACGTCGAGCACTTCGTTGATCATCTCCGGGTCGAGCGCCGAAGTCGGCTCGTCGAACAGCATCGCGATAGGGTCCATGGACAGCGCTCGCGCAATCGCCACACGCTGCTGCTGACCACCGGACAGCTGCCCCGGATACTTGTCCGCATGCGCGCGCAGACCGACGCGATCGAGCAGCTTGAGGCCCTTCGCGGTCGCCTCGTCGTTCGAGCGGCCGAGCACCTTGACCTGCGCGAGCGTCAGGTTCTGCACGATAGACAGATGCGGGAACAGCTCGAAGTGCTGGAACACCATGCCGACCTTCGAGCGCAGCTTCGACAGATTGGTTTTCTTGTCGGTCAGCGACTGACCGTTGATGACGATCTCGCCCTTCTGGAACGGCTCGAGGCCGTTGACGGTCTTGATCAGCGTGGACTTGCCCGAGCCGGACGGCCCGCACACCACGACCACTTCGCCCTTTTTGACTTCCGTCGTGCAGTCGGTCAGCACCTGGAAATGGCCGTACCACTTCGAAACATTCTTGATAGAGATCATCTTGCGACCTTTTTCTGAAGACCTTTGACGAGGCTCGACGCGATCACGCAGATCACGAAATAAACCGCACCCGCGAACAGTACCATCTCGACATTCGTGCCGTCACGATCGCCAATATTCGTGGCCGTGCGGAAGAAGTCGGCAAGGCTGATCACGTACACGAGCGATGTATCCTGAAACAGCACGATCCCTTGCGTGAGCAGCAGCGGCACCATCGCGCGAAACGCCTGCGGCAGCACGATCAGACGCATTGCCTGCCCATAGGTCATGCCGAGCGCGAACGCCGCGTTGACCTGTCCGCGCGGCACCGCCTGAATGCCGGCGCGGATGATCTCCGAATAGTACGCAGCCTCGAACAGCGAGAACGCGACCATCGCCGAGGCGAGCCGGATGTCGATGTCGGCCGACAGACCGAGCACGCTTTGCAGCACCTGCGGCACGATCAGGAAGAACCACAGCAGCACCATCACGAGCGGGATCGAACGGAACAGCGTCACGTAGCCCTGCGCGAACCATGCGAGCGGTTTGATCGACGACAGTCGAAACATCGCGAGAATGGTGCCCCAGATGATGCCGAACACGATCGCGACGAGCGTGATCTTGAACGTGATGATCGCGCCGGTCCACAGCGTAGGCAATGCACCCGGAATACCGCTCCAGTCGAAATGATGCATCACTTGCCTCCGATATAGCCGGGCAGCCGGGACTTCGCTTCGACCCAGCGCATCAGTAGCATCACGATCACGTTGATCAGCATGTATGCGACCGTGACCGCGATGAACGATTCATAAGTTTGCGACGTGTAGTCGACCAGCTGACGCGCCTGCGCGGACAGATCGAGCAGACCGATCGTCGAGGCAACCGCTGAGTTCTTGAAGATGTTCAGAAACTCGGAGGTGAGCGGCGGCACGATGATCCGGTACGCTACCGGCAGCAGCACGTAGCGATACGTCTGCCATTGCGTGAAGCCCACCGCGAGACCGGCCGCGCGCTGGCCGCGCGGCAACGCGTTGATGCCCGAGCGCACCTGCTCGCACACCCGCGCGGCGGTGAAGAGGCCCAGACACACGATCGACGCCGAAAAGAACTGCGCGCTCGGCGGCAATTGCTTGAACCAGGTGCCGATCGAAACGGGCAGCAGCTCCGGTATCACCAGATACCAGATGAAGAACTGCACGATCAGCGGAATGTTACGGAAAATCGCGACGTAGACGGTGCCGACGCCCGACGCCCATTTGTTCGGCACCGTGCGCAGCACACCGAACAGCGAGCCGACGATCAGCGCGATCACCCATGCCGACAGCGACACGGTGACCGTCACCCACAGCCCCGAGAGCAGCCAGCCCAGGTAGGTGGTCGGCTCGCCCGTGGAGACGGGGCTCAGCAGAATGCCCCAGTTCCAGTGATATGACATGACCAAGACTCCGGCAAAAAGAAACGGAAGAAGCGCGTGGCCCCTTCCGTTCCGTTCAGCGTTTCGAAAGTGTCGAAAAAGCAGCTAGGGTTTAGTCGATTGCCTTGTCGTTCGGATTCTTGAACAGCGCACGCATGTCGTCGCTCATCGGGAAGTTCAGGTTCAGGCCCTTCGGCGGGATCGGCGATTCGAACCAGCGCTTGTAGATCGTTTCGCCTTCGCTCGACAATTGAACCTTCGCGATCGCGTCGTCGGCGACCTTCTTGAAGTCGGCGTCGTTCTTGCGCAGCATGCAGCCGTAAGCCTCACGCGATTGCGGCGTGCCGACGATCACGAAATCGTTCGGGTTGCTCGACTTGGCGCGCTCGCCGGCGAGCAGCGCGTCGTCCATCATGAACGCGGCGGCACGGCCCGTCGACAGCGTCAGGAACGACTCGCCGTGATCCTTCGCGCTGATGATGTTCATGCCCATGCTCTTGTCCTGGTTCATCTTGCGAAGCAGGCGCTCGGACGTGGTGCCGGCGGTCGTCACAACCGTCTTGCCCTTCAGGTCCGGGAAGTCCTTGATGCCGGAATCTTTCTTGGTCATCAACCGCGTGCCGATCACGAAGATCGTGTTCGTGAAGGCAGCCTGCTGCTGGCGTTCGAGGTTGTTCGTGGTGGAGCCGCACTCGATGTCGACCGTTCCGTTCTGCACGAGCGGAATACGGTTCTGCGACGTGACCGGCACGAGCTTCACCTTCAGGTTCGGCATGTTCAGCTTCTGCTTGACGGCCTCGACGATCTTCATCGCGTAATCCTGCGAGTAGCCGATCACGTTCTGCTTGTCGTCGTAATACGAGAACGGGATCGACGACTCCCGATGGCCCAGCGAAATGACGCCGGTATCCTTGATCTTTTTCAGCGTCCCCGAGTCTTGCGCATGCGCGCCAACCGTAAACAATCCGAGAGTGGCGAGCAACAGTGCAGCTTTTTTAACCTTCATCTTGATCTCCTTGGCAAGAACCGGCGCCAGTGTAACAAAGTAATTTTTCTGAAAGTATTCCTATTAACCATGCTGTTGCGCGCACGCCGCGATGGGCCCGCGGCGCGGTCGCACAGCCGTTTCGCACATACGAGAAGGCGGGCGGCATCGATAGGATGCCGCCCGCCGGTCAAACACGCCGTCTTGTGGACCGCGCTGATGCACAAAATTTCGACGGTTTCGCCTCCCGGCCCGGATACCGGGCCGCGTCACCGCCGCTTCCAACAAGATAGGACAGGGTCCATCAGGGATACAAGCCGCGCATCTCGCGCGCTTGCAAAATCCGCTTACACGCGACGATGAACGCCGCCGTGCGCACCGACACGTTCTGCTCGCTCGACACCTGCCACACCGCCGCGAACGCTTCGCGCATCACGCGCTCGAGGCGCTCGTTGATTTCGTCCTCGGTCCAGAAGAAGCTCGAAAAGTCCTGCACCCATTCGAAATATGACACTGTCACACCGCCCGCATTCGCGACCACGTCCGGAATCACGAGGATGCCGCGATCGTGCAGGATGTCGTCGGCCGCCGTGGTGGTCGGGCCGTTCGCGCCCTCGACGATGATCCTGGTCTTGATCTTGCCTGCGTTCTTTTCGGTGATCTGGTTTTCCAGTGCCGCCGGAATCAGGATGTCCGATTCGACGGTCCAGAACTCGTCAGCGGTGATCGCGTCGGCTTCAGGGAATCCGCCGACGCCGCCCTTCTTCGCGACGTAATCGAGCAGCGCGACCGCGTCGATGCCGGTGGACTTGTACACCGAGCCGGTGTGGTCCTGCACCGCGACGACCTTCGCGCCCGCTTCCTGGAACAGACGCGCGGCGATGCCGCCGACGTTGCCGAAGCCCTGCACCGCAATACGCGCGCCTTCGATATCGAAACCGATGCGGCGAGCCGCTTCGCAGCCCACCACGAACACGCCGCGGCCGGTCGCCTCGCGGCGGCCGAGCGAGCCCCCGAGCGTGATCGGCTTGCCGGTCACGACGCCGGTGGCCGTCTGCCCCTGATTCATCGAGTACGTGTCCATCATCCACGCCATGATCTGCTCGTTCGTGTTCACGTCCGGCGCGGGGATGTCGGTATTCGGTCCGATGATGATGCCGATCTCGCTCGTGTAGCGGCGCGTCACACGCTCGAGCTCGCCGCGCGACAGCGTGCGCGGATCGACGCGGATGCCGCCTTTCGCGCCGCCGTACGGCACGTTCACCGCCGCGTTCTTCACCGACATCCACGCGGACAGCGCCATCACTTCGGAGAGCGTAACGTCCTGGTGATAACGCACGCCGCCCTTGCCCGGACCGCGCGACACGTTGTGCTGCACGCGATAGCCCTCGAAGTGCGCGACCGTGCCGTTATCGAGTTCGATGGGCACGTCGACGACGAGAATGCGCTTCGGGCGCTTCAGGGTTTCGAGCCAGCGGGACAGCGAGCCGAGGTACGGCGCGACGCGGTCGACCTGGCGCAAGTAGTTGCCCCAGGGGCCGAGATCTTCTTTGTTGAGGTAGGAGGGAACGGACTGCAACGTTGAGGCGGCTTGTGCCGATTCTGCGGCTTGTTGCTGGGATGACATGAACGCTCCGGCGTTTGATCGAGTACGGGCATTGTGGAAAAACGCCGTATTGAAATCCAATGCCGTTTCCTTATCCCGTTATGTCTTTCTTGCATAACGTTCGGAAAGCCGCAAATTCGCGTCGCCGCGACGCAGGTTCGAGCTTCAGTTTTATGCCGCGTTTCAGGCGGCGCTTTGCCGGAGTTCCTCCGACACTACGTCCCACAACTGCCGCACGAGGATCTGGCGCGCGTCGTCGCTTTTCGCGGCGAGCTTGTCGCGGTACAGGCGAATCTCCATGCTGAGCGTCAGCTGCCCTTCGGGTGTGCCGCGCGTCGCGCGATCGAGGCGGATCAGCCGGCCTTCGGCTACCGCATCTTCGACCGCGCTATGCGGCAGAAACGCGATGCCGTGGCCGGCGAGCGCCATCGCCTTCAGCCCCTCGGCCATGTCGGTTTCGTAGAGCCGGTCGAGGTACAGGCGCTGCGGCGCGTTCGCGAGAATCACCTCGGTCATGCGCCCGAGGTACGCGTTCGGCGTGTACGACAGATACGGCGCGGGCGCGTCGGCCGAGCCAGGCAGCGTGTGACGCGGACGGCCCGCGCGGGCCGGCGCCGAGAACGGGCTGATCGGCTCGTGGCCGAGCGTCAGCATGTCGTAGCGCGCCGGATCGAGCGCGACCGGGTGGCTCGGATGGTGGTAGCCCATCATCAGGTCGCAGCCGCCTTCGACCAGCGACAGCGCCGCATCGTGCACGTTCAGCGCGCGCAGCCGCGTGTGGATCGGGCCCATCTGCGCCTCGATGCGCTGCAGCCAGCGCGGAAAGTAAGTCAGCGACAGCGTGTGCGGGACCGCGAATTCGATCGTCGCCTGCGGCGTCGCCGTGTGGCCGCGCAGTAGCGCGCGCGCCTCGTGGAATTGCGACAGCATCGCGAGCGCCTGCTCGTTGAACACCTGCCCGGCCGCCGTGAGCCGCGTCGGATAAACAGAACGGTCGATCAGTTCCGTGCCGAGCCACGCTTCGAGCGCCTGGATGCGGCGCGAGAAAGCCGGCTGCGTGACGTGGCGCAACTCGGCCGAGCGGCTGAAGCTACGCGTTTCCGCGAGCGAAATGAAGTCTTCGAGCCATTTCAGTTCCATGCGAGTGCGCTTGCCGCCGAGAGGGAAGAAGTCTGCATTCTAGCGGCGCGCGTTGCGGCCGACGCATCCGGGCGGGCCGGTTGCGTCACAGTGGTAAAATCCACGGTTCCCTCCGTTTCCGATCCGCTCGCTGAGCGCTCAGTGCCTTAGCCCGCGACTCAACCTGCGCCTCAACCCGGTCCTCATCATGTCCGACACCCGCCCCGACACCCTGTTCGCGCTGAACGCGCTCTCCCCGCTCGACGGCCGCTATGCCGCCAAAACCGAAGCCCTGCGCGACTGGCTCTCGGAAGCCGCCTTCATGCGCAATCGCGTGACGGTCGAAATCCACTGGCTGATCGCGCTGTCGCGCGCCGGCTTCGCCGAAGTGCCGCGCTTCTCCGAGGCGTCCGAGCAGTTCCTGCTGCAATTGGCCGAGCGCTTCACCGCGCACGACGCCGCGCGCATCAAGGAAATCGAGCGCGTGACGAATCACGACGTGAAGGCCGTCGAATACTGGCTGAAGGAGTCGGTGAAGGGTCAGGAAGAACTGGAGCGCGCGAGCGAGTTCATTCACTTCGCGTGCACGTCGGAAGACATCAACAACACGTCGCACGGCCTGATGCTCGCCGGCGCGCGCGAACACGTGATCCTGCCGGCGCTGCGCTCGGTGCATCAACGCCTCGTCGCGCTCGCGCATGCGCAAGCCGCCCAGCCGATGCTGTCGCGCACGCACGGCCAGCCGGCCAGCCCGACCACGCTCGGCAAGGAAATCGCCAACGTCGCCGCGCGTCTCGCACGCGCGATCGAGCGTATCGCCAAGGTCGAGCTGCTCGGCAAGATGAACGGCGCGGTCGGCAACTTCAACGCGCACCTGTCCGCGTATCCGGAGTTCGACTGGGAAGCGTTCTCGAAGGACGTCGTCGAGAATCGCCTGAAGCTCACCTTCAATCCGTACACGATCCAGATCGAGCCGCACGACTACATGGCCGAGCTGTTCGATGCGATCTCGCGCGCAAACACGATCCTGCTGGATCTCGACCGTGACGTGTGGGGCTACATCTCGCTCGGCTACTTCAAGCAGCGCACCAAGGCTGGGGAAATCGGCTCGTCGACGATGCCGCACAAGGTCAACCCGATCGACTTCGAAAACTCCGAAGGCAACCTCGGCCTCGCGAACGCGACGCTACGCCATCTCGCCGACAAGCTGCCGGTGTCGCGCTGGCAGCGCGACCTGACCGACTCGACGGTGCTGCGCAACATCGGCGTCGCGTTCGGCTACTCGCTGCTCGCGTACGACTCGCTGATCCGCGGCCTCGACAAGCTCGAAGTGAACGCACAGCGTCTGAACGAAGACCTCGACAACTGCTGGGAAGTGCTGGCCGAGCCGGTGCAAACGGTGATGCGCCGTTACGGCATCGAGAATCCGTACGAGCAGCTGAAGGAACTCACGCGCGGCAAGGGCATCACGCGCGAGGCGCTGCAGAGCTTCATCGGCGGCCTGGCGATTCCGCAGGACGCGAAGGACCGTCTGCTCGAAATGACGCCCGGCTCGTACATCGGCAAGGCCGTCGAACTGGCGAAGCGGATCGGCTGATCGGCTGGTCCAGCTTCGGCTCATAGAAAAAGCCGCTCCGAGGAGCGGCTTTTTTTCGTCCCGCGTTCGAAACTGGAACGCGGGGAATCAAAGACTCAGCGCGCTTCGAGCTGCCTGAGCGCCTCGTCGACGATCTGCTCGGGCGTCAGATCGATGCTGACCGTGATCGCTTCATCGTTACCCGGCTCCTCGAGCGTATCGAGTTGGCTTTGCAGCAGCGACGGATCGAAGAAATGCCCGGTGCGATGCCCGAGACGCTCCGAGAGCACCTCGCGCGAACCCTTCAGGTAGACGAAGCACACGTCCTTGTCGCCGGCACGCAGAATGTCGCGATACGAGCGCTTCAGCGACGAACACGTGAACACGGCCGTCTCGCCCGCCTTCTGCTTCTCCTCGATCGCCGCGCGGATCGTTTTCAGCCACGGCCAGCGGTCTTCGTCGGTGAGCGGAATGCCGTGGTGCATCTTCTCCTTGTTCGCCGCGCTATGGAACGCGTCGCCGTCGGTGAACGTGCAATGCAGGCGCTCGGCCAGCATTTCGCCAATCAGAGTCTTGCCGGCGCCCGACACGCCCATTGCGATCAGAATCATTTGAAACTCCTTACAGGACCGCCGCGAGTGCGAAGGTCAGGCCCAGCCCCATCAGCGAGATGATGGTTTCGAGGAGCGACCACGTCTTGAAGGTCTGCCCCACCGTCATGCCGAAGTACTCCTTGATCAGCCAGAAGCCGCCGTCGTTCACGTGCGAGAAGATCAGCGAGCCCGAGCCGGTCGCGAGCACCATCAGTTCCGGCTTGACCTGCACGCCGCCAGCCAACGCGATCGGCGCGACGATGCCGCAGGCGGTCGTCATCGCGACAGTGGCCGAACCGGTCGCGAGACGGATCATCGCCGCGACGATCCAGCCGAACAGCAGCGGCGAAAGATGCACCGCGGTCGCAACGTTGGTGATTTCCTTCGAAATGCCGCTATCCAACAGCACGCGGCCAAAACCGCCGCCCGCACCGACGATCAGTGTAATACCCGCGATCGGCGCCAGACACTCGCCGCAGAACTTCTGGATCTGCTCGCGGTTAAAGCCGCGGCTCGCGCCGAAGGTCCAGAAGCTGACCAGCACGGCCGTGAGCAGCGCGACGTCGGTGTTGCCGAAGAAGCGCAGCAGATCGTTTGGCAGCGTCTTCGGTTCGAACACCAGGTCGGCCCAGCTGCCGACCAGCATCAGGATCACCGGCAACAGGATCGTGGCCAGTGTGATGCCGAAGCCCGGCAGTTCGCGCTTGGGCGCGTTCGTTTTCACGCCGTTGCCGTTATTCGAGTCGTGACTGAGAAATTGCGCGGCAAGCGGATTTTCCTTCGGCAACTGGATATGGCGGCTCACCAGCAGAGCGAACAGCGGACCGGCGACAATCGCGCAGGGGATGCCGACGATCAGACCATAGGCGATCGTCTTGCCGATGTCCGCGTGATACGCCTGCACGGCGAGCAGCGCGGCCGGGTGCGGCGGAATCAGCCCATGCACGACGGACAGACCCGCGACCATCGGCAGGCCGACCAGCAGCAGCGATTTGTTGGTGCGCTTGGCGACGTTGAACGCGATCGGAATCAGCAGCACGAAACCGACTTCGAAGAACACCGGCAAACCGACGATGATTGCGACGACCATCATCGCCCAGTGAATGTGTTTCTCACCGAACCAGTTGATCAGCGTGGTCGCGACGCGCTCGGCGCCGCCCGATTCGGCCATCATCTTGCCGAGCATCGTGCCGAGACCGACAACGATGGCAATGTGCCCGAGCGTATTGCCGTTACCCGTTTCGAACGATTTGACGATGGTCTGCATCGGCATGCCGGCCACGAGGCCCAGCAGCAACGACACGATGATCAGAACGAGAAACGGATAGACCTTCAGGCGCGTGATCATGAAGATCAGCAACGCGATCGCGATCAACGCGTAGACCAGCAACATGCTTCCGTGGGCAGATTCCATGAAGCCCCTCCTTTGGTTTATTGGTTTCAGAGTGCGGATGCGGCCGGCACTTCGTCTCACGGCAATCTGCGCGATGCCTGAAAACCCGGCTGGCCGCGCGGACGCTGAATTTTACTGTTTGTTTTTCAAAAACGCGCGCAAATCCAGCACGCATATCAAGCAAAAAAGAGTCTCGGCGCGACAGCCCGATGCGGCTGTATCGACGAGACTCCTGGGCCCGGCTCAGTCAACCGATGCGCTGGTGAGTCGTGGGGCTTAGTGTGCGGGCGCCGCCAACTGGCTCGCGGCGCGCGCAAGGCGCGTCACCTCATCCCAGTTCTGCGCGGCGAGCGCGGCCTTCGGCGTGAGCCACGAACCGCCGACGCAGACCACGTTCGGCAGCGACAGGAAGTGCGGTGCGCTTTCTGGCGTGATGCCGCCGGTCGGGCAGAACTTCAGCGCCGGGAACGGACCGTGGAATGCCTGCAGCATCGGCACGCCGCCGGCCTGCTGCGCGGGGAAGAACTTGACGATCTCGTAGCCGAGCTCGAGCGCGAGGATGATGTCCGACGGGGTCATCACGCCGGGCAGCAGCGGCAGACCCACATCCTGCGCGGCCTGGTGCATGTCCTTGGTCAAACCCGGCGACACGCCGAACTGCGCGCCCGCCTTCTTCGCCAGGGCGCAATGTTCGGGCTTCGTGATCGTGCCGACACCGACCACGATGTCGTCGGCGAGCTCGCACGCACGCTCGATCGCGCCGAGGCCCGCCGGCGTGCGCAGCGTGATTTCGAGCACCTTCACGCCGCCCGCGTGCAACGCGCGCGACACGTGTTCGCCCTGTTCGACCGTGTCGAACGCGAGCACCGGAATCACCGGCCCGAGGCGCACGATATCGCTTACTGTTTTCGACGTCATAGTCAGACTCCTTGTTTCTGCAGCGCCGCGCCGGCTTGCGCGGTGCTCGTGTGATGGCTGCTGGATTGATGGGCGTGCTTGTCGCCGTGCTTGTGGTGGCTGCCGTGGCCGTGCTGGCCGTCGAGCGCGCCGCCCTCGCCGATCAGCTTGCCGAACACCGACGCGCCTTGCTCCGCGGGCGCCGCCGCCGCACGGAACACGCCGAACAGCTCGCGGCCGAAGCCGGCTTCGTTGTCCGCCTGATGCAGCGGCTCGGCGTTCGGACGCGCGGCCCATTCGGCTGCGTCGATCTCGATGTCGAGCACGCCCGCTTCGGCGTCGATGACCAGCATGTCGTCCGTGCGGACCTTGCCCAGCGGGCCTTGCAGCAACGCTTCCGGCGAAACATGAATGACCGCCGGCACTTTGCCCGACGCGCCCGACATACGGCCGTCGGTCACCAGCGCGACATGGAAACCCTGATCCTGCAACACACCGAGCAGCGGCGTCAAACGATGCAACTCGGGCATGCCGTTTGCCCGGGCGCCCTGGAAGCGCACCACCGCGATGAAGTCGCGCTTGAGCTCGCCCTTGTCGAATGCTTCCTGCACCGCTTCCTGCGAATCGAACACGATTGCCGGCGCCTTCACCTTGCGATGCTGCGCCGCGACCGCCGAGATCTTGATCACGCCGCGGCCGAGCTTGCCCTGCATCAGACGCAGGCCGCCGTCCGGCTGGAACGGCTCCTGGATGCCGCGCAGCACCGCGGTATCCGCGCTCGCCTCGACGCCCGCGACCCATTGCAGTTTGCCGTCGAGCAGCTTGGGCTCCTCGGTGTAGCGCTTCAGGCCCTTGCCCGCGACCGTGTTGACGTCTTCATGCAGCAGACCGCCTTCGAGCAGATTGCGCACGAGGAACGCGACGCCGCCCGCCGCGTGGAAATGGTTCACGTCGGCCTTGCCGTTCGGATAGATCTTCGCGAGCAGCGGCACCGCCTGCGACAGCGTGTCGAAGTCGTCCCAGTCGATCACGATGCCGGCCGCGCGCGCGATCGCGACGAGGTGCAGCGTGTGATTGGTCGAGCCGCCGGTTGCCAGCAGCGCGACGATGCCGTTGACGATCGCCTTCTCGTCGATCACATGGCCGATCGGCATGTATTGGCCGCGCTCGACCGTCAGGTCGAGCACGCGGCGCGCGGCCTGGGCGGTCAGCGCGTCGCGCAGCGGCGTGTGCGGATGCACGAAGGCCGAGCCCGGCAGATGCAGGCCCATCACTTCCATCAGCATCTGGTTGCTGTTCGCGGTGCCGTAGAACGTGCAGGTGCCGTGGCTGTGATACGCGGCCGCTTCCGCTTCGAGCAGCGCTTCGCGGCCGCATTGGCCAGTCGCGAACTGCTGGCGCGTCTTGGCTTTGTCGTCGTTGGACAGGCCGCTCGTCATCGGACCGGCCGGCACGAAGATGGTCGGCAGATGGCCGAATTGCAGCGCGCCGATCAGCAGGCCCGGCACGATCTTGTCGCAAATGCCGAGGCACAGCGCGGCGTCGAACATGTTGTGGGTGAGCGCGACGGCCGTGCTCATCGCGATCACTTCGCGCGAGAACAGCGACAGCTCCATGCCCGCGTTGCCCTGCGTGACGCCGTCGCACATCGCCGGCACGCCGCCCGCGAATTGCGCGACGCCGCCGTTTTCGCGCGCGGCCTGCTTGATGATGTCCGGGTAGTTTTTGTACGGCGCGTGCGCCGACAGCATCTCGTTGTAGGACGACACGATGCCGATGTTCGGCTCGCGGATCTGCTTGATCACGAGCTTGTCGTTGCCTTCGAGACCGGCGAAACCGTGGGCGAGGTTCGCGCACGACAACGCGCCGCGTGCCGGAAAGCGCCCCTGCGCATGCTGGATGCGGGCCAGATACGCTTCACGCGTGGGCTTGCTGCGCTCGATCACGCGTTGCGTGACCTTCAACAATTGCGAATGCGGGGAAACCATCGGAGCTCCTTCGTCGCTGGCGGCAGGCGCATGCATGACACCAGGCGGTATCGCGGGGTTGTGATATCGAACCAACGCCATATTAGTAGAAAAACTACATGATCGCAATTACGACCGCTGTTGCGGTGCCGCATCGCGCGAATCGCCGAATCGCCCAGTTGGCGGCGCCTTAGCGCTTTGCAGCCGAAACCCAGGGAATACACTTACGCGCCGATATGTAGTTTTTGTACCTAGCTTTTGTGCGCCAACGACCAATCGGATATAGTCCACACGTTCTTCAGCATAGTGCGAGTTTTCCGATGATGCTGTCCCAGGTGGAAGAGATGCGTGATCAGCTGCGCCCGTCCGAGCGCAAGCTGGCCGATTATGTGATCGAGGCGCCGCGCGAGGTGCTCGATCTGTCGATGACCGAGGTCGCCGCGCGCGCGGGCGTGAGTCAGCCGACGATCGCGCGCTTCTGTCACGCGCTCGGTTTTTCCGGCTTTCGCGAATTCAAGATCCGGCTTGCGCAGGGCATTGCCAGCGAAGTGCCCGCCGTCTATCGCGACGTGCGGCCCGACGAGCCGACGCCGGGCGTCGCCGCCAAGGTGCTCGACCGGACCATCGGCGCGCTGATTCAGGTGCGCAACAATCTGTCGTCGGATAGCGTCGCGGCGGCGATCGACATGCTCGCGCAGGCGAAGCGCATCGAGTTCTATGGCGCGGGCGGCTCGGGCATCGCCGCGCTCGACGTGCAGCACAAGTTCTTCCGGCTCGGCATGCCGAGCGTCGCGTATTCGGACCCGCATACGTTTCTGATGTCGGCCGCGCTGCTCGGACCGGGGGACGTGGTCGTCGCGATTTCCAATACCGGCCGCACGCGCGACATCATCGACGCCGCGAGGTCCGCGCTGAACGCGGGCGCGAAGGTGATCGCGATCACGCACGGCAACTCGCCGCTCGCGCGGCTCGCAACCGTCGGCCTCTTCGCGAACGTCGACGAAGACACCGACATCTTTTCGCCGATGACCTCGCGCGTGTCGCATCTGGCGATCGGCGACATTCTGGCGGTCGGCGTCGCGTTGAGCCGCGGGCCCGAACTGGTGGAGAAGCTCGCGCAGACGAAGGAAGTGATACACCGGCGGCGGGTGGACTCACAGGGGTAATCCGCTCCGATAAGAGCGGAACGACGGGCATAACGAAAACGGGCGGTGTGCCATTCAACCGGCACACCGCCCTTTTGTCATTTCCAGCGCCCAGCTTAACGCCGTCAGCCGCTCAGAACGGCTTGATCACCACCAGCGCGACCGCCGCGAGCATACCGAGCACCGGCAGCTCGTTGAACATCCGATACCACTTGTCCGAGCGGCGATTCTGGCCGCGCTCGAACCTGCGCAGCAGCACGCCGCAATACGCGTGATAGATGACGAGCAGCACGACCACGCCGACCTTCGCGTGAATCCAGCCCTGCCCGCTGCCGATGCCGATTACGAGCCACAACCACAAGCCGCACGCGATCGCGGGCACCGCGATGAAGCTCATGAAGCGGAACAGCTTGCGCGCCATCAGCAGAAGACGCGCCGTCGCGGCGGGTTCCGTTTCCATCGCCAGATTGACGAAGATGCGCGGCAGGTAGAACAGGCCGGCAAACCAGGAGGCAATCAACACGATGTGAAACGTCTTTACCCAAAGCATCGGCGGGGGTCCTTGTGATTCTTGTTGTTGTGTTCGTTGTGGCGGTGCTTCGCTGCGCGCTTATTGGCGACCTTCGCCGTGCCCGAGCACGATGTACTTCAGCGAAGTCAGCCCTTCCAGTCCGACCGGGCCGCGCGCGTGCAGCTTGTCGTTCGAGATGCCGATCTCGGCGCCGAGACCGAACTCGAAGCCGTCCGCGAAACGCGTCGACGCGTTGACCATCACGCTCGCCGAATCGACTTCGCGCAGGAAGCGCATCGCGCGGTCGTGGTCTTCGGTAACGATCGCATCGGTGTGCTGCGAGCTATAAGTGTTGATGTGCTCGATCGCCGCGTCGATGCCGTCGACCACCTTGATCGCGAGCACCGGCGCCAGATATTCGGTGCGCCAGTCGTCCTCGGTCGCGTCGACGAGCGGGCCGACGCCCGCATCGGCCAGCACCGCGCGCGCCGCCGCATCGACGCGCAGCTCGACGTCCTTGCCTCGATACAATCGCCCAAGCGGCGGCAGCACTTCGGCCGCGATGCCGCGCGCGACCAGCAGCGTTTCCATCGTGTTGCAGGTGCCGTAGCGGTGCGTCTTCGCGTTGTCGCAGACGTTGAGCGCCTTCGCCAGGTCCGCGCGATCGTCGACATAGACGTGGCAGATGCCGTCGAGGTGCTTGATCATCGGCACGCGCGCTTCGTTCATCAGACGCTCGATCAAACTCTTGCCGCCGCGCGGCACGATCACGTCGACGTATTCGGTCATCGTGATCAGCTTACCGACCGCCGCGCGGTCCGACGTCGCGACCACCTGCACCGCGTCCTGCGGCAGACCGGCTGCCTGGAGTCCTTCACCGATCAGCCCGGCGAGCGCCGTATTGCATTCGAGCGCTTCCGAACCGCCGCGCAGAATGGTCGCGTTGCCGGACTTCAGGCACAGCGCGGCCGCGTCGATCGTCACGTTCGGGCGCGATTCGTAGATGATGCCGATCACGCCGAGCGGCACACGCATCTGGCCGACCTGGATGCCGCTCGGTCGATACTTCAGATTGCTGATTTCACCGATCGGATCGGCCAGCGCCGCGACCTGGCGCAGGCCTTCGACCATCGTCTTGAGCGCCTTGTCGGACAGCGTCAGACGGTCGATGAATGCGGCGTCGTGGCCCTTGCCGCGGGCGCGTTCGAGGTCGCGCGCGTTGGCGGCCTTCAGCAGATCGGCATCACGCTCGATCGCCTCGGCAACGGCTGCAAGCGCCGCATTCTTCGCGGCGGTCGACGCCCGCGCCATCGCGCGCGAAGCCTGGCGAGCGCGTTGGCCGAGGTCGGTCATGTACTGGTCGATATCCATGGTCATTCTCGTGATGCCCGCACGTTGGCGTGCGGTGGTCGGGCAAGATTAGCGAAAGATCAAACGATTGTAAGTCGGGTACCGGGGCTTTGCTCGCGAGGGGGCAGCGGGTGCGCTGTGCTGTCGCGGGGTTTGCCGTTGCGTTGTGTTGAGCCCGTGGCATGGCAAACACGGTGGTCTGCATTTGACGCGATTGACGGTTGCTGTGCGATTGCAATCGCCGCCGGAACTCGCCCGCGCCCGGCTGCTTAGATTGGCCGCCGCGCTGGCGCCGCAGTCGGCGCCCGAGGTCGCGGCGGCGGCACGGGCGACGCCGCCGACGGTTTTGGCGCGGCCACCGTCATTGCGAGTTCGAACAGGCCGTCCCACGGATCGGGCGGCGGATCGTTTCGATGATTGCCCGGCGTGCCGCCCGACAAGCCCTTGACCTGCCGGTCGAGCCGCGCCGCCAGCGCGAGCGCCTTCTCGAGCGCCGCTTCGCTGACACGCGACAGCGCCGGTCCGATCAGCCGTTCGCGCGGACCCCACACGCGGTTCTCGCGGGTGAGCATCGCGAGCGGCTTGCCGGCCGCGACGCCGCGCTTGATCCGCAACAGCGTGCGCACTTCCTCGACAACGGCCCACAGCACGAGCACCGCAGCCTCGCCTTCGCCGCGCAGGCCGTCGAGCATGCGCGCGAGACGGCCGACGTCGCCCGCGAGCATCGCCTCATTGAGCTTGAACACGTCGTAACGCGCGACGTTGAGCACCGCGTCCTGCACCTGATCGAAGCTCAGCGAGCCGCTCGGATACAGCAGCCCGAGCTTCTGGATTTCCTGATGCGCGGCGAGCAGATTGCCCTCGACGCGCTCGGCGATGAACGCGAGCGCGCGCCGCCCTTCCTCGCCGGCTGCAACGCGCTGACCCTGGGCCGCGAGCCGCTGTCCGACCCAGTTCGGCAGCTGCGCGCGCTCGACCGGATCGATCTTCAGCGCGACGCCCGCATCGGCGAGCGCGGTGAACCATGCCGACTTCTGCGTGGCCGCATCGAGACGCGGCAGCGTGATCATCGTTAGCACGTCGTCGTTGACGGTGGATGCCAGGGCCTTCAGCGCGTCGGCGCCTTCCTTGCCGGGCTTGCCGGATGGAATGCGCAATTCGACCAGTTGACGGTCGCCGAACAGCGACATCGACTGGCTCGCGCCGAGCAGCGAGCTCCAGTCGAAATAGCGCTCGGCCGTGAACACCGAGCGATCGGTGAAGCCTGCCGCGCGCGCCGCCGCGCGGATGCGGTCGCACGCTTCCTGCGCGAGCAGGTGCTCGTCGCCGTACACGACGTACAGTCCGGCGAGGCCTTTGGCGAGATGCGCTTCGAGCGCGTCAGGTCGCAGTTGCATGGCTGGCGGTTGACGGGATGGATGAGATTCGACGACTCACGAACGGCGCGATGCTCAGAGCGGCGGAGGCGGCAGCGGCGCGCGCGGCACGATGCCCGGCACGGCCTCGGCCGGCGTCGGATGCAGCGAGCGCACCACGCCGAGACGGCGGATCAGCTGATCGACCGCGTCGTTTTCCATGTCGGCGAACAGGATGTCGGACTCGGCGGCCTTCGCCTGCGAGAACTGGTCGCTATAGGTCATCGCGCGGTTCAGCGCGATCACGCTGCCCGGGATCAGCACGGTGCCGTCCTTGCCGGTCAGCGTGTAGCTCATCTGCAGATTCAGCTGATACTCGGCGACGACGCCCAGCGAATTCAGCGTCAGCGTGCTGAGGTTGCGGTTCTGCGTGATTTGCAGGATCGCGTCGGCATTGGCGACCGAGTTGACCACCACGGTGTCGCTGCCGCCCTGCACGATGCGCGTGAAGCGCGCGATGGCCGCGGGCGAGCCGCCCGACACATAGAGGCGCTTGAACGCGAAGTCCTGCTGGCCGCGCAACTGGAAGCCGCAGGCCGACAACATCATTACGCTGCAAGCGAGCGTCAAAAACGATCTGCGAGTCACATTCGCTCCCGGTTCGCAGTGGATTCGCAATGCCGAGGAACGCCGCCGGACGGGCGGCGCTCCATCTGCCGGATGAGGGCTCGGAACGTCAAACGACCACGTTCACGAGACGGCCCGGCACCACGATGATCTTCTTCGGCGCCTTGCCTTCGCTGAACTTCGCGACCATTTCGTGCGCGGCCGCTTGCTGCTCGATCGCGTCGCGCGATGCGTCCTTCGCGACCGTGATCGCGCCGCGTACCTTGCCGTTCACCTGCAGCACGAGTTCGATCTCGGCCTGTTCGAGCGCCTTCTCGTCGACCTTCGGCCACGGCGCGTCGAGCAGCGGGCCGAATTCGTCGGCATAGCCGAGCTCCTGCCACAGCTGGAACGTCAGGTGCGGCACGACCGGATACAGTACGCGCAGCATCACGCCGTAAGTTTCACGCAGCACGGCCGTCTGCGCGCCCTTCGCGCCATCGAGCGCGTTGAGCATCTTCATCGCGGCCGATACCACCGTGTTGTATTGCAGACGCTGATAGTCGAAATCGGCCTGCTTCAGCACGCTATAGAGCTCACGACGCAGCGCCTTGTCGGCGTCGTTGAATTGTGCGGCGTCCAACTGGCCACCCGTGCGCAGCGCGGCTTCGTTCGTGTAGCCGAAGTTCCACACGCGACGCAGAAAGCGGCTCGCGCCTTCGACGCCCGAACCCGACCACTCGAGTTGCTGCTCGGGCGGAGCCGCGAACATCACGAACAGACGCGCGGTGTCCGCGCCGTGCTGATCGATCAGCATCTGCGGGTCGACGCCGTTGTTCTTCGACTTCGACATTTTCTCGACGCCGCCAAGCACGACCGGCTCGCCGTCGGCGTTCAGCACCGCGCCGACCGGGCGGCCCTTGTCGTCGAACGAGACGGTGACGTCCGCCGGGTTGTACCAGGTCTTCTTGCCCGCTTCGGTTTCGCGGTAATAGGTTTCGTTGAGCACCATGCCCTGCGTGAGCAGGTTCTTCGCCGGTTCGCCGAACTTCACGAGGCCGAGGTCGCGCATCACCTTCGCCCAGAAACGCGAGTACAACAGGTGCAGGATCGCGTGTTCGATACCGCCGATGTACTGATCCATCGGCGCCCAGTAATCGGTGCGCTCGTCGACCATCGTCTTCGCATCCGGCGACGCATAGCGATAGAAGTACCACGACGAATCGACGAAGGTGTCCATCGTGTCGGTTTCGCGCTTCGCCGCGCCGCCGCAGCTCGGGCACGTGCAGTTCAGGAACGCTTCGGACTTCGCGAGCGGATTGCCGGTGCCGTCCGGCACGAGGTCTTCCGGCAGCACGACCGGCAGGTCTTGTTCCGGCACCGGCACGTCGCCGCACTTCGGGCAGTGGATGATCGGAATCGGCGTGCCCCAGTAACGCTGGCGCGACACGCCCCAGTCACGCAGACGCCACGTGATCTGCTTGTCGCCGAGGCCGAGTTCCTTAAGATCGGCGGCGATGCGGTCCACCGCTTCGTCGTACGCGAGGCCGTCGTACTTGCCGCTGTTCACCAGCGTGCCGGCCTTCTCGCCGTACCATTCCTGCCACGCTTCGGTCGAGAACTCCTTGCCTTCGACCGCCACCACCTGTTTGACCGGCAGACCGTACTTCTTCACGAACGCGAAGTCGCGCTCATCGTGCGCCGGCACGCCCATCACCGCACCTTCGCCGTAAGTCATCAGCACGTAGTTGCCGATCCACACCTCGACCTGCTCGTGCGTCAGCGGATGCGTGACGTAGAAGCCGGTGGCCATGCCCTTCTTTTCCATCGTCGCGACGTCGGCTTCGGCGACGCCGCCGCGCTTGCATTCGTCGATGAACGCCTGCAGTTCCGGCTTGTCTTGCGCGAGACGCGTGGCAAGCGGATGCTCGGCGGCGATCGCGCAGAACGTGACGCCCATGATCGTGTCGGCGCGCGTCGTGAACACGCGCAGCAGCTTCTGCTCACCGTCGATTTCATACGGGAAGCCGAAGTTCACGCCGAAGCTCTTGCCGATCCAGTTCTGCTGCATGATCTTCACGCGCTCGGGCCAGCCGAGGCCGTCGAGATCGTTCAGCAGTTCATCCGCGTACTGCGTGATGCGCATGTAGTACATCGGGATTTCGCGCTTTTCGACGAGCGCACCCGAGCGCCAGCCGCGCCCGTCGATCACCTGCTCGTTCGCGAGCACGGTCTGGTCGACCGGGTCCCAGTTCACGGTGCCGGTTTTCTTGTACGCGATGCCCTTTTCGAGCATCTTCAGAAACAGCCACTGGTTCCACTTGTAGTAGTCGGGGCTGCAGGTCGCGACTTCGCGCGACCAGTCGATCGCGAGACCCATCGACTGCATCTGCTTCTTCATGTAAGCGATGTTGTCGTAGGTCCACTTCGCGGGCGGCACGTTGTTGGCCATCGCGGCGTTTTCCGCCGGCATGCCGAACGCGTCCCAACCCATCGGCATCAGCACGTTGTAGCCGTTCATCCGCAGATAGCGGTACATCACGTCGTTGATCGTGTAGTTGCGCACGTGCCCCATGTGCAGCTTGCCCGACGGATACGGCAGCATCGAGACGCAGTAGAACTTGGGCTTGTCGGTGGTTTCCGTCGTCTTGTAGGCGTCGATGGCGCGCCATTGCCCTTGCGCGGCGGCTTCGACGTCGGAGGGAACGTATTTTTCGTGCATGGTGTGATGGGATCGCTAGGTTCGGTGCTTTCGCACCGGCCCGGTGCTCTGCAGAATGTCGTTGCGTCGTTTCCCCTTCGGCGGGGAAAGGGCTGATTATACCGTTCGCGGACGGGTGCGCCGCTACGCGCGGCACGGTGCGGGGCGGGGTGTGCCGGATTCGCCGACGCGGTGCGCGCCCGCCAGCGCCCGGTGATGCTCAGTGCTGCGCGGCGGGCGGCGGCGGGTCCGTCACGAAGCCGATCCGCTCGAGCCCCGCCTGCTGCGCGGCGCCCATCACCTGCGCGATCACTTCGTAACGCGTCGAACGCTCCGCGCGCAGCTGGATGTCCGGCTGGTCAGCCTGCTTGCCGGCCTCGGCGAACTGCATGCGCATCTGCGCGAGCGTGATCGGCTTGCCGTTCCAGTAGAGCTTGCCGCCGCCGTCGATCGACAGGGAGATGGTTTGCGGGGTCTGGTGCGCGGGCGCCGCCGCGACCTTCGGCAGATCGAGCCGGATCGCGTGCGAGAACAACGGCGCGGTAATGATGAAAATCACCAGCAGCACCAGCATCACGTCGATCAGCGGCGTCATGTTGATCTCGGCCATCGGCGCGGCCGTCTGCTTCTTCTGGAGTCCGCCGAATGCCATGTCGCCTCCTTGCGTCTGAGCTTGGCTCTGGCCGCCGCACGCCAAGCGTCAGCGGTGCGCCTCGTGCGCCGCCTGCTGCGCGCGGGGCGGCGTCGGCGCATGCTCGGGGGAGCACACGTACGCGTGCAAATCGTGCGCGAAACCGTCCAGCTCCTCGGTCAATTGCCGCACGAGGCGGCCCAGCACGTTGTAGCCGAGCACCGCCGGAATCGCGACCACCAGACCGAACGCGGTCATGATCAGCGCCTCGCCGACCGGTCCCGCGACGTTCTCGATCTGCGCCTGCCCGCTCGCCGCGATGCTGCCGAGCGCGTGATAGATGCCCCATACGGTGCCGAGCAGACCGACGAACGGCGCGGTGCTGCCCACCGACGCCAGCAGCACCTGGCCGAACTCGAGCCGCCGCTGCGACGCGGCGAGCGCCTGGCGCAGCGCGCGCAGCACCCGTTCGCTGCGCTCGACGCGCGCGAGCAGCGCGCCCGGAATGTCGACCTCGGCCGCACTGAGCGCCGCTTCGGCGAGCGGCGCGAACACGCGCTCACGGTCGGTGCGGCGCAGGATGGCGACGCCTTCGGCGAGCGTCGGCGCTTGCCAGAAGCGCGCGATCGCCCGCGAGGACTGGCGTTTCGCGCGCGCCAGAATCCAGCTCTTGACGATCAGAAAACACCAGCTCGCAATCGACATGGCCAGCAGCACGTAGGCGACGGCATGCGTGATTGCGTCGCTCGTTTGCAGGTAATGGATGATGCCGCTGCTGCCTGCCATCTGACCTCGCCTTAGGAAAGTGACTTCGGGAGGGCGCGCTCGGGATGCGCTGCCCCGCCTATGCGCAACGAACTTCGCTCAACGCAGGCCGAGCACGTCCTGCATGTCGAAGAAGCCGTTGTCGTGGCCTTCGAGGAAGCGTACAGCACGAAGCGCGCCTTGTGCATATGACAGGCGGCTCGCCGATTTGTGCGTGATCTCGATGCGCTCGCCGATGCCCGCGAACAGCACCGTATGATCGCCGACGATATCGCCGCCGCGAATCGCCGAGAAGCCGATCGTCGACGGATCGCGCTCGCCGGTCACGCCTTCGCGGCCGTAGACCGCGCAGTCGTCGAGATTGCGGCCGAGCGCGCCCGCGATCACTTCGCCCATCGTCAGCGCGGTGCCGGACGGCGCATCGACCTTGTGGCGATGATGCGCCTCGATGATCTCGATGTCGTAGCCGGTCGAGAAGTGCCGCGCCGCGTATTCGAGCAGTTTCAGCGTAACGTTCACGCCGACGCTCATGTTCGACGCGAACACGACGCCGATCTTCTGGGCCGCCGCGCGCAACTGCGCTTTTTGCGCGTTGTCGAAGCCGGTCGTGCCGATCACCATTTTCACGCCATGGCGCTGCGCGGCTTCGAGATGCGCGAGCGTCGCGTCCGGACGTGTGAAGTCGATCAGGTAGTCGGATTCGGCAAACACGCGCTCGATATCGTCGGACAGCAGCACGCCGGTCTCTTTGCCGAGGAACGCGCCGGCGTCCTGGCCAAGCTGCGCCGCGCCCGTGCGGCAGAGCGCGCCTGACAGCGTCGTGTCGGCGTCGTTGAGGACGGTTTCGATCAGCATGCGGCCCATACGGCCCGATGCGCCTGCAATGGCAATTTTCATGACGATGAGGATTCGAAAAGAGTCAACCGGGATGGAGCCCGGCAAACGCGGCCCGGCGAATGCACCGACCAGTGTGCCGGGGAATGCGCCCGGTCGATATAGGGACAAGCGGCGACAGGCGGCACGATCTTGCGACAAGGCCGGGCGGCTCGCTGCTGAAGCCAACGCCCGCGGCCAACCGGGACCGCTCGCTCAGGTGACTGACTGATACCGCCCGCTGCGGCGAGCCACTGCCGCGGCGCACTGCGGCAACAGGTTCATGCGGCCCAAGCGGTGCATTTCCGGCCTCGCCTGACGCCGGACGAACACACATCTGGCGGGCGCCGCGCATGCTACGCCCAGCCCGCCTCACAACACCGACAAGCGGATCAGTTGCTCGTTCCGGACGTTGACGGCGAAGCGTTCGGCGCCGAGCTGTCGCCGCTTTGCGAGCCCGTCGGGCCGACCGGGTTGCTCTCGTTTTCCGGCGCCGGCGGCGGCGGCCGTTTGAACTGGAACTGCGGCTGACCACCGGCCGTCGGGCCTTGCGTCGGGATTCCGCCAGCGCCTGCTCTCGGCACGGCCGAACGCACGGACGGCGCGCCGCTCGGCGTAGACACCGCGCTGGTCGCGCGATTGGCCGCCTGGGCAGCTTCCGCGTTGGCGTCCATGGACGGCGTGGCGGCTTGCTGGGCGCCTTCGACCGACGGCGAGCGCGTCGTATCCACTGTGACCGGCGCCGCGGCGGCAGCCCCGCTTGCGGCGGCTGCCGCGCTGGCGGCCTCGGCCGCGCTCGCCGCGCTCGGCGGCGTAGCGTTCGAGCGACGGCCACTGCGGTCGCCGTCGATTTCGGCCAGCAATTCGAGATTGGTCGGCAGATCCTCGCCACCCGTCCAGTGGGTCACGGTGTCGCCCGAGAAGAACACGACGAAGTCGCGTTGCTGAACGATCGAGGTGTTGCCACGCTTGAAATAGAACGTGTAATCCCAGCGATCCGCGTGGAACATGTCGGTCAACAGCGGCGTGCCGAGCACCTGACGCACCTGTGCGCGCGTCATGCCGACCTTCATCTGGCTGGCCATTTCCTGCGACACGAAGTTACCTTGCACGACCGTAATCCGATACGGCGTAATGCTTTGGGCAACGCGCTGGGTCAGGCTGTCGTACGTGGAACATCCGGCAAGAACCGCGACAGTCGCAACCGCGATCAAGGTACCCCGCATGCGGCTCCCCCGGTAGATCAATTGAGATTTAGAAATCATTTCACTCACCGTGCGGGCCCGCTTGCGGGCCGCGCTCATTCCATCGAAAATGACCAGAACGGCAAAACACATTACTATGAGAGCCCAGCATTGTACTCTAGGGATCCCTTGTCATGACCAATCCAACCGATCTCAAGAATATCGGGCTCAAGGCGACCCTTCCGCGCCTCAAAATCCTTGAGATTTTCCAACACAGCCCGGTACGTCATTTAACCGCCGAAGACGTATACCGCAACCTATTGCATGAGGAACTCGATATCGGTCTCGCCACCGTGTATCGCGTGCTGACGCAATTCGAGCAGGCCGGCCTGCTCTCGCGCAGCAATTTCGAGTCGGGCAAGGCGGTGTTCGAGTTGAACGAGGGGACGCACCACGATCACCTCGTGTGCCTCGATTGCGGGCTCGTGGAAGAGTTTTTCGACCCCGAAATCGAAAGTCGTCAGCAGTCCATCGCCAAGGCACGCGGCTTCAAGCTGCAGGAACATGCGCTGGCACTGTATGGGGCGTGCACGAAGGAAAATTGCCCGCATCGTAAGCACTGATGCATCGCTGGCCGCGTGCGAATACGCGGCCTGGCAAGCCAGAAGAAAGACCCGGCCGATGAGAATCGGTCGGGTTTTTTTGTTCAGGCGACGGCAAATACGGCTATCCGACCAGTTCCACGCTCGGCTCGAAGGCGAGCCGCCACGGCTCGGCCAACTGCAATTCGTCGCAATTCGGCGCGTCGCCGCCACGATCGACGACGATGAAGTCGCTGACCTGATCCAGCGCGAGCAGCGGATGGTGCCAAACCCCTTTCGCGTAATTGACGCCTTGCCACGCGTCGGTCCAGAACGCGCGCATCCGCGTGGCGTCGAACTCGCCGGCCGGCGCGACCACCACCAGATAGCGGCCCGCGCGTAACGGAATGAAAGCCTGGCTGCCGAGCGGATGCCGCTCCATCATCGTGATCTCGACGGGCAGCGCGCGCGGTTGCGCGCGAAACAGATTGACGAGCGGCCGGCCGCCCTGCTCCGCCACGTCGACGCGCGCGAGGTCGTGATAGCGCTCGGTGGTGCCGCCATTGATCGGAAAATGACGCGCGCCGTCAAGTTCGATCACGTCGCCGAACGGCGCGAAAGCCGCGCCCGTCAGGCGTTCCATCTGCAGGATCTTCATGCGTGCCGCTCCCTGATGTTGCGTGCGTTAAGCGATCTCGCCCCACAGACGCAGGCGCGACACGCCGCCGTCCGGGAAGATGTTGAAGCGCACGTGCGTGACCGGCCCGAGCGCGGCGAGGTCGTCCGTGAACGTGTGCACGTGGTCCATCTGCAGCTTCTGTTCGCCGAGCAGCACCGGCCAGAACATCGCCTGCGTGACGAGGGAATCGTCGGTGCCGCCCGTCACCGATGCCGCCTGCAGCGAGCAGCGGTCCGGGAAGTTGCCCTTGAAGTGCGCCGTATCCACTTCGATCTTGCGGATCACGCCGGGCCGCGCGAGCGCGACGATCGCCCAGTCGTTGCCCGGCTCGCGACGCCGCCGGGTTTCCCAGCCGTCGCCCATGTTCACGCCGCGGCCTGGCATCAGCATCTGCGAGGCCGGCCCGAAATGCTGGTTGTTCGCGGCGACGAGGTATGCGCCGTTTTCGATCGCGGCGAGATCGAGCAGCGTGCCGCGTTCGATGCGGCTCCAGTCCCGCTGCGGCTGGCCGTACACGCGCAGTCGGGCGAGCCCGCCGTCCGGATAGAGATTCACTCGCAGATGGGTGACCGGGCGCGCGTCTTTCACTTCAACGTAGTGATGCTGGTTGCCCTGTAGCGTCGTCGCCGGCACGAGCGGCTGCCAGTCGGCGTGCTCGGGCGTCACGTCAGCGTCGCTGTGACAGGCATCGATCGACGCCGCCGGCGGGAAATTGCCGGTGAAGTGGCTCGTATCGAGATCGACGCCATGCACGACGCCCGGCCGCGCGAGACGGATTATGCAATGGTCGTGGCCGTTCGTGCGCTTGCGGCGCGTCTCCCAGCCGTCCATCCACTTGCCGTGGTCGTCGTATTTGCCGGGGATGAACACCGCCGGCTGCGGCTCCAGCATGCGCTCTTTCGGTGCGAAGAATTCGTCGCTGGCGAACAGCGCCTTCGCGCCGAGGCGCGGATCGGCGAGGTTCATGTAGCGGCGCGTGAAGGCGGGAGTGTTCTGGTCGAGGAACGGGTTGGCCATGATGTCGGTCAGTATCGAAGAGGTCAGAAACGGCCGGCGGCGCCACGGCAGCCGCCGGTTTGTGAAAAAACTCTGTCTAAGGACGATGCCGGTTGGTCTGGTCAGACCAGAGCCGGCGCGCCGTCAGACTGCCGGCGCGTGTTCGCCTGCACCCGGGTCGGCGAGCGTGTCGTCGACAGCGGGCACATAGCGCAGCGCCGCGTCGCGATTCAGCACGCGGTGCGCGCGCGCCTTGTCGATATCGTTTTCCCACACGGCGACGACCACCGTCGCGACGCAGTTGCCGATCAGGTTGGTCAGCGCGCGGGCGATGCCGACGAACCAGTCGACCGGCAGAATCAGCACGAGGCCGAGCACCGGAATCGCGGGAATCGCGGACAGCGTCGCAGCGAGAATCACGATCGCCGAGCCGGGTATGCCGTGCGCGCCCTTCGACGTCACGAGCGACACCAGCACGACGACGATCAGGTCGTGAATAGACAGCGGGGTGTTGGTTGCCTGCGCGATGAACAGCACCGCAAGCGTCAGATAGATCGAGAAGCCGTCGAGGTTGAACGAGTAGCCGGTCGGAATCACGAGACCGACCGTCGAATCCTTGACGCCCATCCACTCGAGCTTGCGCATGATCTGCGGCAGGACGGCGTCGGACGACGCGGTGCCGAGCACGATCGACAGTTCTTCGCGCAGATAGCGGATCAGCTTGAAGATGCTGAAGCCGGCGAGCCGCATCACCGCGCCGAGCACGAGCACGACGAACACCACGCAGCTCGCGTAGAACACCAGCACGAGCATGCCGAGTTGCTTCAGCGACTCGACGCCGTAGGTGCCGGTCGTGAACGCGATCGCGCCGAGCACGCCGAGCGGCGCGAGCTTGATGATGAACCCCATCACGCGGAAGAACACCTGCGACAGCTCATCGATCAACCCGCTCACGCGTTGCGCGCGCTTGCCGAGCAGCGACAGCGCCGAGCCGAATAGCACCGAGAACACGAGGATCTGCAGGATGTCGCCGGTTGCGAACGCGTTGATCGCCGTGTCGGGGATGATCTTCAGCAGAAAGCCGGCGGTGTCCTTCAGGCTTTTCGCGTGCTCGGTATAGGTCGTGAGCGACGCCGCATCGAGCGAACTCAGGTTCACGTTCATGCCGGCGCCCGGACGCGTCGCGTAAGCGAGCACCGCGCCGATCACGAGCGCGATCGTCGTCATCACCTCGAAGTAGATCACCGACTTCAAGCCGACGCGGCCGACCTTGCGCAGATCGCCCGCATGCGCCATACCGCTCACCACCACGCAGAACACGATCGGTCCGATCACCATCTTGATCAGCTTCAGAAAACCGTCGCCAAGCGGCCGCAAGGACTGCGCGAAATGCGGAAACACGGCACCGAGCACGATGCCGACTACGAGCGCTATCACGACCCGGCCAAATAGCGAATTGAAGAATTTCAACACGGCTTCCTCCTGCGGATGGTTGTCTCGAACAGTTCTGTTCAGACTGGTCCGACCAGCACTGTTATGGCGAATAGTAGGAAGCCGATATAGTCCCGTCAAGGACTGATCGAACAGTGTTTACCCGTTGTTTTTTCGGCGATTTCGGGTCGATTCAGGATCTCGGACGTTATGCGGCGCGCCGTTTTCGACCGCGTATTAGAATTGCGGTCAGACCACGTCACCAGTGAGTTTTTATGAAAAACGCCCCGCACACCGTCACCGACGCGGCCATCGCGACCATCCGCGAACGCATCGAAGCGGGCGTCTATCCGGTGGGCAGCCTGCTGCCGGCGCAGCGCCAGCTATCCGATGAACTGTCGATCAGCCGCGCGTCACTGCGCGAAGCGCTCTCCACGCTTGAAGCGCTCGGCCTGCTGGTAATCCGGCCGGGCAAGGGCGTGTACGTGGAAAGCGCGCAGGCGAAAGCCGCTCAGGCGTGGCGTTTCGCCGAACAGTCGTCGCTGCCCGACACTTATCAGATGCGCTACGCGCTCGAAGGCTTCGTTGCGCGCATGGCGGTGCTCGCGGTCACCAACGACGACCTCGCGTGGCTCGAGGAAAACGTCACCGCGATGCAAAGCGCGCTCGCCTGCGAGGAGCTCGACGAAGCGGCGCGGCTCGACTACGCGTTCCATATGCGCATCGTCGGCATCGCGGGCAATGCCGCGATCGAGTCGATCCTGCGCAGCAGCGCCGAAATCATGAAGGAAAGCCAGCGCATGCCGTTCTACCGGCGCGAGCGGGTGCTATCGACCTACACCGAGCATCGCGCGATTCTCGACGCGCTGAAGGCCCGCGATTCGCTCGCGGCGGGCAAGGCGATCGAGACGCACATCGCGAACGCCGCGCAGCGCGCGGGCGTCTATTTCCCGACGCCATAGACGTAACAGCCACGGACGAAAAAAAGCCGCTCCGAGGAGCGGCTTTTTCATGCAGCGTGAAACCCGAAACTTACTTCGCGTTCGCGAGCGCCACAGCCGTGTCCAGCATGCGGTTCGAGAAGCCCCACTCGTTGTCGTACCAGCTCGACACCTTCACGAGACGGCCCGACACCTTGGTCAGCGTCGAGTCGAACGTCGACGAAGCCGGGTTGTGGTTGTAGTCGATCGACACGAGCGGTGCGTCGTTGTAACCGAGAACGCCCTTCAGTGCGCCTTCCGACGCTTCCTTCATGATCGCGTTGACTTCCTCGACCGTCGTGTCGCGCGCGGCGATGAACGACAGGTCGACGACCGACACGTTGATCGTCGGGACGCGGATTGCGTAGCCGTCCAGCTTGCCGTTCAGTTCCGGCAGCACGAGGCCGACCGCCGATGCCGCACCGGTCTTGGTCGGGATCTGGCTATGCGTGGCCGAACGCGCGCGGCGCAGGTCTTCGTGGTACACGTCGGTCAGAACCTGGTCGTTCGTGTACGCGTGGATCGTCGTCATCAGGCCGTTCACGAGACCGATCTTGTCGTTCAGCGGCTTGACCAGCGGCGCGAGGCAGTTGGTCGTGCACGATGCGTTCGAGATGACCGTGTCCGATGCCTTCAGTACGTTGTGGTTCACGCCGTAGACGACGGTCGCGTCGACATCCTTGCCACCCGGCGCCGAGATGATGACCTTCTTCGCTCCGCCCTTGATGTGCGCGCTGGCCTTTTCCTTGGTCGTGAAAAAGCCCGTGCACTCCATCACGACGTCGACGCCCAGCTCGCCCCACGGCAGTTCAGCCGGGTTGCGGTTCGCCAGCACGCGGATCTTGTCGCCGTTCACGACGAGGTAGTCGCCGTCCACCGACACCTGGCCCGGGAACTTGCCGTGCGCGGTGTCGTACTGCGTCAGGTGGGCGTTGGTCTTCGCATCGCCCAGATCGTTGATGGCGACGATTTCGATATCGTGCTTCTTGCCGTTTTCATAGAAGGCGCGCAGGGTATTGCGGCCGATCCGGCCGTAGCCGTTGATTGCGACGCGAATCGTCATGATGTATCTCCTGATGGCTAAAAAATCCGTTTATGTTCGCCTGGTCGGACATCCGGTTCGGTGCGTTGCCCCGCGCAACCACGCGGGGCGCGACGGCAACGCGACGCAACCATCAGCCGAGAGCGGCCTTGACCGTCGCCACCACGTGCTCGACGGTGAAACCGAAATGCTTGAACAGCACACCTGCCGGGGCCGATTCGCCGAACGTGTCGATGCCGACCACGCCGCCTTCCAGACCCACGTACTTGCGCCAGAAATCCGACACGCCCGCTTCGATCGCTACGCGGCGCACGCCGTGCGGCAGCACGCGTTCGCGGTACTCGGCGTCCTGCTTGTCGAACACGGTCGTCGACGGCATCGACACGACGCGTGCGGCAATGCCTTCGCGCGCGAGCGGCTCGACGGCCTTCATCGCCAGTTCGACTTCGGAGCCCGTCGCGATCAGGATGATCTTACGCGCGACGATCTCTTCGTCCCAGTCGCGCAGCACGTAGCCGCCCTTCTCGATGTTGGCGATCTGCGCGTCGGTGCGCTCGTTGAACTGCAGGTTCTGACGGCTGAAGATCAGGCACGACGGACCAACATGCTCGATCGCATGGGTCCAGGCCACCGCGGTTTCGACCGTATCGGCCGGACGCCACGTTTGCAGGTTCGGGATCAGGCGCAGGCTCGCGACGTGTTCGATCGACTGGTGGGTCGGGCCGTCTTCGCCGAGACCGATCGAGTCGTGCGTGAACACGAAGATCGACTGCGACTTCATCAGCGCGGCGACGCGCAGCGCGTTGCGGCTGTAGTCCGAGAACGTCAGGAACGTGCCGCCGAATGCCTTGTAGCCGCCATGCAGCGCGACGCCGTTGATCGCGGCGCTCATGCCGAATTCGCGCACGCCGTAGTTCACGTAGTTGCCGGCGGCACGGCCTTCGGCGTTCACGCGCACCGGCTTCGCGGCCTTCCAGTTGGTCAGGTTCGAGCCGGTCAGGTCGGCGGAGCCGCCGAGCAGTTCGGGCAGCACGGCCGACAGGCCTTCGATGGCTTGCTGCGACGCCTTACGCGTCGCGACGGTCTCGGCGCGTTCGTTCGCGCCGGCGATGATCGCCTTTGCCTTGTCCTTCCAGTCGGCCGGCAGCTGCTTCGCGCTGCGGCGCTTGAACTCGGCCGCTTCCTGGGGATACTTCGCCGCGTAGGCGGCGAACGCCTTGTCCCACTCGGATTCGAGGCGCGCGCCCGCATCCTTCGCATCCCATGCCGCGTACACTTCCTGCGGAATCACGAACGGCTCCCACTTCCAGCCAATCGCTTCGCGCGTTGCCGCGATTTCCTTGTCACCGAGCGGCGCGCCGTGCGAGTCGTGCGAGCCCGCCTTGGTCGGCGCGCCTTCACCGATCACGGTCTTGCAGCAGATCAGCGTCGGCTTGTCCGACTGCTTCGCCTGCCTGATCGCCGCGTCGACCGCGTCGACGTCATGGCCGACCACGTTCGGGATCACGTTCCAGCCGTACGCTTCGAAGCGCTTCGGCGTGTCGTCGTGGAACCAGTGCACCACTTCGCCGTCGATCGAGATGCCGTTGTCGTCGTAGAACGCGATCAGCTTGTTCAGCTTGAGCACGCCCGCGAGCGAGCAGGCTTCATGCGAGATGCCTTCCATCAGGCAGCCGTCGCCGACGAACACGTACGTGTGGTGGTCGACGATCTTCGCGTCGGGCTTGTTGAATTCGGTGGCTAGCAGCGACTCGGCGAGCGCCATGCCGACCGCATTCGCGAGACCCTGGCCGAGCGGGCCGGTGGTCGTCTCGACGCCCGGCGTGATGCCGTATTCCGGGTGACCCGGCGTCTTCGAATGGAGCTGGCGGAAGTTCTTCAGCTCTTCCATCGGCAGATCGTAGCCGGTCAGATGCAGCAGCGAGTACAGCAGCATCGAGCCGTGACCGTTCGACAGCACGAAGCGGTCGCGATCGGCCCAGTGCGGGTTCTTCGGGTTATGGCGCAGATGACGCGACCACAGGGCGACGCCGATTTCGGCCATGCCCATCGGCATGCCGGGGTGGCCGGAGTTCGCCTTTTGAACGGCGTCCATGGACAACGCGCGGATCGCGTTGGCCATCAGGGAAGTGGGTGCGGGAGACGGGGTCGTCATGTCGAGTCCGGAGACAGAGTCAGAAAGCGGGGCGCGCTTGAGGCCCGGAAGCTCGGCGGTCCGGTCGCTACGGCGCACGATGCGGCGCCAGGAGACGCGAAACGGGCAGAGCAAGCGGACAAGGCTGAAAGCGTCACATTCTAGCAGAAGGTTAACCCCTAGCCGGCCGGAAAGCCGCCCGGTCGCGCGGTTCAACGCCCTCCGCCCGGCGGCGGCATTCACGATTCGAGCAGCTGATTTGCCCACGCTGCCGATCGAGCCCGTCCGCCGTGAACGCCCCGCTATTGTTCCAGCCTTGTGCCGACGCCGTCTACGGATTTCCTCATGCACGCCTCGATCGGCTCGATGCGCGGATGCCTCTTGAGCTCCGCGACGACGCGCCCGATTCGCACGCTCGCCGAACGTCTCGCCGCGCGCGGCATCGATTCGCTGCGTCATGACGAACCGGCCCTGCACGCGGGGCTATTCTCGGCAGCGCGAACGGCGCGCGATAAACTGAGTCCGACGACGAAACCATCCATTTGAAGCGCGGACACCTGGAGCGAACCGGTTCGAGCGAAGCCGGCATGCCGCGCCGGAGCGAAACCCGCAACAGTGGCCACGCTGCCCCACGAGACCCGGAGAACTCCATGACCGCCCCCCGCCCCGCCGGTGTGCCCTGGCTGACCCCCTATCTGACGGTGCGCGACGCGCGCGCATCGACGGCGTTTTTTTCGGCGGCGTTCGGCTTCGACGTGCGCGACAGCGTGCAGGACGACGGCGTCGTCATGCACGTCGAGATGACTTACCAAGGCCAGTTGATAGTGATGTTCGCACCCGAAGGCGCGTTCGGCTCGACCGCGAAGACGCCGAAAAGCGCGGGCACGATTGCGCCGCAATCTTTCTATGTCTATGTCGAGGACGTCGATGCCGTGTATGCTCGCGCGCTCGCGGCTGGCGCGAAGTCGCTGAGCGAGCCGCAGGACCAGTTCTGGGGCGACCGCTTCGCGCAGGTCGAAGATATCGACGGCTATCGCTGGGCGCTCGCCCGCCACCTTTCCTGAATCCGAGAGTCTTTCGTCGATGCCCCGTTTTTTTGTTGATGCGCTGCTTTACCCCGACGACGTGATCGCATTGCCAGACGACGTCGTGCGCCACGTGGCCGTGCTGCGTTTGCAGCCTGGCGATTCGCTCGTGCTGTTCAACGGTCAGGGCGGCGAATACGGCGCTGAACTCGTCGAGGTCGAGCGCCGTTCGGCTCGCGTGAAAATCGGCGAATTTCGCGCGGTGGAGGTCGAGCCGCCGTATCGGCTGACGCTCGCCCAAGGCATCGCCGGCGGCGACAAGATGGACTGGCTGATCGAGAAGGCGGTCGAACTCGGCGCCTCAGGCTTCGTGCCGCTCGCGACCGCACGCAGCGTCGTGCGGCTGACCGGCGAGCGCGCGCAGCGGCGGCAGCAGCACTGGCAAGGTGTGGTGCGGGCGTCGTGCGAACAGT
Organism: Paraburkholderia sp. BR14374; assembly: GCF_040948685.1. Lineage (NCBI taxonomy): Bacteria > Pseudomonadati > Pseudomonadota > Betaproteobacteria > Burkholderiales > Burkholderiaceae > Paraburkholderia > Paraburkholderia sp. BR14374. Next base: position 94,157 of record NZ_JBFPKF010000005.1, on the reverse strand, counting down.
GCGGGCGTAATCGGCTGCCGGACGTCATGCCGGTGTGTGAGATTGGCGCTTGGCTCGATACCCTGTCGCGCGAACCGGCACCTGACGAGTTGCGCCTGCTGCTGTCGCCGCGCGCGAGCATCGGTTTCACTGCGCTGCCGGACGCGCCGCCGCCTGGGGGCGTGACGCTGCTGATCGGCCCCGAAGGCGGCCTTTCCGCCGACGAGGAAGCCGCCGCCGTTGAACAGGGCTTTGCCGCGGTGGGCTTGGGACCGCGTGTGCTGCGCACCGAGACCGCAGGGATCGCGGTGCTTGCTGCGCTTGCGGCGCGCTGGGGCGGTTGGTAAGCGGGAGCTAGCTTGCGCCAAACACCGCCACAAAGGCAAAGGCCCGCCAATTAGCGGGCCTTTATCGTCTGTAGCGCGACGTTCGCCGTCAGAGCCAATCAAGTACGCCTGAACAGGTGAACATCCTGCGAGCCTCAGGCGAACGAGTAAAACACCCGGAACGCGACCTTGCGCTCGGCCCAGAATTCGGCCGCTTCACGGAACACGTCGAGCAGCGTCTCGCGTCCTTCCTTGTCGAATTTCTGCGCGATCGGCAGGTGTTCGAGCACGATCACGAAGCCGGGCTGCGCGCCGGCCTTGTGCACGAGGTCGGTAAGGCAGTCGTAGAGCGCGTCGTAGTTCTTGCCGAAATGCTTGGGAAACAGGAACGACGTTGCGATCGTCTCGAGCACTTCCTGCTTCGACGCGGCATTCGCGCAGTATGCATACAGAAAGTGCTGGCCAAGGTGGTTGGCCTCGTCGGCGAGATCCTGCACGCGGAACGCGCGGATCGACTGCACGATGTTCGGCCGCACCGTCCTGAAAAGGCTGATGCGCTCTTCGTTCGATGAAACCACCGTGCCAGCCTCGCTTTGGTTGTCGCGACCCTGCTCGTCGGCGCGCATCTTCATGACGCGTTGGAACAAATTGCCGTCGCCGGCCGCGAAAAGATCCGTCGCGACTCCGGAATCGTGCGCGTAGATGTTGTCGCTCATGCCGTTCATCCCAATGTCATTCAACAATACGGTTAAAACTGGTGTAATGGTCGTCCGAGTAATAACAATTGTCGGTTCGCTGTAGCGGACCTCCGCAGACGATGCGGCGCGCCCCGCGATTACGCGCGTGAGGCGTGGGGACGGTGTATTCGTGGTAATAGCCGCGCCGATGAGCGGGCAGCACCCGTTCGTAGTTGCCGAATACGATGCCGTCCTTCTGATACGGGTAAGGCCCGCCGGTAGCAATGAGGTTCAACGTATCGACCGCCTCGCGCGGCAATTGCGCCAGCGCGATGGTGCCTACGTGCGCTTGCGCCGCAGTTGGCGCCGAGTAGTCTCGCGCCAGCGCCTCGGGCGCCGAACTTGACAACGCGCAGAGCGCGGCAGCACCGATCAGCACGCCTTTCATGCGCAACCAGTTGCGTGCCATGTATCAGGTTTCCCCGCTGTCAGACCACGAGTTTGACGACCATGAAAGTCGTAAGGGTATCGCTAATAGCCTTTGGAATCAACGTTCGACGGCCGGACGACACCCCGCCTCGCGGCGCGGAAAGCCGGCCATCGGGGCTTTGACGACTTTTGACAGAATCTTTAGCTCGATCAGGCTAAACTGAGCTCAACCGTGATGGAGCGCAACGCAAGCGATGCAAGCGACCGGTGGCCGGGGCGCTCGCTCGCGGTTGTCAAAGCCTGGAACCACTCAGCCGAAAGGCTGTGTCATTGCCATTTTTCGGGGTGGCGATCCCCAGCTTGCCCTGAGGGCGTGCCCATTGCGGGCACGCCTTTTTTTTCAGGGCGCGCCGGTTGGAGAACCGGCGCCGGGCCTGCCGCGGCCCGGTCACGATGCGCGCTTAGCGGGTCGCGCTGACGTCCGCAACCAGCAGCGCCGCCATGTTGACGATCCGGCGCACCGTCGCCGACGGCGTCAGCACGTGCACCGGCTTGGCCGCGCCGAGCAGGATCGGGCCAATCGCGATGTTGTTGCCGGCCGCCGTCTTCAGCAGGTTGTACGCGATATTGGCCGCATCGATGTTCGGCAGCACCAGCAGGTTCGCGTCGCCTTCGAGCGTCGAATCGGGCAGCACTTCGCGGCGCAGATTGGAGTCGAGCGCGACGTCGCCGTGCATTTCGCCGTCAATCTGCATCTCCGGTGCGCGTTCGCGCAGGATCTCGAGCGTATCGCGCATCTTCTGCGCGCTCGGCGCGTTGCTCGAACCGAAGTTCGAATGCGACACCAGCGCGACCTTCGGCTCGATACCGAAACGACGCACTTCCTCGGCCGCCATGATCGTGATCTCGGCCAGCTCGTCCGGCGTCGGATCGACATTCACGTGCGTATCGACGAGGAAAATCTGCCGATTCGGCAACACCAGCCCATTCATCGCCGCATACACCTTCGCGCCCGGCTTCTTGCCAATCACCTGGTCGATGAAATGGATATGGCGGTGCGTCGTGCTGACCGTGCCGCAGATCATGCCGTCCGCCTCGCCCTTCCTGACCATCATCGAGCCGATCAGCGTGGTGCGGCGGCGCATCTCGAGCTTGGCCATCTGCGTGGTGATGCCCTTGCGCGACATCATCTTCGCGTATTCCTGCCAGAACTCACGGTAACGTTCGTCATGATCCGTGTTGACGACCGTGTAATCCTGCCCCGCGACGAGCCGCAGGCCATAACGAGCGATCCGCTGTTCGATCACGGCCGGCCGCCCGATCAGGATCGGCTTGGCGAGCTTTTCGTCGACGACGATCTGGATTGCGCGAAGTACACGTTCCTCTTCGCCTTCCGCGAACACGATGCGCTTCTTCTCCGGCTCGACGCTGCGCGCGAGCTGGAAGATCGGCTTCATCGTCGTGCCGCTGTGGTAGACGAATTGCTGCAGATGCTGCGCGTACGCGTCCATATCCTCGATCGGACGCTCGGCGACGCCGCAGTCCATCGCGGCCTTCGCCACCGCGGGCGCGACCTTCACGATCAGACGCGGATCGAACGGCTTCGGAATCAGATACTCCGGTCCGAACGACAGATCCTGGATGCCGTACGCGGTCGCGACGATGTCGCTCTGCTCCTGGCGCGCCAGTTCGGCGATCGCGTTGACGGCGGCGATTTCCATTTCGCGCGTGACCGTCGTCGCGCCGGCGTCCAGCGCGCCGCGGAACAGGAACGGGAACACCAGCACGTTGTTGACCTGGTTCGGGTAGTCGGTGCGGCCCGTGCACAGCACCGCGTCCGGACGCACTTCGAGCGCGAGTTCCGGCAGGATTTCCGGCGTCGGGTTCGCGAGCGCGAGGATCAGCGGCTTGGCGGCCATCTTCTTGACCATGTCCTGCTTGAGCACGCCGCCAGCCGACAGGCCGAGGAACACGTCCGCGCCGTCGATCACCTCGGCGAGCGAGCGCGCGCTGGTTTCACGCGCGAAACGCTCCTTGTCCGGGTCCATCAGTTCGGTACGGCCCTTGTAGACGACGCCCGCGAGGTCGGTCACGGTGATGTTTTCGAGCGGCAGGCCGAGATCGACCAGCAGGTCCAGACAGGCGAGCGCCGCCGCGCCCGCGCCCGAGGAAACCAGCTTGACTTCCTTGATGTCCTTGCCAACGACCTTCAGACCGTTGGTGACTGCCGCCGCGACGACGATCGCGGTGCCGTGCTGGTCGTCATGGAAGACCGGAATCTTCATGCGCTTGCGGCATTCGCGTTCGACGATGAAGCAGTCCGGCGCCTTGATGTCTTCGAGGTTGATGCCGCCGAAGGTCGGTTCGAGTGCGGCGATCACGTCGACCAGCTTGTGCGGATCGGTCTCGTTGATCTCGATATCGAACACGTCGATGCCGGCGAACTTCTTGAACAGGACGGCCTTGCCTTCCATGACCGGCTTGGACGCGAGCGGGCCGATGTTGCCGAGACCCAGCACCGCGGTACCGTTCGTGACGACGCCGACGAGGTTGCTGCGCGCGGTGAAGCGCGCGGCGTTCAGCGGGCTCTCGACGATTTCCTCGCACGCAAATGCGACGCCAGGCGAATACGCCAGCGCGAGGTCGCGCTGGTTGATCATCTGCTTGGTCGGGGCGATCGCGATTTTGCCGGGAGTCGGAAACTCGTGGTAATCGAGGGCTGCTTCGCGGAGTTTGGTATTGACGGGATTCGACATAAGGCGGGCTTCGGAGTGCAGATTAGAATAGACGTTCGACGGCATTGTAGCCCCAATTGGCTACGCAATTCCTTCAGTACGGGTACAACTGCCGCGACTGAAACAGCGCGAAAGCGCGTTGCCCGTCGCACGGGGTGGTCCGGTGCTTGCGAAGGGCACTACGCTCAAACCTGGTCACCTACGCTATTTCTACGACCCTTCTCCGCTCATCGTCCGCCATCATGCTTTCCGAGTTTTCGCTGATCGACCGCTTCTTCGCCCGCCGCGCCGCCCACGCGCGGCCCTCTACTACCGAAGGCGGCACGCTCGGCATCGGCGACGACTGCGCGTTGCTGGCACCGCCTGCCGGCGAAATGCTCGCGATATCGACGGACATGCTGGTCGAAGGCCGTCACTTCTTCCCAGATATCGATCCCGAAGCGCTCGGTCACAAGGCGCTCGCGGTCAACCTGTCGGACCTCGCCGCGATGGGCGCGCAGCCGCAGGCGTTCACGCTCGCCTTCTCGCTGCCGCAGGCCGACGAAGCCTGGCTATCCGGATTCAGCGAAGGCCTGTTCGCGCTCGCCGAGCGCTACGGTTGCGAGCTGATCGGCGGCGATACGACGGGCGGGCCGCTCAACCTGTGCATCACGGTGTTCGGCAGCGTGCCGCCGCAAACGGCATTGCGCCGCGATGCCGCGCAACCCGGCGACGACATCTGGATTTCCGGCACGCTCGGCGACGCGCGCGCCGGCCTCGGCGTGCAGCGCGGCGAATGGGCCGCCGATCGGAACGCCCCGAGCCGCGAATCGCGCTCGGCCTCGCGCTGCGCGGCGTCGCACACGCGGCGCTCGACCTGTCGGACGGACTCGCCGGCGATCTGCTGCATATCCTCGAGCGCTCGTCGGTCAGTGCGAGCGTCGACGTCGACGCGGTGCCGCGTTCAGCCGCGCTGCGCCGCCTGCCGCCCGAGGTCCAGCAGCGCTGCACGCTCGCCGGCGGCGACGATTACGAGCTGTGCTTCACCGCGCCCGGCGCCGCGCGCGCCGCGGTCGAGGCCGCCGCGCATAAGGCCGCTGTGCCGGTCACTCGCATCGGTACAATAAGCGCACTGGAGGCGGCCACCGACCGCCCGGCCATCGCGTGGCGCAACGCCACCGGCGCGCCGCTCACCCTGACGTTGCAAGGTTTCGATCACTTTCATGCAGAATGACCCCCCGCTCGGCCCCGCCGACGACTTGCTCGGCAGCGAGCCGCCGCAAGCACCACGACCGCGCGCGCCGAAGCCCGCTAAACCACGCCGCGCGACCGCGCGCTTCATGCTGTCGCACCCAGTCCACATCCTGTCGCTCGGCTTCGGCAGCGGGCTGTCGCCCGTCGCGCCGGGCACGATCGGCACCCTGTTCGGTTGGGCGTCCTTCGTGGTACTGAGCCGCTATCTGACCGTTATCGAATGGGGCGTGCTGATCGGCGTCGGCTTTCTCGCCGGCATCGCGCTGTGTGGCTTTACGGCGAAGCGGCTTGGCGTCGAGGATCCGTCGGCGGTCGTGTGGGACGAAATCGTCGCGTTCTGGCTCGTGCTGCTGATGGTCATGCCTGCCACGCTCGCCGCTCAGATGTGGGCGTTCGTGATCTTCCGCTTCTTCGACATGGTGAAGCCGCCACCGATCGGCTACTTCGACCGCCGGCTGAAAGGCGGCTTTGGCATCATGTTCGATGACCTGATCGCCGCGTTCTTCACGTTGCTCGTGATTGCGCTGTGGCGGATGTCGGTTTGAGCGCTGCCCGACCGCTATCTGAGCACCGTTCGACTCTTTCGGTCGCCACCCGGCCCCTGCCGTTCGCCGCGCCTCACGGCCGGCTTCGTTTTCCGGATTGACTGACGCCATGCCTACCGATTCCGTCGTTCACCAGCTTGCGATCCGCGTGAGCAACCGTCTGCGCGACGAGCGCCTGATGCTCGTGACCGCCGAGTCCTGCACGGGCGGCATGGTCGCGACCGCGATCACCGATATCTCCGGCAGCAGTGGCTGGTTCGAACGCGGCTTCGTCACGTATTCGAACCAGGCGAAGAGTGAAATGATCGGCGTGCCGGCCGACCTGATCGAAAAGCACGGCGCGGTCAGCGAACCGGTCGCGCGAGCGATGGCCGAAGGCGCACTGCGCAACAGCCGCGCGCAAGTGTCGCTGTCGATAACCGGCGTGGCTGGGCCCGGTGGCGGCACCGAAACCAAGCCGGTCGGCATGGTGTCGTTCGGCTGGACCAACCGGCTGCATACGTCGGTGGAAACGAAGATTTTCAAGGGCGATCGCGAGCAGATCCGCGTGCAGGCGGCAGCGCACGCGCTGCGCGGTCTGCTGGCGCTACTCGACGAACGCGAGCATTGAGCGGCGCCTGACTATTCCTGGGGAGGCGGACAATGCCGGATTCGCGCGCGATCGCTGATGACCTGATCCATCGCTTCGACCTGAAGCCACATCCTGAAGGCGGCTTTTTCGCGGAGACTTATCGCTCGGCCGCGCGCGTGCTGCGCGCCGGCGAAGCGAGCGAGACTGAGAACACTCGTGCGGCATCGACCGCGATCTATTACATGCTGTGCGATCGCGCGCATTCGGCGTGGCATCGGATCCGATCCGACGAGGTCTGGCATTTCTACGCCGGCGAGCCGCTGCTGGTTCACATGCTCGATGAAAGCGATGCCGGCGGTGCGCTAGTCACGCACCGGCTCGGCAATCCGCTCACGCATCCCGACACGGTGTATCAGGCCGTCGTGCCGGCCGGCATGTGGTTCGCGGCTGAGTGCGCCGATCCGGCGTCGTTCGCGCTGGTCGGCTGCACGGTCGCGCCGGGTTTCGAATTCAGCGAGTTCGAACTCGCGGAGGTCGATGCGCTGAAGGCGCGGCATCCGCGCCATGCGGAGTTGATCGGGCGGCTCGGAGCGGCGCGCTGACGCGCCGCTCGTCGATTCAACGAAACGCGTTGATCCGGTCGCGGGTGTCCTTCGCGGCCTGCGCGGCCGCTTGCGCGAAGTCGTCGCCCTTGCCCGCGTAGATGATCGCGCGCGAAGAGTTGATCAGCATGCCGGTGCCGTTCGCGGTGCGTCCGGCGCTGACGGTGGCCTGCACGTCGCCGCCTTGCGCGCCGATGCCCGGAATCAGCAGCGGCATGTCGCCGACGATCCCGCGCACCACTTCGATTTCCTTCGGAAACGTCGCGCCGACCACGAGCCCGAGCTGGCCGCTCGCATTCCACTTCTGCGCGGCCAGTTGCGCGACGACCTGATACAGCGGCCGGCCGCCCGTCTCGAGAAACTGCAAGTCCGAGCCGCCCGCGTTCGACGTGCGGCACAACACGATCACGCCCTTGCCCGCGTGCTCGAGATACGGCTCGATCGAATCGAAACCCATGTACGGATTGACCGTCACCGCGTCCGCCTGGTAGCGCTCGAACGCCTCGCGCGCGTACTGCTCGGCGGTGCTGCCGATATCGCCGCGCTTGGCGTCGAGAATCACCGGCAGGCCCGGATGGTTCGCGTGAATGTGGGCGATCAGCTGCTCGAGCTGGTCTTCCGCACGATGCGCGGCGAAGTAGGCGATCTGCGGCTTGAACGACGACGCGTACTGCGCGGTTGCATCGACGATCGTGCGGCAGAACTCGAAGATCGCATCGGCGCGGCCCGCGAGCGCGCCCGGAAATTTGCTGGGCTCGGGATCGAGCCCAACGCACAGCAGCGAGTTCGTGCGCTGCCAGGCGTCGTTGAGTGTCTGGATGAAGTTGGACATGGTGAGTCTCGCGGCGAGCCGGTAATCGGGGGAGGCGCGTATTTTACCCGTCCCACGATCGCCATCCGTCGATGGCGGTCACCGCGCGGCCCGCACCTCATTGACGGTAGCAGCGCCAGCCGCCCTTCCGGCGGCCCGGCGGCTACGGCGGCAACTACTGCCTGCGCCGCGCGCCACGCCCGCCCGGCATCGAGCGCAGCCCAGTCCGCTCGACGGTGAAGCGGAAAGTGCGCGTCAACCGCTCGCCGCGCTTGAGCAGCGTCATGCCGTTTTCGCTCGCGCCGCCGGCCAGGTTCATCGCATTGATCGGATGATCGACCGGCTCGAAGCAGAAGAAGTCTTCGCCGGGCGGCGTGTACAGCACGTAGTAGTCGGTATCGGCGGCGATGTTCAGCGATAGCCGGCGCTTCGGCCACACTACCGCCGCCTGGCCGCTCCAGCCGGTGAACGCGTGATTGACGATCGTCTCCGGCAGCGGATACGCGACGCCGAACTGCCACGCGGGCGGCGCCGGCACGTGGCGCACCGGCAGCCAGTCGTCGCCCGACAGCCACAGGCCGCCAGCCGCCGCCGACAGCTCGGTGTCCGCGTCGCGCACAAAGAATGGATGCACGCCGAGCCCGAACGGCAGCGTCTCACGGCCGGCGTTTTCGATTTCGAGCGCGATGACGAGCGTCGGGCCGTCGAGCGTGTAGATTTGCGTCGCGCGGAACGCGTACGGCTTGCCTTCGCTGCGGTCGAGCGCGAGGCGCACGTGCTCGCGGCCCGCGTCGAGCACCTGCCATTGCGCGAGCCAGCCGTCGCCGTGAATCGGCAGGGGTTCCTCGGCGCGGTTGCGCGGCACCTCGACGCGCCGGCCGCCCACGCTGAAATGACCGCCGCCGATGCGGTTCGAGTATGGCAACAGCGGATAGCAGGCAAGCTGGTTCGGTTCCGTATCGACACCGACTTCACTGCAGCGCCGGAAGATCGGCGTCAGCGCGCCGTCGTCGCGCCAGTCGAAGCGGGTCACGCCACCGCCGAGCGTCGGCGCGACATCGAGTCGCAATTGCGAGTTGGCGAGCGTGATGCACGCGACATCGCCGGCGCTGCCTTCGCCGAGCGCCACCGCCGACGTGCTCGGGCCCGCCAGCACGGGATTGGCCGCCGCGGCAAGTCGCGAGCGTCGCGTTTGAGAGGTTGGGGATGAGGCTGAAACGAGATTCGCAACAGTCATATCTGGCTCCATCGAGAGGCGTGGGACGTTGCCGTCAGGGTTGACGGGAGTTGCGGGCGATTTTTTATGAGCAATTCGCCTCGAGTCCGAACTGCATGCTGCCGATTCGTTGCCGGCCGGTCGCGGGCGTATCGCTCGCGGACCGAAACTGCTACATCGACTTCTGCTTCACCTTCAGGATCGCGGCCCCGGCGCGCGGCCGGGGCTGCGTCATTCTGCGCTAGATGGGCGCGCCCTGGAACAGCGGTTCCGCAACACCACGCCGTGAAAGCGTCGCGACGAACAGGTCGCCCGCGAGCGTATCGGCCGCGCGCGCCGTTGCATCGAGCTCGGCGTAGGCGCTCGTGATGTACAGCGTGTCGAGCGCCGTCTCGCCCCGGGCGCTGCCCGGGGCCTCGCCGAGCGCGGCACCGCCGATCGCGACGCAGCTCGGCTGCGTGGTCGGCACGTCGATGCGCTCGGTTTCCACACCGTCGGGACCGTAGCGCACCACGCGCGCGCCGCCCCACTGCGCGTTCCACAGGCCGCCGTCGCTGTCGACGGTCGAGCCGTCGGGGATGCCGTTCGCATCGGTTAGACGCGTGAACAGGCGATCGTTCGCGATGCTGCCATCGGCGCGATAGTCGCACGCGCGGATTTCACGCGTCGGCGAATCGCAGTAGTACATCGTCGCGCCGTCGGGACTGAATGCGATGCTGTTCGAAATTGCCGGCGCTGGCAACGGTAAGCGTTCGAGCGATAGATCGTGATTCAACCGATAGAAGCCGGCGACCGTCTGCCGTCGCCCGCTTTCGTCCTTGGTGCCGAACACGAAGCGCCCTTGCCGATCGCAGCGGCCATCGTTCACGCGCGTGTTCATGCCGGGCTCGACGTCGACGATGTGCTGCGTGCTGCCCTTCTCCAGATCGAAAAACGCGAGATGCGATGCGAGCCCGAGCAGCACGTAGCGCGGGTTTTCGCACAGCGCGAAGGTGGCGAGCCGCTCGGGCATGTCGAACGATTCGCTGCGGCCGTCGGCCGGATCGTAGCGCCACAGCCGCGCGCCTTCGATGTCGGTCCAGTAGAAACGGCCGCTGCGGGCGCACCAGGTCGCGCCTTCGCCAAGTTCGCACTGCGCGTCGAGCAGCAGCGTGGCCCGCTGCACGTGCGGCTTGGCGCTCACGCCCAGCCTCCGTCGACGACGATGTCCTGCGCGGTGATCATGCGGCTGTCGTCGGCGGCGAGGAATAGCGCCATGCGCGCGAGGTCGGCCGGCATCAGCTCGGCGTCGATGCACTGGCCTTCCTTGATCTGCCGGCGGCCGTTGTCGTCGAGCCACAGGCGCAGCTGCTTCTCGGTCATCACCCAGCCCGGCACGAGCGTGTTGACGCGGATATTGAAGTGGCCGAGGTCGCGCGCGAGCCCGCGCGTGAGCCCCTGGACCGCCGACTTCGACATCACGTACACCGGATAGCCGCCGTTCTTCAGCATCCAGCTGATCGAGCCGAGGTTGATGATCGAGCCGCTGCGCGCGGCCTTCATGTCTTCCATCACGGCCTGCGCCGCGAAGAACTGGTGGCGGATGTTCACGGCGATGCCGGCGTCGAACGACTCGCGCGTCACGTCGGCGATCTGATGGCGCTTGTCGTTCGCCGCATTGTTGATCAGCACCTGGATCGGACCCAGCGCCGCCTTCACGTCGGCGATCGCTTTTTGCAGCGCGTCGACATCGGTCAGATCGCACGGGAGAAAGAGCGGCTTGTGCTTCGAATCGCCAAGCTGGTCGGCGAGGGCTTCGCCGGCGCTCGCATCGATATCGAAGAAAGCGACGCGCGCGCCCTGCGCCGCGAAGTGCTCGACGAACGATGCGCCGATGCCGGTCGCGCCGCCCGTGATCAGCACCGTACGGTCGACGAGGCTCGGATAGCGCGCGTACGCGGTGTCAGAGAGGCTGGCGTTTGCATTGGCCGGAGACGACATCGTTCGATTCCTTTATGAGCTTGGGATGAGGTGAAAGCGGCTCAGTCGCGCGAGCCGCGGTTCTTCAACTGGTCGAGCAACACGGCCGCGAGCAGGATCGCGCCGCGCACCAGGTACTGGTAGAACGCGTCGATGTTCAGGAGGTTCATCACGTTCTCGACCGTGCCCATGATCAGCACGCCGATCACGACACCGGAGATCGTCGCGCGGCCGCCCAGCAGCGACACGCCGCCGAGCACGCACGCGGAGATCACGTTCAGCTCGAAGCCTTCGGCGGCGTTCGGCTGACCCGACGTGATACGCGACGCGAGAATCACGCCGGCGAGCGCGGTCACGGCGCCCTGGATCAGAAAGATGTAGACGCGCGTGCGCTCCACGTTGATACCGGCCAGGCGCGACGCTTCCGGATTACCGCCGATCGCGAGCGTATTGCGGCCGTACACGGTCTGGTTCAGCATCACGCCGAACACGATGAAGCAGATCAGGGTGACCCAGATCGGCAGCGACACGCCGAAGAACGTCAGGCCGCCCAAGGCGATGAAGGTATCCGACGATACGCCGACCGCCTGACCATGCGACACGATGAAGCCGAGGCCGCGGACGATTTCCATCGTCGCGAGCGTGGTGATCAGCGCATTGATGCGCAGATAAGCGATCACCGCGCCGTTGACGAAGCCGATCACCGCGCCCGCCGCGACCGCCGCGATGATCGCGATGACCGTGCTGTCGGTCGCGTTGAGCACCATCGCGCACAGCACGCCGGCGAACGCGACGGTCGAGCCGACCGACAGGTCGAAGTCGCGCGACGCGAGACAGAACATCATCGTGCACGCGACCATGCCGATCTGCGAGATCGACAGCGCGAGGCCGAGCATGTTCTCGATCGAGAAGAAATGATCGACGGTCAGCGACATCGTGACGAACATCACGATGAAGATCACGATCAGGCTGTACTCGGTGATCTGCTGCCACCACTTGGCCTTGTCGGTAGGCTGCGGAATCAGCGCGTCGGCCGCGCTCTTGGCGGCCTGCTGCGCGAGGTTTTCTCTGGCTTGCATGTTCAATACTCCTCCCGTCCCCACGGGTTGCGGACTCTCGTCCGGATAAGGTTCAGGCCGCGCGCGAGCCGCTCTGGTTGGCTGCGTTCGCGTTCGTGTTCGACTCACCAGGTAGCGCGGTCGAGCTCTGCGGCAATGCGAGGCTCAGCACCGACTGCTCGGTCGCGTCCTTGCGCGCGAGCTCGCCGGAAATGCGGCCCTGGCGCATCACGACGATCCGGTCGGACACGCCGAGCACTTCCGGCAATTCCGACGAAATCATCACGATCGCGCAGCCGCGCTCGGCGAGCTGATAGATCACGTTATAGATCTCGTGCTTCGCGCCGACGTCGATGCCGCGCGTCGGTTCGTCGAGAATCACGACTTTCAGATCAGGCTCGGCGAGCCAGCGCGACAGAATCGCCTTCTGCTGGTTGCCGCCCGACAGGAAGCGGATCTTCTGCCGGCGATGCGGCGTCTTGATCTTCAGCAGCTTGATGAAACGGTCCGCCGTCTGCGCCTCTTTCTTGCGATCGAGAAACACGCCCGCGCGCAGATAGTGACGGCGGCAGCTGATGTTGATGTTCTCCGCGACGCTCGCCATCGCGACGATGCCCTCTTCCTTGCGATCCTCGGGGCACAGCACGATGCCGTGTTTGATCGCCTCGCCCGCGCTGCGCACCTTGATCGGCTTGCCGTCGAGCACGAGTTCGCCGCCCTTGCGATGCTCGGCGCCATACACCAGATGCATCAGCTCGCTGCGGCCCGCGCCCACGAGTCCGAAGAAGCCGACGATCTCGCCGCGCCGCACCTCGAAGCTGGCCGGCTGCGCGAGCGGATGACCTTCGATCGCCTTCGCCGCGAAACGCACTTCGCCGAGCGGCCGCGCCGTATAGCTATAGATGTCCGAAATTTCGCGCCCGACCATCTCACTGACGATCGTGTCGCGCGACACGCCTTCGAGCGTCGGATGCGACGCGACCTTGCGGCCGTCGCGGAAGATCGTGCACGCGTCGCACAGCTCGTAGATCTCGTCCATCCGATGCGAGATGTAGATCATCGCGCGGTTGTCGGCGCGCAGATCGCGCACCAGCTTGAACAGCACCTCTGTCTCGCGATGCGACAGCGAGCTGGTCGGCTCGTCGAGCGCGATCACACGCGCGTTGCGCATCAGCGCCTTGCAGATTTCGACCATCTGCCGCTGCGCGATCGACAGCTTGCGCAGTTTCGCGTTCGGATCGAGCGCGACGCCCATCGCCTCGAGCCGGTCGCGCACGAAGCGCTTCGCCTCGCGCTTGTTGACCCAGCCGAGAGAATTGGGCAGCTGGCCGAGCAGCAGGTTCTCCGCGACCGTGAGGTCGGGCACGTACTGAAGTTCCTGGTGAATCACCGCGATGCCGGCACCGATCGACGCGGCCGCGCTCGGAAAGCGCACCTCGTTGCCATCGATCATCATGCGGCCCGAATCGGGCTGATACTCACCGCCGAGAATTTTCAGTAGCGTCGATTTTCCTGCGCCGTTTTCGCCCATCAGGCCGTGCACCTGGCCGACGTTGACGTCGAAGGACACACCGTCGAGCGCACGCACGCCTGGAAAAACCTTGCCGATATTGTCAAAACGTAGCGTCGCTGACACTTCGCCTCCTCATCCCTCATGTAGACCGTACGCGCGCCGCCCTCCGCAACAGGCAGAGAAAGCGGCGCGCCGGCGGTGTACTTCATGTCACCGCAAGACCAGCGATTACTTCGACGCGAGGCCCATCTTCTCGCGCACTTCGCCGACGTTGTCGCGCGTCGCCAGCATGCCGGTCGTCAGCGTCAGCAGCGGCGGCTCCTTGCCTTGGGTGATCCACGAGTACATCAGTTCCGAGGTTTCCTCGCCGTGGCGCTTCGGGCTGATGATCACGGTGCCGAAGAAACCCGTCGGCTGCGGCTTCTTGAACTCGTTCAGCGCGGAGTCCGAGCCGCCGATGCCGATACCGATCATGTTGTCGGCCTTGAAGCCACGGCCTTCCGCCGCGCGCACCGCGCCGAGCACGCCTTCGTCGTTCAGCGCGTAAGCGACCCAGTGCTTGAACTGCGGGTTCTTCGTCAGCGCGATGTTGGCGGCGTTGAAAGCGTTTTCGGTGTCGGTCTTGGCTTGCGGCGCGGTGACGATGTTCGCTTTCGGGAAGCCCGCGGCGACGAGGGCGTCGGTCGCGCCGGTGGTGCGGTCATGCGCGGTCGGCAGCTGTTCGTAGGTCACGTCGATCGCGCCGACGTCCTTCATGTCCCAGCCGCGCTTCTTGATTTCAGCCGCGATGCCGTCGCCGACCTGCTTGCCGATGTTATACGCCGAGATGCCCATATGCGGCACCGCTTCGATCGGCTTGCCCGCGCCGTCGACGAGGCGGTCGTCGACCGTCATCATCTTCAGGCCGTCGGCCTTCGCCTTCGCGACGATACCCGGCCCGAGCTTGACGTCGGGCGTGCAGATCACGAAGCCCTGCGCCTTCTGCGCGGCGAGGTTATCGATTGCGCTCATCACCTTCTCGCCCGACGGCGCGCCGATTTTCACCAGCGTGAAGCCCTTGTCCTTGGCGGCGATCTCGGCGAACTTCCATTCGTCCTGGAACCACGGCTCTTCCGGCTGCTTCACGACGAAGCCGATCTTGACCGTATCGGCTGCCTGCACGACCGGCGCATTGAAGAGCACACCCGTCGCCGCCGCTGCCAGCGTGAGGAAAATTCTACGTTTCATGATGCGTGTCTCCTGACTAATTGATAACGAGAAGGTAATCGGCCGCGTCTTCTTATACCGGTCCTGACACACGCGGCCAGCGCGTCGTCCGGTGTTCTGTGCGTCTCTTCGCGATGCGAATTCAGTCGTGATACAGCGCCGAGCGGCCGCCATCGACGGTGACGCAGCTCGCGTTGATGAACGGCGCCTCGTCCGACGCGAGGAACACCGCGGTCATCGCCACCTCCTCCGGGCGGCCGATGCGCTTCATCGGTTGCAGATCGAGCGTCGCCTGCTGCGCGGCGGCCGGATCGGGCTGCTCGTTCCACCAGTCGTGCGTCAGCTGCGTCTCGATGTAGCCGGGCGCGATCGCGTTCACGCGCACGTTGCACGGCGCGTACTCGATGCCGAGCGCGCGCGTGAGGCCGATCACGCCATGCTTCGCGACCGGGTACGGAAAGCAGCCCGGAATGATCTTGAACGCGTGGGTCGACGCGATGTTCACGATGCTGCCCGCGCCGCGTTCGACCATCCCCGGCAGTACCGCGCGACAGCCATTCCACACGCCGTCGAGATCGACTGCGAAGCAGCGCCGCCAGTCGGCGTCGGTCATCGTCAGCGGATCGCAGAACACGTTGATGCCGGCGTTGTTGACGAGGATGTCGAGCGCGCCGAACGCGCGCTCGCCAACGCTCACCGCGTGACTCACCGACGCGGCTTGCGTCACGTCGGTCTGCACCGCGAGCACGCGCGCGCCGGCGCCGGCTTCCGCCTCGATCCGCGCGGCCGTGCGCTGCGCCGTGTCGAGATCGAGTTCCGCCAGCACGACCGCCGCGCCCTCGCGCGCGAACGCGAGCGCGATCGCCGCGCCGATGCCGCGCCCGGCGCCGGTCACGAGAGCGGCCTTGCCAGCGAGCCGGTTCATTTCTTCGCTCCTGCGCGAGCGATCCGCAGACCGTTGATGAACGCCTTCGCATGCGACGCGGTCACCGCCGCGCTCTGGCCCGGCTTGTACAGCGCCGAGCCGAGGCCGAAACCGTTGGCGCCGGCGCTCAGGAACGGCCCCATGTTGTCCGGGTTGATGCCGCCGACCGGCACGAGCGGCACCTGCGCGGCGATCACCGCGCGCCATGCCTTGACGACCTGGCAGCCGAGCTGTTCGGCGGGGAACATCTTCAGCACGTCGGCGCCGTTCTTAAGCGCGATGAACGCTTCGGTCGGCGTCGCGACGCCGGGCGCGCAGGCAAGGCCGCGCGCCTTCGCGGCAATCACGACTTCCGGGTCGCTGTGCGGCATCACGACGAGCTCGCCGCCCGCCGACTTCACTTCGTCGACGTAGAGCGGATGCAGCACGGTGCCCGCGCCGACGATCGCGTCGGCCGGCAGCACCTTGCGGATCGCGGAGATGCTGTCGAAAGGCTGCGGCGAATTGAGCGGTACTTCGACGATGCGGAAACCCGCTTCGTACAGCGCTTGACCGTGATCGGCCGCGTCGGCGGGCGTGATGCCGCGCATGATCGCGATCAGCGGACAGACTTCGAACGCGGCGATCAGACCCGCGTGCGGCATGTACGGTCCGGGCAGATTGATATGTGGTTGCATGTCGGTTCCTTGTTTCGTGAGCGTCGTAAAGGGCTCTGCCGCCGGTCAGCCAGCGCGCGCCGCCTGCGCGGACGGCTGCACGAGCCCCGCTGCTACGGCAACGCGCCACAGGCCGCGTTCGGTCGCGTGCCTGACCGGCTCCGCGCGCAGACAGCCGAATTGCGCGAGCGCGAGGCGGTAGCGCTCGCACAGCGCGTCGTTGCCGATCAGCCGCAGACTCTGCTGCGCGAGCGAGCTGCCTTGCTGCGCGAGTACCGCTTCGAGGCCGGCGAGTTCGTGTCCGATCAGCAGGCCCGACAGATAGTCGGGCTGTGCCTCGCTCGACAGCGCGCCGGTCAAGCCGAGCGTGCGCGTGCTGAACACGGTCGCGAGCACGCCCGCCTGACCTTTCTCGCGCGCGATGTTCACGCCGCGCAAAAATGCTTCGGTATTCGGCCGATCGGGCGTGACCATCGTGCGGCCGAGAATGGTGTGCTCGCGCAGCGCCGCGAATACCTCGCCGGTCATGAAGGTATGAAAACGCTCGATGCGCTCCGCCTGCACGACCGCCCATTTCGCGTGCGTGCCAGGCAGGCCGATCAGTGAACGGGCGTTGCTGTCGACGGCGCTCGCGTCTTGCGCGCCGTTCGCGTCCGCGCTGAGCGCGCCGAAAATCTGCGTCTCCTCACCGCGCATCACGTTCGGCAACTCGCCGCGCTGCAGCACGCCCGGCACGATGTGCAGCGTCGCGCCGCGCGCGGTCGGCACGCGGACGATGCCGGCCACCAGCGCATCGGCGTTGGCGGGCGTCTCGACATACGGCGCTTCCAGCCAGCCTTGCGCGCTGCCCACCATCCCCGCCGCGATCACCGGCACGCCGCGCGCGTGCTCTAGCCACGCGCCGCAGGCGTCGTCGAACGCCGCGTCGAAGCCGCTCTCGGCCGCGCTGCGCGGCAGATTCATGATGCCAGCCGTCGATGCGCGCGTCGCCAGCACGCGACCGTGCGCGTCGAACAGATAGGCGCGCAGCGACGTCGTGCCCCAGTCGAGCGCGATCAGCGCGGCATGCGTGAAATCGACGGCGGCGGTATTTGTGCCATCAGTCGCGTCCGGCTCCACGCCCGAGGTGGGCGCGGCGGGCGCCTGGTGGTTCGCCAGCGTGGCGGTGCCCGCTTGTTTCATCGCTTGATCCTGCGCGTGGCCGGTTGCGGTGCGCGCCAACCAAGTTCTTCCGAAATCGCGCGCGCCTCGCGCTGCACGACCGGAATCAGTTCGTCCATCCGTTCGAGCGGCATATACGGAATCGTGCTCGCCACCGACAGCGCCGCGACGATCGCGCCCGACGCATCGCGCACCGGCGCCGCGACGCAACGGATCGACGCTTCGTTCTCTTCGAGATCGAACGTGTAGCCGCCGGCCGCGTAGTTCGTCATGCGCTGCAGGAAGGTCGGCGCGTCGGGGCGGTTGTCGGGCTTGAAGCTGACCCCCGCGAGCGCGCGGCGCGACGCGTCGAACAGCGACTGCCATGCGTCCGGCGCGAGGTCGAGCATCATCGCCTTGCCGATGCCGGTCGACGCGAGCGGCATCCGATGGCCGACGCGCGAGCGCATTTCGAGGCCGCGCGTGCCAGGGATCTTGTCGATGTACAGCACGTCGTCGCCATCGCGCACGCCGAGGTGGATCGTGTCGAGCGTCTGCTCGGCCAGCGACTGCAGATGCGGACGCGCGACGGCCGTCAGCGGCATCTGTTCGAGCGCGATCGTGCCGAGCTCGATCAGCTTCGGCCCGAGCAGATAGCCGCCCTGCACCTGACGCAGATAGCGCGCCTGCACGAGGCTGCTGACGAGCCGATGCGTGGTGCTGCGGGTGGTGCCGAGCGCGGCGCCGAAGCTGCGCAGATCGCGCACGCCGGCCGCCGCCGCCTCGAGAATCGCGAGGCCGCGCAACAGTGTCTGTGTGCCGGCCTGCTGCGGCGTGATTTCCAGCAGCGTGACCGGCAGCCCAAGGCCGTCGACGGTTGCCGCGCGCTGCACCGGGCGCGACGCCCTCGCGGTAGCGGACGCACTGGCGGCGACATTGGCGGTGACGGCTGAAGCCTCGCGCGGCGCGGGATTCGCGGCACTGTCCGGCCCGCCGTTCGACCCCGGCGCCGCCTCGGCCGGGCTAGCCCCGTGAGTAGGCATCGCTTTGTTCATGGCGATTCGCTTTCCGATGGTTTCTGCGCTTAGCGCGCGGGGCCGGAGCACAGGGCGGGAATGCGTGCGGCGCCGCGCTCGCGCGGCTGCTGTGGTTGGCTGCCAGACATGTTGGCCTCGTCTCCGGTTTTTCTGTCGCGGTTCGCTGTTTCGGCGCGCTGGAGCGCCTACTTGCGATGCATGTTGGCTTGGATTGTAGGGCGACTTTTGAGAATCACCAATATGTGAATGTTGAGCCCAGATAATGAGATTTTAGTGGGCGATCAACTATTTACGGGACGCCGTGCCCCGGCGAAAAGATACAAAAAAACCCGCGCGAGGCGGGCTTCGGAACCGAAAACCAGGAGATCGACAGCGCTTTTCAATCCGGCAATTCGGCCGCGCCCATCCGCCGGGCGATGACTCGTGCGCGTTGCGTGAGATACGCCGAATTCCTGTGTTCATCGAAATATTTGGGGCGCGGCAGCATCACCGCGAGCCGTGCGGACTGTGCGGCCGTGAGTTTGCTCGCCGAGGTCTTGAAGTAGTACTGCGCGGCCGCCTCGGCGCCGTACACGCCGTTGCCCCATTCGACCGAGTTCAGATAGATCTCGAAGATGCGCTGCTTGTCCATCAGCGTTTCGAGCATCCACGTGATGATCAGCTCCTGGCCCTTGCGGATATAGCTTTTCTCGCGCGACAGGAACAAATTGCGCGCGAGTTGCTGCGAGATCGTCGAGCCGCCGCGCACGATCCGGCCTTGCGCCTTGTTGCGCTCCCATGCCTGCAACATCGCGTCGGTTTCGTAGCCCTTGTTGGTGACGAAGTTCGCGTCCTCGGACGCGATAATCGCGCGCTTCAGGTTGCGGGAAATCTGCTCGTACGGCACCCACGTGCGCTGCACCGACAGATCCGGCCGGTCCTGCGACAGACGCCACGCGTCCGAGCGCATGAACGCGGTCGAGCGCGGATTGACGACGTTCCAGATCGCGATCTGCGCGAAGTAGTACGCCTGCGTCGCGAGCCAGGCGATGGCCACGACCGCGATCAGCCAGGCGAACCAGCGCAGCGGGCCGGCCTGGCCGCGCGAACCGCTGGCGCGCCGCGTCGCTGTCATGGTGCGTGCTGTCCGCGCGCTGACGTTATGCGGGCGACGGCGCCGTCAGCAGCGCCCGCAATTCGGCGAGCACCGGCGCGCCGTCGGGGCGCACACCGCGCCACACATAGAACGATTCGGCCGCCTGCTCGACCAGCATGCCGAGACCGTCGGCGCCGCGCGCGCCGAGCTTCGCCGCGTGCTGCATGAAGACAGTTGGATGCGCGCTGTACATCATGTCGTAAGCGAGCGTGCCGTTGCCGAACGCGCGGTCGTCGCACTCGGGCAGCGACGCATCGAGGCTGCCCGCGGTCGCGTTGACGATCACGTCGTACTGGCCCGCTTCGATCGCGCGGGCGCTGCCGCCGTTCAGCCGGCAGCGTGCGTCGCCGGCTGCCTGCGCGAACTGATCGACCAGCGCCTCGGCTTTCTGCGCCGTGCGGTTGACGATCGTCAGCGTATGCGGCGCGCGGTCGAGCATCGGCAGCACGACACCGCGCGCGGCCCCGCCCGCGCCGAGCAGCAGGATGCGCGCGCCTTTCAGCGACACCCCGAGATTCACCTCGATGTCGCGCACGAGGCCGAAGCCATCCGTGTTGTCGCCGTAGATGCCGTCGGCGTCGACCCTCAGCGTGTTCACCGCGCCGGCCGCCGCCGCGCGCGGCGACAGCGTGTTCGCGAACGCATGCGCGTCGAGCTTGAACGGCACCGTCACGTTCAGGCCGCGCCCGCCCGCTTCGATGAACGCGCGCACGTGCGGCACGAACGCGTCGACCGGCGCGAGCAGATGACCGTACTCGATCGGCTCGCCGGTTTGCGCGGCGAAGCGGCCGTGGATGAACGGCGACTTGCTATGCCCGACCGGGTTGCCGATGACCGCGTAGCGATCGCGCGTTGGGTTGCCGTTCATCGTCCCGGCTCCGTGATGTGTTGGTCGTTGTCGGCGGTGTTCGATGCGTCGTTGCCGTTGCCGTTGCCGTTGCCGCTTGCCGCGGATTCGTCGGCGCCCGGGTTGTCGTTCGGATTACCGCCGTCGGCTTCCGCTTGCGCCTCCGCTTCGCTTTCGGCGCTGTCGTCCGCTGCGTCGAGCAACTCTTCGTCGCCCTCGTCCTCGCCTTCTTCCGCTTCGGCGCCGCTCGTCACGGTCGGCGCATCGAGCACGTGCAGCAGACGCACCGACGCTTCGATCGTCAGTTCGTCGATCGACATCACTTCCAGCTGCAAACGCGTGCCGCGCGCATGCACGCCGAGACCCGGCACGTGCAGCAGCAGCGGAATTTCCTCTAGACGCACGAGATCGCCCTTCACAACCGATGCGACTACCTGCTTGCGGTTTTCCTGCCTGAGCCAGCGCAGACACCAGAAGTACTCCATGCGGCGCTGGTGGTCGGCGTACGCGGTGTAGGTGTCGTCGAAGCCCTGCACGACCGCGAACAGATCGGCGTCCTTCGGCTTGAACGGCGCGGCGAGCTTGGCGGTCACGCCATGCTGCACGCACGCGATCAGCTGCCACTGGTTCACGAGGTCGACGTAGCGGCGCAGCGGCGACGTGCTCCACGCGTATTGCGAGACCCCGAGCCCTTCGTGCGGCGCGGCGTTGGTCTGCATGCGCGTGCGCTTCGGGCCGCTTGGCGCGCCGAACGCGCGCTGCGTGCGATAGATGCCCGGCACGCCGTGATCGTGCAGGAACGCACCCCACGACGAGTTTGCGAGAATCGCCAGTTCGGCGACGATCGTGTCGAGCGGCGAACCGCGCCGGCGCGGCGTGATCGTGACGTGCTCGCCGTCGACGTAGAAATTGAAATCGGTATTGCGCTGCACTTCGCGACGCAGGCCGTAGCCGGCGCGCGCGGTCTGGCGCTTTTCGAACAGCGCCTGCGCGAACGGCCAGAGCACGGCGATATCGTCCTTGTGCGGATACTCGCCGGTGCCCTCGGCGAGCGCCTCCTCGGTGACGACTTCGTCGAGCGTGTTGTGGCGCAGATTGTTCTTCACGAACACGCGCTCGGCGCGCGTTTCGCTCGCGACGATCTCCTGCGTCTCGCGATTGACGATCACATACAGCGACAGCGCCGGCCGATACCCGCCCTCGGCGAGCGTAAAGGTGTCGACGACGCTGTCGGGCAGCATCGTGATTTTGTCGCCGGGCATGTAGACCGTCGACAAACGCGCACGCGCGATCGCATCGACGTCGTCGCCGCGCTGGATGCCGAGCGCCGGCGCGGCGATGTGCACGCCGATCCGCACACGGCCGTCGGCCAGATGCTCGACCGAGAATGCGTCGTCGATTTCCGTCGTGGTGATGTCGTCGATCGAGAACGCTTCGACGTCGGCCTGCGGCAGATCGTCGGGCACGTTCGCGGCCGCAACGGACGGGAAGCCGGTGCCATGCGGGAAGTACTCGGACAGGAATTTCGCTTCGTGCAGCGCGCGCGGCGACGCGATCGCGCCGCATTCGAGCATCAGCCGCGCCTGCGAGATGCCGCGCGCGGCCGCGGCGTTTTCGAGCGCCTTGTACTCGATCGTGTTCTTGTCGGGCTTCGTCAGGAGCGCGAGGCCCTTGCCGCCCGCGAACGCTTCCGGTAGACGGCCTGCCTTCAGCTCTTCTTCGTACTGCGCCTGCACGAGCGCCTGCTGGCGCTTGCGCTCGAGACCCGCGAGCGCCATCTTCAGCTGCTCTTGCGGCGCGCGCTGGTACATGCCGCGGCCCTTGCGCCGGAAGTACACCGGCGAGCCATGCATGCGCAGCACCAGCGCCGCGCGCTCGACCGCGCCGAAGCTCGCGCCGAAGTACTCGGCGCCCAGCGTCGCGAACGGGAATTCATCGTCCGGCGCGCATTCCCACAGGAAGTCCAGATCGATCTCCTGCGCCAACGTGTCGGCCTGCTGCATCAGTTCGGCCGCAGTGGGTTTCTCGAACTCGATCAGCACATCCTTCGCGCGCACCTTCGCGCGCCGGCCGCCCGGCAACTCGAC
Source organism: Paraburkholderia sp. BR14374 (assembly GCF_040948685.1). Lineage (NCBI taxonomy): Bacteria > Pseudomonadati > Pseudomonadota > Betaproteobacteria > Burkholderiales > Burkholderiaceae > Paraburkholderia > Paraburkholderia sp. BR14374. The sequence continues at coordinate 71,470 of NZ_JBFPKF010000005.1, read as the reverse complement.
CTGAAACGCGTCACCCTGACGCGACAGCACGCTGCCGGCCTTGAAACTGCCCGATTCCTCGAAGAAAACGTTCACTCAATACTCTCGTTCTGACTTGCAACTGCCGGCGCGCCCGACGCCCTGTGGCGATCGATCACTGCATGCGCGGCACGGCAACCTGTTCGTGATAGTGAATCCGCGGCGCGCACTGCGCGTGCCAGCGGGTTGAATCTTGCGACCGGCGGTGGCGGTCGGTGTGTCTTTCCGGCTGATGTCCTTGCAGGGATCGGTGCCGCCGCCCTGGCACGCCATCAGGCCGCCGCGCGCGGCGCCGGCGGCTCGACGTCTTCGCCGTCGCAGAAGGCCAGCACGTCGTCGAGGTACTGCGCGAACTCGCTGATCGCATGGTCACTGCCCTCGATCAGCGTGGTGCGCGCGCCCGGATAGCGCGCGAGCATTTCGCGGTAGTCGAGCACTTCGTCGCCGGTGGCTGCCATCAAATAATAGCGTTCGGGCCGCGTGATCGACGCGACGCCGAGCGCGCGCAATTCGTCCAGATGATGCGGCTCGACGACGATGCTGCCGCCGCCATGCCACAACGGCTGCTCGCCGAGATACGCGCTCAGGTCGCGCTGCGGCACGACCGCCGGGTTCAGCAGCACGGCCGGCCAGCCGTGCTTCTCGGCCAGGTGCGTGGCGAAGTAGCCGCCCAGCGAACTGCCGATCACGGTCACCTGTCGTGCATCGCCCTTCGCGCGTGCGTCGGCGACCAGCGATTCGGCGAGCACCACGGTTTCGAACGGCGACACCGGCAGCATCGGGCAGCACCACTCGTCGGCGCGGCCCAGTTCGGCGAGACGCGCCGCGAGCAGACGCGCCTTGAACGAATTCGGCGACGAACGGAAACCGTGCAGATAGAGAATCACGACGCGCCTCGCGTCGAAAGACCGTCGAGCAGCTTCTGATGCACGCCGCCGAAGCCGCCATTGCTCATCACCAGAATCTGATCGCCGGGGCGCGCCGCGTGGACCACCGCCTTCACGAGCGCGTCGAGGTTGTCGAACGCCTGGGCCTTGCCGTCGAGCGGCGCGAGCGCTTCGCCGAGGTTCCAGCCGAGCGCGTCGCGCCCGCTCGGCGCACCGTAGCCGAACACGAGGTCGGCGTCGGCGAGGCTTGCCGGCAGTTGCGCTTTCATCACGCCGAGCTTCATCGTGTTCGAGCGCGGTTCGAGCACTGCGAGAATTCGCGTGTTGTCGCGGCCGACGCGCGCACGCAGCCCGGCCACCGTCGTCTCGATCGCGGTGGGGTGATGCGCGAAGTCGTCGTATACGGTCACGCCGTCGACGCTGCCGCGCACTTCCATGCGGCGCTTCACGTTGCGGAAGCTCGACAGCGATTTCGCGGCCTGTGCGGGCGGCACGCCGACGTGGCGGGCGGCGGCAATAGCGGCGAGCGCGTTCATGCGGTTATGTTCGCCCTGCACCTGCCAGTCGACCACGCCGACGCGCTCGCCGTTGTGATAGACGGCAAAGCGTTCGTCAACGGGCACGCCCTGCTCCGCCGGCTGGATCTCCCAGCCACCCTGTACGCCAAAGCGCTCGACCTCGCTCCAGCAGCCGCGCGTCAACACGCGCTCGAGCGCGTCCTCGCGGCCGTTCGTGACGACCCGGCCCAAGCGCGGCACCGTGCGGATCAGATGATGGAACTGGGTTTCGATCGCGGCGAGATCGGGGAAGATGTCGGCGTGATCGAATTCGAGGTTGTTCAGCACCGCCGTTTTCGGGCGGTAATGGACGAACTTCGAGCGTTTATCGAAGAATGCGGTGTCGTATTCGTCGGCTTCGATCACGAAGAAGCTCGAATCGGTGAGCCGCGCCGACACGCCGAAATTCAGCGGCACACCGCCGATCAGAAAGCCCGGATTCAGCCCTGCGTCTTCGAGCAGCCAGGTCAGCATCGAGCTCGTGGTGGTCTTGCCGTGCGTGCCGGCCACGGCCAGCACCCATTTGCCGTTCAGCACGTGCTCGCCGAGCCACTGCGGACCGGACACGTACGGCAGGCCGCGGTCCAGAATCGCTTCCATCAGCGGGTTGCCGCGCGTGACCACGTTGCCGATCACGAATAAATCAGCGTTCAGGCCGTTCAGCTGTTCCGCGTCGTAACCCTCGATCAGGCGGATGCCTTGCGCCTCGAGCTGCGTGCTCATCGGCGGGTAGACGCCGGCGTCGCAGCCGGTCACCGTGTGGCCCGCATTGCGCGCGAGCACCGCGAGTCCGCCCATGAAAGTGCCGCAGATGCCGAGGATGTGGATATGCATAAGCCTGTCTTGCCGTGGGGGCGTTTTTTGCGAGGGATGGGAGGCCGCAGGACGGCCGGAACGACCGTCTGCAAAGGACGCCTATTGTAACCGACACGGCGCGCGCCGCCCCTGCGGGCCACGCCCGGCGCCGCCCCGTCCGGGCCGCCCGACCGCGTCGCCAGGCCCGATCTAGTATGATGCAGGGATGGTCCGCAAATTACATTTCGATCCGCAACGCGTGCGCGAGGAAATCGCGATCGCGGCTGCGCGCCTGATTGCCGAAGACGGTCTGGACTACGCCAGCGCGAAGCGCAAGGCGGCCCGGCAGGTCGTCGGCGAGACCCGTGTCGCCGGCGAATGGCTGCCGGACAACGACCAGATCGAAGAAGAAATCCGCGAATATCAATTGCTGTTCCAGGGCGACAGCCAGCCGGCGCTTTTGCGGCGGCTGCGTGTGATCGCGGTCGAATGGATGGAGCGGCTCGCGCCGTTCAATCCGTATCTGACGGGCGCGGTGCTCGGCGGCACGGCCGGCGAGCATTCGGACGTCCATCTGCAGGTGTTTTGCGACAACCCGAAGGAAGTCGCGATCTACATGCTGAACGCGAACATCCAGTACGACGTGTCGGAAACGCGCCATTTCGCAGGACGCGGCTATGTGGAGACGCTGAGCTTTCTGTGGCGCCCGGCAGACCATCGCAACGCCGAGCCGGTCGGCATCCACGTCGCGCTGTATGAAACCGACGACCTGCGCGGCGCGGTGCGCGCCGACGCGCGCGGCCGCACGGCGCGGGCGAATTTGCCGGCGGTGCAGGCGCTGCTCGACGGCGACCAGGTGCCGTCCTTCACCAATTGACCAGACAGAACGGAGCACAATGAACACAAGACGTATGCTGGCGGGCGCGGCCGTCGCGCTGGTCGCCGCGGGCGGCGGCGTGCTGGCCAATCACTGGCTCAATCGCGGTACCGACGTCGCGTACGCGGCGCAGGGCGGGTCACAGCCTGACACCCATGCGAGCCCCGTCCAGCAGCTGTGGAGCGCGCCGGTCACGAATGTCGACGGCAAGCCGCAGTCGCTGAGCATGCTCAAGGGCCACCCGATCGTCGTCAACTTCTGGGCGTCGTGGTGTGGCCCGTGCGTCCAGGAAATGCCTGAGCTGTCGCAGATCCAGCGCGAATACGCGAAGAAAGGCATCCAGTTCGTCGGTCTCGGCGTCGACTCGGAAAAGAATATCCAAACCTTCCTGCAGAAGGTCAAGGTCGCGTACCCGATCTACGTGACCGGCTTCGGCGGCGCCGACCTCGCGCGTGCGTTCGGCAACAATGCGGGAGGTTTGCCGTTTACCGTCGTGATCGACGCAAAAGGCAACATCCGCTCGACAAAATTGGGCCAGATCGACCCCACGGCCCTGCGCCAGACGCTCGACACGCTGTAAATTTCCCCGATTTCTGACGCCGCGCTTTTGGCACCCGCTTGCGTGCAGAACGAGCGAAAATGCGCGGATAATCCCCGAATTTGAGTGAAGTTCGGCTCACGGCTGTGCAGCGGCCCGCCCCAGCCGTCGCCGCGTACGCGCGCGAAACTAGACAAGTTTCTCTAATCAGCGCTAAAGTGCGCGCAATTCCACGGAAAAAGAAGCGACCATGACGCGCCTGCTGGTACTGCACGGACCCAACCTCAACCTTCTCGGTACTCGGGAACCCGAGGTCTACGGTCGCGTGACCCTGCCGCAGATCGATCAGGCGCTAGCGGACCGTGCAGCCGATGCGGGCGTCGAGCTTGCGTCGTTCCAGAGCAATCACGAAGGCGCGCTGGTCGACCGCATTCAGGCGGCCCGCACCGAGCAAACCGATTTCATCCTGATCAATCCCGCCGCGTACACGCACACCAGCGTGGCCATCCGGGACGCACTAGCGGGGGTTGGCATCCCGTTCGTCGAGATTCATTTGTCGAACGTGCATCGCCGGGAACCGTTCAGGCATCACTCGTATTTCTCCGACCAGGCAGAGGGCGTAATTTGCGGCCTCGGCTGGAAGGGGTATCTGTACGCGCTCGAATTCGCGCTCGACCGGCTCGCCGCCGGCACGTCGCGCGGCTGAATCCAAACACGTCCAATTTGAGCCGGCTACTGCACGTTTGCACGCGCCGGCACACTACGCATTGAAAGGGGCACCCTGATGGATCTACGTAAACTCAAAACTCTGATCGACCTCGTCTCGGAGTCCGGTATTTCCGAACTCGAAGTGACCGAGGGCGAAGGCAAGGTCCGCATCGTCAAGAATGCGCCGCCGGTTTACGTCCAACCGTCCGCCTCGTACGCTGCACCGCAATTCCCGCAAGCCGCGCCGGCAGCGGTCGAAGCGCCGGCCGCCGCGAACGCTCCCGCTACGCCGGCGGCCGCCGCGCCGCAGGGTCACGTCGTCACTTCGCCGATGGTCGGCACCTTCTACCGCGCGCCGTCGCCGGGTGCGGATCCGTTCGTGCAGGTCGGCGACACGGTCAAGGAAGGCCAGACCATCTGCATCATCGAAGCGATGAAGCTGCTCAACGAGATCGAGGCGGACAAGTCGGGCGTGGTCAAGGAAATCCTCGTCGAAAACGGCCAGGCGGTCGAGTACGGCCAACCGCTGTTCGTGGTCGGCTAACGCGGCACGCACCATTCGCCGCCCGCGCGCCGCTCATCCCGAGGCGCGCGACCGGTCCTCTGCGGCAGCCGGCGTCTTGACCGACCCGGCGCCCATTGATGAGTCGAAAACCCGCTATGTTTGAAAAAATCCTCATTGCCAATCGCGGCGAGATCGCGCTTCGTATCCAGCGCGCCTGCCGTGAACTCGGCGTCAAGACGGTCGTCGTCTACTCGGAAGCCGACAAGGAAGCCAAGTACGTGAAGCTCGCCGACGAGGCGGTCTGCATCGGCCCGGCCCCGTCGAATCTGAGCTATCTGAACATGCCCGCGCTGATCAGCGCGGCCGAAGTCACCGACGCGGAAGCGATCCACCCCGGCTACGGCTTCCTGTCGGAGAACGCTGACTTCGCCGAGCGCGTCGAGCAGTCCGGCTTCACCTTCATCGGCCCGCGTCCGGAAACGATCCGCATGATGGGCGACAAGGTCACCGCCAAACAGACCATGATCAAGACCGGCGTGCCTTGCGTGCCTGGTTCGGAAGGCGCGCTGCCGGACGATCCGAAGGAGATCGTGAAGATTGCCCGCCAGATCGGCTACCCGGTCATCATCAAGGCGGCGGGCGGCGGCGGCGGCCGCGGCATGCGCGTGGTCCACACGGAAGCGGCGCTCGTCAACGCGGTCAACATGACCCGCGAGGAAGCCGGCCGCGCGTTCGGCAACCCGCAGGTCTACATGGAGAAATTCCTCGAGAACCCGCGGCACATCGAAATCCAGGTGCTGGCCGACTCGTTCAAGAACGCCGTGTGGCTCGGCGAGCGCGACTGCTCGATGCAACGCCGTCACCAGAAGGTGATCGAGGAAGCGCCGGCGCCGGGCATCGCGCGCCGTCTGATCGACCGCATCGGCGATCGTTGCGCGGATGCGTGCAAGAAAATGGGCTATCTCGGCGCGGGCACCTTCGAGTTCCTGTACGAAAACGGCGAGTTCTACTTCATCGAGATGAATACGCGCGTGCAGGTCGAGCATCCGGTGACCGAACTGATCACAGGTGTCGACATCGTGCAGGAACAGATCCGCATCGCGGCCGGCGAGAAGCTCGCGTTCCGTCAGCGCGACATCCAGTTCCGCGGCCATGCGATCGAATGCCGGATCAACGCCGAAGATCCGTTCAAGTTCACGCCGTCGCCGGGACGCCTGACGTCGTGGCATATGCCGGGCGGTCCCGGCATCCGCGTCGATTCGCACGCCTACAATGGTTATTTCGTGCCGCCGAACTATGATTCGATGATCGGCAAACTGATCGCTTACGGCGCCACGCGCGAACAGGCGATCAGCCGGATGCGCATCGCGTTGTCGGAAATGGTGGTCGAAGGCATTCAGACCAACATCCCGCTGCACCGCGAGCTGATGCTCGACGCGAAGTTCGTCGAAGGCGGCACTAGCATCCACTACCTCGAAAACCGGCTGGCCGCGCGTCAGCAGGTCGCGGAAGAAGCGTAAGTCATGAGCTATCGGGAACTGGTCGCCGAACTGGCGCGCGAGCACGCGGAGGAGTTGTCCGACGCGCTGCTCGAGCTGGGCGCGCTGTCCGTGTCGGTTGAAGATGCCGACGCCGACACGCCCGACGAGCAGCCGCTGTTCGGCGAGCCCGGTCTCACGCCGGATCGCACGGCGTGGCAGCATTCGCGCGTGATTGCGCTGCTCGCGCCGGAGCACGATCCGGCCGTGCTGCTGACCGCCGCGGCCAACGAAATCGGACTCGATTCCGCGCCGGCCTATACCGTGCGCGAGGTCGAGGAGCAGGACTGGGTGCGGCTCACGCAGTCGCAGTTCGATCCGATCCAGATCGGCGAGCGCATCTGGGTCGTGCCGTCGTGGCACGATGCGCCGGACCCCGACGCGCTCGTGCTCGAACTCGATCCTGGCCTCGCGTTCGGCACCGGCAGCCACCCCACCACGCGTCTGTGCATGGAGTGGATCGAGCAGTCGATCAAGCCCGGCCAGTCCGTGCTCGACTACGGCTGCGGCTCCGGCATTCTTGCGATTCTCGCGAAGAAGTGCGGCGCCGATCCGGTGATCGGCATCGACATCGATCCGCAGGCGGTCGAATCGGCGCGTCACAATAGCGAGCGCAATCACGCCGAAGTCACCTATGGCCTGCCCGATGCCTGCCCGGCCGGCGAATTCGACGTGGTGGTCGCGAACATTCTGTCGAATCCGCTGAAGCTGATGGCGTCGATGCTGTCGTCGAAAGTGAAGCCGGGCGGTCGCATCGCGCTGTCGGGCATCCTTGCGCGCCAGGCCGACGAAGTCGCGCAGGTCTACGCTCGCTGGATCGATATCAGCGTGTGGCGCGAACATGAAGGTTGGGTGTGCCTCGCCGGAACGCGCCGCGAAAGCAATTAGAATAAGGCGTATTGTCAACCTAACGGCCTCTGGCTCAACGGCTCGATATGCACCTGGCGACGCGTTGCCCCTTCTGCGAAACTGTTTTCCGTCTGCAACCGGCGCAGCTTGCTCAGCGCCGCGGCCTCGTGCGGTGCGGGCATTGTCAGGAAGTCTTCGACGCGTCGAGCAGTCTGTTCGACGTCTCGGAAGGCGGCGATTTTTCCACGGCCAAACCGGTTGCCGCCGCGGCGGCGATCGAAGCGCTGTCGGGAGTGCGGCAACCAGGTCCGGACTTTGGTCGTGACGCATGGGCCCCGGGAGCATCGGCTCCGGAACGGGACTCCACCAGCATTTCACGCAGCACGCTCGACTCCCGTTTGCGCGACCACGCGAGCAGCGTGCCGCTCGCGCCGCTGCCGCTTGGCGGCACCGAGCACGCAACCGTCAAGTCGGGCACGCCGCGCCAGGCCACCGAACCTGAACTGCGCGCTGGCGCTTTCTCGGCGCCGCTACCCGCGGACGATGAGCCGACGCTGGCCGACGCGCCGCTCGAACCGTTCGCCTATCCCGCCGACGACACGGTCGATGAACCGCCTGTCGCCCCGCCCACTGCACCTGCTGCCCCACCGCGAGTCGAAGACGAAGCGCCGCGCGTCTGGCGCAAGGTCGAACGCCCCGAACCGTCCACGCTCGACGAACCCGCGCGGCGCGAGCCAGCAGGCCTGCATGACATGCGCGACAACGAACCGCATTTCGGTGCGGCCGGCTTAGGTGCGGCCGGCTTCGGCGCGGCCGGCTTCGGCGCGAGCGCGGCCGCAGGCGCTTCTGGCGCCGGCGGCCCCGGCGGCCCGCGCCCGCCGGGAGGTCCGGCGCCCACCCCATCGAGCGGCGAGCCGTTCTCGGTCAATCCGCCGATCAGCGCTGGCGACGATCCGTTCCCGGTCATGCGCGAAACCCGCCCGGTGGACGCCGGGCGCGTCGGCTGGATCGTCGCCGGCGTGGTGCTCGCCGCGCTGCTCGTCATTGCGCTGCTCGCGCAACTCGCGTGGTGGCAGCGCGAGACCATCATGGTCAACGTGCCGCGCTCGCAGATCCTGTATGCGCAGGCCTGCGCGCATCTCGGCTGTCAGCTGACGCCGCCGCACGACATCGAAGGCTTGCTGGTCGAGCCCTCCGATCTGCGGCAGATCGACGGCCCGCACAAGCTCGAGCTGAAGATGCCGCTGCACAACCGCCTGAACATCGCGCTCGCCTATCCCGCGATCGAACTCACGCTGCTCGACGATCAGAACAACGTCGCCGTGCGACGCGTGCTATGGCCGCAGGATTACGTGCCACCCGGCACCGTGATCGCGGCCGGCCTGCCCGCGCATGCGACGCAGACGATGATCGTGCACCTCGACACCGGCACCGCGATCGCCTCCAATTTTCGCGTACAGATTTTTTATCCGTAACGCACCCTCGCGCGCCCGCTCCCGAGCGGGCGCATCATTGTCGTCACTGACGCCCTTTTCGGAGCACAACACATGAGTCAAGTCACGCTGGGTGGCAACCCGATCGAAGTAAGCGGCACGTTCCCGTCGGTCGGCCAGCAGGCCGCCCCGTTCTCGCTGGTCGGCCGCGACCTGAAGCCGCTGACGCTCGCCGACTTCGCCGGCAAGCGCAAGGTGCTCAACATCGTCCCGAGTCTCGACACGCCGACCTGCGCGACGTCGACGCGCAAATTCAACGAAGCCGCCGCGAAGCTCAGCAACACGGCCGTGATCGTGGTGTCGGGCGACCTGCCGTTCGCGGCGTCGCGCTTCTGCACGACCGAGGGCATCGAGAACGTGGTGACCGCGTCGACGTTCCGCGGCCACGAGTTCGCGCAGGCGTACGGCGTCGACGTGACGAGCGGTCCGCTGACCGGCCTGACCGCGCGCGCGGTCGTCGTGCTCGACGAGAACGACAAGGTTCTGCACGCCGAGCTGGTCGGCGAGATCAAGAACGAGCCGAACTACGACGCAGCGCTCGCCGCGCTGAAGTAAGCCCTCTCGCGCGCGAACGACGGCGCCGCGCCTCGCGCGGCGCCGTCGGCGCGGCGCGTCTGTCTTCCCATCCCACCGTTTTCATACAGGAACGCTCGCCTTGGCTACGCTCATCTGCGGCTCGCTCGCGTACGACAACATCATGACCTTCGAAGGCCGCTTTCGGGAGCACATCCTGCCGGAGCAGGTCCACATCCTGAATGTAAGCTTTCTCGTGCCGACCATGCGTCGCGAGTTCGGCGGCTGCGCGGGCAACATTGCGTATGCGCTGAATCTGCTCGGCGGCGACGCGCGCATCATGGGCGCGATCGGCGCCGTCGACGCGCAGCTCTATCTCGACCGGCTCGCAGAGCTCGGCCTGTCGACGGAAAACGTGCTCGTCGTACCCGACACCTACTCGGCGCAGGCGATGATCACGACCGACCTCGAGAACAACCAGATCACCGCGTTCCATCCGGGCGCGATGATGCAGTCGCATCAGAACCGCGCCGACGAGGTGAAGGGCCTGACGCTCGGCATCGTTGCGCCGGACGGCTATGACGGCATGGTTCAACACTCCGAGCAGCTGGCCGCCGCAGGCGTGCCGTTCATCTTCGATCCGGGCCAAGGCTTGCCGCTGTTCGACAGCGAGACGCTGCGGCGCGTCATTGAACTTGCTACCTATGTCGCGGTCAACGATTACGAAGCCGCGCTGGTGAGCAACAAGACCGGCTGGTCGATCGAGCAGATCGCCAGCAAGGTCGATGCGCTGATCATCACGCTCGGCGAGAAGGGTGCTCAGATCCATCACGGCGGCGGTATCGAGGAGATTCCGGCGGTCACGGCCAGGCAGGTGCTCGATCCCACCGGTTGCGGCGACGCGTTTCGCGGCGGCTTGCTCTACGGTATCGAGAAGGGCCTCGGTTGGGCCACCACCGGCCGTCTCGCCAGCCTGATGGGCGCACTGAAGATCGAGCATCAAGGCCCGCAAAACTACGCGCCCAGCCGGGCGGAAATCAACGAGCGGTTCAAGCAGGCCTTCGGATACGACCTGCACTGATATCGCGTGCTATGGGAGTTTGGGAATGAGAACCTCGAGTCGCCTGATCGTCGCCACCGTGATCGCCGGTTCGCTGGCCATGTCGGGATGTGCGGTCAACAGCAGCTCTCCCGACGTTTTCACCGCTTCGCAGGCGCAGCGCGAACAGACGGTTCGCATGGCCACGGTGGAGAGCGTACGCGCGGTGCGCATCAGCACGAACGAAGGTCAGCCGATCGGCATCGGCGCACTCGGCGGCGCTGCGCTCGGCGCGCTCGCTGGCACTGCGTTCGGCGGCGGACGTGGCCAGGTCGCGACGGGTATCGTCGGCGGCATCGGCGGTGCGGTCGCGGGCAATGCGATCGAAAACCGTGTGGCGATGCGCGACGGCATTGAAATCACCGTGCGGCTCGACAACGGCGACATGCGCGCCATCACCCAAACTGCCACCGGCGAAATCTTCCGCGCCGGCGATCGCGTGAGGCTGCTGTCGAGCGGCGGCGTCACGCGCGTCACGCACTAAGCGCAGTTCCCCCTCCCGCGCGGCCGCGCGTAGTTCAGCGTCGCGACGACGACATCACACGCATGAGCCCTCACGGGTCCATGCGTGTTTTTCTTTCGGGTGACGGCAAAAAAAAACCCGCCACCGGCACACCGGTAACGGGACATTGACCGGGTGGCGCTCGCAACAGCTCGAGCACGACCCGGTCATCCGACACATCGTGCGATGTGTCGACGTACTGCTACAGCTACCGCTTACGGACGGCTGCCCGTCGGGAACGGCCATGCCGCTGCCGGGTTCAGCGCGGTCTTCACCGTCGCCGCCGGTGCGCTCGAGACAGCAGGCGCAGCAGCGGGAGCAGGCGCGGCCTTCTTGGCGACAGCCTTCTTCGCAGGTGCAGCCTTCTTCGCAGGCGCAGCGGCCTTCTTCGCGGCAGCCTTCTTGGCAGGTGCAGCTTTCTTGGCTGCAGCCTTTTTCGCAGGCGCGGCCTTCTTGGCAGCGGTCTTCTTCGCCGCGGCCTTCTTCGCCGGTGCTGCCTTCTTCGCTGCGGCCTTCTTCGCCGGTGCCGCCTTCTTCGCTGCGACCTTCTTTGCTGCGACCTTCTTCACCGCGGCTTTCTTCGCCGGTGCTGCCTTCTTCGCCGCGACCTTCTTGGCTGCGACCTTCTTCGCCGCGACCTTCTTCACTGCGGCTTTCTTCGCCGGTGCTGCCTTCTTTGCCGCGACCTTCTTCGCTGCGACCTTCTTCACTGCGACCTTCTTCGCGGCGACCTTCTTGGCCGGAGCAGCCTTCTTAGCCGGAGCAGCCTTCTTGGCTGCGGTCTTCTTTGCTGCGGTCTTCTTGGCCGCGGCTTTCTTTGCAGTTGCCATCATTTTCTCCTTCAGGTTTTCAGATGAGGTCAGTTCAAACTACACCCTTCGTCAAAACCCGCTTCCCGCGGACGCTTCTCAGGGCGCGCGCTACGAAGCGGGCTATTCATCGGCGTACGCAGGTGCAACGCGCTTACGCTAATGAATGCGGTAAGGCGCGCCGTGCCCCAAGGCACCGCGCGCCAAATCTGGTCGGCGTCGCGAGGCGACGCCGGCAATTGCTTGATCGGGCCGCCGGCAACGACGCCAGCGGCTTTTTCCGGGGGGAAGTTTGCCCATCCCACTGAAGGGTCCGCAAAGTGCCTGTCATGTTTGTGGGCCGTCAAGGCACCGGGCACGCTTTGCATCAGGCCGTTCTGCTCCTAACCCGGGGCGCCGCGGCCACAGGCGGCGGCATCCCCATCAATGAAACCATCCGCGACGCGAATCCCGGCTCACTCCCAGGAAAGCGCACCGCCAGTCTGATATTCGATCACTCGCGTCTCGAAGAAATTGCGTTCTTTCTTCAGGTCGATCATCTCGCTCATCCACGGGAACGGGTTTTCCTCGTTCGGGTACAGCGGATCGAGACCGATCTGCTGGCAACGGCGGTTGCAGATGAAGCGCAGATAGCTCTTGAACATCGACGCGTTGAGGCCGAGCACGCCGCGCGGCATCGTGTCTTCGGCGTAGCGGTATTCGAGCTCGACCGCCTGCTGGAAGATCGCGCGAATTTCGGCGCGGAACTCAGCCGTCCACAGGTGCGGGTTTTCGAGTTTGATCTGGTTGATCAGGTCGATGCCGAAGTTGCAGTGCATCGACTCATCGCGCAGGATGTACTGGTACTGCTCCGCCGCGCCGGTCATCTTGTTCTGGCGGCCGAGCGCCAGGATTTGCGTAAAGCCGACGTAGAAGAACAGGCCTTCCATCACACAGGCGAACACGATCAGCGAGCGCAGCAGCGTCTGGTCTGCTTCGAGCGTACCGGTCTTGAAGGCCGGGTCGGTCAGCACGTGGATGTACGGAATCAGGAATTCGTCTTTCGCGCGGATCGACGGGACCTCGTGATACGCGTTGAAAATTTCGCCCTCGTCGAGACCGAGCGACTCGACGATGTACTGGTAAGCGTGCGTGTGGATCGCCTCTTCGAACGCCTGGCGCAGCAGGAACTGGCGGCATTCGGGCGCCGTGATGTGGCGGTAGGTGCCCAGCACGATGTTGTTGGCGGCGAGCGAGTCGGCCGTCACGAAGAAGCCCAGGTTGCGCTTGACGATGCGGCGCTCGTCTTCGGTCAGCCCGTTCGGGTCTTTCCACAGGGCGATGTCGCGCGACATGTTCACTTCCTGCGGCATCCAGTGGTTGGCGCAACCCGCCAGATACTTTTCCCAGGCCCACTTGTACTTGAACGGCACCAGCTGGTTGACGTCAGTCTGGCCGTTGATGATGCGCTTGTCGGCGACATTGACGCGGGCTTCGGAAGCGGCCGCCGCGTTGGCAGCATGAGCGACGGGAGCGACAGCGATGTCGTTCGCGAAGACTTCTTGAGCGGAGGGAGCATGAGGAGCGGAACGCGTTCCGATTTGCGAACCCACAACCGACCCCGCAGCGTTGCGCAACACGTTCGGTTGCGTCGCGCTCGAGGGAGTTACGGCAGTGATCTCGTCATCCCAGTTGAGCATAAATGTCACCATCAATTTAGAACGGTTTGTACCATCTTTTCACGAGCGATAAAAGAGCTCACTCGCGAAAATTCCTGTTTTCGATTCGCGTTGCTACGTTCATACAACACTTTGTTCGACATGCTGCGTGTGACTCATGCAGTCACGCATCGAGTGACGCGTGATGATCGCGTGTTGAACATGTGTTGCCGAGGTCCTTCGCGAGCTCGAAGAGCAACGTTTCGACACGACGTTTCGTTGCTCTATCTATATGTATTGCGCAGCGCGTTCGCGGCATCCGCCGACTGATCGATGGACCGGTCGATGCCGCGCGAATCGCTCATCGCGAGAGTCGGCGGTGAGCCGCGTCGAGCGTGTTGCGTCAGCGTTGGCGGTTGAGGTGCGATGCCATGTCGAGCGATCGTCTGGTGTTGCCAACTGCTGTGTTGCTTCGCTGCATCGACGAGCGGTGAGACTTCGATACTGCTCACCGCTCATCGACCTGCTTCTACTTCATCAACGGGGCGCGTCGCTCGCCGCCTGCGGGTCATCACCTACGACCCTCGTGTGCAGTTAGCAAGCATCGCTCCCGCTGCTTGCCTCTCGTTACTGGCAAGCCTCGCACTCGTCGAAGCCAGGATCGCCCGGACGCATCATGCAGACCGGACCATCCGCTTCGGGTGCCGCTTCGACTGCGACCGCGGCAGTCGCTGTCGCTGCCTGGAAGCCGCCGCTCACGCCACCCGCCGCGCCGCCCACGCCGAAGCCGCCTGCCGCGCCGCCTGCGCCACCCGAGCCGTCATGACCCGAGCTCACCGCGTTAAGCGCGCCGTGCGCGACCGTCGACTTCTCGACGTGCGTCGCCGCCATCGTGCGCAGGTAGTAGGTGGTCTTCAGACCGCGCAGCCATGCGAGCTTGTAGATCTCGTCGAGCTTCTTGCCCGATGCGCCCGCCATGTAAATGTTCAGCGACTGCGCCTGGTCGATCCACTTCTGACGACGCGAGGCCGACTCGACGAGCCACACCGGATCGACTTCGAACGCGGTCGCGTAGATCGCGCGCAGGTCGGCCGGGATGCGGTCGATGCGCGACAGCGTGCCGTCGAAGTACTTCAGGTCGGCGACCATCACTTCGTCCCACAGACCGCGCGCTTTCAGGTCGCGCACCAGGTAGTCGTTGACCACCGTGAACTCGCCCGACAGGTTCGACTTCACGTACAGGTTCTGATAGGTCGGCTCGATGCACGCCGACACGCCGATGATGTTCGAGATCGTCGCGGTCGGCGCGATCGCCACGCAGTTCGAGTTGCGCATGCCGTGGGTCGCGATGCGCGAGCGCAGCGCCGGCCAGTCCATCGACTCGCTCGAATCGACCTCGACATAACCGCCGCGCGCTTGCTCGAGCAGCGCCACCGAGTCTTGCGGGAGGATGCCGCGATCCCACAGCGAGCCGCGGTAGCTCGAGTAGCGGCCGCGCTCTTCGGCGAGCTCGGTCGAAGCGTAGTACGCGTAGTAGCAGACCGCTTCCATCGAGCGATCGGCGAACTCGACCGCTTCCTGCGACGCGTACGGCGTGCGCAGCACGTGCAGGCAGTCCTGGAAGCCCATGATGCCGAGGCCGACCGGACGGTGCTTCAGGTTCGAGTTACGCGCCTTGGCGACCGCGTAGTAGTTGATGTCGATCACGTTGTCGAGCATGCGCATCGCGACGCTGACCGTGCGCTTGAGCTTGTCGTGGTCGAGCGCCACCGTGCCGTCGGCCTGCTCCTTCAGGTGCGCGACGAGGTTCACCGAGCCGAGGTTACAGACGGCGATTTCGGCGTCGCTGGTGTTCAGCGTGATTTCCGTGCACAGGTTCGACGAGTGGACGACGCCGACGTGCTGCTGCGGCGAGCGCACGTTGCACGGGTCCTTGAACGTGATCCACGGATGGCCGGTTTCGAACAGCATGCCGAGCATCTTGCGCCACAGTTGCGCCGCCGGAAGCTTCTTGAACAGCTTGATCTCGCCGCGCGCGACCTTGTCTTCGTAAGCCGTGTAAGCCGCTTCGAATTCGGCGCCGAACTTGTCGTGCAGATCCGGGCAGGTGGACGGCGAGAACAGCGTCCAGTCGCCGCCTTCCATCACGCGCTTCATGAACAGGTCGGGAATCCAGTTCGCGGTGTTCATGTCGTGCGTGCGACGACGGTCGTCGCCGGTGTTCTTGCGCAGCTCGAGGAACTCCTCGATGTCGAGGTGCCACGACTCGAGATACGCGCACACCGCGCCCTTGCGCTTGCCGCCCTGGTTCACCGCGACCGCCGTGTCGTTGACGACCTTCAGGAACGGCACCACGCCCTGCGACTTGCCGTTGGTGCCCTTGATGTGCGAGCCGAGCGCGCGCACACGCGTCCAGTCGTTGCCGAGACCGCCGGCGAACTTCGACAGCAGCGCGTTTTCCTTGAGCGCTTCGTAGATGCCGTCGAGGTCGTCGTCGACCGTGGTCAGGTAGCACGACGACAGCTGCGAGCGGCGCGTGCCCGAGTTGAACAGCGTCGGCGTCGAGCTCATGAAGTCGAAGCTCGACAGCACGTTATAGAACTCGATAGCGCGCGCTTCGCGGTCGATCTCGTTCAGCGACAGACCCATCGCGACACGCATAAAGAATGCCTGCGGCATCTCGATGCGCACGTTGTCGTGATGCAGGAAGTAGCGGTCGTAGAGCGTCTGCAGACCGAGGTAGCCGAACTGCAGGTCGCGGTTCGCGTCGAGCGCGGCGCCTAGACGCTTCAGGTCGAACTGCAGCAGCTTGTCGTCGAGCAGTTCCGCTTGCACGCCGCGCTTGATGAACTGCGGGAAGTACTCGGCGTAGCGCTCGCCCATTTCGGCTTGCGTGACTTCCTCTTCGAGGATCTCGCGGCGGATCGTGTGCAGCAGGATGCGCGCGGTGACCTGGCTGTAAGCCGGGTCCTTTTCGATCATCGTGCGGGCAGCGAGGATGGCCGAGTCGTACACCTGGCTCATCGGCACGCCGTCGTACAGGTTCTTCACCGTTTCCGCGACGATCGGCTCGGCGCTCACCGCGTCGCCGAGGTTCGCGCAGGCGGACTCGATGATGCCACGCAGCGCGGCCATGTCCAGCGGACGCGTGATGCCGTTGTCGGTCACGTTCAGGCCCGGCGTGCTCGCGGCATCTGCATGGTCGTCATGCGCGCGCGCCTGGTTGCGCTTCTCGCGATACAGCACGTAAGCACGCGCGACGTTGTGCTCACCGCCGCGCATCAGCGCGAGTTCGACCTGATCCTGAATGTCTTCGATATGGAACGTGCCGCCGTTCGGACGGCTGCGCAGCAGCGCGCGCACCACGTTCTGCGTGAGTTGCTCGACCAGTTCGCGCACCCGTGCCGACGCCGCGCCCTGACCACCGTTGACGGCGAGGAACGCCTTCGTCACGGCGATCGCGATTTTCGACGGCTCGAACGACACCACGGTGCCATTGCGGCGGATCACCTTGTAGTCGGCGTAGCTCGCTTGCGGCGCGAGCGACTGTGCGCCTTGAGTCTGGCCGAAAGCCTGGCCAGTCGGTGAGCCCTCGTACCGGGTCGTCACGTTGTCGGTGGTTTGCATGTGCAAAGCTCCTGGTCTTGGAAATGGCGGCGGGTGCCGCGGATTAAATCGAACGCCGCGCCGTCGCGTGCGCGAGCGATGAGGTGCAGGAAGGCCGGCTACGCCGGTTGGCGGGATGCAACTGCGAGGAAGCCTGGTTCGATTTGATGACGGTCTTCATCGGGTCGGTCGCGATCACTGGCTGGTCCTTTCCTGAATGCTTCTGGATGCGGCCGGAGATCCCCCAACGGCTGCGCCCCAGGAATTTTTTTCGCTGTCTGGAATGCTTGCGGCGCCGTGCTCGGGGAGCGGGGCGCCGCAGACTTATCCACTCTTATTCACTCGGTTATGCACATGGTTATTCACAGCACAACACAAGATATAGTGCGAAACTCAGTTGTCGGCACCAAGTATAGTGGAGATTCGAGACAGGTCAAACCGTTTTATTTGCGCTCGAAGTCTTGACTTTTGCGTCGCGCGACGCGCATAAGCTCCCCGGAGAAGCAGGCTGCGCTTCGTTCTCTGCGGATCACGCAAGATCGTGCGAAGGGGGATTACCGCGTTTCGGAAAACTTGAGATAGGGGAAATACCGACCGTCGAGCAACGTGTCGCGTTGCAGCCGCGGCCACTCGAAATGTGGACCGGGATCGGTCTTGCGACCGGGCGCGATGTCGGAGTGTCCAGCAAGCGCGTCGATCGGATAGCGCGCCTTCAGTGCGCTCACCAGCGCGGCGAGCGTGCGGTATTGCGCCGCTTCGAAGGCGGTGGTGTCGCTGCCTTCGAGCTCGATGCCGATCGAGAAATCATTGCAGCGCTCGCGGCCGAAAAAATTCGACGGTCCCGCGTGCCACGCGCGCTCATTGCACGACACGAACTGCTCGAGCGCGCCGTCGCGATGAATCACGAAATGCGCGGACACACGCACGCCGCGCAGATGCGAGTCGTAGTACGGGTGAGCGTCGCAGTCGAGCGTGTTCTGGAACAGCTCGGCAATCGCGGTGCCGCCGAACTCGTTCGGCGGCAGGCTGATGTTGTGAACGACGATCAGCGTCGGCACCGCGCCTTGCGGCCGCGCTTCGAAGTTCGGCGAGGGGAGCTTGCGTGCGGCGGGAACCCAGCCGTCGGTATCGACGGTGAAGACGTCGCTCATCGGGCGTCGCGGCCGCTCGGACGCGCGCCGTGACGCTGCGCGTGCGCGGCGCAACAGAACGCCTGCCCCGCGACGCTGACCGAGTCGCTCTTCGGTGCGTGCACGCCGCACTCGACGCAGCGAATCATCGGTTCGGCAAGCTGCGGCTGTTGTCCATCCGAAGAACGCGCGCCGCCGTTCGCGGCGCCGGCACCGTTGGCGCCGCGCGCGCCGGTGCGTTGCGCGTCGTGGCGGCGCAGTGCCTTCACGAGCCACTGTCCGACGATGAACAGCAGAATCAGCAAAAAGATTTGTCGCATGGGGACGCTCACACTACAGGCCGGTGCAACAGCACCTCTAAAACGAAACGGCTGCCGACGTACGCGAGCAACAGCGCGACGAACGAGGCCAGCACCCAGCGCAATGCCGCACGGCCGCGCCAGCCGGACACCTTGCGCGCCGTCAGCAGCGCGCCGAACATCACCCACGAAAGAATCGCGAACACAGTTTTGTGATCGAGCCGCAACGCGCGGTCGAGCAGTTGCTCGCTAAACAGGATGCCCGACAGCAGCGTCAGCGTAAGCAGCACGAAGCCGGCGCCGATCAGCCGGAACAGCAGCTTCTCGAGTGTGAGTAGCGGCGGCAGGGTGTCGAGCCAGCTCGACCACCAGCCGTTGCCCGACGCCGCGTGTCGCTGCGCGAGAGCGCCGCGCATCGAATGCAAACGCCGCTCGACCGCCAGCATCAGCACCGCGTGCAGCGCGGCGATCGCGAACAGACCGTACGCGATGTTCGCGATCAGGAAGTGCAGCTTGAACATCGGCGCGGCCGCATACGGCAGCACGCGCGCGCCACCGAACGCAAGCGGCAGCAGCGATGCGACGCACGCGAGCGGCAACACCAGCAGGCGCAGTCCGTCGAGCGGGAAGAAGAAGCTTTCGATCCAGTAGATGCCGGCGCCGAGCCAGAACATCGCCGACAGCGCGAACGCGAAGCCGAACACCATCGCGTTCTGCGGGAAGATCGTGGTATGCAGCAGTACGCCGTGAGCGAGCAGCGCGACGAATAACAGCGCGCGCCCGGGCGCGCTCATGCCGGAGGCCACCAGAGCGCCCGCGTGGACGGATTGATCGGGCAGCGGCGGCACGCTCTCGAGCAGCGGACGCACGGCCGCGTGCCGGTGCGAGCGCCAGCCGGCCACGGCAAGACCGCCGTAGAGAAGCGCGGTGAGGGCATACAGTACAATATCCATATTCGAAGTTTACACTAGGGCCCTTCCCCGCGACGCCTTCTGCTTCGCGCGCTGCGCGGGCCCCACCGTTCATCGCTCCCCATGCTCGACAATCTGACTCAACGGATGGCGCGCGTCGTCAAGACGCTGCGCGGCGAAGCCCGGCTCACCGAGGCGAACACCCAGGAAATGCTGCGCGAGGTGCGTCTCGCACTGCTCGAGGCCGACGTGGCGCTGCCCGTCGTGCGCGAGTTCATCGCGAAGGTCAAGGAGAAGGCGCTCGGCGAGGAAGTGATCGCCAGCCTGTCGCCGGGTCAGGCGCTCGTCGGCGTGGTGCAGCGCGAGCTGACCGCGGTGATCGGCGGCGATTACGAGGGCAAGGCCTCCGAACTGAATCTCGCCGTCACGCCGCCTGCGATCATCCTGATGGCGGGTCTGCAGGGTGCCGGTAAAACGACCACGGTCGGCAAGCTCGCGAAGCTGCTGCGCGAGAAGTACAAGAAGAAGGTGCTGACGGTTTCGTGCGACGTCTATCGTCCCGCCGCTATCGCGCAGCTGAAAACGGTGACTGAGCAGGTCGGTGCGGACTTCTTCCCGTCGGAGCCGAACCAGAAGCCGGTCGACATCGCGCGCGCCGCGGTCGACTGGGCCAAGCGCCACTATCACGACGTGCTGCTCGTCGACACGGCCGGCCGTCTCGGTATCGACGAAGCGATGATGCAGGAAATCGCCGCGCTGCACGCCGAGCTGAAGCCGGCGGAAACGCTGTTCGTCGTCGACGCGATGCTCGGTCAGGACGCGGTCAACACCGCGAAGGCGTTCAGCGACGCGCTGCCGCTCACCGGCGTCGTGCTCACCAAGCTCGACGGTGATTCGCGCGGCGGCGCGGCGCTGTCCGTGCGTCACGTGACGGGCAAGCCGGTCAAGTTCGTGGGCGTCGCCGAAAAGCTCGACGGCCTCGAAGTATTCCACCCCGACCGCATGGCGAGCCGGATTCTCGGCATGGGCGATATTCTCGCGCTCGTCGAGGAAGCGCAGCGCGGCGTCGACGTGCAGGCCGCGCAGAAGCTCGCCGACAAGGTCAAGAAAGGCGGCGACTTCGACCTCAACGATTTCCGCGCGCAGCTCTCGCAAATGAAGGGCATGGGCGGCTTGTCGTCGCTGATGGATAAGCTGCCCGCGCAGTTCCAGCAGGCCGCCGCCGGCGCCGACATGAGCCAGGCCGAGAAGCAGATGCGCCGCATGGAAGGCATCATCAACTCGATGACGCCGGCCGAGCGCGCCAAACCCGAACTGATCAAGGCGACCCGCAAGCGCCGCATCGCCGCGGGCGCGGGCGTGCAGGTGCAGGAAGTCAACCGCATGCTGAACCAGTACGAACAGATGCGCACGATGATGAAGAAGCTCAAGGGCGGCAACCTGCAGAAGATGATGCGCGGCATGAAGGGCATGATGCCCGGCATGCGCTAAGCTTGATGGGACCGGCGCGCGCTCGCGCCGATGCGCGGCGTGGCTGACTTCGGCATCGTGCGGGTTTATTCTGTAGCGCATCGCGTCGTCCCTCGCGGGAACGTCCCTCGGGATGTTGCCACTCACACTATGTATACAGTTATCGGCCGTCAGACGTCATGAACCGCGAAGAAGCCCTGCAGATTTTTCAACATTCCGAAGAGATCGTTTCGGCCTCGGACGTCACTGCGTCAATCGCCCGCATGGCGGCCGCCATCCGCGACGAGATGAGCGAGGACTTCCCGCTCGTGCTGTCGGTAATGGGCGGCGCCGCGGTGTTCACCGGCATGCTGCTGCCGCACCTCGATTTCCCGCTCGAGTTCGACTACATCCATCTGACGCGCTACCGCAATACGACGAAGGGCAGCAACGAGATGCAATGGCGCGTCGCGCCGGCCGAGTCGGTCAAGGATCGCGTGGTGCTCGTGCTCGACGACATCCTCGACGAAGGCGAGACGATGGCCGCGATCCGCGACCGCATTCTCGCGATGGGCGCGAAGCGCTTCCTGTCCGCGGTGCTGTGCGAGAAGATCATTCCGAAGGCGAAGCCGCTGCGCCCCGATTACTGCGGCTTCGAAGTGCCGGACCGGTACGTGTTCGGCTGCGGGATGGATGCGAAGGGCTACTGGCGCAATCTGCCGACCATTCGGGCGTTGACCGAGGGGGCGTGAGCGGCGCATCCGCGTACCGGCAAAAAAAAAGCAGCCTGTCCGGCTGCTTTTTTTATGGCTGCGACGGTGGCGGCTCGCGCACCGGCTCCCGCTTTACAGCTTGTGCACGAAAGAGCGGATCCCGCCGAGCATCATCTCGACTGAAATCGCGACGAGCACCAGCCCCATCAGCCGCTCGAACGCCGCCATCATCCGTTCACCGAGCCACGCCTGAATGCGCTCGGCGAGCATCAGCACGATCGCGCAGATGATCATCGTGACGGTCAGCGCGCCGACCCACTCGAACGTCTGGCCCGGCGCCTGCGAGGTCAGCAGCATGACGGTCGCCAACGCCGACGGACCCGCGAGCGCCGGAATCGCGAGCGGCACGATCAGCGGCTCGCCGCCGCGCGCGTCGCCGCCGAATGGACCGTCCGGATGCGGAAACACCATGCGCAGCGCAATCAGAAACAGCACGATGCCGCCGCCGATCCGCAGCGACTGGTCACTCAGGCTCATCATGCGCAGAAAGCTCTGCCCGAGCACCATGAACACCAACAGGATCGCAAACGCGATCGCGACCTCGCGCAGGATCACCACCGTGCGGCGCTCCGGCGACACCCCACGCAGACAGCTAATGAAGATCGGGATGTTGCCGAGCGGATCGGTGATCAGGATCAGCAGCACCGTCGCGGACAGGAAGGTGTACTCCACTGCCCGCCCCGCTTAGTTCGCGAGCGCCGCGCGCACTTTGTCGATCACGGTCTGCGCGGCGTCCGCGACCGGCAGCAGCGTCGCTTCGGCGTCGCGACGGCCCTGATACTCGATCTTGCCGTCCTTCAGCCCGCGGTCGCCGATCACCAGCCGATGCGGCACGCCGATCAGTTCCCAGTCGGCGAACATCACGCCCGGACGCTCGCCGCGATCGTCGAGGATCACGTCGATGCCGGCCGCGACGAGTTCCGCGTACAGCTTGTCGGCCTGCTCGCGTACCGCGTCGCTGCGGTCGTAGCCCATCGGGCACAGCACGACTTCGAACGGCGCGATCGACTCCGGCCAGATGATGCCTTTGTCGTCGAAATTCTGTTCGATCGCGGCGCCGAGAATACGTGTGACGCCGATACCGTAGCAGCCCATTTCCATCGGCCGCGGCTTGCCGGTTTCGTCGAGACAGGTCGCGTTCATCGCTTCGGAGTACTTCGTGCCGAGCTGGAACACGTGGCCCACTTCGATGCCGCGGCAGATGTCGAGCACGCCCTTGCCGTCCGGCGACGGATCGCCCTTCTTCACGTTGCGGATGTCGGCGACGACCGGCTCCGGCAGGTCGCGGCCCCAGTTCACGCCGGTGGTGTGATAGTCGACCTCGTTCGAGCCGACCACGAAGTCGCTCATGTTCGCGACCGTGCTGTCCGCGATCACCTTGACCGGCTTCTTCGTGTTGATCGGACCGAGATAACCCGGCGGCGTGCCGAACGTCTCGATGATCTCGGCTTCGGTCGCCATGCGGAAGTCGGCGAGGCCGGCCAGCTTGCCGACCTTGATCTCGTTCAGGTCGTGGTCGCCGCGCAGCATCAGCAGCCAGATGGTCGGCTCGGCGCCTTCGTTTTCGGTGGCGAGAATGACCGACTTGATCGTCCGCTCGAGCGGAATGTTCAGCAGTTCGGCGACCGCCTCGCACTTCGCCTTGCCGGGCGTCGCGGTCTTTTTCATGTCCTCGGCCGGCGCGGCGCGTTGCGCGATCAGCGGCAGCGCGTCGGCGGCCTCGACGTTCGCGGCGAAATCGGAACTCGGGCAATAGGCGATCGCGTCTTCGCCGGTGTCGGCGATCACGTGGAACTCATGCGAGCCGCTGCCGCCGATCGAGCCGTTGTCCGCCGCGACCGCGCGGAACTCGAGGCCGAGGCGCGTGAAGATGCGCACGTACGCGTCGTACATCTTGCGATACGACTCGCGCAGACCTTCCGCGTCCTTGTCGAACGAGTACGCGTCTTTCATGATGAATTCGCGGCCGCGCATCACGCCGAAACGCGGACGGATCTCATCGCGGAACTTCGTCTGGATCTGATAGAAGTTGACCGGCAGCTGGCGATAGCTCTTGATCTGGTTGCGCGCGATGTCGGTCACGACTTCCTCGTGCGTCGGGCCCATCACGAAATCGGCCTGCTTGCGGTCCTTGAAGCGCAACAGCTCGGGACCATACTTCTCCCAGCGGCCCGATTCCTGCCACAGTTCGGCCGGCTGCACGGCCGGCATCAACAGCTCGATGGCGCCTGCCCGGTTCATTTCCTCGCGCACGATCGCTTCTACCTTGCGGATCGAACGCAGGCCGACCGGCAGGTAGTTGTAGATACCGCCCGCGACGCGGCGGATCATGCCCGCGCGCACCATGAGCTTGTGGCTGATGATTTCGGCGTCGGCGGGCGCTTCTTTGAGCGTGCCGATAAAGAAACGGGAAGCTTTCATTCAAGGTGTCCAAAAGCGGCGGCTTCCGGTGGGACCGCCAGAAAAGGTGAAAACATGGGGAAAATCGACACAGATCAGCGGCGAAGCCAGCGGGGTTCGCCCGACTGGCGGCGCCCTGCCGCCGTGCGGCGCCGAAACCGCCGCGCAAAGCCTCTCGCAAGGGATCGGGCACGGAAAACCGACAGGCTACCGCAAACACGGGCTGTTGCGGCGAATCGCGGCAATCTCATGCGATTCGGTGCGTAGGGTCCGTTATCTGTTTATAATCAAAGCAATTTTAAAGGATTCGAAGGTGGTTGTATGCTGGATCGTGAAGGCTTTCGCCCGAACGTCGGCATCATCCTCTTGAACGCGCACAACGAGGTGTTTTGGGGCAAACGGCTCCGTGAACATTCCTGGCAGTTTCCGCAAGGGGGCATCAAATATGGCGAGACCCCCGTGCAAGCGATGTATCGGGAGTTACACGAAGAGACCGGACTGCTTCCTGAGCACGTCAAGGTGATCGGTCGCACGCGCGACTGGTTGCGTTACGAGGTGCCTGACAAGTTCATCAAGCGCGAAGTACGCGGTCATTACCGCGGCCAGAAACAAATCTGGTTTTTGCTCCGGATGGTAGGACGCGACTGCGACATCTGTCTGCGCGCCACCGACCACCCTGAGTTCGATGCGTGGCGTTGGAACGAGTATTGGGTACCGCTCGACTGTGTGATCGAGTTCAAGCGGGATGTGTATCAGTTGGCGCTGACGGAGTTGTCCCGTTTCATGCGCCGGCCTGCGCCGCGTGCGGAAAAACCTGGCGGGCATCATGGGTCGCGTTATCCTCGGATAGCGTCGTCGATGCAAAGCCCGCCGGATTCCGCGGTAAGCACGGTGGTCACCACCGTCACTACCGTAAGTTCGGTCGGTGTCGAAACTTCGACGCGCCTGCTGGTCGTGCCGGATTGCGGCCCCGGCTCACCGGATGCAAACATTGCACCGGAGCATGAGCAGGAAACGGCCGAAGCCCACGAGGTCGGCGCCCCGTCAGTCCGACGAGGGGTGCGCGATTAACCATTGCAAGGCGGCGGCTCACGCCGCCTCTCTCTGGCGCGGCCTTCGGGCCGCGTCCGTCTTTCGAGGGAATCAGATTGAAAGCATTTGCACTCGCCGTGGCATGCGTCGCCACCGGCGCCCTGCTGGCAGGCTGTTCGAGCGCCGGCAAACCGACCAATAAAGACGACAGCGAGTTCGTCTATCTGCTGGATCGTAAGAGCAACTGGGTTGAAAACAAGGTCGACACGTTGCCGCCGCTGCCCACCGACACGAACCTGCTGCCGTTCGAGGTCTCCGGCAATACGCCGCTGCAATTCGCGATCGACCCGAAATCGGTCAGCGTCGGCGACGACGGTGTCGTGCGTTACACGGTGGTCGTCACGAGCCCGGGCGGCGCGCGCAACGTCAATTACGAGGGCATCCGCTGCGATACGTATGAATGGCGTCAGTACGCGGGCCTCAACGCCGATCACGACGGCTGGGACACGACGGTCGCGAATCAGTTTTCGCGCATCGAAAACGGTGCGCTGAACGCGTACCAGGCCGCGCTGTATCAGGACTATATGTGCGCGAACAAGATTCCGACCGGCAACGCGCAGCGCATCGTCGAGAACATTCGTTACAAGCGCACGCAGACGTCGCAGATTCATTGAGGCCGTTTGTGCGGCACACCTGATTCAGGCGTCGTTGCCTACACATGACCACAAAAAGCCGTTCCAGCCTGCGCTGGAACGGCTTTTTTGTCGGCGCTTTGTGCGCTCGCATCCTGAAAGATCAAATCAGCACGAGATTGTCGCGGTGAATCAGCTCGGGCTCCAGCATATAGCCCAGTACCGACTCGATTTCGCCGCTCGGACGCCGCTGGATCAGCTTGGTTTCCGCGCTGCTGTAGTTCGTCAAACCACGTGCGACTTCACGGCCCGACGCGCTCAGACACGCGATCACCTCGCCGCGCGCGAAAGCGCCCTGCACGCCGACGATGCCGATCGGCAGCAGGCTCTTGCCGCCGGCGGTCAATTTTTCGACCGCGCCGTCATCGATCACGACGTGGCCGCGCACCTGCAGGTGATCGGCCATCCATTGCTTGCGCGCCGCCATGCGCGCGGTGCGGGCGATCAGCTGCGTGCCGATCGCCTCGCCGGCCGCTAGTCTCAGCAGCACGTCCGCTTCGCGCCCACTCGCGATCACCGTATTTGCGCCGCTATGGGCGGCGCGCTTCGCGGCAAGGATTTTGGTCAGCATGCCGCCGCGGCCGAGGCTCGAGCCCGCGCCGCCCGCCATCGCTTCCAGATCGGGCGCGCCGGCGTCGGCTTGCTGGACGAGCGTCGCGTTCGGGTTCTTACGCGGATCGGCGGTGAAGAGGCCTTGCTGGTCCGTCAGAATGATCAGCGCGTCGCCCTCGATCAGATTGGCGACCAGCGCGCCGAGCGTGTCGTTGTCGCCGAACTTGATTTCGTCGGTGACGACCGTGTCGTTCTCGTTGATGATCGGTACGACACCGAGCCGCAGCAGCGTGAGCAGCGTGGAGCGCGCATTCAGATAGCGCTCGCGGTCGGCGAGGTCGGCGTGAGTGAGCAGGATCTGCGCAGTCTGGATGGAATGCTCGGCAAAGCGGCTTTCGTACACTTGCGCGAGGCCCATCTGGCCGACCGCCGCGGCCGCCTGCAATTCATCGATTTCACGCGGCCGCTTGGTCCAGCCGAGCCGCTGCATGCCCTCGGCGATCGCGCCCGAACTGACCAGCACGACTTCCTTGCCCTGCGCGCGCAGTGCGGCAATTTGCGCGGCCCAGCGGCCGATGGCCGCATGATCGAGGCCGCGTCCGTCGTTCGTGACGAGGCTCGAACCGACTTTGACGACCAATCGCCGTGAATCTGCGATGACGGAACGCATTGTGCGCTGTCTCCCAAGATGACGCGTGATGCATGCCGACACCCGCCGCAGGCGCCGGCGCTCGAGTTGTTATTCCTGCGGATCGGTGCCGGCTTCGCGGGTCGCGGCCGGTACTTGCGTCCCCTCTCGGAAACGCACGTCGGAGGCGAGATCTTCGGCTTCGGCCGCGCGTTGTGCGTCCGAGTGTTCGGCTAGGTAGTCGAACACCGCATAGCAAAGATTTTCACAGCCCTGGCCGGTCAGCGCCGAGATCTCGAACACCGGACCGTCCCAGCCGAAACCTTCGAGGAAAGCCGCCACGCGCGCTTCGCGATCGTCCTCAGGCACCATGTCCAGCTTGTTCAGCACGAGCCAGCGCGGCTTCTGGTAGAGCTCTTCGTCGTACTTGCGCAGTTCGTTGACGATCGCCTTCGCTTCCGCGACCGGATCGATCGATTCATCGAACGGTGCGATGTCGACGATATGCAGCAGCAGCCCGGTACGTTGCAGGTGACGCAGGAATTGATGGCCTAGGCCGGCGCCTTCCGCCGCGCCTTCGATCAGCCCCGGAATGTCCGCAATCACAAAGCTGCGGCTCGGCCCGACGCGCACGACGCCGAGGTTCGGCGCGAGTGTGGTGAACGGGTAATCGGCAATTTTTGGCTTCGCGTTAGACACCGACGAGATGAACGTCGACTTGCCTGCATTGGGCATGCCGAGCAGACCGACGTCGGCCAACACTTTCAGTTCGAGGCGGACCATGCGGCGCTCGCCCGGCTTGCCGTCGGTCTTTTGACGCGGCGCGCGGTTCGTGCTGGACTTGAAATGGAGGTTGCCGAGACCGCCGGCGCCGCCTTGCGCGATTTGCACGCTCTGGTTGTGCTCGGTCAGATCGGCGATCAGCTCGCCGGTTTCCATGTCCGTGATGGTAGTGCCAACCGGCATGCGCAGCGTGATGTCGTCGCCGCCCTTGCCATAGCAATCTGAACCACGGCCGTTTTCGCCGTTGCGCGCCAGATGTTTTTTCGCGTAGCGGTAGTCGATCAGCGTGTTGATGTTGCGGTCAGCAACCGCGATCACGCTGCCGCCCCGGCCGCCGTCACCGCCATCGGGACCGCCGAACGGAACGAACTTCTCGCGGCGCATCGACGCGCTGCCATCCCCTCCGTCGCCGGCGATGACTTCAATCCTCGCTTCGTCAATGAACTTCATGCGTTACTCCGTCCCGTGGTGTACTGCCCGATTCGATGCAAGGGCGTTACTGATTGGATACTTGCTATTTTGCCGCGCGCGCCGCGCGTTGATCAATCGACCGAACGGCATAGTCGCCGGTGATGAACTGCCGGCTGCGCGGCTTCGGCGCCACACGAAAGAGACGCCGCAATAAAAAAGGCCCCGCGAACTTCGCGGGGCCTTTTCCGGTCCTGAAGCCCGTGCCTGATTAAACTCAGGCTGCCGGGACGACGGAAACGGTATGCTTCTTCGCCGCGCCCTTCGTCGAGAACTGGACGTGGCCGTCCTTCAGCGCGAACAGGGTGTGATCCTTGCCCATGCCGACGTTCTCGCCAGCGTGCATGCGCGTACCGCGCTGACGCACGATGATGCCACCAGCGTTGATAGCCTGGCCGCCGTAAACCTTAACGCCGAGGCGCTTCGATTCGGAGTCGCGGCCGTTCCGGGACGATCCGCCTGCCTTTTTGTGTGCCATTTGATTTGCTCCTTAACCGGTGCGCTTACGCGTTGATCGCGTCGATGCGCAGTTCGGTATAGTTCTGGCGGTGGCCGCCATGCTTCTGGTAGTGCTTCCGGCGACGCATCTTGAAGATCGTCACTTTGGCGTGACGCCCTTGCGACACGACGGTAGCCTTGACGGAAGCCCCACTGACCAGCGGCGTACCGAACTTAATCGATTCGCCTTCGCCCACTGCGAGAACCTGGTCGAGCGTGATTTCAGCGTCAATGTCTGCCGGTATCTGTTCTACTTTAAGTTTTTCGCCGACGGCAACCTTGTACTGCTTGCCACCGGTTTTTATGACCGCGTACATTGAAAACCTCACTCTGTATTCATTTTTCCCACGCACCGCGCGCGGAAACTCTCAATTATACATAGAGTTAGCTGCTCGGTCAAAACCTGCTTACCAAACCGCCTACCGTTCGCGCTCGCCCTCTCTCGCAGGCGCTCGCAGAGACTAAACCAGCGACGCGCGGCGGCCCGCAGACGCCCTTGGCGAGCGGCCCTCGCGCCATGCGAAAAGCATCCGCACCGCAGCCGACGACACGGAAGCGCCCCGATCGCCTTATAATTCGCGGCACTACCCAATTCAGCCATCATGTCGTCGACTGCCACCACCTCCCCCAACGTCGCCAGCCTGCTTGCTCCGATCGCCGAAGACATGCAGCAGGTCAATCGCGTCATCCGGCAACGTCTTGCGTCGGACGTGATGCTGATCAACCAGATTTCCGAGTACATCATCAGCGCCGGCGGCAAGCGGCTGCGGCCCGCGCTGCTGTTGCTGGTGGCGGGCGCGCTGGGCGACACGACGGGACACCGGCACGAGCTTGCCGCGGTCGTCGAATTCATTCACACGGCCACGCTGCTGCATGACGACGTGGTCGACGAGTCCGACCTGCGGCGCGGCCGCCAGACCGCCAACGCGCTGTTCGGCAACGCCGCGAGCGTGCTGGTCGGTGATTTCCTGTATTCGCGCTCGTTCCAGATGATGGTCGGCGTGGGCAAGATGCGCGTGATGGAAATTCTGTCGGAGGCGACCAACATCATCTCCGAAGGCGAAGTGCTGCAGTTGTTGAACATGCACGATGCCGACGTCGATGAAGCCCGCTACATGCAGGTGATCCGCTACAAAACCGCAAAGTTGTTCGAGGCGGCCGCCCAACTCGGGGCAGTGCTCGCCGGCGCGGACGCGAAAACCGAAGCCGCCGCCGCCGAATATGGCCGCCGCATCGGCACCGCGTTCCAGATCATGGACGACTGGCTCGACTACACGGGCACGGCCGAGTCGATGGGCAAGAACGCCGGCGACGATCTGCGCGAAGGCAAACCGACGCTGCCGCTCATCTATCTGATCGAACGCGGCACGCCCGAGCAATCGGCGCTCGCGCGTGAAGCCATCGAGCAAGGTGGCACCGACCGTTTCGATACGATTTTCGACGCGATCACGCGATCGGGCGCGCTCGACCACACGCTCGAGTGCGCGAAACAGGAAGCGCAAGCAGCCGCGGCAGCAATTTCTTCATTTCCCCATTCCATTTTCAAAGAGAGCCTGCTAGAATTATGTTCTTACTCGACGGCAAGACAGTCTTGAACGAGACTGCAACGCCGAATTAGTCCGAGTCGAGTCAGCAGTACCAAATCGGGGTGTAGCTTAGCCTGGTAGAGCGCTACGTTCGGGACGTAGAGGCCGGAGGTTCGAATCCTCTCACCCCGACCAGATTCCCCCCTTGTTAGCTCAAGGTTTAAAAACCGCCGCAGCATTGCTCGGCGGTTTTTTGTTTTGCGCGGCACCTTTTTGCTGCTGTCGTGCTGCCTTTCGCTGCTTTCTTTTCCTCCGGTTAGACAGGCACAGCGCGCACGTCGCGACGTTGTCGTCCGAGCGGCGTCAGCCGCCGTTCACGGCGGAGCGCGTGGCCCCCTCTGCTATATTCTCTCCATCCTTTCCCTTATTTTTCACGACGCGTGGAACAACTTCCCTTATGGGCGCAGATCGGCGCCGTCCTTCTGCTGCTTGTCTGCTCCGCCTTCTTTTCCATTTCCGAGACAGCGATGATGGCGCTGAACCGTCATCGGCTCAAACATCTCGCCAGCAAAAACACCCTCGGCGCGAAAACTACCCAGGGACTGCTTGCGAAAACCGATCAGTTGCTGAGCGTGATCCTGATCGGCAATAACCT
This sequence comes from Paraburkholderia sp. BR14374, assembly GCF_040948685.1. Taxonomy (NCBI): domain Bacteria; kingdom Pseudomonadati; phylum Pseudomonadota; class Betaproteobacteria; order Burkholderiales; family Burkholderiaceae; genus Paraburkholderia; species Paraburkholderia sp. BR14374. Next base: position 40,743 of record NZ_JBFPKF010000005.1, on the reverse strand, counting down.
GTTCAACACGATCATTCCGGTACTGACTACATCGCTCGCGTTGCATACGTTCGGCCGCAATAGCCTCGTGCTGTCGATCGCGACCGGTATCGTCGCCTTCCTAATCATCGTGTTCGCAGAAATCACGCCGAAGATCGTCGGCGCAACCTTTCCCGAGAAAATCGCGCTGCCCGCAAGCCTGCTGATCGCGCCATTGATGCGCATCGGGAAACCGGTGATCTGGTTCGTCAACCTGTTCGCCACCGGCATCCTGCGCGTGCTGCACATTAATACGAAGGGCGCGCGCGATCAGCGACTGTCCACCGAAGAACTGCGCACCATCGTGCTCGAGTCGGGCAGCTTCATGCCGACCAAACACCGCAGCATCCTGCTGAATCTGTTCGACCTCGAAAACATCTCGGTCGATGACGTGATGATCCCGCGTCGCCGCATCGAAGCGCTCGACTTCGATGCACCGTTCGAACAGATCCTGCATCAACTAGAGACCTGCTATCACAACAAGCTGATCGTCTACCAGGGCGACATCGACCGAGTGCTCGGTGTGCTGCACGTGCGCAAGACCCTGTCAGCGCTGCACAACCAGGAGTTCGAACGCGATACCTTGCGCGAGCTGCTCGCCGAGCCGTACTTCGTGCCAAGCGGCACGCCGGTGTTCCCGCAGTTGCAATACTTCCAGGAGAGCCGGCATCGCATCGCGCTCGTCGTCAACGAATACGGCGAACTGCAAGGTCTCGTCACGCCGGAAGACATCATCGAGGAGCTGATCGGCGAATTCACCACGTCGATTCCGCGTGGCGCCAGTTCGCGCGGCGGCTGGAACGAAGCGGGCGAATGCATCGTCGCGGGCAGCATGCCGTTGCGCGAGTTGAACCGCTGGCTGCAACTCGCGCTGCCCACCGATGGCCCCAAAACGCTCAACGGCCTGATTCTCGAAATTCTCGAAGACATTCCCGACGGCGACGTCTGCGTGTGCATCGGCGACACCAAGCTCGAAGTGATGCGCAGCGACGATCAGGCAATCCGCACCGTCAAGCTGTTCAAACCGCCGTCGCGCACAAAGGCCGGAAAAGCAAGGTCAGGCTGAGACCCGCACAGTCGCTCGCTAATTCATGGTCAGCATTGCACAGGCTCGCGACGCGCGCCATTAGCCGAATGGCCGAATGGCATTCGGACGCCCTCATCGGGAAGATGAAGCCGTCATGTTCTACAGGCGGCTCATCACCGGTCTCTCATGCAAACCCCCTTTGCCACCGCTGCGGCATTGCCGCGCCCACTCGCTGCTGACGGCGAATCCAGCGCAACCAATCTAAACGATCCGGACAACGCCCCGGCCGTGCGTCTGTTGACCGACACGTTGCACGAAGCGACGCGGCGCAATGCGTCCGATATCCACATCGAGCCGGCCGAGCACGGCTGGCGTGTGCGGCTGCGCATCGACGGCGTACTGCATGAAATCCCGCGGCCGCCCGCGCATCTACGCGATGCCTTCGTCACGCGGGTTAAGGTGCTCGCGCGCATGGACATCGCCGAGCGACGCGTGCCGCAAGACGGCCGGCTACGCCTCGCGACGTCGCCCGGGCGACTCGAGGATTACCGCGTCAATTCACTGCCGACGCTGTTCGGCGAAAAGCTCGTGCTACGACGGCTCGACGCGCTGCCCGCTGATCTTTCGCTCGATTCGCTCGGCCTCGATCCGCGGCAGCGCGAAGCCGTGGACGCCGCGATCCGCGCGCCGCACGGTCTGATGCTCGTCACCGGACCAACGGGCAGTGGCAAGACGCTGTCGCTGTACTGCTTCCTCAATCTGCTGAACGGCGAGGCACGCAACCTCTGCTCAGTGGAAGATCCGGCCGAGATCCAGCTGGCCGGTATCAACCAGGTCAGCGTGCGCGAAAAAGCCGGGCTAACGTTCGCGGTCGCACTGCGCGCGTTCCTGCGTCAGGACCCGGACGTGATCATGGTCGGCGAAATCCGCGACAACGAAACCGCCGACGTCGCCGTGAAGGCCGCGCAAACCGGCCACCTCGTGCTGTCCACGCTGCATACGAACGACGCGCCCGCGGCCATCACGCGGCTCATCGATATCGGTGTCGAGCCGTACAACCTTGCAGCCGCGCTGCGGATGGTGACCGCGCAGCGGCTGGTGCGGCGACTATGCGTCGCGTGCCGCGCACCCGCGCCGCATTCGGCGACGGCGCTCCACGCCGCTGGCTTCGGCGAACAAGAGCTCGACGGCTGGCAACCGTATGCGGCGACCGGCTGTGCGGCTTGCCATGGCATCGGCTATCGGGGGCGCGTCGGCATCCATCAGGTGATGCCCGTTTCCGACGCGATGCGCGAGCTGATCGTCGCAAGCGCGGGTGCGCACGAGCTGGCCCGCCTCGCGCAGACCGAACAGGTCGCGACATTACGCGACGCGGCGCTAGCGCGCGTACGCGACGGCACCACCAGTCTCGCCGAAGCGCTCGCCGCCACGGAGGTCGCATGAGTACCGCCGCGCAGTCACCGACACGGCCCGTCTCAGCCGACCTGCGCTTCAGATGGCGCGGCGTCGACGCGGACGGCAAGCGCCATAGCGGCACGCTGATCGCGCCCGACGCGAGCGCCGCGCGCACGCTGCTCAAACGCGACAGCCTCTTTATCGTCGAACTCGCAACGCAAGGCCCGGCGCCACGCCCGAAGACCAGCGCGGCCGATGTCACGCTGTTCACGCGGCAACTTTCCAGTCTCCTGCGTGCCGGCTTGCCGCTCGCGCCCGCGCTCGAACTGCTCGCACAGACGCCGACGTCGGGGCAGCGGCAAGGCATGCCGCGCATCGTCGGCACGGTCGCGCGCGACATCACCGCCGGCCTGCGGTTTTCGGCGGCCTTGGAGCGGCACCCGGCGCAGTTCAATGCGCTGTATTGCCAACTCGTCGAGGTGGGCGAAGCCGCGGGCGCGCTCGTCAACGTGCTCGCCCGCCTCGCCGACGACCGCGAACGCGCCGCCGCGCAGCGTGCAAAGGTGCGCGCAGCTCTCACCTATCCAGTCGCGATCCTGCTGCTCGCGATCGCGATAACCGCCGCGTTGCTGGTGTGGGTCGTGCCGACGTTCAAGCAGATCTTCGATGGCTTCGGCGCCAGGCTGCCCGCGCCGACGCAGTTCGTGCTGGCGCTCTCGGCGGCTGCCGCGCGCTGGAGTGTGCCGCTGTTCGTGCTGATGCTCGCAATGAGCTCGGCCATCACATTCGTGCTGCGTCGATCGATAAGCGCGCGCATCCGCTTCGCTCGCCTGTCGCTCAACCTGCCAGTGGCCGGCCCGCTGCTGCGCACGCTGTGCGCAGCGCGGTGGAGTCGCGCGCTCGGCACCCTGCTGTCCGCCGGCACACCGCTCGCCGACGCGTTCGATTCGCTCACGCAGGCAACCGGCAATGCCTTCTTCGATCGCGCGACCGCGAGCATCGCCACCAGACTGCGGCGCGGCGAAAGGCTTGCCGCGGCGATGCGCGCGGCCCGCTGCTTTCCTGCCGAGGTCGTTCAGCCCGTTGCGGTCGCCGAGGAATCCGGCGCGCTCGACAGCATGCTGCTCGATGTCGCGTCGCTTGCGGATCGCCAGGTCGACGACAGGATCGGCACGCTATCGAGCCTGTGCGAACCGCTCGTGATCGTCGTGCTCGGCACGCTTGTCGGCGGCCTCGTCATCGCGATGTATCTTCCCATTATTCAACTCGGCAACGTGGTGTAGCATCCCAGCCGAATCCAATTCATGACCATACAGGCTCCTCCACCGCTCGTGCCACAAACTTCCTCCAGCCTGCTCGCGGGCTTACTGCCAGGCCGCTTTGCAGGCGATATCGGCCTCGCGCTCGCGAGTCTGCCCGCCGGGGTGCAGATCGCGTTCGCGATCGTGCTCGGCCTCGTGATTGGCAGCTTCCTGAACGTGGTCGTGCATCGGCTGCCGATCATGCTCGAGCGTGCGTGGCGCGCCGAAATCAGCGAGGCCACCGACGCGCCGCAGCCCGGCGACGGACTGCCCGAGCGCTACAACCTGTGGGTGCCGCGTAGCGCGTGCCCGCATTGCGGCCACGTGCTGAGCGCGTGGGAAAACTTGCCGGTGCTGAGCTACCTGCTGTTACGCGGCCGTTGTTCCGCATGCGGCACGCACATCAGCGCACGCTATCCGCTGCTCGAAATCGCGAGCGCAGCTTTCGCCGCGGGCGCACTGATGGCCTTCGGCCCGACGCTGATGGCACTCGCCGCGTTCGGCCTGTGCGCGACGTTGCTTGCGATGAGCGCGATCGATATCGACACGCATCTGCTGCCCGATTCCTTGACCCTGCCGCTGTTGTGGGCCGGCCTGATCGTCAATTTCAATGGCATGTTCACGAACCTGCATGATGCGGTGCTCGGGGCTATCTTCGGATATCTGGTGTTATGGGCCGTGCATTGGGCGTTCAGGGTCGTGCGCGGTATCGAAGGCATGGGCTATGGCGACTTCAAACTTCTCGCGGCGCTCGGCGCGTGGCTCGGCTGGCCAGCGCTGCCGCAAATCGTGCTCGTCGCCGCGGTGGCCGGTGCCGTGATCGGCCTCGCGGCGACGTGGCGCGGCCGTATGCGCTTCGAGGAGCCGCTGCCGTTTGGGCCATTTCTTGCGGCGGGCGGTGCGCTCACGCTGTTTGCCGGCACGCCGCTTTACCTAGCTTTGGGAGGCTGAAGCATGTTCGTTGTGGGACTCACCGGCGGCATCGGTAGCGGCAAGTCGACGGTTGCCAATCTGTTCGCCGCGCGCGGCGTGCCGCTCGTCGATACCGACGTGATCGCGCATCGCATCACCGCGCCGCATGGCCTGGCGATGCCGCGCATCGCCGCCGAATTCGGCGCGGAGTTCGTTGCCGCCGACGGCTCGCTCGATCGCGCGCGCATGCGCACGCTCGTGTTCAGCGACGACACCGCGCGCCAACGTCTCGAAAGCATCACGCATCCGCTGATTCGGGTGGAAACCGAGCGCGAAGAGCGCGAAGCGAAAGGGCCGTATGTGATCGTCGTGGTGCCGTTGCTGGTCGAGTCCGGGACCTGGAAGAACCGTGTGAATCGCGTGCTCACCGTCGATTGCAGCATCGACACGCAAGTCGCGCGGGTGATGAGCCGCAACGGCTTCAGCCGTGAGCAGGTGCTCGCGATCATCGCGCGCCAGGCCACGCGCGAAGCGCGCCTCGCCGCCGCCGACGACGTGATCGTCAATGACAACGCGCCGCCCCTGGAGCTCGAAGCGCAGGTGGACGCTCACCATCAAGCGTATCTGTCGCTCGCGAAGGGTGAGGCCGAGTCGTAGCGCGCGGAGGCCTCAGGTCGGCCTCGCTGCAAGCATCAAGCGCACGATGCCCTGTGAAGGCAGATACGCATTTTCGGCACGCGTCGTCACCGACACAATTGAACTTTGCGCGCATGCGAGAGCCGAAGCGCTCATAGCACCGGGAACTGACAAAAAAGTTGCGAAAGCACGCGGAAAGCGTGCGTGATTGCCTGGGTAGTCCCACGGCATTAGAATGTTTTGCATTCCTGTCACCGACCACGCCCGAGGCGAGCCCGCTTGATCCTTTACGAGTACCCCTTCAATGAGCGAATCCGGACGCTGTTGCGGCTCGAAGATCTGTTCGAGCGCTTCACGTTCTTTCTGACTCAGGAAGACGCGCGGGAACATCACGTCGCACTGACAACGCTGTTCGAAATCTCCGAAGTAGCTGGCCGCGCGGATCTGAAGTCGGATCTGATGAAAGAGCTCGAACGCCAGCGGCAAACGCTCGCGCCGTTTCGCGGCAATCCGGGCATCGAGCAGAACGCGCTCGAAGCGGTGCTCGGCGAAATCGAGCAGACCCTTGCGGGGCTCACGCAGATGCAAGGCAAAACCGGCCAGCATCTTGCAGACAACGAATGGCTTGCAAGCATTCGCAGCCGCGCGATCATCCCCGGTGGCACCTGCAAATTCGACCTGCCCTCGTATTACGCGTGGCAACAGTTGCATCCCGATCAGCGTCGCCAGGACATCGCCAAGTGGGTCACGCCGCTTTTGCCGCTGCGCGACGCGGCCACGATCGTGCTGCGGCTCGCGCGCGAGTCGGGCCAGGCGTCGAAGGTGATGGCGATGCAAGGCAGCTATCAGCAAATGCTGTCGGGCCGCTCGTATCAATTGATGCAGGTTCGTGTCGCGCCCGAATTGCGCGTGATTCCCGAAGCGAGCGCCAACAAGTACATGCTGTGGGTGCGCTTCACGGTGCAGGACGGCGATCTGCGGCCGCGCGCGGTCGACGTCGACGTGCCGTTCCAGCTCACGCTCTGCAGCCTGTAACCGCCTGACAATCGCCGCGCACCGAGCAGCGCGCACCGGATTTGACCGAACGCGCCTTTGAAGCGGTGCGAAATAGCCCTATATTCGTTACTTGTTCTGTTTGCGATTGACCGTCCGACCGTATGCCTACCGTCGTCAAATGTCCTACTTGCGGTAAAGATGTCCGCTGGACCCCCGAGAGCCGCTTCCGTCCTTTCTGCTCCGAGCGCTGCAAGCAGATCGATCTCGGCGCATGGGCCGCCGAAAAATACCGGATTGGCGGCAACGAACAGGAAGGGTCTTCGTCCGAAGAGGAAACGCCGCGCGGCGACTACAACCCGCACTGAGCGAGCCAGTAAAAAAGCCACGCGAACCGCGACGCTGCCGAGACAGCGCCCGCTCTCGCGTGGCTTTTTCAGTCGCTCCGTTTCAACCAATCACCTGTTCTCGACCGCGAGCCACTCCAGCACCGGGATCGTGGCCGGCAGCAATGGCGAGACATCCGCAGGCAAGCTCTGCCACACGAAGGCCTGGCCCTCACGCCCGTGCGGCTCGCCCGACCACTGCGTCACCTTGCAGAAGAAGAGGCGCACATAGGCGTGCGGATAGTCGTGTTCGAGCGTATGCCACAAATGGCTCGCCTCGACCTCGATTCCCAGCTCCTCGTGCAGCTCGCGCGCAAGCGCGGCCTCAACTGATTCTCCCGCTTCCAGCTTGCCCCCCGGAAACTCCCAGTAGCCCTCGTACGGCTTGCCCGCCGGACGCTGCGCGAGCAGGTAGCGCCCGTCCGGCTGCACCAGCACGCCGACCGCGACTTCGGTGACCGGACGGCCGGCGCCGTTGGTGCCGGCGCTACTGCCCGCGTTTTTGCTAACGTCGCTCATGCCGGCGTCTTACGGCCGGACCAGTCGCGCGCGAACTGCCACGCGACCCGCCCCGAGCGCGAGCCGCGTTCGAGCGCCCACACGAGCGCATCGCCGCGCGCCGATTCGATCTCGGCGTCGTCACAACCGAAATGACGCAGCCAGTGCGCGATGATCGTCAGATAGTCGTCCTGCTTGAACGGATAGAAGCTGACCCACAGCCCGAAACGCTCCGACAGCGAAATCTTCTCTTCGACCAGTTCGCCTGGATGAATCTCGCCGTCCGGCATGTGCTTGTACGTCTCGTTGTCGCTCATGTACTCGGGCAGCAGATGGCGGCGGTTCGACGTCGCGTAGATCAGCACGTTGTCCGACTGGGCGGCGACCGAGCCGTCGAGCGCGACCTTCAGCGCCTTGTAGCCCGACTCGCCTTCTTCGAACGACAGGTCGTCGCAGAACACGATGAAGCGCTCCGGGCGCTTCGCGATCAGATCGACGATGTCGCCGAGGTCGTGCAGATCGTCCTTGTCCACTTCGATCAGACGCAGGCCGTCTTTTGCGTACGCGTTCAGACACGCCTTGATCAGCGACGACTTGCCGGTGCCCCGCGCGCCCGTCAGCAGCACGTTGTTGGCCGGCTGGCTGCGCACGAACTGGCGCGTGTTCTGTTCGATCAGCCCTTTCTGGCGATCGATGTTCTGCAGGTCGTCGAGCGTGATCGACGAAATGGCGTGCACCGGCTGCAGGTAGCCGCGCCCCTGGCGCTTGCGCCAGCGAAAAGCGACCGCGGCCGACCAGTCGATGTCCGGCGCGGCGGGCGGAAGCATCGCTTCCAGGCGGCCGAGCACGGCTTCGGCCCGGGTCAGAAACTGTTCGAGTTTGTCCATGGTAAGTGGGCGGCCAGCGGCCGCGCTTTGAACCTCATTACGAGCGGTAGTCGGCGTTGATGCTCACGTAGTCGTGCGACAGATCGCAGGTCCAGATCGTGGCTTGCGCATTGCCGCGGCCGAGCACGACGCGAATGCCGATCTCGCTCTTTTTCATCACGCGCTGGCCGTCTTCTTCGCGGTAGGCCGGGTTGCGGCCGCCGGCAGTCGCGACCAGCACGTCGTCTAGATACAGATCGATCTTGCCGACGTCGAGATCGTCCACGCCGGCATAGCCGATGGCCGCAAGAATGCGGCCGAGGTTCGGGTCCGATGCATAGAAGGCCGTCTTGACGAGCGGCGAGTGGCCGATCGCGTAGGCGATCTGGCGGCATTCGCCGACGCTCGAGCCGCCTTCGACATGCACGGTCATGAACTTGGTCGCGCCTTCACCATCACGCACGATCAGTTGCGCGAGGCTCTGCGCGACCTCGGTCACCGCGTCGCGCAGCGCTGCATAAGCGGGCGAATCGGTGGACGTGATCGCTGGCAGGCCCGATTTGCCCGACGCGATCAGGATGAATGAATCGTTGGTCGACGTATCGCCATCGATCGTAATGCAGTTGAACGAGCGGTCCGCGACGTGCTTCACGAGCTCGTCGAGCACGGGCTGCGCGACGGCTGCGTCGAACGCGAGGAAGCCGAGCATGGTCGCCATGTTCGGCTTGATCATGCCGGCGCCCTTGCTGATGCCGGTCAGTGTGACCGTGTGGCCGTCGATCGTGACTTGGCGCGAGCTCGCCTTCGGCAGCGTGTCGGTCGTCATGATCGACTGTGCCGCGTCGTACCAGTTCGCTTCCTTGCGGTTCGCGAGCGCGGCCGGCAAACCGGCCTTCAGACGATCGACCGGCAGCGGTTCGAGAATCACGCCCGTCGAGAACGGCAGCACCTGCTCGGGCGCGATGTCGGCGAGACGCGCGAGTTCCGCGCACGTTTCGCGCGTCGCCGCGAGGCCCTGCTCACCGGTGCCCGCGTTCGCGTTGCCGGTGTTGATCACCAGCGCGCGAATCGGCTTGCCGCCCGCGCGCACGCGCTGCAGGTTCTCCCGGCAGACCGTGACGGGCGCCGCGCAGAAGCGGTTCTGCGTGAACACGCCGCCTACCGTCGCGCCTTCGTCGACGGAAATGACGAGCACGTCCTTGCGGTTCGGCTTGCGGATATGCGCTTCCGCCCAGCCTAGCGTGACGCCGGCGACGGGGTGGAGTTGAGCGGGATCGATCGAGGGAAAGTTGACAGCCATGGTCGCGACCTGTCGAAGAAAATGCCGGCGGACGCCGGCATCGGGCAAACGGAACTGATGACCCGGGCGTGTTGCCGGGTCACCCGCGAAATCAAAACGGCCAAGCGGCACTCAAAAACGACGCGGCGCGCCCTGAAGCGCGCCGCGTCGCCAATTATGCGATCTTGCCGTGGCACTGCTTGTACTTCTTGCCGCTACCGCACGGGCACGGGTCGTTGCGGCCGACCTTCGGCACGTTATCGGTATGCATATGCACGGCCGCCTGCGGCGCTGCGCCGTGGCCGTGGCTCATCGCGTCGCCGATCATCGCGGCGGTGGCCGCTTCGGCTGCAACCGGCGCGGCGGCGCCGGCTTCCGCGAACTCCGCATGACGGAACTCGACATTCTCCAGATGACCGCCCTGCTCTTCCATCTGTTCCGCGGCCGCTTCGAGCTGCTCCGGCGACTGGATCTGCACGTTCATCACGATGCGCGTAACTTCGAGCTTCACCGCGTCGAGCATCGCGGCGAACAGTTCGAACGCCTCGCGCTTGTATTCCTGCTTCGGGTTCTTCTGCGCATAGCCGCGCAGATGGATGCCCTGACGCAGATGGTCGAGCGCGGCCAGATGCTCGCGCCACGCGCGGTCGAGCGTCTGCAGCATGATCGAGCGCTCGAACGCGCTGAACGATTCACGGCCGACCAGCTGGACCTTCGCCTCGTACCCCTCGTCCGCGGCGGCTTCAACCGCTTCGAGAATCTCGTCGGGGCTGATCGAGTTCGACTCGTTGATCATTTCCTGGATCGCGAGGTCGAGCTGCCATTCGTTGCGCAGCACTTCTTCGAGCTCGGGCACGTCCCACTGTTCTTCGATGCTGCCCACCGGCACGAACTGATGCACGATGTCGGAAATCACGCCATGACGCATCGCGGTGATGGTCTCGGTGATGTCGTTCGCTTCGAGCAATTCGTTGCGCTGCTGGTAGATCACCTTGCGCTGGTCGTTCGACACGTCGTCGTATTCGAGCAATTGCTTACGAATATCGAAGTTGCGTGCCTCGACCTTGCGCTGCGCCGATTCGATCGAACGCGAGACGATGCCTGCTTCGATCGCCTCGCCTTCCGGCATCTTCAGGCGGTCCATGATCGCGCGCACGCGGTCGCCCGCGAAAATGCGCAGAAGCGGATCTTCCAGCGACAGATAGAAGCGCGACGAACCCGGGTCACCCTGACGGCCCGCGCGGCCGCGCAGCTGGTTGTCGATCCGGCGCGACTCGTGACGCTCGGTGCCGATGATGTGCAGACCGCCCGCGGCCTTCACCTGATCGTGCAGCGTCTGCCATTCGTCGTGCAGCTTCTGGATGCGGCGCTGCTTTTCGTCGTCGGAGAGCGTTTCGTCCTGCTCGATGAACGACGCCTGCTTCTCCGCGTTGCCGCCGAGCACGATGTCCGTGCCACGGCCGGCCATGTTGGTTGCGATCGTGATGCGTTGCGGACGGCCCGCTTCGGCGACGATCGCCGCTTCGCGCGCATGCTGCTTCGCGTTCAGCACTTCGTGCGGCAAGCCGGCCTGCTTCAGCAGATGCGACAGCAGCTCCGAGTTCTCGATCGACGTCGTGCCGACCAGCACCGGCTGACCGCGTTCGTAGCACTCGCGGATGTCGCGGATCACCGCGTCGTAGCGTTCCTTCGCGGTCTTGTAGATCTGATCCTGCTTGTCGATCCGCTTGGGCGGACGGTTGGTCGGGATCACGACCGTTTCGAGACCGTAGATCTCGTTGAATTCGTACGCTTCGGTGTCGGCCGTGCCGGTCATGCCGGCCAGCTTCGCGTACATGCGGAAGTAGTTCTGGAACGTGATCGACGCGAGCGTCTGGTTCTCGCTCTGGATCTTCACGTGCTCCTTCGCCTCGACCGCCTGGTGCAGACCGTCCGACCAGCGGCGGCCGGCCATCAGACGGCCGGTGAATTCGTCGACGATGATCACTTCGCCGTTCTGCACGACGTAGTGCTGATCCTTGAAGAACAGCGTGTGCGCGCGCAGCGCCGCGTACACGTGGTGCATCAGCGTGATGTTCTGCGGCGCGTACAGGCTTTCGCCCTCGCCGATCAGGCCCCACTCGGAGAGCAGGCGCTCGGCCTTTTCGTGGCCAGACTCGGTCAGGAACACCTGACGGCCTTTTTCGTCCAGCGTGTAGTCGCCCGGCTTCTCGACGCCGGTGCCGTCCGCCTTCTCTTCGCCGATCTGGCGCTCGAGCAGCGGCGGGAGCGCGTTCATGCGCACGTAGAGTTCGGTGTGATCTTCGGCCTGGCCGGAGATGATCAGCGGCGTACGCGCTTCGTCGATCAGGATCGAGTCCACCTCGTCGACGACCGCGAAGTTCAGGCTACGCTGCACGCGCGCGTCGGTCTCGTAGACCATGTTGTCGCGCAGATAGTCGAAGCCGAATTCGTTGTTGGTGCCGTAGGTGATGTCGGCGGCGTAGGCTTGCTGCTTCGCCGTGTGCTCCATCTGCGACAGGTTGATACCGACCGACAGACCGAGGAAGTTATAGAGACGCGCCATCCATTCGGCGTCGCGCTGCGCGAGGTAGTCGTTGACCGTGACCACGTGGACGCCGCGGCCCGACAGCGCGTTCAGGTAGACCGGCAGCGTCGCGACGAGCGTCTTGCCTTCGCCGGTGCGCATTTCGCTGATCTTGCCGTAGTGCAGCGCCATACCGCCGATCAGCTGCACGTCGAAGTGGCGCATCTTCAGCACCCGCTTGCTGGCCTCGCGGCAGACCGCGAACGCCTCCGGCAGGATCTTGTCGAGCGATTCGCCGCTCGCGACGCGCTGGCGGAATTCACCCGTTTTGGCGCGCAGTTGGTCATCCGTCAATTGCTCGATCTGCGGCTCGAGCGCATTGATCGCCGCGACGGTCTTTTGATATTGCTTGACAAGCCGCTGATTACGGCTGCCAAAAATCTTCTGTAGAAAACCGGTGGTCATCGGATCGGTGTCTGCGTCGCGGCTTCGGCTGGCTCGCGGTGTGCGCTACATGCATACCGCGCCTGGGTCGGAAAGTCCTCGGCGGCTTAGTCCAAGAGTGAATTCGAATCGGGCATTTTAGCACGCGCCTCCGGCTGCGCTCGTGTCGGAGCCGTGACGGCACCGGCTCTGGCCGGCCCTGTCGGGCAACCTTCGGCGCGGCGCTGACCGGCATCGCAAGCTGCCCGCGCGGTACAATCGCGGCGTGAGCGCGCATGGGGCGAGCTCACATGTCAATGCCAAACATGAGCCGTTTTTCGTCCTTTTCAAGGCCGCCGAAGCAGTTCGATCTGCGCCGCCCGCAACCGCTCGCCGAGGTTCTCGGCCGCACGGACGCGTTCGCGGCGCTGCGCGCGGGCGTCGAGCAGATCGCCGCTCTCGAGAAGGACCTGCGCGAGCTTTTGCCCGATTATCTGGCGACGAGCGTCGAGCCCGGCTTCATCAAGGAGGGCGTGCTGGCCCTATTCGCCGCGCACAACGCGCTTGCGGCGCGTCTGCGGCATCTGGAGCCGCGGCTGCTGGTGGATTTGCAGCAGCGCGGCTGGCCCGTGCAGTCGCTGAAAATTCGCGTGCGGCCGCAGCCGCTGAAAGAACCGCCGCCCGTCAAGCAGGCGCGCATGACGCCGGCCGGCGCCGCCGCGCTGCAGGCGTTGAGCGAATCGCTCGAGCCGTCGCCGTTGCAGGAAGCGCTTGCGCGCATAGCCGCGCGGCATCGGCGCAATCGCTGAACGCTGAACGAAAAAAACGGCCCCGAGGGGCCGTTTTTCATTTGCCTGCCTGTCACGCTGGCTTTATGCGAACGCCGTCTGCGTTTCGTACGCGAAGCCGCGCGGGGCTTTCTGCGTGTCTTCGAAGGTGACGATTTCGTACGAGTCTTCGTGCGCGAGCAGCTCACGCAGCAGCGCGTTGTTCAGGCCGTGGCCCGACTTGTACGCGGTGTACGACGCGAGCAGCGGGTGACCGACCACATACAGGTCGCCGATCGCGTCGAGCATCTTGTGCTTGACGAACTCGTCGTCGTAACGCAGACCGTCGTTGTTCAGGATGCGGTACTCGTCGAGCACGATCGCGTTGTCCATGCTGCCGCCGCGCGCGAGGCCGAGCTCACGCATCGTTTCCACTTCATGCGCGAAGCCGAACGTGCGGGCGCGCGCGATTTCGCGCACGTACGACGTGTTGGCGAAATCCACTTCCAGCGCCTGACCGGTTTTGTCGACGGCGGGGTGACGGAAGTCGATCGTGAACTTGAGCTTGAAGCCGAAATACGGATCGAGGCGCGCGAACTTGTCGCCGTCGCGGATTTCGACCGGCTTCGTGACCTTGATGAATTTCTTCGGCGCGTTCTGCTCTTCGATACCCGCCGACTGGATCAGGAACACGAACGAACCCGCGCTGCCGTCCATGATCGGGATTTCTTCGGCGGTGACGTCGACGTAAAGGTTGTCGATGCCAAGACCGGCGCAGGCGGACATCAGATGCTCGATGGTCGACACGCGCGCGCCGTCTTTCTGCAACACGGAAGCCAGACGCGTATCGCCAATCGCCATCGCCGACGCAGGAATGTCCACGGGCGTGGGCAAATCCACGCGCGAAAACACGATGCCAGTGTCCGGCCCCGCCGGACGGAGCGTCAGATTGACTTTACGGCCGGAGTGCAACCCGATGCCGACAGTCTTGACGATCGATTTGATTGTGCGCTGCTTCAACATGGTGGTCTTCTGTTCGATTGAAAATCCTAATCAGGATTTTTTATTCCATAGGCGCAATTATACTCCAATCCCCAGACCAGCGTCTTTGCGGGGAACGTGACAATCTGTTTCGCTGCATTACCCATTGGGCTTAGCGACGGAAAGCGTGACGGGCCGATGCCCCGGAACGGAGGCGTTTCCGGTCATCGGCCCGCGTAACGGCCTGTCACAAAAGCGTCGTAGTCACCGTTGCCGTCGCGCCACGCGACATGAACACGCTGGCCGCGGCGAAGCTGCGACGTCAGCAACTAGCTCAACGTGGCGAGGATACTCGCTGCATCGCTGACTTCGAATTTGCCGGCAGCCTCGACGTTCAGCGTCTTGACCACGCCGTCGTCGACCACCATCGCGTAGCGCAGGGCACGAATCCCCATGCCGCGCGCCGACAGATCCTGCTCCAGACCAAGCGCCCGTGTAAAAGCCGCACTACCGTCCGCCATCATGCGCACCTTGCCCGAGGTGTGCTGATCGCGTCCCCACGCGCCCATCACGAACGCGTCGTTGACGGACACGCACCAGATTTCGTCGATGCCGGCAGCGCGCAACTGCTCGGCATGCTCGACATAGCCCGGTACATGCTTGGCCGAACAGGTCGGCGTGAACGCGCCGGGCAATCCGAAGATCACCACGCGTTTGCCCGCCGTCTGCTCGCGCACGTCGAAACTGTTCGGTCCGATCGTGCAGCCCGCGCGGTCGTCTTCGACATACTCGAAGAGCGTCGCGTCGGGCAGCTTCTCACCTTCCTTGATCATGCTCAGTCCTTTGCATCGATGCGAAGCACGCTCGCACGTCATCGTGTCGCAGTGAATATCGGTTCGGCCCTTGCAACTATAAGCCACACCGTGCGGCGACGGTCACTCCGTCCGCTTCGCGAATCCGCAGAGGGCAGTTGCCCCCGCCGCGAACCAGACGATACGCGACCTGCTTGCCGTTCACCCGCCACGCTCGTGCATTCGTCCGCCAGCGCTGCACCTGCGATGCGACTCGCAGCGCGGCAACGAAGCCTGCCCGTGCGCTCAGTCCGCCTGCTTGCGCAGGAATGCCGGAATGTCGTACGTATCGACGCCCTTTTCCTGCAGCGCCTGCACGTGCGAGGCCGCCGTGTCGCGCGACGTGCGCCACACCGCCGGCGTGTCGAGCGCGCCGTAGTCGGCCGTGCTGGCATGGCCTGCCGCCGGTGCATACGCTGCGTGCGCCATCGCGCCGACCGGCTGGTTGTCGGTGCCGGTGCGCAGCAGCGTCATCGGTGCCGATTGCTGCTTCTTCGCCGCGCGGCCGAGACCCGTTGCCACGACCGTCACGCGCAGCGCGTCGCCCATCGCATCGTCGTACACGGCGCCGAAGATCACCGTGGCATCTTCCGCGGCATAGCTCTTGATCGTGTTCATCACTTCGCGCGTTTCCGACAGACGCAGCGAACGGCTCGACGTGATGTTGACCAGCACGCCACGCGCGCCCGACAGATCGACGCCTTCCAGCAGCGGGCTAGCGACGGCCTGCTCTGCCGCGAGACGCGCGCGATCGACGCCGGCCACCGTCGCCGTGCCCATCATCGCCTTGCCCTGCTCGCCCATCACGGTCTTCACGTCTTCGAAGTCGACGTTCACGAGACCGTCGACGTTGATGATTTCCGCAATGCCCGCAACCGCGTTGTTCAGAACGTCGTCAGCGCACTGGAAGCACTTGTCCATCTCGGCGTCGTCGCCCATCACCTCGAACAGCTTGTCGTTCAGCACGACGATCAGCGAGTCGACGTGATCCTCCAGTTGCTGCGAACCGGCTTCCGCCACGCGCATGCGCTTGCCGCCTTCGAATTCGAACGGCTTGCTGACGACGCCGACGGTCAGAATGCCCATTTCCTTCGCGATCTGCGCGACGACCGGTGCCGCGCCCGTGCCCGTGCCGCCACCCATGCCGGCGGTGATGAACACCATGTGCGCGCCGCGCAGTGCGTCGGCGATACGCTCGCGTGCTTCTTCAGCGGCGGCGCGGCCCATTTCCGGCTTGGCTCCTGCGCCCAGCCCCGTGTTGCCGAGCTGGATCACCGCGGTGGCGCGCGAGCGCGACAGCGCCTGCGCGTCCGTGTTCATCACGATGAAGTCGACGCCTTGCACGCCTTTGTTGATCATGTGCTGAACGGCATTGCCGCCAGCGCCACCGACTCCGACGACCTTGATGATGGTGCCGCTCGTTTCGGTTTCCAGCATCTGGAATTCCATGTTGCCTCCGTCAAGATAAAAAGTTACTGCCACTCGGCGTTATCCGGCAGGAGATCGGGCAACCTCCTGTCGCGCACCGGCCGCCGGCACCAGCGCGAATTTCTCGAAACCCTTGCTCAGAAGTTGCCGAGGAACCAGTCCTTCATGCGCGAGAACACCTGTCCCATCGACCCCGACTGCACCGCAACCTTGCGCCCGCGCATACGCTGCGAGCGCCCTTCGACGAGCAGGCCCATCGCCGTCGAATAGCGCGGATTGCGCACGACGTCGGCGAGACCGCCCGCGTACTCCGGCACGCCAATGCGCACCGGCTTCAGGAAAATGTCCTCACCGAGCTCGACCATGCCGATCATCATCGACGCGCCGCCCGTCAATACGACGCCTGAGCTCAGCAGTTCTTCGTAACCCGACTCGCGCACCACCTGCTGCACGAGCGAAAACAGTTCTTCGACACGCGGCTCGATCACGGCCGCCAGCGCCTGGCGCGACAGCGTGCGCGGACCGCGCTCGCCGAGACCCGGCACTTCGATCATCTCGTCCGGATCGGCGAGCGCCTGCTTGGCGATGCCGTAATCGACCTTGATGTCTTCGGCATCCGGCGTCGGCGTGCGCAGCGCCATCGCGATGTCGCTGGTGATCTGATCGCCGGCGATCGGAATCACGGCGGTGTGGCGAATCGCGCCTTCGCTGAAGATCGCGATGTCCGTGGTGCCGCCGCCGATGTCGACCAGCACCACGCCCAGTTCCTTTTCGTCTTCCGTCAGCACCGCGAGCGACGACGCGAGCGGCTGCAGGATCAGGTCGTTCACTTCGAGGCCGCAGCGGCGCACGCACTTGACGATGTTCTGCGCCGCGCTGACCGCGCCGGTGACGATATGCACCTTCACTTCGAGGCGGATGCCGCTCATGCCGATCGGCTCGCGCACATCTTCCTGACCGTCGATGATGAATTCCTGCGTGAGGATATGCAGCACCTGCTGATCGGTCGGGATGTTGATTGCCTTGGCCGTTTCGATCACGCGCGCGACGTCGGCCTGCGTGACTTCCTTCTCCTTGATCGCGACCATGCCGCTCGAATTGAAGCTGCGGATATGGCTGCCGGCGATCCCGGTGAACACGTTCGTGATCTTGCAGTCGGCCATCAGCTCGGCTTCCTCGAGCGCGCGCTGAATCGACTGCACGGTGGCTTCGATATTCACCACCACGCCCTTCTTGAGCCCCTTCGATTCGCTCTGGCCGAGACCGATCACCTCGTAGTGACCCTCGCCCTTCAACTCGGCGACGATGGCCACTACCTTCGACGTCCCGATGTCGAGGGCGACCAGCAGATCCTTATAGTCTTTACTCATAGCGTGCTCAGTGCGTGTGATGTCCGTTTACTTCTTGCCCTTGTCGGGTTCGCTGATGAAGCGCATGCCAGCGGCACGAATCGCGAAACCGTTCGGATAGCGCAAGTCCGCATTCTCGATATCCTTTCCCCAACGTTGCGTCACCGCGCCCCATGCCGCGGTCAGGCGTTTGCTGCGATCGGCCAGCGTGTCCTGATTGCGCTCGCGGCCCAGCTCCACCTGCGTGCCGTTCGACAGCTTCACCGTCCACGCATAGCGCGGCGACAGCGTCACTCCCTCGGGCGTCGCGTTGATCGCCGCGAACCACTTCTGGAAGTCGTGATACCGCGCGACGACTTCCTTCGCCGTACCGTCCGGGCCGTCGAACGCGGGCAGTTCTCCGTCGAGCTCGCCCTGGTTCGCGGTGAACAGCTCGCCGTCCACGCTCACCAGCTGATCGCTGCCCCACGTCCCTAGCGGCTTGTACTCCTCGAGCGTGACAGCCAGTGCATTCGGCCACACGCGCCGCACGCTCGCGTGACGCACCCACGGCATCTGCTCGAACGCCTGCCGCGCGGCGTCGAGATCGACCGTGAAGTAGTTGCCCTTCAGGCGCCCCACCACGCCGGCGCGCACCGTCGGCGAATTGATGTGCTCAGTGTCGCCGTCGATCTGGATCTCGCGCAGCGCGAAATTCGGGCGCTGGATCAGCCAGTAACCGCCCGCCGCCAGCAGCACGAGCACCAGCAACGCGTGCAGCGCGTTGGTGGCGAGATTGAGCTGGCGAACGTTGTTCCACATGGTGTTGCTTGCGCTTACCCTGGTTAATCCTGCAGCGTCAGCGCCAACACGCCGACCACGAGTTCCTGATAGCTGATGCCGACCGCACGCGCCGCTTTCGGCGGCAGCGAGTGATCGGTCATGCCAGGCGCCGTGTTCACTTCGAGGAAGTACGGCTTGCCTTCGCCATCGAGCATGAAGTCCGCGCGGCCCCAGTCGGTGCAGCCGAGCACGTCGAACGCGCGGCGTGCGAGCACTTTCAGGCGCGCTTCCTCTGCGGCGCTCAGACCGCACGGAATCAGATACTGCGTGTCGTTCGCGATGTACTTCGCGTGATAGTCGTAGAACTCGCCGGCGGGCACGATGCGGATCACCGGCAGGTCCAGATTACCGGCGATGCACGCGGTGTATTCGCCGCCGCCTTCGATGCTCTTCTCGACCACGACGATGCGGTCGTGCTTCGCCGCTTCGATCAACGCGGCCGGCAACGCGTCCGCGCTCTTCACCTTGATCACGGCGACGCTCGAACCTTCGCTCGCCGGCTTCACGAACAGCGGCAGACCGAGCTTCGCGACGATCTCTTGCGCACGCGCCTCGTAGTCGTCACCGCGCAGCACCGCTTCGAACGGCGGCGTCGGAATGCCGAGCTGCTGCCACACGAGCTTGGTGCGGAACTTGTCGAGACCGAGCGCCGAGCCGAGCACACCGCTACCGGTGTAGCGGATGCCGTAAAAATCGAGCGCGCCCTGGATCTGCCCGTTTTCGCCGTAGCCGCCATGCAGCGCGTTGAACGCGCGCACGAAGCCCTCTTCCTTCAATGCCGACAACGGACGCTCGGCCGGATCGAACGGATGCGCGTCGACGCCCGCGTCGCGCAGACCTTGCAACACGAGGCGTCCGGAATTGAGCGACACTTCGCGCTCGGCGGAATTACCACCGAGCAGCACGGCCACCTTGCCGAATTTTTTTGGATCGATACCGCTCATCTCACACCTTCAGTTCCTGAGCGAGGCGACCCGGCACACCGCCGATCGAACCCGCGCCCATCGTAATCACCACATCACCGTCGCGCACCACCGCAGAGAGCGCGTCCGGCACTTCATCGACCGTATCGACGAACACCGGCTCGACCTTGCCCGCGACACGCAGCGCGCGCGCCAATGCGCGGCCGTCCGCGGCGACGATCGGCGCTTCGCCGGCCGCATAGACTTCGGTCAGCACGAGCGCGTCGACGGTCGACAGCACTTTCACGAAATCCTCGAAGCAATCACGCGTGCGCGTGAAGCGGTGCGGCTGGAACGCCAGCACCAGGCGCCGGCCCGGAAATGCGCCGCGCGCCGCCGCCACCGTGGCGGCCATTTCGACTGGGTGGTGACCGTAGTCGTCCACCAGCGTGTAGGAGCCCGCGGCCTCACCGTCACTGACGACCGGCACTTCGCCGTAACGCTGGAAGCGTCGACCGACGCCGTTGAAATCCGCGAGCGCTCGCTGGATATCGGCATCTTTCACTTCAAGTTCAGTCGCAATTGCAATTGCGGCCAACGCGTTCTGCACGTTGTGCTCGCCCGGCAGGTTCAACGTGACGTCGAGCGGCGCCGCGTCTTCGCGCATCACGGTGAAATGCATGCGGCCTTCGCGCGCTTCGACGTTGACCGCGCGCACCTGCGCATCGGCCGCCAAACCGTAGCGGATGATCGGCTTCGACACGAACGGCAGGATCTCCTTCACGTTCGGATCGTCGACGCACAGCACCGCGATGCCATAGAACGGCAAACGGTGCGTGAATTCGATGAACGCCTGCTTCAGACGCGCGAAGTCGTGACCATAGGTATCCATATGATCGGCGTCGATGTTCGTGATGACTTCGATCACCGGGAACAGGTTCAGGAACGACGCGTCCGATTCGTCCGCCTCGGCGACGATGAAGTCGCCGGTGCCCAGACGCGCATTCGCGCCCGCACTGATCAGCCGGCCGCCGATCACGAAGGTCGGATCGAGCCCGCCCGCGGCGAGCACGCTCGCGACCAGCGAGGTGGTCGTGGTCTTGCCGTGCGTGCCGGCGATCGCGATGCCCTGCTTCAGTCGCATGAGTTCCGCGAGCATCACCGCGCGCGGCACGATCGGAATGCGGCGATGACGCGCGGCCAGCACTTCCGGGTTGTCGCTGCGCACCGCGGTCGACACCACCACCGCGTTCGCGCCATCGATGTTCTCCGCCGCGTGCCCGATCGAAATGCGCGCGCCGAGCCGGGCGAGGCGCTCGGTGACCGCGTTGCCCGACAGGTCCGAGCCGCTCACCTGATAGCCGAGATTGACGAGCACTTCGGCGATGCCGCTCATGCCGACGCCGCCGATACCGACGAAATGAATATGTTTGACGATGTGTTTCATTGCTTTCCTTCTGGGCTCACGCCCGCCATCGAACCCGCACCCGCCACCGTCGCGCAGATCTGCGCGACCTGTTCGGTGGCATCCGGTTTCGCGAGCGAGCGCGAACGCTCCGCCATTTCCGCGAGACTCTCCCGCGTCTGGCTACGCAACCAGTCGGCGAGCTTTTCCGCCGACAGGTCGCGTTGTTGCACGGCCAGCGCCGCGCCGTTGTCGGCGAGGAACGCTGCATTAGTAGTCTGGTGATCGTCGACCGCGTACGGGAACGGCACGAACAGCGCCGCGACGCCGACCGCCGATATCTCCGACACCGTCATCGCGCCCGAGCGGCAGATCACCAGATCGGCCTGCGCATAGGCGCTCGTCATGTCGTCGATGAACGGCACGAGCGACACGTCCGCGCCTGCCTGCAAGCCTGCGGCCGCATAGTTCTCGCGCAGCGCGTCGATATGCTTCGCGCCCGCCTGATGAACGATGCGCGGTCTTTCATTGGGCGCTAACAGCGCGAGCGCACGCGGCACGACTTCGTTCAACGCGGCGGCGCCGAGACTGCCACCCACGACGAGCACGTTCAGCGGACCGTTACGCTGCGCGTAGCGTGCTTTGGGTGCATTCGCGCGCGCAAGTTCCTCACGAATCGGATTGCCGGTCCATTCGCCGTGCGGCAGCGCATTCGGAAACGCGACCAGAACGCGTTTCGCGAGCTTCGCGAGCACCTTGTTCGCGAGACCGGCGATCGAATTCTGTTCGTGCAGCACGAGCGGGCACCCGCTCAGCGCGGTCATCAGCCCGGCCGGGAACGTGATGTAGCCGCCCATGCCGAGCACGACGTCGGGCTTCACGCGACGCAGCACACTCAGGCTCTGCGTGCACGCGCGCAGCAGGTTGACCGGCAGCATCAGCTTGGTCTTCAGCCCCTTGCCGCGCACGCCGCCGAAGCGCACGTACTCCATCGGAATGCCGTGCTTCGGCACCAGCGTCGCTTCCATGCCTGCGGGGTTGCCGAGCCACACGACTTTCCAGCCCCACGCCTGCATCAGATGCGCGACCGCGAGCCCCGGGAACACGTGTCCCCCGGTGCCGCCGGCCATCACCATCAGCGTGCGTTGTGGCAGAGCCGTCATACCTTGCCCCCGCGCATCAACACACGATTCTCGTAATCCACTCGCATCAGCACGGCGATCGCGACACAGTTCAGCAAGATGCCCGACCCGCCGTAGCTGACGAGCGGCAACGTGAGGCCTTTGGTCGGTAAAAGACCGAGGTTCACACCCATGTTGATGAAGGTCTGTGCGCCGAACCAGATGCCGACGCCCTTCGCGACCAGACCCGCGAACGTGCGATCGAGCGCTAGCGCCTGACGGCCGATCTCGAACGAGCGGCGCACGATCCAGTAGAACATCAGAATCACGACGAGCACGCCGACGAAACCCAGTTCCTCGCCGATCACCGCGAGAATGAAGTCGGTATGCGCTTCAGGCAGATAGTTAAGCTTCTCGACGCTGCCGCCGAGACCGACGCCAAACCACTCGCCACGCCCGAACGCGATCAGCGAGTGCGTCAGCTGATACGCCTTGCCCTGCGCGTAGCGATCGTCCCACGGATCGAGGTACGCGAAGATCCGCTCACGACGCCAAGGCGACGCCCACACCAGCAACGTGAACGTGCCCACCGCGGTCGCGACGAGACCGCCGAACAGCTTGCCGTTCACGCCGCCGAGGAACAGCACGCCCATCGCGATCGCCGCGATCACCATGAACGCGCCCATGTCCGGCTCGAGCAGCAGCAGCGCGCCGACCAGGCCGACCGCGACCGCCATCGGCAGAAAGCCCTTGGCGAAGCTGTGCATGTATTCCTGCTTGCGTACCGTGTAGTTCGCCGCGTAGATCGTCACCGCGAGCTTCATGATTTCCGACGGCTGCATGTTCGTGATGCCGAGCGGAATCCAGCGGCGCGCACCGTTCACGCCCTTGCCGACGTGCGGGATCAACACGATCACGAGCGCGACGAGCGAGATCAGGAAGAGCTTCGGCGCGTACTTGTCCCACGTCGAAATCGGAATGCGGAACGATACGATGCCGACCGCCGAGCCCATCAGCACGAAGACGATCTGGCGCACGAGGAACGCCCAGTCGCGATACGACGCGTACTTCGGCGAATCGGGCATCGCGATCGACGCCGAGTACACCATCACGATGCCGAGTCCGAGCAGCGCGACGACGACCCACAGCAGCGAGTGGTCGTAGTCGAGCATGCGCGAGCGCAGCGGCCGCACGCCGTTGACCGCGCTCGCGAGACCGCTGCCGCCCGTGCGGGTGGTCGTGCGGGTAGACGTACCTGCGGCGGCGCCGTTGCCCCCGGTGGCTTCCCGCGAGCCGAAACGTTCCGACCAGCTCATATCATCGTCCCCCGTTCGGCCGCGATATCTTCGACCGTGCTGCGGAATACCGCCGCACGATGTGCGTATCCCTTGAACATGTCAAAGCTCGCGCACGCGGGCGACAACAGCACCGCGTCGCCGGGCTGCGCGATGGCGGCGGCTGCGCGTGTCGCTTCTTCGAGCGTCGCGTGATCGGTCATCGCGACGCCGCAATGTTCGAGCGCCGCGCGAATCTGCGGCGCGTCACGGCCGATCAGCATCACCGCGCGGCACCAGCGCATCACCGGCGCGGCGAGCGGCTCGAATTCCTGGCCCTTGCCGTCGCCGCCCGCGATCAGCACGACGCGTTGCGCGAGACCATCGAGCGCGGCGACCGTCGCGCCGACGTTGGTGCCCTTGCTGTCGTCCACGTAGTCGATGCCGTCGATCGACGCGATCAGTTCCACGCGATGCGGTTCGCCGCGGTATTCGCGCAGGCCGTGCAGCAGCGGCGCGCCGGGCAGACCGATCGCACGCGCGAGCGCGTACGCGGCTAATGCGTTGGCGGCGTTGTGCAAGCCGCGGATGCGCAGCGCGTCGGCGGGCATCAGACGCTTCAGCGCGATGTCGGGCGTTGCGGCTGCTTCGTTCTTGCGGCGGCGCTTCGTGGTAGGTTCGTCGGTCGCGTCGCGATCTTGCGCCTCGACGAGCCACACCATGCCGTTCTCGCGCAACAGGCCGTAGTCACCGTCGTTCTTCGGCTCGGTCACGCCGAACGTGATGACCTCCGCCTCGCCGCTGGTGGGCGCGAGCGACATCACACGGGCGTCGTCGCGATTCAGCACGCGCACCGTTCGTGTACCGAAGATGCGGCCCTTCGCGGCCGCGTACGCATCGAGTCCGCCGTGCCAGTCCAGATGATCCTGCGTGATGTTCAGCACGACCGCCGCGTCCGGCGCAAACGTATGTGAGGTCTCAAGCTGGAAGCTCGACAGTTCGAGCACCCACACGTCGGGCAGCGCGGTCTGATCGATTGCTTCGGACAGCTTGTCGAGCAGCGACGGGCTGATGTTGCCCGCCACCGCGACCTTCTTGCCCGCGCGTTCGCACAGCAGGCCGGTCAGGCTCGTCGTCGTGGTCTTGCCGTTCGTTCCGGTGATCGCGATCACCTTCGGCGCGTAGCCGGACTCGCCGAGCGTGCGCAGCGCCTGCGAAAACAGTTCGAGTTCGCCCCACACCGGAATGCCCCG
Organism: Paraburkholderia sp. BR14374; assembly: GCF_040948685.1. Taxonomy (NCBI): domain Bacteria; kingdom Pseudomonadati; phylum Pseudomonadota; class Betaproteobacteria; order Burkholderiales; family Burkholderiaceae; genus Paraburkholderia; species Paraburkholderia sp. BR14374. Next base: position 16,329 of record NZ_JBFPKF010000005.1, on the reverse strand, counting down.
CTCGCGCGCCGCCGTGATCAGCGGCAGCAGATCGGCGGCGAGCGGCGACAGCCCCGGGCTGATCGCGACCAGCTCGACGCCTTCGAGCAGCACCGGCGAAAACGGACCGCCGACGAAATCGGCATCGACACCATGCGCTTCGAGCGCGGACAGGTTCGGCGGCACTTCGCGCGTATCTGCCACGCGCAGCCGACAGCCGTGCCTGGCGCACCAGCGCGCCATCGCGAGACCGGATTCACCCAGTCCCAGCACGAGCACCATCGGCTTTTGCCGATCCCGAAACTTCTCGCCGAACATCGCCTGCTTCCTTAAATACTGCTGCTTAACGCAATTTGAGAGTGGACAAACCGAATAGGCACAACATCAACGTGATGATCCAGAACCGCACGACCACCTGTGTTTCCTTCCAGCCCGACAATTCGAAATGATGATGCAGCGGCGCCATCTTGAAGAACCGCCGCCCTTCGCCGTAACGGCGCTTCGTGTATTTGAACCACGTGACCTGCAGCATCACCGACAGCGTCTCCGCAACGAAAATGCCGCCCATGATGAACAGCACGATTTCCTGACGCACGATCACCGCGACCGTGCCGAGCGCACCGCCGAGTGCGAGCGCGCCGACGTCGCCCATGAACATCTGCGCCGGGTGCGTGTTGAACCACAGGAACGCAAGCCCCGCGCCACCCATCGCCGAACAGAAGATCAGCAATTCGCCCGCGCCGGGAATGTGCGGAAACAGCAGGTATTTCGAGTAGACCGAGCTGCCCATCACGTACGCGAACACACCGAGCGACCCGCCGACCAGCACGACCGGCATGATCACGAGGCCGTCGAGGCCGTCGGTCAGATTCACCGCGTTGCTCGCGCCGACGATCACCAGATACGTCAACACGATGAAGCCCCACACGCCGAGCGGATACGTGATCGACTTGAAGAACGGCAGCAACAGGTCGGCGCGCGCGGGCAGGCCCATCGACAGGCCACTGCGCACCCACGCCATGAACAGGTCGAACACGCGCACGTTGCTCGCCTCGGACACACTGAATGCGAGATACACCGCCGCGAACAGGCCGATCACCGATTGCCAGAAATACTTCTCGCGCGATGACATGCCGCGCGGGTCCTTGTAGACGACCTTGCGGTAATCGTCGACCCAGCCGATCACGCCGAAGCCGAACGTGACGAGCATCACGATCCAGATGAAGCGGTTGGTCAGATCGGCCCACAGCAGCGTGGCCACGCCGATGCCGAGCAGGATCAGCACGCCGCCCATCGTCGGCGTGCCCGATTTGACGAGATGAGTTTGCGGGCCGTCCTTGCGAACGGCCTGGCCGACCTTCATTGCGGTCAGCTTGCGAATGACCGCCGGGCCGCAGACGAGCCCGATCAACAACGCGGTGATGGTCGCCATCACCGCGCGAAACGTCAGATAACTGAACACGCGCAAGAAGCTTGCGTCATTCTGCAGCCATTGCGCCAGCGCCAGTAGCATGCCTGGATCCTTCTATTTCAATGTGCGGCGGGCGTCGTGCCCGCTGCGTTGGGTTGTGGACTCGTAACGGCGTCCACCACGCGCTCCATCTGCATGAAGCGCGAGCCTTTCACGAGAAGCGTTGCAGCAGCGCCGAAACCGGCCTGATGCAGTTGCGCGACCAGCGCGCCGACATCGGCGACGTGGTGCGCGCCCGCGCCGTATGCGGTGCAGGCGTCGCGCGAGGCGTCGCCCATCGCGTACAGCGCGTCGATACCGCGCTCTTTCGCATACGCGCCGATTTCGCGGTGAAACGCCGGGCCGTTGTCGCCGACTTCGCCCATGTCGCCCATCACGAGCACACGCGGCGATTCACGCGACGCGAGCACGTCGATTGCGGCGCGCATCGAATCGGGATTCGCGTTGTAGGTGTCGTCGATCACGGTTGCGCCCGCGAGCGAGCCGAGCGCGGCCTGCTTGACCTGCAGACGGCCCTTCACCGCGCCGAACGATTCGAGTCCGCGCTGGATCGCGTCGAGCGACACACCCGCGGCCAACGCGGCCGAGGTCGCCGCGAGCGCGTTGTGCGCGTTGTGATCGCCGAGCACCTGCAGCGTCACGTCGAGATGGCCTTGCGGCGTGTCGATGCTCAAACGCTTGCCGTCGAAGTTGCCCTGCACCGCGGCTTCGGTCGTGCGCTCCGCGCTGTTCAACGCGAAGTCGATGATGCGGTTGCCGGTGGCGGCGACGCGCCAGATGCTCGCGTACGCGTCGTCGGCGGGGAACACTGCCGTGCCTTCGGGCGACAGCACGTGAATCACGCTCGCGTGTTCGAGCGCGACCGCTTCGACGGTCGCCATGAATTCCTGGTGCTCGCGCTGCGCGTTGTTGACGACGGCGACCGTCGGCTCGGCGAGCTTCGCGAGCAGTTCGGTTTCGCCCGGATGATTCATGCCGAGCTCGACCACCGCGAGCCGATGCGCGGCGTGCAGACGGAACAGCGTGAGCGGCAGGCCGATGTCGTTGTTGAAATTGCCGGCGGTCGCGAGACGCGCGTCCGTGCCGACCGCGGCCGCGAAGATCGACGCGATCATTTCCTTGACCGTGGTTTTGCCGTTGCTGCCCGTGACCGCGACGAGCGGCAGGTCGAACTGACGACGCCAGCCGCGCGCGAGCGCGCCGAGCGCTGCGCGCGTATCGGCGACGCGGATCGCCGGCACGCTCCAGTTCTCCGGCGTGCGCGCGACCAGCACGGCCGCGACGTTGCGCTCGGCGACTTGCGGCAGGAAATCGTGCGCGTCGAATCGATCGCCCTTGATCGCGATGAACAGATCGCCGGGGCCGGCGCTGCGGCTGTCGGTCGACACGCGTTCGAAGCGCACGCTGTCGTCGCCGGTGACGCTCGCGCCGGGAATCTGCGCGGCGGCTGCACGTAGCGAGAACATCGTCATTCGCCACCTCCGCGAGTTTGTGTGGCCCGCGCGGCGAGCGCGAGGCGGGCGTGGTCCTGATCGGAGAAAGCGCGTTTCTTGCCCATGATTTCCTGTGTGGCTTCGTGCCCCTTGCCGGCCAGCACGATCACGTCTTCACGCGCGGCGCCGCGGATCGCCTGCAGGATCGCGCTCGCGCGGTCTTCGACGCGGCGCGCCTGCGACGCATCCTGCATGCCCGCGGCAATTTGCTCGATGATCACGAGCGGATCTTCGCTGCGCGGGTTGTCGCTCGTCACGACGACGTTGTCCGCCAGCCGCTCGGCGATCGCGCCCATCAGCGGACGCTTGGTCGCATCGCGGTCGCCGCCGCAGCCGAACATGCAGACGAGTTCGCCGCCGCGCGCGGTCGCGATCGGGCGCAGGGCCTCGAGCGTTTTTTCGAGCGCGTCGGGTGTGTGCGCGTAATCGATCACGACGAGCGGCTCGTCGTTTTGCAGTCGGCCGCCCAAACGCTGCATGCGGCCGTTCACCGGTTCCAGCTTTGCAAGTTCGGCGAGCGCCGCGTCGAACGGCACGTCGGCGGCGAGCAGCACGCCGAGCACCGCGAGCAGATTGCTGACGTTGAAGAGGCCGAGCGTTTGCACTTCGACGTCGGCGTTGCCCCAGTCCGACGTGCTCAGATGAAACGCGGTGCCGGTCGCGGTCGCACTCACGTTCGATGCGGTCAGCCACGCGTCCGCTTCTGGCTCATTCGTGGCGCCGGCGTCGCTGTGCTCGCCCTCGATGCCATAAGCGATGGTGCGAGCGTGACCACGCGTGCTCGCGAGCAAACGCCGGCCGACGGCATCGTCGCGATTGATCACGGCCGCGCGCAGCTCTGGCCATGCGAACAGGCGCGCCTTGGCGGCTTCATAGGCCTCGAACGTGCCGTGATAATCGAGATGGTCCTGCGTCAGATTCGTGAACACCGCGATGTCGAAAGCGGTGCCGTTCACGCGCCCCTGATGCAGCGCATGCGACGACACTTCCATCGCCACCGCCTGCGCGCCCGCGTCACGCAATTGCGCGAGGCTGCGCTGCAATTGCGGCGCGTCGGGCGTGGTGAAGCCGGTGTGCACGAGCTGGCCAACGAGGCCGGTGCCAAGCGTGCCGACGATCGCACAGCGTGTGCCGCGCGCGGACAGCGCCGCAGCGACCCATTGGCTGCAAGATGTCTTGCCGTTCGTGCCGGTGATGCCGACCGCGAGCATCGCGTCGCTCGGATCGCGATACCACGCGCTCGCGATCGTGCCGGCGAGTTCGTTCAATGCCGGTACCGGATGCGCGATGGACGCGTCGAGCTTGCCGGCGAAGCCTTCGGGTTGCACGAGCACGGCGGCTGCGCCGCGCTCGATCGCCGCGTCGATGAACGCGCGATTGTCCGCGCCATCGACCGCGTACGCGAAGAACGCGTCGCCGGCCGCGAGCGAGCGCGTGTCCGCGTGCAGATGTGCGCCTGGCTGCACGTGCGCGTGCAGCCAGGCGAGGGCGTCGGCGATCTGCCGGTGCGCTGGATGTTGCTCGCGCAGCGCGCTCATCGCTCGACTCCTGGATGGGTTTTCTGGTTGGCGGAAATGGTCATCTTCTTCACGCCGGGGTTCGTCGGCAGCTTCTTCGCCCCGGGCGGCGCGGACGGCGCGCCGGGCGCGGGCGGCGCCGAATCGTCGGACACCACCATCTGCTTGACAGGCATGTCGGGCGGCACGTTCAGCGCGCGCAGCGTATCGCCGACGATCCCCGAGAACACCGGACCCGACACCTGGCCGCCGAAGTGGCTACCCGCCGTCGGCTCGTCGACCGACACGGCGACGACGATGCGCGGATTCGGCATCGGCGCCATGCCGACGAACGACGCGCGATATTTGGAGTGGTCGTAGCCGTGCGGCCCGTGCTTGTACGCGGTACCGCTCTTGCCGCCGACGCGATAGCCGGGCACCGCCGCATCCGGCGACGTACCTTGCGCCGACACGACGGTTTCGAGCATCGCGCGCACTTCGCGCGCGGTGGTAGGCGAAAAGATCTGCGGACCGGTGGCCGGCTGGTCGCCCGGCGCGTGGAAAATCGTCACCGGCATGATCTGGCCGTCGTGCGCGATCGCGGTGTACGCGCGGCCGAGCTGGAACAGCGACACCGACAGGCCGTAGCCGTACGACATCGTCGCCTGCTCGATGCGGCGCCAGCTCTTCCACGGACGCAGGCGGCCCGCCGCCGCGCCAGGAAAACCGACCTTCGGCGCCTGGCCGAGACCGACGCTGGTATACATATTCCACATTTCTTCGGGCCGCAGCTGCATCGCGATCTTGGTCGCGCCGATGTTGCTCGACTTCTGGATCACGCCGCCGACCGTCAGCACGCCGAAGCCGCTGTCGTCGGTAATCGGCGCGCCGTCGAGTACGAAGTGGCCGTTGCCCGTATCTACCAGTGTAGTCGGCGTCACCCGGTGCAGATCGAGCGCGAGCGACACCGTGAACGGCTTCATGATCGAGCCCGGCTCGAAGGTGTCGGTCAGGATGCGGTTGCGCAGCTGTTCGCCCGTCAGGTGCGAGCGGTCGTTCGGGTTGTACGTCGGGTAGTTGACGAGCGCGAGCACTTCGCCGGTGCGCACGTCAATCACCATCGCCGCGCCGGCCTTCGCCTTGAATTTTTCGACGGCCGCTTTCAGGTTCGTATAGGCGATGTACTGGATCTTGCTGTCGATCGATAGGTCGACGTCCTTGCCGTTGTGCGGCACGACCTGCTCGTCGACGTCCTCGATGATGTGACCAATCCGGTCCTTGATCACGCGACGGCTGCCCGATGTGCCCGCGAGCAGCTTCTGGTCGCCGAGCTCGACGCCTTCCTGGCCCTCGTCCTCGACGTTGGTGAAGCCGATCAGGTGAGCGGTGATCTCGCCTTCCGGGTAGAAGCGCTTGTACTCGGCGCGCGAGTAAATGCCGGGGATGTCGAGCGCCGCGACTTTGTCGGCGACGTCGACGGGCACCTGGCGCTTCACGTAGACGAAGGTCTTGTCTTCCGACAGCTTCGTGCGCAATTCCTTCGCGGTCATGCCGAGCAGTTTGCCGAGCGCGTCGAGCTTGTCGGCGCCGAGGTCGTCCGGCACCGATTCGGGAATCGCCCAGATTGCGCGCACCGGCAGACTCGTGGCGAGCACGAGGCCGTTGCGGTCGAGAATCTTGCCGCGCGTGGCCGGCATGTCGATGCGGCGCTGATAGCGGATTTCGCCCTGTTTCAGATAGAACGCGTTGCCCGGCCCCTGAATCCAGAACGCGCGCGCGGCGAGCGCGACGAACGCCATGAACAGCAGGAACACGACGAGCTTCGAGCGCCACATCGGCAGGCGCACCGACAGAATCGGGTTGGCCGAAAACGCAACGCTCTTGTGAGCCGACGATTTTTTCATCGCGTGGCTCCGCGACGGGTCGCGACCGGCGCCGAGGCGGCCGCGGAGGTCGGAATGGGAGCGTCGATCGCCGTTGCGGCACCCGGGGCGAGCGTCAGGTACTGCGTGCGGCCCGTGGTGGCCGACTGCATCTTCAGCGAGGCGGTGGCGAGTTGCTCGATGCGCGACGTTTTGGACAGCGCGCTCTGCTGATATTGAAGCTGCGAATAGTCCTGCTGCAGCTGACGCTCCTGCGACTGCGCGCGCTGCAGCTGGATAAAGATCTGACGCTGCTGATTGGTCGCGTTGACGACCGACAAGGCACAGCCCATCACGATGATCAGCAGGAAGATATTGAGGCGGTTCATGGCGCGATCCGCTCCGCCACGCGCATCACGGCAGAACGGGCGCGCGGGTTGTCGGCGACTTCTGCGTCGCTCGCAAAGACGCGGCCGATGATCTTGAGCGGAGGGCTCGGCAGGTCGACCGCGCGGATCGGCAGGCGGCGGTCGACCGCCGGCGTACTTGCGTGCGCCTGCATGAATCGCTTGACGATACGGTCCTCGAGCGAATGAAAGCTGATGACCACCAGCCGCCCCCCTTGCTCCAACAACGACAACGCTGCTTCTAGAACGACTTGCAGCTCCGCAAGCTCTTGATTGACGTGAATCCGTATAGCCTGAAAGGTGCGGGTTGCCGGATCCTTGCCCTTCTCACGGGTTTTGACGACGTTAGCCACGATTTGGGCAAGCTCGCCCGTGCTGACGAGAGGCCCAAGACGGTCGGACTCTGCCCGGCGAGCAACAAGCGCCTTTGCAATCTGAAAAGCAAACCGTTCTTCCCCATAATCTCGTATCACCTCCGTCAGTTCCTGCACCGTAGCCCGCGCGAGCCAGTCAGCCGCGGATTCGCCGCGCGTCGGGTCCATCCGCATGTCGAGCGGGCCGTCGGCGCGGAAGCTGAAGCCCCGCTCCGGATCGTCGACTTGCGGCGACGACACGCCCAGATCCAGCAACACCCCCGACACACGCCCTACCCCGCGCTCCGCCATTGCGGCGCGCAGTGAAGCAAAACTCTCGTGGACGATGGCAAAGCGCGGATCGGCGATCTTCTGCGCCGTCGCGATCGCGAGCGGATCTTTATCGAACGCGATCAATCGCCCCGCTTCGCCGAGCCGCTCCAGCACGAGGCGGCTATGGCCGCCACGGCCGAACGTGCCGTCCACATACGTGCCGTCGGCGCGCGTGACCAGCGCATCGACCGCTTCGTTCAACAGCACCGTGCGATGCTGCAATTCGTTTCTCATCGCAGAAGCCATATAAATAAGCCGCGATCAGAACGTGAAGTCTTTCAACGCGTCGGGCATGCCCTCGGCGATCGCCGCCTGTTCCTTCGCCGCGTAAATCTGTGCATCCCACAGCTCGAAGTGACGGCCCATGCCGAGCAGCGTCACTTCCTTCTCCAGCGAGCCAGCCGCGCGCAACTCGGGCGACACGAGCACACGGCCTGCGCCGTCCATATCCACATCCATTGCATTGCCGAGAAAAATGCGTTTCCACCAGGCTGCGTTCATGGGCAGCTTGTCGACCTTGTCACGGAAGATTTCCCATTCGGGGCGCGGAAAGAGCAACAGGCAGCCGTCCGGATGCTTGGTGATCGTCACCCGGCCCTCTGCCTGTGTTTGCAGCGCATCCCGATAACGAGAGGGAATCGACATCCGCCCTTTCGCATCGAGCGTCAGCGCCGACGCCCCTTGGAACACTTCGCTCTCCCCTATTGCGGTGCTGTTTGCGCCGCCCGCCCGGTCCGTGAAAATCTACCTGAAAGTGATGCCGAGAACACACAAAAATACACTTTCTCACACTGTCTCCCACTTTAGAGGAACGCTAAACACGGGTCAAGGGAGCGGCCGGCTTTTCGGCCGGATTTTGTTTGTTAGAACAAGGACTTAGCGCGACTCCTTCACGTCCCGTATAAAGCGGAAAACCGTTATAAATGAATGGGCTAGTGCAACTTGTGAAGGTGATACGTGAACAGTGCGAGGAAACAGCGCGGATTGAAAGAGATCGTTAAGGGAATCTGAAAGGGAAAAGGCGGCGCTGCGGGGACGGTTGACGAACGGCGTGCGCGGCGCCGTCCCACTTGCGAATAATGCGTTCAGCGATGGTCGACGCGGTACGCGCGGCGCTCCGGTCGGCGAAGCAAAGCAGGCGAAACGCTCATATGTAATAGGCGGTGCGCGTCATCACCTTCGACATCGCGCGCATCAACGCGCGCGCCGGAAACGGCAACTCGATGCCGCCCGCGTCCATCGCTGCCTTGCCGTGCTGCGCTTCATCGGCGCGCATCTGCTCGATGATCGCGCGCGATTCATGGTCCGCGGCCGGCAGCTGATCTAAATGACTGTCGAGATGCTGCTCGACCTGGCGCTCCGTTTCGGCCATGAAGCCGAGACTCACGCGATTGCCGAGACGTCCCGCGGCGAGCCCGATCGCGAGTGCGCCGGTATACCACAGCGGATTGAGCAGACTCGGACGCGAGTCGAGCGCCTCCAGGCGTTTGGCGGTCCACGCCAGATGATCCTCTTCTTCCGACGCGGCGTGATCGAACATGGCGCGCAATGAAGGCGAGTCGGTAGCGAGTTTCTGCGCCTGGTAAAGCGCCTGCGCGCACACTTCGCCGACGTGGTTCACCCGCATCAAACCAGCCGCATGCGCGCGCTCCGCGGGCGAGAGTTCGGGAGATTCGCCCGTCGCCGGGGAAGCCTGCGGAAGCGGCAGCGGACGGCTCATCCGCGACACCCCCGTCAGTGAGCGTAAACCCCGATCAAACTCGCCAATTAACTCGTCCAGCAACATAAAGCGCTCCCTGATTCGACAACCGCCGCATCGTTCCGGAAGGTCCGTGCGACAAGGCCTTGCGACGCGAAACCCGCGGTCCGACAGGCATCAATCCGCAAGAAATCGGCGGTTAATTTCGGATTTTAGACCATGTTGCGTAAACGAAACAGCGGCCGTCCGGAGCGCCTCCTTTTTCTTTGTCCCATGTATGCCTTTTGTTACATTACGTGGCAACTTCTCGCGAAGTTGGATAAGCAAGGCCTCAGCACTTACTAAATATTTCGCCTTGAACAAAAGATTCGTAATCCTTGGAGATCATTCGATGAAAAAGTCGCTTCTCGCTCTAGCAGCACTGGGCGCATTCGCAGGCGTCGCTCATGCGCAGAGCAGCGTGACCCTGTACGGCATTGTTGACGTTGGTATCAACATGAATACCAATGCTGGTGGCTTTCACAAGTACGACATGTCCAGCGGCGTCCTGCAAGGCTCGCGTTTCGGCCTGCGTGGCACGGAAGATTTGGGCGGTGGTCTGAAGGCGCTGTTCGTTCTGGAAAACGGCTTTGACGTGACCAACGGCAAGCTCGGTCAAGGCGGCCTGATGTTCGGTCGTCAGGCATATGTCGGTCTGTCGAGCACCTTCGGCACGGTCACGCTGGGTCGTCAGTACGACTCCGTCGTCGACTACGTGGGTCCGTTCGAATCGGGCGATCAGTGGGGCGGCTACATCGCCGCTCACCCGGGCGATATCGACAACTTCAACAACGCGTATCGCACCAACAACACGATCAAGTACACGAGCGCGAACTACAACGGCCTGACGTTCGGCGGCACGTATAGCTTCGGCGGCGTCGCTGGTGACTTCACGCACAACCAGATCTGGTCGTTGGGTGCTGGCTATAACAATGGCCCGCTGGCATTGGGCGTTGGTTACCTGAACGCACGTACGCCTGCAGCATCGGGTGGTCTGTTCAACAACGGCGGCACGATCGCAACGAACACACCGGCCGTGGGTACTACTGCGGCTAGCTTCGCAGTCACGAGCCCGATTTACGCTGGCTTCGCATCGGCTAACACGTATCAGGTCGTCGGCGCAGGCGGTGCGTACACGTTCGGCGCCGCAACCATCGGCCTGACGTATTCGAACATCCAGTTCGGCAACCTGGGCAAGACCTTCACGTCGCCGTTCACCGGCCAGAAGGCTACGTTCAACAACGGCGAAATCAACTTCAAGTACCAGTTGACCCCGGCACTGCTGGTCGGCGCAGCGTATGACTACACGCGCGGCACGCAGATCGAAGGCCAATCGCGTGCTCAGTACCACCAGGGCGCACTGGGCGTGGATTACTTCCTGTCCAAGCGTACCGACGTGTACCTGGTCGGCGTATATCAGCACGCTCTGGGCGACACGGTCAACGCAACGGGCCAGGTGGTCGCAGCAACGGCAGGCATCAACGGCCTGACCGGTTCGTCGACCAACAATCAGTTCACGGCCCGTGTTGGTATCCGCCACAAGTTCTAATAAGTCGTAAAAAAGCAGTTTGCCTCAAAGGCGCCTTCGGGCGCCTTTTTTTATGCGCGGGTTTTCACGGCGCAACAAAAAAGCCCGGCGCACTTTCGTGCGCCGGGCTTCTGTTCTTCGCTCGCTTAAGCCCTGCCGTCGCGCAACTCGCGGCGCAGGATCTTGCCGACGTTGCTCTTCGGCAGCTCGGTGCGGAATTCGACGACCTTGGGCCGCTTGTAGCCGGTCAGTTGCGTTTTGCAGTACGCGAAGATCTGTTCGTCGGTCAGCGACGGATCCTTCTTCACGACGAATAGCTTCACGGCCTCGCCGGAATGCTGATCGGGCACGCCGACCGCCGCGACTTCGAACACGCCCGGCAGCTTTGCGACGACGTCCTCGACTTCGTTCGGATACACGTTGAAGCCGGACACCAGAATCATGTCCTTCTTGCGATCGACGATCTTCACGAAGCCGTCCGCGTTCATTATGCCGACGTCGCCCGATTTGAAGAAGCCGTCGGCCGTCATCACCTTGGCGGTTTCGTCGGGCCGGTTCCAGTAGCCCGCCATCAGCTGCGGGCCGCGGATGCAGATCTCGCCTGCCTGGCCGGCCGGCACTTCGTTGCCTGCGTCGTCGCGAATCGAGATCTCGGTCGACGGCAGCGGCAGGCCGATCGTGCCGCTGTATTCGGTGGCGGTGACAGGGTTGCAGGTCACGCACGGCGACGTTTCCGACAGCCCATAGCCTTCGACGATCGGCGTGCGCGTCCGCTCGAACCAGCGCTTCGCGACCGCCTCCTGCACCGCCATGCCGCCGGCGTTCGCGGTCAGCAGCTTCGAGAAGTCGAGCTTGTGGAAGTCGGGGCTGTTCAACATCGCGTTGTACAGCGTGTTGACGGCGGGAATCGTCGTGATCGCATAACCCTCGAGCGACTTGATCATGCCGGGGATATCGCGCGGATTCGGGATCAGCACGCCGAGACCGCCGGTGCGGATCGTCAGCAGCCCGCACACGGTCAGCGCGAACACGTGATACAGCGGCAGCGCAACGACCGTGATGAACTGGTCGATATCGGTGCGGTTCGCGCGCACCGGATTGAGCCAGACCTCCGACTGCAGCACGTTCGCGATCAGGTTCCGGTGCAGCAGCGTTGCGCCCTTGGCCACGCCGGTGGTGCCGCCCGTGTATTGCAGAAACGCGATATCGTCAGGTCCCTGCTGGACCGGCTTGAACGTCAGGCGCGCGCCTTCCGAGACCGCGTCGTTGAACTTGACGTGCCCGGGCAGGCTCCACGCCGGCACCATCTTCTTGACCTTGCGCACCACGAAGTTCACGAGCGGGCCTTTGATGCCCATCAGGTCGCCCATCGTCGCGACGACCACATGCTTGACCGGCGTATTGCGCACGATTGCCTGCAAGGTCCCCGCGAAATTCTCGAGCAGGATGATCGCCTCAGCGCCGCTGTCCTTCAGTTGGTGTTCGAGTTCGCGCGGCGTATACAGTGGATTCACATTCACGACCACATAGCCCGCGCGCAGAATCGCGGCAATTGCGACCGGATACTGCAGCACGTTCGGCATCATGATCGCGACACGCGCGCCGCGCGCGAGCCCTTTCGACTGCAGCCACGCCGCAAGATCGCGCGAGAGCTCGTCGAGTTCACCGTAGCTGATCTGCTTGCCCATGCACACGAACGCCGGGTTCGCGCGGTGTTCGCGAAAGGCTTCCTCGAGCAACTCGGCCACCGACGAATAGCGTGTCGGGTCGATCTCTGCGGGAACGCCGGGCGGATAAGACTTCAGCCAGATTTTCTCCATGCAGCGTCTCCTGAATTATTTTCGAATGATCGTGCTAAAAACGCATCGTAGCATGGGCATATTGCGGCCAATGGCCAAACCGATGGGGTTAGACGGCAGCCTCGAACTTGCGAGGCTCGCCGTCGGCTTCAAGGTGCGGTGCGGCTTTCAGGCCCGCTCAACTTCGACGAGGCAGTCGTAAAACGTCGCGGAACCGCCGAGATCGGTCAGTGCCTGGCTCGTCAACTGGTTGGCGTTGCGGCCGTCCGGCGCGAGCTTCTTCCACCAGATCGACAACCCGACGACGAGACCTTCGCGCGCGCGGTCCGTCACGCGGGCCCGCGCCTGCATCGAGCCGCGGTCGTTGAAGATGCGCACCTGATCGCCGTCGCCGATGCCGCGCGCGTGCGCGTCGGCAGGGTGGATGTCCAGATGCGGCTCGCCTTCCGTCGCGCGCAGACTCTCGATGTTCACGAAGGTGCTGTTCAGGAAGTTGCGCGCGGGAGGCGAAATCATCGCGAGCGGATAGCGGGCCGCCAGTTCGGGCGAGCCGTCGGCCGATTCGTAGGGTGCCAGGTAGTCCGGCAGCGGGTCGAGGCTCTGTTGCGCAAGGCGCTCGCTGTAGAACTCGCACTTGCCGGATGGCGTGCGAAAACCACCGTCGGCAAATGGCGCGTCGGGCAGATCGAGACGGGCCCAGCCGGCTTGCTTCAGCATCGGCCAGTCGACACCGTCCAGTGTCTTGTCTTCCCATCGAAATGCGGCTTGCGCGACTGCTTCGTCGCTGTCGAAGAGCGACGGTTCCGTCAGGCCCATGTGGCGCGCGAGGCCGCGGAAGATCTCGGTATTCGGGCGCGCGTCGCCAAACGGCGCGATGGCGGGCAGGTTGACCATCACGTGGGTGTGGCCGTATGACTTGTGCACGTCGAGATGCTCGAGCTGCGTCGTGGCGGGCAACAGCAGGTCGGCGTAATCCGCGGTGTCGGTCTGGAAATGCTCGAGCACGATCGTGAACAGATCCTCGCGCGCAAAGCCAGCCGCGACGCGTTCGGAGTCCGGCGCGACCGCGACCGGATTCGAGTTGTAGACGACGATCGCCTCGACCTTGGGACCGAACGTCGCGTCGCCAGGATGCAGCAGCGCGTCGCCGATCGCATTCATATTGATCACGCGGCTCGGCTTCGACGGCCAACCCGGCATCAGGTCGGGACGCTGCAACGCGTGCGAGTCGACCGGCGCCCAACCGCTCGACGACAACAGCGCCCCGCCCGCGCGCTCGCGCCATGCGCCGGTCAGCGAAGGCAAACACGCGATCGCGCGCACTGCATTGCCGCCGCCGCGCACCCGCTGCAGACCGTAGTTCAAGCGGATCGCGGCTTTCTTCGTGCCGGCGTAAAGTCGCGCAAGCTCGGCGATTTCCCCCTCTTTAACGCTACAAATTTCGCTAACGCGTGACAGCGGATAGCTGAGCGCGCGCAGCTTCAAGGCAGCGAAGCCCAGCGTGTGCGCGGCGATGTACTCGTGGTCGAGCAGATCCTCGGTGATCAGCACGTTCATGATGCCTAGCGCGAGAGCCGCGTCGGTTCCGGGCTTCAGCGCGATGTGCTGATGGCATTTCTCCGCGGTCAGCGAGCGATACGGATCGATCGCGATCAGCCGGGCGCCGCGACGCTTGGCTTCCTGCGCGCGCGTCCAGAAATGCAGATTCGATGCGATCGGATTGGCGCCCCAGATCAGGATCACTTCGCTTTCGGCGAAAAACTCGGTGTGCATACCGACGCCGGCGCCATACGTGTATTTGAGGCCAGCTGCGCCGGCGGCCGCACAAATCGTTCGATCCAACTGCGATGCGCCGAGCTTGTGGAAGAAGCGTTGCGCGATGCTATCGCCCTGCACCAAGCCCATCGTGCCAGCGTAGCTGTAAGGCAGAATCGCTTCCGGCGCGCGACGGGCAATTTCGCCGAGGCGGTTTGCGGCAAAGTCCAATGCTTCGTCCCAGCTGACCGGCGCGAAGCGGCCCTCGCCCTTGCGGCCGACACGCTTCATTGGCGTCGTCAATCGGTTCGGATGGTATACACGCTCCGCGTAGCGGCTGACCTTCGTGCACAGCACGCCCTGAGTCGGGGGATGGTCGGGATCCCCGGCGACCTTGATCGCGCGTCCGTTGTCGACGGTCACGCGCATCGCGCAGGTGTCGGGGCAATCGTGCGGGCACACGGCGCGCGCGAATTCGGTCGGAGCGTTCATCGGCAAGGCGTCCTGGCGAGCAGTAAGCGATCGGGCAAGATGGAATTTTATTACGTCAATGGGCCGCCGACCCGGTGGTGCCGCCAAAAATGCCTTCGGCGTAGAATGAATTATCCGCAGTGCCCGGGCCGACGCGGTCCGCGGCGATCTCATGCTCGTCGAGCACAAACGCATAATCACTCCATCATGAAACTCATCCCAGAAATTCAGGCCGCTCGCGGTGAAATCCAGACCCTTCGACGAACCATCCATGCCCACCCGGAACTGCGCTACGAAGAGACGGCGACCGCTGACCTCGTCGCGCGTTCGCTTGAGTCTTGGGGCATCGAGACCCACCGTGGTTTGGGCAAGACGGGCGTGGTCGGCGTATTGAAGCGCGGGAACGGCTCACGCGCGATTGGTTTGCGCGCCGACATGGATGCGCTGCCGATCCAAGAGCTCAACAGCTTCGATCATCGTTCGACGAACGACGGCAAGATGCACGCGTGCGGGCATGACGGACATACTGCGATGCTGCTCGGTGCCGCGCACTACCTGGCCAAACATGGTGATTTCGACGGCACGATCGTGTTCATTTTCCAGCCGGCCGAAGAGGGAGGCGCGGGCGCGAAGGCGATGATCGACGACGGCCTGTTCACCCAATTCCCCGTGGACGCCGTGTTCGGCATTCACAACTGGCCTGGCATGCCGGCGGGCCACTTCGGCGTGACCGAAGGCCCCATCATGGCGTCGAGCAATGAATTCCGCATCGAAATCAAGGGCGTCGGCTCGCATGCGGCACTACCTCACAATGGCCGCGACCCGGTCTTTACGGCAGTGCAAATTGCCAGCGGACTGCAAAGCATCATCACGCGAAACAAAAAGCCGCTGGACACCGCGGTACTGTCGATTACGCAAATACATGCCGGCGATGCGGTCAATGTCGTGCCGAACGACGCCTGGATCGCGGGAACGGTGCGGACCTTCACTACAGAAACGCTCGACCTGATCGAGTCACGGATGCGCAAGATCGCGCAGAGTACAGCCGAAGCATACGATTGCTCCGTTCAGATCCAGTTCCACCGGAACTATCCGCCGACGATCAACAGCAGCGAGGAAGCGCGTTTTGCGGCGTCGGTCATGAAAGAGATCGTTGGCGCGGAAAATGTCGATGACGCAGTTGAACCGACGATGGGCGCCGAGGATTTCTCGTTCATGCTGCTGGCGAAACCGGGCTGCTATGCGTTTTTGGGCAACGGCGATGGCGGCCACCGTGAAGCCGGCCACGGCGCGGGCCCTTGCATGCTGCACAACGCGAGTTATGACTTTAACGACGAGCTATTGCCGGTGGGGTCGACGTATTGGGTTCGACTGGCGCAAAAGTTTCTGGCTCAGGGTAAGTAGAGGGTTGAGACGCATTGAGGCGGGTGGAGGGTTTCGCTTACTTCAATGCTGTTTGTTAATTTCGACGCGTAAACGCAAAAACCCCACCGCTGCGGGTGGGGTTTCTGGCTTTTGGGGGAGCCTGACGATTACCTACTTTCACACGGGCAATCCGCACTATCATCGGCGTGGAGTCGTTTCACGGTCCTGTTCGGGATGGGAAGGGGTGGGACCGACTCGCTATGGTCATCAGGCATGACG
>NZ_JBFPKF010000059.1:0-7518 GCF_040948685.1 Paraburkholderia sp. BR14374 | reverse complement strand
CTTCCGCCGACTCGCAAGAGACTACGAGCGATTGCCCGAAACTCTGGCTGGCTTGCACTTCGTCGTCTTCTCCGTGCTTATGCTTGTTCACTTTGCAACCCTTAGCAAAAGTGCCTAACACCCTCTAAGAAAAGCCTTTTCAGCTGGGTGCCGCAGATCCAGCTCTGCAAGCGGCGCCGCCGGCGCCGCAATGATCACCTGAATAATTTGCTGCAGGTTGAGCAGCATTCTGGAAACGAGCTCGTCGGAGAATAGCTCAGTGAAATAGGACATCTGCAGATAGATGCCGTCCCCCTCTTCCTGACAGTAAAGAGTGAGATCGTACTTGGTATAACCGTTTTCCAATTCGCGTGCGACAATTGACACATCGTGCTGCCCCTCATAAATCAGCTCTGCCTTCTCCGAATACTTGTTGAACATCACCTGGAATACGGGGGGAAAATTGCTTCCACGTACCACGTCAACTGTTTCCAACATCCGACTGAATGGATATGCCGCGTTGAGGGCAGCACCGATGACAGTTTGCTGCGTCGTGGCCAGATGTTCGATGAATGACTTGTCAGGATCCATCTTCGCCCTTAGCGGCAACATGTTTAGGAAGAACCCCAGCAGGTGTTCCGTACCTGACTGTTCGCGCACTACATTCGGAGTGCCGACGATGATATCGTCCTGTCCGCTGTACTCTCTCAATAAAACGTAAAAAGTCGTCAGTAACACGCTGAAAAGCGTGGTGCGATTGTCCGCAGCGAGTTCGCGAAGTCTGGACGCCGCGAGAGCCGGAATTTGTATGGCGTGTGACTTACCGGTGTAACGCATCCGCCTCGGACGAGGCTTATCGGAAGGCAGGGTCAGCACCGGCAACTCACCCGACAGCTGTTGTGCCCAGTATGAGCGCTGTCGCGCCCAGCAGTCCGATCGAAACTGCTCAGACTCCCATTTCGCGAAATCTCCGAACGAAATTTCGGCTTTGAGACCGTCCTCTGAAGTGACTCCCGCCTGGTAAAATTAACGCAGTTTGCGCACCATCACCGAAAGCGACCACGCGTCCATAATGATTTCATGCGTGGTAAAGATGACAACATGCCGGTCGGAGCTCTCTCGTACTAGTAGTGCGCGATACAGTGTGCCTGCGGCGAGATCAAAGGCCGGTTGAAACTCGCTCGCCTTCAGTTCAGCCAACCTGGGGGCAGGATGGTCGCCGCAAAGGTCTATAAAGCGCAAACGACCGTTCGGCGGTGAATCGAAGGTCAAATATGGATTGCCGCTCTTTTCGACGAATCGGATGCGCAGTGTGTCGAAGTACTGCACCACCGCATCCCAAGCCCGACTAAAGCGATCCCGATCAAGCTCTCCGCAGCATTCGAGCGCCGTTTGCAAGGTATAGTTGGATGCTGTTGGATCAAGCTTCCACAAAAACCATAAGTGTTTTTGAATGTGGCTGGCCGGAACCTCTCCGCCCTCATCACGGCGACTGACGACAATGGCGGGGAGCGACTCATGCCCATCCTCTTTCTCGGCCAGGAGTTCGGTCAACTCATCTACTGTGCAATGGTACAGGTCAATCACAGAAACTTCGCAGGCGAATTCGCTCCGAATACGGTTGATCGCAAGCATGGCGCGCAGCGAGTCACCGCCCATCAGCAAAAAGTTGTCGTTTCGCCCCAGCCGGTCTAGATGTAGTATCTCGGCTAAGAGCCTGCACAACCGAACCTGAAGACCGTGAGCGGGCTCCAGATATTTCACATCGGACAAAGGACGCAAATTTTCTGGAGAAGGCAATTGCTTGTAATCAAGTTTGCCATTGGCATTTAATGGTAATTTCGCCAACTCGAAGAAAAGATCGGGCAGCATGTAGTCAGGCAACTGACACGACATGTGTTCGCGTAAAGCGCTCCGTGTAACCTCCTCTCGAAGCTTGACGAAAGCCACGAGGCGCGGAAGTCTTTCCGCTTCCCCTGGACTAGTCAGTGTTTCCCTTGCCGTCAGTTTCACCCGATTGTCAGCGGGATAATGCACCACTACGGCCGCGGCCTCGACGGCAGCATGTAACCCCAACAAACCTTCCACTTCGTTAAGCTCAATACGGTAGCCACGCAGCTTGACCTGGCGATCTGCTCTTCCGAGACACTCCAGCAAGCCATCCTCACGCAGCCTCACGAGATCACCAGTCTTGTATAATCGATCATATCCGCGCTTATCGCTGAAAGGGTTAGCCACAAAAGCCTGCTCGGTACGCGCGTCGTCGTTAATGTAACCACGTGCAACGCCAACGCCGGCTACACAAAGTTCGCCTACGTCACCTGACGCAGCAAGCGTCAGCGCCGCAGCATCTGGCCTGACCACATAGATTTCCAGATTGTCTATCGGTTTCCCGATTGGCATAAATGCCTGACCTTCCGCCGGAGAGTTAGAGATCAGTGCATGCGTGACACCGTCGGCACATTCAGTTGGTCCATAATGGTTGAGGATGGGAATAGACGGGTACATCGCCAGCCAGCGTCGGCATACGTCGGGCGGCAATGCCTCCCCGACGGTGGAAATCCGGCGCAGCGCCGGCATTGCGCGTGCATCGATCAATTCGACTTCGGCCACAAACGAGCGTAGTAGCGACGGCACAAATTGAATGACTGATACTTGGCATTTGCGCAACTCAAGCAGCAGCCTCGACGGATCGCATACGACGTCTCTATTAATGATCCGCGTGCACGCCCCCACTTGCAGCGCCGCCATAAACTGCCACAGAGAAATGTCAAAACAGTGCGATGCGGTCTGCGCCACCTGGTCAGTTTTACTGATCTCCAGATCGTGTACTTTAGCGTGCAAGTGATTGATCAAGCTCCGCTGTTCAATCATTACGCCCTTTGGGTGACCGGTGGTACCCGAAGTAAAAATGACGTAGGCATGATCACTACCTTTGCCTCTGGGCCCGGCAAAGGCTGCGCTCGATTCTTGCGCTTCCTCAATATCAAGAAGCACTAGTTCCGGTCTGGTTGTCTGCAAATATGCCGCCTGTTCGAAGGAGTTACGGGCGGTCAGCAGCAGGCGGCATTTACTCTTCTCCAGCATGTAATCCAAGCGTTCCGCTGGATACTGGCGATCAAGCGGCATATAGGTACCGCGAATCTTAAAAACGGCAAGCATCGCAGCCAATAGATCAATTCCTCGCTCCATCAACACGCCGATGACGGGCGCCTCGCGGCCACAGCGCTCGGTCAGCGCCATTGCGATGCGGTTGGACTGCTCATCAAGCTCCCGATACGTTACCGACTCGCTACCATGCCTCGCTGCTATATGTTGCGGATAACGCCGTGCCGCATCACAGAAGTAGTCCACTGCCAATAGTGTTTTCATTTAAACGTCACTCACTCGCCTAAGTGCTTGAATTAACCGACCCTATACTGAAAGCAGCTCTCTCGGCGGGCGACCGCGCAAGTATCCGTGGAATGATCGCCGAAAGGTTCGTTGCGTTTGGGTTGGATAACAGGCTAACTCGCTATCTTAAGATATCGAAAATCACACCTTCTTCGCATTCTGTACATATTCAATATATTGATATCTATTCAATTGGGCGTGTCACTTGCTCTGCTAAATTGAACCGCATTTTCATGCGGCCACCAATGCAACGGCCAAGAGCACTGGTTACCATTAGAATCCGTACCCATAACCGCGAAAGATGCGGCTGGCGTAGGCCACGTCACTACTCGCTTGCGTCGGGTAACGGCGTTATATCGCGCCAGCCCCGCAGTTCTTCCCGATCCTCTGAGCGCGAGTTCCTGGCACGCTTCCGAAACGGCCACGCAGCGCTCACTGGCAAAAAAAACAGTATCGCGCTCGTGATGAAGGCTTTCGGATCATCGGAAATAAGCGAGCAATCGTGGGAGACCCGGTGCGTGATCTGTTCATCGTTAAGGTAACCGTCCTCAATCACAATCACGACCTGAGCTCGAGCAAGCGATGTCAGGTGAAGAAGGGAAATATGCAATAAGTCGTAGCAAGAAATTCACTTGATACAGGTTTTCGAACTGTATGCTGCAATATTAAAACCACGGTAAAGCGCCCGAAGAATTGAAGTATGCTTCGGCACTCGACGCTCCTGTAGCATAAGTTCAGAACTATTCAACAGTCACATCATGGGTTAGGAGGTGCGACGAACTCTGCTGGTCGTCCTGACCGTCGCGTTGATGTCGGTCCTCCATGCTGCTCACTTCGCCGCACAGCTTCATTCTGTGCAGAGCCCTTGATATCTTTCTTTGTGAGATACATCGTTCGTCGGATTGCACAGCAACGCAGGAAAAAACTTCCTGCTCAGGGAACGGAATGGAACTGGTGATCCAGAGCGCCGGCTCGTTAATAACGCGTAGCGCGGCACCTTGAGTGGACGCCGCAATAGAATGTCGACTATCATTTTTTGCAGATCTTGTCTGTGGTTCGTGAGGCTTTGGTGTGGTGTTCACGCTTCGTTACCTCCAGCTTCAATTTCCCCGCGACAGCAGATGCAATAGTTGAGCCAACGCCACGACACACCTGAGAGATATCTCCCAACACATTGCTGATCGGGATGACTGATGGGAACTTACCCTCCAAAACGCTTGCGGGAACTTCCGGCAAATATCGTTGGTGGGATTTACTGTGTTGCATATCCGACAATGTTGGATGTGCAACACCACGGATTGCCGCGACGAGGGCCGACCAAAGCGGCGAACTTACTGACGAGTGCATCAAATAGTGCATAGTTGGCTCCGCGGCATACCGAACGTGCTTTTCTTGAACAGTTTCCGGATCACGTGAGGCTCTCATTTGCCGACGATGCAAATGAGCGTTAATGGAATGGCCACCCCCCACCCAGCGGCATGGATGTGCCAAATCTGGGTCCCCCCATCTTTGCAACCCTGATTTTCGATGGCGAGTTGGCTTGCCCAAATCTATTCGGCGTCGTTTTGGGGATCGCTCCCCGCGCCACGATGAGATCCGCGCCTGACGATCCTTAACAGTGGGTCGGCTTCGAAAGCCTGTTTGGCACGGAGGTTCTTCGTCAGGCAGGTATGCCGTTCACGTCATCAATTTTCAGTCGTCGCAAAACCAGTTGGGTGAGTGTGATCAATAAAGACGAGGCCGTGCTCGTTCAGGCCGGACGGATGAAGCCGGCGTCGAATGTGGTTTGGCGCGCAACAACTGCCCAGGCGGTTCGGGCCAGCTTGTTGGCCAGTGCACACGCCACCACGTTTGAATGCCGTTGCGCGAGCATTGCGCGAACTCAGTCCGCTAGGCGGCCGGTTCCCCAGAGTAGATGTGTGATGCGAACAAGGCCCCTCCGCATCGGAGGAGGGGCCTTCCTTCACGTGTGGTTCGTTACGGTTTGGTCGTAAACGACATGATGACTGTTGGGCTGTAGTAACCGTTGTAGGCTTGCAACGAGACCCAATACGTGGTGTCGCGCTGCAGGTTGTTGAAGGTCCAGCTTGTCGCGCCGAAGCCGGCGCTCGTGCCAGCAAGCGCGTTGCCTGCGTAGGCGTTTGCCCGGCTTGCATACAACGCCGTGTACACGCCCGCATGCGGAACGTTGCCGTCGAAGACAGGCTGGATGCCTTGGTCAGCGATGGCGAACGTCACCGTGGCGCTGGTGGAGGTGGTGCTCACCTTTACATTGCTCGGTGCGCGTGGATCGTGCGATACCGGTGTAACGCTGGTCGACACTGGCCGCGCTGTAACCCTTGGCGTTGTATTCGCGCACACGCACGACGGCAGGTACGCCATTGGCAGGACCATCGATATAGCCGGTGGTGGCGCTCGGCGGCAGCGCGACTGAGACCGAAGCTCTTGCCGTTCTGCGTGGCGGTGAGCATGTAGCCTTGTTCCACCGGATTTACCGGCTGTCCGGCCCAGGTCACTTGCACGTTACCGTTGCCGGCAACCGAGGCGGTAATGATCGGCGAAGCAGGTGCGCCTACGGCGGGCGTCGGTAGCGGCAGCACCTGGTTCGAATTGTCGCCGGCATAGGTCACCGTGGTCGGCTTCCAGCTATCGCTGCCGGCAAGGTACGTATCCGCCTGCAATGCGTTGGCTTCCGCTGTCGTCAGCGAAACGTTGCTCTGCGCCGAAACATTTTCGCGCTGGCTGAGATCGAAGGGGTTCCAGTTGCCGCTGGCATCTTGATAAAGCGATTCGTACTCGCGATACGTGGATGTAGGCAAGTTGTTGGTGCCACCCTGCGAAAGCGGCAGCGGGATGAACTCGATCCACCCTTGCGAAGCCACTTGCGCACCCATCTTGGAATTGACGAAACAGGTGGCGGCATACGCACCCCACGGACGGCCCAGCCACACGTTGGTCTGGTACGGGCTGTCGAACAGCAACTGCGAGTTGCTGATCACGAAGCCACTGTCTTCCGTGGCGCTGGCGCGATTCTGTGCGGTGATGGTGGCCTCCCCGTTGAGAGCACCGTGCACCTTGGTCTTGATAAAGCAATTGTCGAACACTGCCTTGCCGTTACCGAAGATGTAATCCACGTAGCCTTCGACATAGCAGTTGTTGAAATAGGCACGCTTGTCGTTGCCGACGCAGAGTGTGTCCTGGCCGCCGAGCAGACGCACGGCGCGGAACACGGAGCGGTCGGCGATATCGAACAGCGCCACGGCCTGTCCGTTGTTTTGGAAGTTGGGCGCTTCGTAGTCCGCGTTGTTCTGAATGGTGAGGTTGCTGGCGTAGAAATTCGTGCCGCTCACCCTGCCGGTGTAGCTGTTGCCGGTACCGAGCGCTTTGCCATTGGCGCCAACATTTGCGGAGTAGTCATCGTTGGTGACCACCACTTGCGATGCATCTTTGCCGGTGCTGATCAGCGCGACATTGGGCTGCGTGACGTTGACCTTTTCATGATAGGTGCCCGGACGAATCTGGATGACGGCGCCCGTCGACGTCACCGCTGCCAGTGCAGCGTTGATGGTCTTGTAAGTACCGCTGCCGTCTGCGGCCACCACCAGCGTAGGGTGGTTGCCGAGAATGACGCAGGGATCGGGGCCGGTGCACGGTGTGCCGTCGATACCCGGGCGGTCACCTGCAAATCCCATGAGGTACTTGACCGTGTCGGCCGCCAGGTCGGTGATGACGAAATGGAAGTGCATGGAGTCGTGCCAGAACTCGCGGAATGGGCGATGATCGGCGCAACCAAGTCCTGCACTGGTCAAGTTGGTGGTGGTGGCTTCGCCGCATTCGTTGGATTTCATCGGTGGCGTTAGCGGACCGCAGGCACCACCTTCCCAATACGTACCTGCGTTGCCGCCGGTGAGATTGGTGGGATCTTGGTTGGGGGTGGATACCTTGCAAAGCTCTTCAGGGACGTAGATGCCAATGTTCAGGCCGGTGTTCTGCAGGTGGCCGATGAGGTCGTCCTGACTGTGATTCATGCTGCCCTTCAGCGCTTTCAGGCTGGCTTCTGGCGCCAGCAGGTTGTTCTGCTGATTGTTCCAGTTGACCCAGTTGTTCCAGTCGTTGAGCGCCCAAGGTTTCGCACCACCGCCATCA
>NZ_JBFPKF010000058.1:0-7521 GCF_040948685.1 Paraburkholderia sp. BR14374 | reverse complement strand
AGCGTCGTGGTCGTGACAGGCGACCCGCCGCCCGGCCGTGGACAACCCGCAATTTGATCTTATCGGGAGGTGCCACACCGCATTAAACTCAACTGCAGATCTGTCCGTCGAACCGGGTCACCCTCAGTTCGTCGCCGAGGCACGCAGCGCGAAATGGGAAGCCAACCGGCGACAGCGATTGCGACGGCGATACAGTGCACAAGTGCTCGACGCCATCCGCAGTCTCATGCTCAAGCAATCCCCCGGCGTCGTGCCCAACAGTCTGCTCGGAAAGGCGCTAACTTACCTGCGCGAGCAATGGCCCAAGCTGATCCTCTACGTTGAGAACGGCAACTGGCCCATATCGAACAACGACTGTGAGAATTCGATCCGCCCGTTTGTAATTGGGCGCCGCGGCTGGCTGTTCTCGGACACGGTTGATGGCGCGACTGCGAGCGCCAATCTTTACTCTCTGGTCGAAACCTGCAAAGCCTGTCGAATCGACCCGTACCGCTACCTCCACTGGCTGTTCAGGCACATCCCTCTGGCGACCAGTGTCGACGACTACGACGCGCTTCTGC
The DNA here is from genome assembly GCF_040948685.1 of Paraburkholderia sp. BR14374. NCBI lineage: Bacteria > Pseudomonadati > Pseudomonadota > Betaproteobacteria > Burkholderiales > Burkholderiaceae > Paraburkholderia > Paraburkholderia sp. BR14374. Next base: position 6,961 of record NZ_JBFPKF010000058.1, on the reverse strand, counting down.
CCTGGAAAATGCCTGCGTCCCTGCGCTGAGCACACGCCACGCCTCTCTGCGATTCATGGCCCTCAACTCCACTCGCAGAGGGACGTCGATAATGGATCGCTTACTTTCAATCGAAGCGTGCATAGCACTGGGCCGAGCTGGGGATGCTGCGCTACTTCCGCATTTTCTCCTGGCAAAGGAGGTGCCGAGTGACCGTCGACCGCTGGTCGAGTTGGCGGCAGAAGGACGTTTTGTCGACGGAACATAGCTGTTTTTAGAAACACCATTTTTCTAGCATGCATGCCGGCTCCTCGGGGCCATTGGAGTTGGCATACATCGGCGTGCAGACCAGGTGTCAGCAGCTAGCAAGAAGGTGCCCGAAGGGTCCCCATGCGCCGTCTCATACGCGTTGCCTTATGACACGCGCAACGTAACAGCGCTTTTTACTGGGAGAAACTATGGAACAGTTGATTCTTCGAACGGATTTGTAAGATCGACCCGACTCAGCTGCAGGAGAATATGAGCCATCCCGCTGACGAAATACTAATCACTGGTAAGCCGAAGAGAATCAGCGGTCCTTTGGTGGACTTTGAACCATCACGTCCGGGAGTCGGGTTCTGGGAGGCAGAGGTCGGCGCCTGGAAGTTCGTCTATCCATCAAAACCGAAACGAGATCTTCCACGTCCTGGAGGGTACCTTCTCGCTCGAGAGCGAAACGACGCCGCAGACCGAATTCACTAAAGGCGACACGGGTGTTATTCCCGCCGGCTTCTGCGGAACATTGAGAGTCACCGAGGCAGTTCGAAAAATATACGTTCTTCTCACCTGAGAAGCGTCACCAACGACGTCGCAAGTTGACTCGCGAAGCATCTTCGCAAAGTCGCGTTGAGCTGCATTATGACGGAAGGTAGGTAAATGACCCTATTCAGATACCAAGCTATTCATTAACGGAACTTGGTGTGACGCACTTGATGGAGCGACCATCAATGTGATCAGCCCTTCGACCGGCGAAAGAATTGGCGTGGTCGCCTGCCACAGACAACCCAAATGACACCCATTATGCGTTTCGCACCCCGGATGGAGACGGGTGGCTTCCCCCGCTGTGGATCGAAGAAACAAAAATCCACCGAGGAAGGGGATGCTCCAGAAATAACGCTGAACCGCATCAAGCAAGTGCGAATCCAGTTCGGCCTGCGAGACGGCGGCAAGCGTCAGCATCGCGACAATTGCCGTAGCGAGGCAACTAATAATTGCCTTCTCGAACACTTCAAAGAACTTGGTCATTGCTTCCCCGCGTAGCGCTTTGCACACTTTATATAACAGCAAATCTGCACAGTTGCTGACTTTGCGGGTCTGAGTCGCGTCGTACCCTACGCAGGCGTCTCGCCGACAGGAAGAAAACCTTCGGGCGGGTCCGTTCGCAAACTGATGTATTCAAGTCGCCACTGATCGATCTTTCGAAGATCTGCCAGTGAGAGACGTGTATCAGCGACGGCGACACAACTCTCGAGAGCAATTTCCTTAGCGTCCTCGGGCTTGCCATAGACGCTCGTGAACAGATCGGAAATCTCGCTCGCGGCCTTCTCGGCAGCGGCACGCGCAACGGGGCCGCCTTCTGTAGCATCATATGCAAGGGTAATGCGCAGAACGTAGGGTTCACCGCCGTCGAGGTCCTGAAATCGCGCGGCGTCGAGGTCAAAGAAAACGCCCACCAGATGGGCGTTGTATGGCTCGAGAAGCTTGCCGGTCAGCTGCTCAACCGTCTTGCCCTTATGTTTTCGGCGAAGGCGACTCTCGAACGCGTTCGGGAAAGCCGGACGACCATACCGCGCGGCCAGCCATTGCTTGAGCGCCCTCTTCTCATCGGCATTCAGTGTGACCGACGCATCCGGAGCGGCAGCGATCGCATCGAACATCACCGTATCGACCACCGTTCGAGCTTCGTGACGCAGTTCAAGCACGAGCGTGTGCCCTTCCCCGGTAGTGTAGCTGAGATGGAGCCGGCGTACGTTTCTGGCACGAGCGAACGGTGGGTCAACCGTCGCAACGATGTCCGCTACGATGCACTCGACAGAGGGCTCCTTGTCGTTGGCGAGGTCGCAGTCGTGCGAGATGACAACGACGCGATGTTCGCGTTCATCAAACACGAGTCCGAGGTCCAACGCATGAGCGTCAACCATGAGACTGCCTTGCCGCCAAGCACTGTCACGTCCCGGCATCGCGTCCCCTCAGCGATCCTCGGCAGCACCTGGAATCGAAACATCCGATTGCCAGTCTGCTGTTGCTGGAGCTGCGGTATTCGACAGCCCCGTGAGTGCATAGGACCGTTCCATTGCCCGAGCCTCTTCAATCAAAGTCTGCACGGCCGCCGAACTGTCCTCCCCGGCCTTCAGGATGTCGAACAGTGAGCGATCTTCAAATGCTTTCATTTTCAGGAGACTCGACGCACGCGCGACTCCTGCCGCCTTGAACGCGTCAGCGATCTGACTCAACGTCCTGATGCGCACGAGCTTGTCAGCGTCCGGCATCGACTCTTCGGACAGCCACTTGTAGACCGCCTGGCGCGACACGTCGAAGAGAACCGCAAGATCCCCAATAGCGGGATTCAGCACTGCGCGGACATTTTCCAGATGTTCCTTCGCCGTCCGGATATCCGCGCGCGGGCGCCTGCGCGGCGACCGCACCGCCGTGTCATCGCTGACAAAGAGCCCTGTTCGAGGTGAAAGGTACCCGCTCCAACTGTCTACGTTCTCAAGCGGATATGCAGACCCCGTCCCAATGAACGGCCGCAGCATCACCGGGTAATGCTGCGCAGCGCCAATCGCTGGCAATGATTGCATATGTCTGTCTCCTGATTAGTTTTACGACCAAGCCTTTAGGGCATGAGGCGTAACGATCGCCTCAAACGCCCGGCGGATGTCTCGGTGCAATGCCTCGAGCTGGCTCGCGAGCGACGCGAATTCAAGCGGAAATCTCCCCTGAACGAAATGGTCCGTGTCGATGACCGCATGACGCTGCGGCTCCTGCTTCGCGAACCGGTCTTTAATCACGAGTCCGTGCCGTGCCACGTCCGGCGGAAATCCAAGCGGAGCCACGGCGCGATGCACCCTCGCCACAAGGATGCCCCGGTCAGCCAAAACCCCCGGCTGCGTCTCGAATACCTGCTCGCTCGATGCTGATTGCTCAACCGCGCCAAACTGCACGCCGCACAGGCCGCCTGCAAGATACTGATCGACCGTCTCTGCCTCGCGCGGCTGCACAGCATCGAGGTACCGCAGACCTAGGCGACTCACGTGATCAAGACCCACAACTTTGTGAACGTGTTCAAGCCCGCGCAATCCAGTTGGTAAAAACTGTCGGCGCGTGTCGTAGTGGGTAGTATGAAAGGCGATGAACGTCGGGCTAAGCACAAAACTGGACGTACGGTCTGCCGTAGTCATCCGCCAGACCTTCAGGGTCCCGACTTTGGGGACAGGCGGTGCGTCATTAGCTTCAAAGACGAACTCCAGTTGCGGCAGCGCCTGCTCTTCAAAGAGCGTATACCCGTCGCGGCGCAGCAGATCCTGCACTTCCCCAGCGTATTTTTCCATCGCCGGGATCGGGTTGAACTGCGCCTGCAGCAAGGCATAGTAGACCGGCGCATTGGCCATTCGTCCATTCATGATCAGCGGGCGCGAAAACGTGAGGTTGACATTTCAGTTGTCAGTTTACACCGTGGTTGACGCTCTCGCAAGGAGAACTGCTCAGAAGTGGCCCGCGGCGTGATGTCGCGGGGAGCGCTAGGTCGCGGGACACCCGACGTGGCGTGGGAACGAGCGCACGCGGACCATGAACCGGGCCCTTATGTCCTCCACCGATCACACCAGCGCATAGAGACCGGCCGCCTAACCAAAAACGGTGGCGTCGCTTCCCCGGCTCCGCCGCCGTGTTACGTCGACCGCGCCCGTGACGCATACGACCGCCCGCATCCGCTGCTGTCCCGAAATGACGGCCCGGATAGCCCCAACTATCCGAGCCTCAATTTGCGGAGTATTGTTGACGCCCCGTTAGCCGGCCCCACTGTTTGAGGGTTCGTGGACAGCGCTGCGATGCCATTGAGGTGTGGCGCGGTCTACGCGAAATAGGTGCGCTACTGGGTTTGAACGGCACCCTCCAGACGACACACCCATCCGTCCCGAACCCATTCATTTGCGATGCGAATCAGTGTTATCCAAACAATCGATTTTGTGCTTCGGGCGAAATGCCGCATAGTCGCTTCCTGCGACGCGCGGCACAGCTTCTGACTATCCGCGCCGGAAAGAGAGCTTTCCTGACGTGCCCCGATGCAAGCGGCCCCATCGGAGCGGGTATCCATCTGAACGTCAAAATTAATTTTCTGCGTGAGCGGATACGAACAACCATCGGAGCCGTGGCAATGACTGTATCGATCGTGATAGTGGGTGCTGGCTTTTGCGGGACGATGACGGCCACATGGCTACTGTCGGATCAAACCGCAAAGCCCCTGTCGATCGCACTGGTCGATGACAGCTATAGCGTTTCGCGCGGTATTGCTTATCGGTCAGACGAAGACGGGTGGCTCCTGAACGCCCCCGCACGGACCCTCAGTGTTGAGCGGGACAACGGCAACGGCTTTGTCGATTATTGCCGACTGCGGGGCCGTCCTGCCGAACCCGATGATTTCCTGCCACGTGCGTGGTACGGCGATTATCTTGCACATCTGCTAAAACAAGCCGTCGAAAACCGCGGGAAGCATCAGTTTTCTCAACATGACGGATACGCCGTCGCGCTGAAGCCCGTCGAGGATGGCCGAACGAAGGTTCATTTGCACACGGGTGTGGAGATTTCTGCCGATCACGTCGTCCTTGCGACCGGGCACAGCGATCGCCGCCGCTCCATCACTGTAGCAGCAACCGGTGGCGCTTCACTCGATCAACGTTTCCTCGCGAATCCCTGGGACGCAGTTAAATTGCGGACCGTGCCGGATGACAGCCATTTCTTCATGTGCGGGTCTGGTCTGACGGCACTCGACGTTGTTTACGCGCTGCACCGGCGCAGCGAAAAGTTGCGCTTCACGCTTATGTCCCGCCGTGGTTTGTTGCCTCAACACCACGGCCAGTCACCGCCGAGACTTCAGCCACAAGCGCGGCGATCGCTTCTCGATCAACTGGCCGCCGGCCCCAGGCATTGCATCACCGTCGTACGCAAAGTCATTGCTGAACATCGCGCGAGAGGCGGTGACTGGCGCGAGGTGATCGATAGCCTGCGTCCAGCGGTGCCGCAGATCTGGTCAAACTGGTCTGAGGCCGACCGGCGCGCTTTCGTGCGCCATATTGCGCCTTACTGGGACGCACATCGTCACCGACAGCCAGCTTCCACGGCAGCGCTTGTCGCGTCACTCAGGATAAGTGGGCGTCTCTCGCTTATGGGGGGGGCGAATCGAGACAATCAGCGCACATGGCGACGGGCTGCTGCTGGCTATTCGCCCGCGCGCAGCAACGGGCTCGCGCGTTGTGCACGCATCGTATTTCGTGAATTGCACCGGTGTCGGGATGGCTCCAGCTCATCGAGCTACGGCGTCAGATACAGAACCGCATGCAGATTGCATACACCGGCCTATAGCACACGCGTGTGATTCTCTTTTTGATCAGTTACGGCGCGACGGGATTGCAAAATTTGACTGGGCGGGGTTGCGTGTTGATGAGTCTTACCGCGTGGTTCGAGTCAATAGCTGTACGAATCCGTCTCTGTTTTATATTGGCCCTGCGCTTAGAAGACGCTTTTGGGAGGCGACGGCGGTGCCCGAATTGCTAATGCATATCGAGCGGATGACGGAGATCATAATGCGGCAGGTTTCTGCACATTAAACGCGAGCGCATTGCCTGACAGGGGCGTGGATGCAAGCGGGTTCTGTCGCAGTAAGATCGAGAGGTCGGTCAAGACCGATATGGCATGGATTCCTTGTCCAGCCAGCGAATAGAACTGATGTGCGGGAGTTTGCCAAACGCCGCCATCGTTCAATTTCCCTTGACGATCATGTGCATGACTTCGATGCCACCTAGATGCTATGTGGGAGGGCAGTGGCAGTAAGCCCGACTGGAGTAAAACGGGATTTGCACGCTCGTTTTCTCCGAAGGAGCACGCAAACGGGCGCGCCTGACGCAGCCTTCCACACAGCATCTAGGGGCCGTTTTCATTCGATGAAATGTGCTTACATCTTGTCTTTTGCGTAATCAATAAGCGTAGGCACGTCAGGTGATACCAGCCGGTGTCCGACGCACGTGCGTCGGACAAACTTTCGATGCCGCGTCCGGAGGCATCCATCAACGATCTGGTGACGACATGGACATGAATGGTGTGATGACGGAAGAGGACGGCGGTGCGCCGCCTTCGCCTGGGGAAGCGGCCATCCTTGAGGAAGCATGCTGGCTGGCCGACTCGGGCCGCTACGCCGACTTCATAGACATCGAGAACGTGCTGCGTTTTGGTTACGGGCTGACCAATGCGTGGGCCCTGCTTGACGGGCATCCGGTTCGCAGGATGCTGAACCGCCGCTGTGCGGATGCCCGCGACGAGCGGCTGGTAGGGCGGTGCAGCATGAGATTCTGCGCTCATCCGATGGCAGAGGACGCATGACACCACGCGAAGCGCAGAACATTCTCTATGCGGCGTTCGTGGCTGCGGCCCTGATCGTGCAGGCCCAGCCGTACCGGGACGACGTGCACGCGCAGCGCCGGTTCGAGCAAATTGTCAACCGGCTTCTATCGGAGCACGTGCCCCGTGGCATGAGCGTGGCGGAGTTTATCCAGCACGCCGGATGACCGGCCCCCACACTGGAATCGGGGCATTGAACCTTAGGGCAAAGCTGATCAAGTCCACCGCATAGCTACTTGGAGCGTTATAGATCGGAGTGGATAAGGAAGGCAGAACAAGATGAAGCGGCAGACGCTGGCGATGGCAGCTGACGAAGGTGCGGGTTTGGAGA
>NZ_JBFPKF010000057.1:0-7573 GCF_040948685.1 Paraburkholderia sp. BR14374 | reverse complement strand
GGCATTCTGGAAGCAGCGTCACCTGCTTGCGATCTTCGCCTTCTATGAATCGCTTCATCCGGTCACCCATGCTGAATGAGTTAATCCAGTCTAGGCGATCAACGCGTTTTCACACAAGCTCGACCCGTATGTGTTCGGGCCAAAGCGGGAGATATGGCTTAGTGCGGCCGTGGAGGCAGCAAGCGGCCGCCTAATCGAAGCGCGTCAATTCCGCTGCAATACGGAGCTCGCGATAAGCGCTCACCAGTGCATCGAGGCTGAAGGACCGGTTCAGGCCGCTTGGGTTAGGCAGCACCCATACGCGCGCACCGCCGAAATTGCGCGCTTGCAGGCCCCATTCGATCTCACGCTGGCCGGACATTTCGGCGAGCGCCACCTTGCCGAGAAACGCGATGAATCGCGGCGCGTAGTGTCGGATCTTCTGTTCGAACTGCGCCGCAGCGGCTTGAATCTCCGCCTTCGACAACTGATCCGCACGAGCCGTCGGGCGGGCGACCGCAGCAGTCAGACCATATCCACCCTTCAGCAATTGACGGTCGTTCTCGGGGCGAAACTCCTCCTGCGTGAAACCTGCACGATGAAGAACCCTCCAGAACCGGTTACCTCTGCCTGCAAAGTGATGTCCAGTCGACGCCGCGAGCAATCCGGGATTGATGCCGCAAAAGAGGATCGACAATCCGGGCCCGATGACGTCGGGCAGGGATTGCGCGGCATCGTCATTCGCTATCGGCGACACGTCTGAAAGCTCCGCGATGGACTCACTGTTGCGCACTCGCCTCCCCTCTGAATCGCATCCGATATTGCTTCGGGGTGACGTTGAGTCGCCGCGAGAAAGTCGTGCGCATATGCGTGGCGTTGTGAAAGCCGCATTTGAACGCGACCGTCTTTAGCGGAGCATCGGTATTCTCGAGCAGCTTTCTTGCCGTATCGACGCGCACCTGCTCGACGAACACCGAGGGCGTCAACTTCGCGTGCTTCGCGAACACCCGCGACAAGGTGCGGCGGCTCACAGAGGCCGCGCTCGCGAGGTCGTCGATCGACAGCGCCTCGGTAATATGCTCGCTCACAAATCGATAGACCTTGTGAAGGATCGGATCTTCGTCCTTGCCCGCACCGATGTAGGGGCTGTACTGCGACTGACCGCCTTCGCGCTGGATATACACGACCAGACGCTTCGCGACCCGCACCGCGAGCTCGTGCCCCCAGTCCTCGGCAACGAGCGCGAGACACAGATCGATGCCAGCGGTCACGCCGGCCGATGTGAATAGCCGTCCGTCGCGAACGAAGATTCTGTCCGGCTGCACATTGGCTTGCGGAAATTCACTGGACAGCCGATGCGCGTCCGACCAGTGCGTCGTGACCTCCTTGCCGTCGAGCAACCCGGCATGCGCGAGCACGAACGCGCCATTGCACACGGAGCCGAAGCGGCTCGCGCTGCGCGCCTGATTCTGCAACCACGCCAGGAATTCATTCGATGGCTGGGCATCGGGTAGCTGCGGTCCTCCTGCGACCAGCAGCAGGTCCCATTGCACGTCACGGTCGGCATAGCCGAACGAAACCGCCAGCTGCATGCCATTCGAGCAGGTCACGGTGCCCGCCTCGCGCCCGACCAGTGTGACCTCGTAGCGCTGATGCTCGGGCAGGAACGTATTCGCCTCGGCGAACACATCGAGTGGGCCTGCTACATCCAGCGCCTGCACACCATCGAATACAACAATGGCGACTTTCATGCCGTGACCTTCATGACGGGAACTATGTTTGCGATGCGTGGCGCAGCTTACCGCATCATCGGCCGCGCATGCCGTCAGCGTCTGGAAAAACATTTGTGTCTGCGAGTAACAAATCTGTCGCCGCCACGATGCCCGACACGCCGCACGCCTCGACCGCGTGCGTGGCTCAAAACCTCAACTAGTTGGCAGATGAACGCACCATCCGCATGTTTCCGCCACTGCCTCGCTTAACTAGACTGTGTACACGACCGCGGCCAGGGCATATCAACCGGGCATGCCGGGAAGTCTCCCGCTCAGGACGGCGCTTGTGACGCGCGTCAATGCCTGGCTGTACCGTGGGCGACTATACGCAGCGATAGCAGTCACTTCATGTGTTGCGGCCGGCTCACGACCGCACAGCGACCAAGGGCAGATTCATCATGTTCAAGGAACGTCAGCGATCCTTCCTGTTCGGGGGCAACGCCCCCTACGTCGAAGAGCAATATGAGCTTTACCTGGCTGACCCGGATGCGGTCACGGCCGAGTGGCGGGCGTGGTTCGATGCGTTGCGCGATACCCCCGCCAGCGACGGCAGCGATCGCGACGACCAGCCGCATGCACCGGTGATCTCCAGCTTCGTCGAACTGGCAAAGCGAACGCCGCGTGCCGTCGTCGCGGCCAGCCATGACGACGATAACCAGACCGATAAAAAGGCCGTCGACGCGCTGGGCCTCGCGAGAAAGCAGGTCGCGGTGCAATCGTTGATCGCCGCGTTCCGGATGATCGGCACGCGCGTCGCCGATCTCGACCCGCTCGCCTGGACGCCGCCCCGCTCCTACGCCGAATTGACCCCGGCCTACTACGGCCTGTCGGCCGCCGACATGTCGACCACCTTCAGCACCGCCGACACCTTTCTGTTCGAGGACGACGCGACGCTGAAAGACATCGTCGACGCGCTCGAGCAAACGTACACCGGCACACTCGGCGCCGAGTTCATGCACCTCGCCGACGCGCAGCAACGGCGCTGGTGGCAGATGCGGCTCGAATCCACGCGAGCGAGACCGACGCTACAAGCCGCGGAAAAACTGCGGCTGCTCGAACGTTTGAGCGCGGCCGAAGGGCTCGAAAAACACCTGCATTCACGCTATGTCGGGCAAACGCGTTTCTCGCTGGAAGGCGGCGAGTCGTTGATCGTGCTGCTCGACGAACTGGTCCGCTATGGTGCGTCCAAAAAGCTGCGCGCGCTCGTGATGGGCATGGCGCACCGCGGCCGCCTGAACGTGCTCGTGAATATCGTCGGCAAGCCGCTACGCGCGCTGTTCGACGAATTCGATGGCAAGAATGCCGAAAAACTGACGGCAGGCGATGTCAAGTATCACAAGGGCTTCACGAGTTCGGTCGAAACCGACGACGGACCGGTTGAAGTGACGCTCGCGTTCAACCCGTCGCACCTGGAGATCGTCGATCCCGTCGTGCAAGGCATGGCGCGCGCGAAGGCGGATCTCGCCGGCAGTGCCGACGGCGACGACGTGCTGCCGGTGGAAATCCACGGCGACGCGGCGATGTCCGGCCAGGGCGTGGTGATGGAAACGCTGAGCCTTTCCTATACGCGCGGACACGGAACGGGCGGCACCGTCCACGTCGTCGTCAACAACCAGATCGGCTTCACGACTTCCGATCCGCGCGACACGCGTTCGTCGTTCTATACGACCGATGTCGCGAAGATGATTGAAGCGCCGATCCTGCACGTCAATGGCGACGACCCAGAAGCGGTCGCGATGGCGGTGAGGATGGCGCTCGACTATCGCACCACCTTCAAACGCAGCGTCGTCATCGATCTCGTTTGCTTCCGCCGATACGGGCATCAGGAACAGGACACTCCGGGCATCACACAGCCGCTGATGTATCGCTCGATCGCGAATCATCCAGGCGTGCGGACCCGCTACGCAAACCGGCTGATCCAGCAAGGCGTGCTGACGGCCGAAGAGGCGCAACGCTACGTCAGCGCGCGCCGCGAGCTTTTCGAGCGGGCGCACGAAACCGTCGGTTCCTATGCGTCGCCGCTGCACGACGAACGCGCCAAGCGCGCGCGCTCAGCCGCGCAGAGAGGCGCAGCCCGCCACCTCGTCCCATCGGCCGACTATCTGCGCGCGCTCGCGCAGCGGATCTCGACCGTCCCCGCAGACCTGACGCTGCATCCGCTCGTCAGGAAGATGATCAGCGGGCGGCAGGAAATGGCCTCCGGAAAACGCCTGCTCGACTGGGGCATGGGTGAACACCTGGCATTCGCCTCGTTGCTCGCAGCCGGGGTCAGTGTGCGGCTGAGCGGGCAGGACAGCGCGCGCGGCACCTTCAACCACCGGCACGCGGTGCTGCACGATCAGACTCGCATGCATCGTCCCGATGGGGTCTATGTTCCGCTCGATCATCTCGGCGCAGCGCAAGGCAGGTTCAGCGTGACGAACTCGATTCTTTCCGAGGCCGCCGTGCTGGCATTCGAGTATGGCTATTCGACGGTGAATCGCAATGCGCTGGTGATCTGGGAAGCGCAATTCGGTGACTTCGCCAATGGCGCGCAGGTGGTGATCGACCAGTTCATCGCGGCCGGCGAGGCCAAGTGGGGACAACACAGCGGCCTGACGCTGTTCCTGCCCCACGGGCAGGAAGGCCAGGGCCCCGAGCACGCATCGGCGCGGCTCGAGCGCTACCTGCAATTGAGCGCGCAGAACAATATGCGGGTGACGCAACCGACCACCCCCGCGCAGCTGTTCCAGTTGCTGCTGATGCAGGCCGGCACCGTCGCACGGCGCCCGCTCGTGGTGATGACGCCCAAGTCGCTGCTGCGCCACGCGGAAGCGACCAGCACCTTCGACGAGTTGAGTCACGGCGAATTCCGCGAGGTTTTGCCAGACATCCACATCGACGCGTCCCGTGCGGCTGGTGTAGAGCGTGTGATCGTAACGAGCGGCAAGCTCTACTTCGAATTGCTCGATCATCGCCGCAGCGTCGGTATCACCGACACCCCGATCATCCGGGTCGAGCAGCTCTATCCGTTTCCGGCGCAACAGCTGGCTGCCGAACTCGCCCGCTATCCGAACTTGAAGACCGTGGTCTGGTGCCAGGAGGAAGCGCGCAACCAGGGCGCATGGAGTTTCGCCGAGCCGCTGCTACGCGAGATTCTGCCGACCGGCAAGGCGCTGCTGTACGCGGGACCAGATGCCTGGGCATCGACCGCGCCGGGATCGCACGCGGCGCATGCGGCAGTGCAATCCGCGCTCGTGTCGCGAGCGTTCACCGGCTGAGTGCGTATGCGTGTCGCGATGATGCTCTATGCAGGATTTCAGCTGCTCGAAGTCAGCGGTCCGATGGATGTGTTTCATCAGGCAAACCGGCTGTATGGGGGTGTCTTCTATGAATCGCATCTGATCGGCCCGTCGCCCGGGCCGGTGCGTGCTTCGAACGGAACGGCCGTGGGTACGACGGAATGCCTGTTCGATTCGCGCCCGCCATTCGATCTCGTCGTCGTGCCCGGCTCGCCGGTGCCCGGTTCTGCGCGCGAGCATCGCGAACTCGTGGACTGGCTGAGCGATGCGGGGCCAAAGGCCCATAGGCTCGCCTGTATTTCGAACGGCGCGTTTCTGCTTGCCAGCGCCGGTCTCGCCGATCGCCGCTGGCTGAATACCCATTGGCGCGACGCCGATCGCCTCGCGGCCGAATATCCGCTGGTCCATGTGGTATCGAATCCCGGCTGCCTGAAGGATGGCAACCTGTACTCGTCGGGCGGTGCGAGTGCGGCAATCCACCTCGCGCTGTCGCTGGTGCGGGAAGACCTCGGCGAACATGCCGCGGGAACGATCGCCACGGCGTTGTTGACGCTGCCGGAACGAAACGCCGGGTGCGTACGGAGAAATCGATGTTAGACATGAACCTGATCCACAAGGCTCTCGCGAATCCGCTGCGGCGCGACATCCTCGGGTGGTTGAGAAGCCCCGCCGCGACCTTTCCGGACGACTACGCAGGCCACGGCCGCGGCGTACCCGTGCACGCGATCCAGGCGCGCAGCGGTCTGGCGCAGTCGACGGTATCGATGCATGTCGCCCTGCTGGTCGATGCGGGACTTCTGGTTCCGCGGCGAGTCGGCCAATGGGTTTTCCTGTCGCGCAATGAAGAAGTGATACGGGCATTTACCGAAAAGATTCGCATGCATTTGTAATGGATAAGCTCAACATGATGCGGATATTCGTCCGCATCGCTGAAGAAGGAAGCTTCACGGCGGCGGCCTCCCGTCTGGACATTCCGAAGGCCAACGCGTCGCGGGCGGTCGCGCAACTCGAGATACATCTGCGCACCCGTCTGCTGCACCGGAGTACCCGGCGGCTCGCGCTGACCGAGGCGGGCGAGCGATATCTGGATCGCTGCCAACAGATACTCGCCTCGGTCGACGAGGCCGACGCCGAGGCAGCCAATGCGCAAGTCAAACCCTCGGGCCGGCTGCGCGTGCATGCGTCGCCAGGTTTTGGCACGACGTATCTGGTGCCGGCAGCGGTCCACTATCGTGAGCGCTATCCTGCCGTGTCGGTCGAGCTGACGTTATCGTCTGGCACGCCCGATCTTCTCGACGATGGCTACGATCTGATGCTTCGATTGAGTTCGACCGATCTTCCGGACTCCGGACTCGTTTCGCATCGGCTCGGCGACGTCCACAGCGTGCTGTGCGCGGCGCCCGCTTATCTGCATGCGCGCGGCACGCCGCGCACGGTGCAGGACATTCGCGGTCACACGTGCCTACAGCTCGTCATGTCGATCTTCCCGCGCGATCGCTGGCATCTGGACGGACCCAACGGCCGCGAAACGATTGTGCTTCCAAGAGCCGCGGTCGAAATGAACTTGCCTGATGCGCTCGGTGTCGCCTTGCGCGAAGGGGTGGGCATCGGCGCGCTGCCGATGTCGAGTGCCCTGCCCTTGCTCAACAGCGGTGCGCTGGTTCGCGTGCTGCCGCAGTATCGGCTGCAGAAGCTGACGGCCTTCACGATCCATGCATCGCGCCAGTATCTGGACGCCAAGATCAGAACTTTCGTCGATTTTCTGCGCGAGACCGTGCCGACGGCACTGGCCGAAGATGAGGCGGCGCTCGGTAGTTGAGCCCCGCCTCGGTGGCCTGCCGCTCGATGCCGTGTCGCGGCTGGCTGGACCTGGATCAATTCAACCCGCGTTTGCCTTGTGCTGATGCGACGCCAAGCCTTGCGATTGGGATTGTGATTGCGGTTGCGCGGCTATCGCGCGGGAAACCATTTCGTTTTGCTTGATGATCCTGTCGATCTCGGCGTCGGCCTTTGCATCGTACCGCGCAAAAACGTCGGTGCTATAGCGCGTGTTCTGCGCTGCGCCGAGCTGCGAACCGGACTCGTCCCGCGTGTCGGCATCGACCGTCATCGACAGGCCGATACGCAGCGGATGCGCGGCCAGCTCGGCCGGGTCGAGTTCGATGCGCACCGGTAGCCGCTGCACGATCTTGATCCAGTTGCCGGTGGCGTTCTGCGCCGGCAGCGTCGCGAACGCGCTGCCCGTGCCGGCCGAAAAGCCCTCGATACGCCCGTGATAGCGGGCGTGGCGGCCGTAGACGTCCGATGTGAGCGTGACCTTCTGGCCGATTCGCATGTGCTTGAGCTGCACTTCCTTGAAGTTGGCGTCGACCCATACGCCGTCGAGCGGCACGATCGCCATCAGCGGCGTACCGGGCGCGACGCGCTGGCCGACCTGAACCCGGCGCTGCGCGACGTAGCCGGTCACCGGCGCTGGCAAGGTATCGCGCGCATAGGCGAGCCACGCGGTGCGCACTTTCGCGGCGGCGGCCTGCACGTCCG
>NZ_JBFPKF010000056.1:0-7603 GCF_040948685.1 Paraburkholderia sp. BR14374 | reverse complement strand
GCGTCCGGCCTTCACCAGCTCGACCAGTTGCGCCCGAAATTCCGCCGGGTACGGGGTACGATGCTTGGCCATAATCGGCACCTCCTTCTCCAAAGGATAGATGTCCGTTTTTGCGGGTCAATCTCAGGGTACGTTGTCCCCGGAGCTTCGCACCCGACCGTTACCAATCGCGCGCGTCCGGGTAACAGCAGGTCACGGCTTCAAATTCCCATATTCAGGTTGTTGAATGTGACAAGGCAGAGAAGAGCTTTGCCATCCACTACATTGCCGATTTACGTCCGGCGGGCGGCGACACGCGTCGCACTTGATGACTTGTGTTAGATGGTATAGACGCCTCCCCCCGGCAACGGGCAAGCGGAAGCTCAGTGGGAGAGAGCATCTGCAGCCAGCTGTACAGGGATGCGTCGAACCCCACAGCTCACGCAGGGGGTTTTCAAATGAAGATGCCCGTTATTGGCATGGATATCGCCAAGCATGTCTTCCAGTTGCATGGGGTCGACGTTGCCACCGGGAAGGTCGAGCGCGTGAAACTCAAGCGAGGTGAGGTAGCGGATTTCTTTGCAAAGAGGAGCGCTCACTTGTGGCGATTGAAGCCTGCGGTGGTGCTCATCACTGGGCCCGGCAACTGCAGAAGCTTGGTCATGAAGTGAGGCTCATTGCAGCGCATTCGGTGAGAGCGTTCGTCTTGCGCAACAAATCCGATGCGGCCGACACGCGCGGTATCTGGACTGCGGCCCAACAGCCGGAGGCGCGGTTTGTCGCCGTCAAAAGCGAAACACAGCAATCGATTCTGGATCAGCGAAGATATTGCGTCGCTGGAGCGGCCGCAACTTCAGGCGGTCACTGTCAACGCCGACCGAAACCTGACCCACCGCGTGGCGGCGACAACCGCCACGCACTGAATTACCGACACTTCATTGAGAGTCTCAAACGCAAGCTGCAAAGTCATCGTTGGATTTCGGCTCACGAAAGCCGCGCGTGCGCCGCTCGCGTTCACGCGTCGGTTGATGGCTGTACTCGGCGCGGTTGTTTACCCGGTCCGTCGCTTTAACGAACACGTGCTCTAGGCTCGCCAGCTCCGGGATTTCACGCAAATGGTCGGTAACGATCTGCGGGGTATCGGCTTTGAGCGCAGCACCCGCTTGAAAAGCGCCCACCGTTTGTCCGCAACCCAACATTTCCTACAACCGTCGGCCCGATTGGAGGAAATGCGTCACTGAACACGGAGATGGCCAGCCCCCGTTGACTAAGTCGTGCTCGTATGCAGCGCCAGCGACCTTGAGCCGTACGTCTACCTCGTGCACAGGCTCACTGAATGGCCACCGCGCAACCTGCTGCGATTTGTCCGAACGCGTACCGCTCCGCATCTCAAAACTCGCACCATCGCGGGCATTGAATTCGACTGCGGCCCAACGGGGTAGTTGTCGTTCGCATGAAGCTTCCCTGCCAGTACGGCCCCACGCCGTGCAGGCCCGCGAGCTCAAGCAGGCTGACCATCGTCTTGCATGCGTCGCGTTGTGACAGGCGGGCATCGAGTTGCTCCCAGGTTCTGCGGTAAGCCTAACGCGGGAACAGTGCGTCACGAATCGCGAGCCCCTTGAATGCCTGGGATTTGCGCTTCAGGGCGTCAATGAAGTGGCGGTAATCGAGCGCGTGGCGGTTGTCGTGCGCACGTGAGCCCCGAGCGGTGTGCTGTGGACCAGCACGCCGGACAGGTAACAGTCGAGCAGATCGCCGTAGATGCGCACGCTTATTCCTGCCTTCGCGGCCGCGAGTTCCTGCGGATGGTGCTTGCGCTTGTTTCGTCAACGACCGGCCAAAGTGGCGCCCCCCAGTGGTGCTGGCTCGACTTTTGCTATTTGCTTCTCGTGAGCCATTAGGAGGGGTTGAATGAGGATTGAACACGAAATCAGATCTCACGGTGCTGCAGTCACAGCCAGCGTTTTTTGCGCACGCCCTACACGGTCAGGAAGGCGCGCGTCACGGGGGGGGGACGCCCGCCGGCGGGACATCATGGAACCGCGAGGCAGTTCTGGGCGGCAATGGGCAGACTTGCATGGCTACGACCACGGCTGGGCCGTGCGAGGGCGTGCGCGTCGCGTTCTATCGGGCACAACACCTACGGAGGCAGCATGACCTGCATTGTGGCGCTGACAGATGGCAAGAAGGTTTACATGGGTGCGGATTCGGCGGGAGCGGGGGGTTGGTCCATCACCGTGCGCGCCGACCCCAAGATTTATCGGGTGGGACCGTTCCTGATCGGCTTCACCTCATCCTTCAGGATGGGGCAGCTTCTGGGCCATAGTCTGACCGTCGCGCCGCGCCCTGAGGGCACCGATGTGTTCGCCTTCATGTGCACGACGTTCATTGATGCGGTACGCGCGTGCTTTACCCGCGGTGGGTTCGCGCGCAAGGACCGCGAACACGAATCGGCTGGCACTTTTCTGGTTGGGTACATGGGGCGCATCTTCCACATTGACGACGATTATGAGGTTGGTGAATGCGCCGTGAACTTCGATGCCTGTGGTAGCGGCGAACAGGCGGCGCTGGGCTCACTGCATACCACCGCCGGTATGCCGATGCGGCCAGACGTCAGACTCGAACGCGCCTTGGCCGCGGCGGCCGAATTTTCAATGGGAGTCCGTGGCCCCTTCCGGATAGAAGTGATGGACGGCCAGATCGCTCAACGATCGAACGAAGAAGAGGTAAGCGACGTTTGATCTACCAGTCGCCCACTTACCACGAAATGGGTGATGGTTGAGCCGCTCTTCGTGCAATGCCAGTTCCAACAGCTCGCACTGGGCGAGCCGGTCTTCAAACGCGCGCCGACCATCACGCTCGACGGCTATGCCGCCTCGCACCGCGCGGTGCGCGAAATGAAGACCGATGGTCTGCTGCCTGAAGACACGAAGGTGCGGTCCTCAAAATATCTGATCAACGTGATCGAGCAAGACCATCGCCACATCAAGTCCAGAACGAGAACGTGATGCCTGGGTCAAGCGATTCTGGAGCGCCGCGACCACGATTTTCAGGAATCGAGTTGACGCATCATTCGCAAGGGGCAGTTCGATCTCGCAAAGCTCGGCCTCAAGCAGGCCGCTGCGCCCGCCGTATGGAATGCGGTCCTGTTTGATCGATAAGCCTTCCCACCTATATGAACTTTCTCAACCCGCTTACCTATTTGCACCAGAACCCGGGCCACCGTTCGACACCATACCGGGGATGGAATTTCGTCTCAAAAACCGAACCGTCCAAAAGTTCAATCGCCACTTACGGCACCCACCGGAGCAACCAGATCCATGCGAAGCATTTCCAAACACACCGCCGCGCTCCTTATCGCGGGCTACGCGACACTCGCTCACGCTGGTTTCCCGGAGGAGCCGGTCAAGCGTTTCGCAGCCGCTCAGGGTGCCAAGATCCAGCCGCCGATCCCTGGGTTCTTGTCCGTCGTAAAGGGCAGTGAAGTCTTTTTTGTGCGTGACGACTTCCCTGTCCTGAACACTGGCAACGTCATCAATCTGCGGACGAAGCAGAATCTGACGCAGGCGCTCGAGCGGGCGAACAGCCCCACGATCGATGTTGCACAACTCAACCTGAAGGATGCAATCCGGTTCGGTAACGGTTCGCGAAAGCTCTACGTCTTTTCGGACCCCGACTGTTCTTATTGCCGACGCCTCGATGGCGAACTCACCGAGCTGAAGGACGTCACGATCTATATCTTCCCGTTCCCGCTCGCCCAGTTGCATCCGAACGCGCACGGCGTGTCGGAGGCAGTCTGGTGCCAGTCGGATCGGGCGGCAGCATGGACCAAATATCAAGACCTTGCACGTGATGGTTTTTCGGGCCCGCCGCTCGATGCGGCCCCGGAAGCGGACTATAAAAAGCGCTCAGCGCGCCTGATCTCTTCATGGCGCGACTACCTTCACTCACGCCATCAGCCGGATCAGCCCACCTGCGATAACCCGATCGCCCGCAACCTCAGTTTCGGCGAGAAGTGGAACATCAGCGGCGTTCCGGCCCTGGTCTTCGAGGACGGAACCCTTGTCCCTGGTCTGATTCCCACTGCCCGCATCGAGGCGCAGCTGACCCAGTCCCACGCAAACCTGGCAGCATCCAAATGAGCACGCTCAAATTTCGCCTTCTTAGCGCCGTTGCGGCGCCCGGTCGCCATACGGCGCTGCACGCTAGCCTCGTCACGCTGGTCGCCACGACTGTCTTCATGATGCTAACAGCTGGTGACCTCGGTCCCTTGGCGCAGCTGATCATCGCCGCATCGTTCTATGTGATTTTCGCGGCGGTAGTAATCGAACTGGTTCTCGGGGGTTCTGGTGCAAATAGGTAAGCGGGTTGAGAAAGTTCATATAGGTGGGAAGGCTTATCGATCAAACAGGACCGCATTCCATACGGCGGGCGCAGCGGCCTGCTTGAGGCCGAGCTTTGCGAGATCGAACTGCCCCTTGCGAATGATGCGTCAACTCGATTCCTGAAAATCGTGGTCGCGGCGCTCCAGAATCGCTTGACCCAGGCATCACGTTCGTTCTGGACTTGATGTGGCGATGGTCTTGCTCGATCACGTTGTTCAGATATTTTGAGGACCGCACCTTCGTGTCTTCAGGCAGCAGACCATCGATCTTCATTTCGCGCACCGCGCGGTGCGAGGCGGCATAGCCGTCGAGCGTGATGGGTCTCCGGCGGCTGGCCCTGACGCTTGATGGCCTTGCTGAAAAAAGCTTTGGCCGCAGCCACGTCGCGTCGGGCTCTGAGCACGAAGTCCACCGTCTGGCCAGCCCGATCCACTGCCCGGTACAGGTAGACCCACCTGCCGCGAATCTTCAGGTAGGTCTCATCGACACGCCACGAGCGATCCGCAGGTGAAGCAAAGCGGTTCCAGCGTTTGACGAAATCGGATGTATAACGCCTCACCCAGCGCAGAATCGTCATGTGACCAGCGACAATCGCCGTTCGGCCATCATCCCGACCAGATCGCGAAAGCAGAGCTTGTAGCGCAGGTACCAGCGAACGCACAGGATGATCTGCCGATCAACATGGCGTCCGCCGAACAACCTCTCCGGACTCTTCAGTTTGCTCATCGCGGCTCGTCGGTTCGCTTTGTTCCGACAACTCCGACCCATTCGCCGGCCATATTTGCATCAGAGCCCAAATAGGTAGCGTGGTCGAAATAATCTTTATAGATCTGAATACCGTCACCTTTTATCATTGGACATAAAACGATAGACGCGGAGTGTCGCACTTACGACCTTCCGCGTCTTCATTGTCGACTTTGTTCGTCGCTTACAAACGAGGAATATCGATCCGCGCGCTTATCTGGCTGTTGGCACGATCATCGCTGTTCGATCCCGGGATCTTAGAGGTCCAGTTCCACACCTTCTGCATTTCAGAAGACGGGAGAACAGCATCCTCACGATCCGTGCATGACCAGCACACACTGCATTCACCTATGGCGTGGATAACACACGTACAGGTAATAGTGTATTTTCTTTTACATGTTTGGACAGTCCGAAAGGAAGGCACATGATGAGCGTTAGACGTGCGGCATCCCATTTTCTAACAACAGCCATCTTCGCGACCGCACTAACGATGGCGGGGCCAGTTCATGCGGCTGGAAAAAGTGGCGATGCATTCGTCGTACTGAAATACATCAGTAGCGTGCTCCGAAATGGTTCTCCAGATCCCAGCATGGACCACAGGGCGTTCTGCGCCAAGAAACTGAGCGAACCGGCCACTCACTATCACGACATGAAGGTCGCGACCAAGTACGACGTAGTCGGCGACGAGCAATCGGCGAAGTCGAACTTCCCTTCGCCTGTGAGCACCCAGCCGCAGGAGCTGACTGTCGATTTACATCCACTCGGGATTGAAGGGAAATATGCATTTGGAGCCTTCAGACCTTCGCCTGTTCCGGATGCCTACGTCCTCTTTTCCATGTCGCTGGAGTTCAAGGACCCAACGAGCACCTTCCTGATCATCAATGAGGACAAGCCCTTCAATTGCGTGATCTCAAGCGCCTCAGATCCCTTCACGCGGATCGAAAGCGGCAAGTTCGCTGTCGACTCGAAGTGAGACGTATTCTCGGCTCTGGTTTAGAGCGTTTGCGGGGCTGGCCATTCAGACCCGAGACTGCCGGAATGGCATCGAGCGTGGGCCCGAATGCCATCGAGTCGTGTCGGTTGGCGCCCGTGACCGTGATGGCCAGT
Source organism: Paraburkholderia sp. BR14374 (assembly GCF_040948685.1). Lineage (NCBI taxonomy): Bacteria > Pseudomonadati > Pseudomonadota > Betaproteobacteria > Burkholderiales > Burkholderiaceae > Paraburkholderia > Paraburkholderia sp. BR14374. The sequence continues at coordinate 1,388 of NZ_JBFPKF010000056.1, read as the reverse complement.
GGAATGCCGCGCGCGTCTACAACGATGTGCCGTTTCGACCCGAGCTTTCTCCCAACAGATTGCGGGTTTCGGCCTCTTGCAACTCACGGATTTTTCGCGACATTCATGAGTGGGCGAAATGGGCGGGACCGTTGCGAAAAATGATGGCTATAAAATCATACGACGACGTATTATCATCAGGAATGCGAACGTAATGGAGGTTGCAATGCATGGCACGGTGAACCGACCATGGAGCCGTAGGTCCTGCGATGATTTTCAGCAATAGTGCCGAAGGTTGATCATCGTATAAGCGAGCGTCTTGAACGCGTAGTGCACCTCGCTGATGCGTTCGAAGCGCAGCAACAGACGGCGAAACTTGTCTTCCCAGGCGAAGACGCGCTCGATGGTTCTGAAGCGCTCCTCGAAGATGGCCGGATCAAAGCGCCGCTTGCGACCGCGTTTAGGCGTTTTGCGCCCACGCGGGTTCTCGGGAATGTTGGGCGCCATGCCACGATTGAAGATCGCGCGTCGGTTGGCACGACAGTCGTAGACGCCATCCAGACTGACGATTGCGCCTTGCAGGTCTGCGCCGATGGCGCGGGCCATTGCAGTGAGTTTCGGCAGCGCCTCGCGCAGCAGGGGCGATTCGTTGCGGTTACCTGGGGCACTGACGAAGGGCGCGATGACGTTGCAGTGGCGATCGCAGAATGGCACCACCTTGTCACCCTTCAGATGTTTGTGGCCGCTGTAGCCGAGTTTGTCACCGCCTTTCTTGGCGGCCGTCGTGGTGCCATCGCCGTGAACAACCGTTAGATCAAGCAGGCTGTCGTCATGAAGCCTGCTTACCGAGCCAGCAAAGATGGCATCGATGCAACCCTCGGCCTGCCAGCGACGAAACGATCGATAGATACGCGTATAGTGAATTTCGGGGAGACCTTTTGCATTCCTCTCGATAGGCAACATCTTCCATTGACAGCCCATGTACAGCACCTGCAAGATGCAGTTGAAGGTCTTGTGCAAGGTCAGTGTAGGCCGTGGTCCGCGCCGACCCGTGCTCAGATGCGGCAAGACAAATTCTTCGAACTGCGCGTGGCTCAATTTCACGGGAATTACCTGCCAGCGTGGGTTTCCGGTCATGCGCTGCGTCCAGAAATCTGGACGTTATAGCTGATCTCGCGACCTGATCGCAAATCCAGTCCTCAGCGGCTCGCACGCAAATTCGATGGCATTGAAAAACTAGCAACCAGTTGTCCGGTCTGTCGGGTTGGGGCCGGTTTCCTGGCCCCCCGGGGGCTGGCAACACTGGCAGCATCGAGGCTCGCCCGTTCCCAATCAATCTGGTCGTGCTCACGCATCCGGCGAAGCATTGCCAGATGCAGTTGCTCCCACACGCCTGCGGCCTGCCAGTC
>NZ_JBFPKF010000055.1:0-7729 GCF_040948685.1 Paraburkholderia sp. BR14374 | reverse complement strand
TCTTCGGCCCCATCGGCAACATTCCACCTGCCGAGGCAGAAGCCGCTTACTATGCAAATCTCGCTGAGTCTGTCACTGTGGCATGACGCAAGCAAAACGGTCTCCGGAAAACCCGGGGCGGCTCACCGCCTGATCCGTGAAGGAATACTGCCTGCGACTCAACTCATGCCCTCGGCGCCCTCGCAGGTCCCTGTTGCTGAGCTTGATTCCGAAGCCGTCAGGGAAGGTGTACGGGCTATCAAGGAAAGGCGACCGCCTCACTTCAAGGCCCGACAGGAAGCAGAGAAGTCACTCAAGCTGCCGGGCTTCTAACCAAAGGATGCACTATGTCACGAGACTCCCACGACGCCCGCGAAACAGGAAGATGTGCCCCGAGAACGGATCACGACCGAGTGCTGACTGCACCAGCGCGGCAAGTCCATCCATGCCACGGCGCATATCGGTAACGCCCGCTGCCAGCCATACGCGGGTACCGCCTGGCGGCGCAATCATGCTGGCATCAGGCAGCGCAGCACGAGGCGCAACTGCACGGGGTCGACCATGCCCGTGACGCGTACACGGGCACCGTTCAGTTCGATCTCGATGCCCGCCGCCGGTACGCTCTCGCGATGTGGCTCGACAGGCTCTAGAGCGAGCGACGCCGGTTCTGCGGTCTCGCCGGTCGGTGCATCAGGTAACGCTACGGGCAGCAACACCGCTGTGCTGGGTGCCACCCCTTCAAACAGGCCCGCCCGCAGTTGCCGGCGCCACTTGAACACCATATTCGGATTCAGTCCGTGCGCCTGCGCGAGCTTGGCCACCGAAATACCCGGCTCGCACGCCGCGACGGCAACTTGCCGTCGGTACTCTGGTGTGTAATTCGGTCGGCCCTTGCGGTTCGATGATCGCGCATTCCGTGTGTCCAAAGTAGTCCCCATCACTTGAAGTAACGGACCTCACTTTGGACACCGGCTTCAGCTCTGTCCATGCGGCCACGGAATGACGCTTACTGTCCACCTATTTAGAAGGTGTTATGCACTTTTGTTAAGGGCTGCAAAGTGGACGAGCATAAGGACGGAGAACACGACGAAATGCAGACCAGCCAAGGTTTCGGGCAATCGCTCGTAGTCTCTGGCCAGTCGCCGGAAGCGGTTGAGCCAGCCGAAAGTGCGCTCCACCACCCAACGACGCGGCAACAGTACAAAGCCTTTTTTTGCCTCCGGCAACCTGACTACGTGAAGCTCGATGCCTTCATCGCGCGCGGCCTGTGCAGGCTCTTCGCCGGTGTAGCCCTGGTCAGCGAACGCGATTCTCACGGTGTGCCCCGTGACCTGCTGGACCTGCCTCGCCAGTTCTCCGACCTGTGCACGCTCCTGTTCGTTGGCCGGCGTCACATGCACCGCAAGCAGTTGTCCCAATGTATCCACCGCCATGTGCACCTTGCTGCCTTTCTTGCGCTTGTACCCGTCGTAACCCGCGCGTGGACCGCTCTGGCACGTCGACTGCAGCGTGCGGCCATCCAGGATGACTGCACTGGGCTGCCCCCGGCGATCCTGCGCCACCCGGATAATCGAACGCAGATCATTGACCATGGCCTCGAAACAGCTTGCCTGAATCCAGCGCTGCGTCTGCTGGTAGACCGCCTCCCACGGCGGGAAGTCATTGGGCAGCAGACGCCACGGTGCGCCCGCGCGGACAATCCAGCGCAAGCGTTGAACATCTCGCGCAATTCGTAGCGACGCTGAGGCGCCTCCTGGTTCATCAATGTCAGGTACGGAGCGGCAAAGTACCACTCTTCATCCGATACATCCGTTGGGTAAGGTCTGCGCTTTTTCATTCCGCCAGGGTACCAGGTCTGGCCGAAAGTTCATAACACCTTCTAAGTGCACACGATGCTCCCAAGACCTTCAACGCTACTCAAGACGGGATGGCCGGGCGCTTACAGCCAACGTTTCGTCATACCGAGAAGCGGGGGCGGGGGCATGACTGTATTTGCCGGCCTGAAGGAACTGTACAGTGGTGAAATTGTCGGCTAGGCGGTAAGGGAACGGATGACGACAAATTTGGTCATGTCGACACTGTTTCGCGCTGTCGTGACCCGCCGGCCTGGTTCACCATAGCGATCGAGGATGGCACCAGCGCCGCTCGCCTATCAAACACTCATCGGCCACCTTGACATACACGCGTTGCTGAGCCGCCGTGGCAACCGCTACAACAACGCCCCGATCGAATCCGTCGGGCAACGCCGAAGAATGAACTGGTCTAGCATTAATGTTTTGCCACGTGCGAGCAGGCACGTTTGGCGATCACCGAATACATCGAAATCCTCTACAACCGGCAACGCGCGCAGGCGCTGCTGACTACCAATCGCCTGTCGCGTTCACACGACGCTTTTATCTGAATCAAATCACTGCTTAACCTGTTGGCCTTCGCCAATTCCGTCTGATCCAGTATCGCACGCATCGCGAAGCCATGGCCGACTTGTTCAAATACCTTGATATGTTCTATAACCGCCAGTCGTCGTCATTCACGGCGTGGCTTTCACCAACTCAGTTCATGCAGGACTGGCCTGCGCGGCTAACGGACTAACTCGGGGGCCTCTAGAAGGCGAAAAACCGGGCGCATGAAATGGGTCAACCGCTCCCTAATTTCGATAGAAGCACTTCACAATTGCGGCGGGCGTGCGGAACACTTCCGCCGCGGGTTCCTTGCCCGCAATCAGTGATCTGGCCAAGACAAACAGCGGAATGGGAAGCCAGTTCCACCAGTGCACCTTCCCCTCGGACATCGGCCAATGCTACGTTTGATACTACGCCGCTGATGATTGCGCGAGTTCCTTTTGTCATCGCCTAGGTTCTCGGCCGACATTGTGCCAAGCCCAAAGACCGGCCACATTACTCCGTCGCCTGACTCCTCGGACCATCTATCGGGCCGGTCCCACAGTAGTAGGGATAACTCTCGGTAGGGTCTTTCTGGTTTGTGTATATGCATACATCGCTCGCTGCGACCGCAAAGGCCTGCGCCACCACACCCATTAGAACCGCGGACAGAAGGCCACCAAAAAGCACTCTCTTCATCTTTTCCATATACATTCCTTTGTTAACATGCCGTAAATTATGTGACTCGTCCACTGGGCGCCGCAATCGCGTACCTTACGAAATTGTCTGAGCAACTGCAAGAAAAAAAGCATCAAGTATATTGATACCAACGCACGATCGTCGCTGGGGACCGTGCTGCCAGGTCGAGAGGTGGTCTCGGGCACGACGCGGGCAAAGAGCCCACGACTTCCGGTTACTTTTTGATGCCATTTTCATTTCTTCGCATTCCTGCCAACAGACTGTTGCCGTTCACCGACGGGCAAGTGCCGCGTGCCAGCACGGTCCTGGTTCATGCACCTGTCGCGATCCCGCCGCCCTGGTAAGTGTTCATACTGTCCGCAGACTATTGCGGGTGGCCTGTTTCGCGCTGAATGCCATTTAGTGTGCGTCGGATCATCTTCGTCATTTCCTCATGTCCGCTGAATGCGTTATCGCCGCCTCCTTGTTGCTACGAGAAACATGGGCTCGACATACTATCAACGATATTTTATCAGGCATAAGTTACTTTTACTTTTCATCATCCGCGTCATTAATGTATAAACATGATTTTGGTTTTTATGGTCATCGTGGACTATAGGTCATCAAAAGGCGAAATTGGCTGCCACCTATAGTTGGCATAATAGAATGTGTTGAGTGCTCAGCCAGAGGATCAGATGCTTGAACTTACCGTTTTGCAAAGTGGAGAAACGAAACCGATGATGAGAAGTTTACTTGTTGTTGCCCTTGCGCTCGGCGCATCGTATTGCGCTGCTGCTGAAACGTACGAAAGCTGCCCGATGCCTGCCAACATCAAGATTGCGCGGGGTGTGTACACGGCAACAACCAACGATAACGAGGGTGAATGGATTGGTACTTCGAGAGGGCCGGGCGACGGTAATATCAAGGAATTTACTTCTGCCATGTTTTTCCCGCCGCAACTTGATAATGACGGTTCTGTGCGATCGCCGTTAGTCCGGTGCTCCTACGAACTTGCCCAAGGCGGCCATTTGGATCTACGGTTCGACCCTAGGCCGCCGGTACCTGGTCTAAGGGTCGATGTAGGTTTATGGCGCCGGAAATCCGGACCTTACGATCTCGACTACTATGAATGCACTGAGCGGGCCGCTTGGCGTTGTAGGTTCGAGGTCGTTCGGCGGCCCTGACCTGAGCAATCGTAAGCGTACGATTTCTCTCGCCTCGCTTTTGCGTTCAGCAAGATCCGCGATTTCGTCCACAACACCGACTTGCGGGCGCAATGAGGCCCGGTCGAAAAGAATGTGAGCCAACGTTTCGTAATACCGAGAAGCGGAGGTATGGATGAATCGAATTTCAAAAGCGGTCTATACGAAGGAGCTCCGCGACAAGCGGTCAAGCTGACCTTGATTGAACGTGTTGGGATATCGGAAGATTTCTGACGATTGTCGGCTCCACTGAAAACGGATGCAAACTGGGGGCGCTCGGCGAAGCATGTAAGCTCAAGGACGTCGGACGACAAACTCCCGGAGCTTGCCGGCTTAAGTTCGAGAATGGGGGGCGCGGAATCTGAGGTTTTGCTTGCTGATCATGTTGACAACTGTCTGGACCGTGAGAGTTTTGATGATTACGTTAAATTCTCCGGCGCTCTGGAAAATGGAAAATTCTTGTCGAGTGGGCGTCGAAAATTAGCGTTGACCAATGTCTTGGCTCAGACCATGTCCTAACTATCCGGATTTGAGGTCCAATGTAGTGCGAACTGCAGAGCGACTGTAGCGATGGACGTCGTATCGGAGCGCTTCGCCGCAGGCGAGAATGAACCAATAGGGAGTAGTAGTTTTGAAACTGAAGAAGAACATGAGGCGTGTTTGCACTCGGAATGCCGTGACACTCGCACTAGCCGTATGGCTCGTGACAGGCTGCTCTGCCGGGGCACAGCAGGATGCGTTCGTGCCGCTCGTGCGCAGCATGGCAGATCGCCTCAACACCGCGGACCAGGTCGCTCTGAACAAGTGGGACACGGGCCAAGCCGTCTATGACCCTCAGCGAGAAGCGCAAGTCATTGCAAATGCGGTGGCGATGGCGTCTGAGTACGGACTAACCACGGAGGATGTGACAAACATTTTCTCGGACCAAATTGAAGCTAACAAAGAAATTCAGTACGAGCTGCTCAGCAACTGGATGCGTCAGGGCAATGCTCCCGCAACGCCTCGCCAGAGCTTGCCGGGCGTTGTTCGACCCATTCTGGATAAGCTGCAGGCCAATATCATGCTGAATTTGAAGGGCGTGGCGCCTCTTCGCAGCAATACAGATTGCCAGACACAGGTTGCAACAGCAGTGGGACGCGTCGCCCAACAAACGTCGCTTGATGCCCTACATCTCGCGGCCCTCGACCGTGCGGTCGCGCGGATATGTGTCAAGTTTTGACTTTCCGGGGGGGCTAAAGACATGCAAGGAAGCTTCCTGAAGGCGGACATATCGGAACTCGGTTGCGCAAATGGCGGCGTCGCGCATTTGAGATGGAGAGGATCCCCTGCGCTGGGGCACCAGCATTGTTTCAATGTCGAAGCGTGCCCTGACGACGTGCGCAACGTTCTTTGGGGACTATCCGTGAGTAGAGTGGCGACGAAACCATTGCCGACGCGATGCTTTACCGTCTCATGTGGCGTCATCACTGGATCACGCACAGGTGGACCACTTAGAAAACATCCCCAAAACCCCAACGTCCTGGAGCCCGAACTCGATCTCAACTGCGGAAAAACCTACAATCGACATCGCGCAATGCCAGACCCGCCGAGTCGGTCACGATTCCAAATCGGCGATCAAGTTCGCTGAAGTACGCATCATCCTATAATACGCCGTGTTCGGCTCATCAACCTTCTACGCTGAGATAGGAAGCATGGACGACCAAACAGCGCGAAATGTACTCAGACAGGCTGATGGCTGGATCGACTGGAATGACGTCCGGAACGCGCCGGACTGGCGGCAAGGAAAGATTGTGCTGGACGGTAGATTTAGTGCAGACGAGCTTCGGCGAAACACTCGCTAGCAATAGTTGAGATCCCTGACCTCGCGCTTCTATCCGGGCCGTGATCCCCGTTACTATCTTCCCACCTCGATATTTGTGGCTTTGGCCTGCTAGGCCCCGCATGATTCGTCCCCCAGTGACCTGCTCCCAACGAGTAGAGCTAACCGGAACCTAGTAAAGTTCGTTTCGGAGAAGAAGACGAACATGAAGAAGCGCTTTACGGAAGGATAACTCATCGGTTTTCTGAAGGAAGCCGATGCCGGTGTGCCAGTCAAAGAGCTGAGCGAGAAGCAGGGGTTCAGGTCATGCATCGTTCTACACTTGGCATGCGAGAGGAGAGGAACTCATTTGGTGAAGGATCAGTTGCCCTTGGCGAGTTCGAGTGAATCGGGAAGGGTGCGCTTCGGTTCCGTGGCCCCCTCCCTCCTCTTCTAGATCCATCTATTTCTGACGAACGGCAGAAACGACCGAAAGGAAGAGGTGCACCATACGAGGGTCGAACTGCGAGCCTGCACCATCAACAATCGCCCGTATCGCCTGACTTCTGGGGATAGCGCGCTTGTAGACTCGCGCATACCGGATGGCGTCGTAGGCATCAGCGACTGAGACGAGACGCGCTGCCATCGGAATCGATTCGCCTCGAAGGCCGCTAGGATAGCCAGTTCCGTCCCATCTTTCGTGATGACACAGGGCCACCTCCCTGAGGAGACCAGCCAAATCGGATTGCGGAAAGCCGGAAGCTACCTGGTCAATCAGCTTCGCACCTAGTGCCGCGTGAGCCTTCGCCGCTGAGTATTCCGCTTTGTCAAGCGCACTCGGTTTGCCAAGGATTCGTGCCGATACAGCGGCTTTGCCTATGTCGTGAAAAAGCGCAGCAACTGACAGGCGCTTCGCCAAAATTTCGCAGGCGGTGTCCGTGTTCCAGCCCATCCCGCTCATCTTGCTCGTCATCCTACCCGCGAGTGCCGCGACGCGCTTGCTGTGATTGACTGTCTGCCGGATGACCACAGAATTGAGTTTGTAATCTAGGGACCCATTCACTTCGATAAAGCGCTGCAACGCGGCCACGCGCAACCGCCGGGTAAGAGACGATCCGGGTTCCATCGGTCCCATCTCGCTTAAGCGGTCGATGCTCAAACGTATTCGCGCGGCATCTTGGTCGCTCCCATTCCTCATTGGTTAGCTCATGAAAATGCATTCAAATCACCAAACGGTTTGATCGAACCATTAGACTTACGACGATCGTTTCGTGCGCGATCTGTTCCTTTCCCCAATACACGCAACTTCCCTCCAATTCGACAGACCGCTCCCTTTCAGAGGAGCCCCTGAGAACTCGTCGCCAACTTGTTGCCAGTTCCATCGCGAGCTGAGGCCATGAACTGATTCGACACGGCGGATGATAAAGGTAAGTCCCGCAAACACAAATCGACAAGAGGGCAAAGTGTGCGATGCGTCAAGGTATTCTTGCATTGACCATGGCGAGGCTTTTTCGATTTCCGGAGATGACGTCTCACAAGACACCTCTTGAGGGCCGAATCTCAGGGACCCGGACGGTCAGTTGAAACTCCCCCAGTTGTGGTCGCGTAAAATCCCCCACCGGGTGAAGCAGGACGAGGTCGAGTTTTAGTCCTCTTTCGTTTTCTGCGCAAGGGCCTCAGCGGCTTCCTTGAGC
>NZ_JBFPKF010000054.1:0-9013 GCF_040948685.1 Paraburkholderia sp. BR14374 | reverse complement strand
GCTCTTCGGCCCCATCGGCAACATTCCACCTGCCGAGGCAGAAGCCGCTTACTATGCAAATCTCGCTGAGTCTGTCACTGTGGCATGACGCAAGCAAAACGGTCTCCGGAAAACCCGGGGCGGCTCAAAGCGCTTGGCTGTGGCCTTGTCGCGTCGTTTTTGCACCAGAACGTCGAGTTCAGTGCCATGCTCATCGACCGCGCGCCACAGCAGATACGGCTCACCAATTACGTTGCCACACTCACCAACCTCATCGGTGCGCACGAGCACGAAAGCCATTACGTCTTCGACCTCTGTTACCACAACACGATCGATATCGCGCCGACGATTATCACCGCAGACATGCACAGCATCAACAAGATGAATTTCGCGGCCATGTACTGGTTCGAGATGGACTTTGCGCCGCGCTTCACCAACTTGCAAGCACAGCTGCAACATCTGTTTTTCGGCGACGACAACATTGAGCAGGACGACAATTTCCTGATCAAACCCGCTGGACAGATCGACTTGCCCGCCATCTGCGACGATCCGTGTGAACCGCCCCGGGGATTTCCCTCAGGATTACCCACAAGTAATGCAGTCGTGCTATTCGTTCTGCCTGAATATTCGGTACATCATCGTAATTTCATGCAGAACAAGAAAGCCACGCCAGATGACGGTAGGCCCTAAAGGATGATCACGCTTTCGGGCAAGATAGCCGCCGAGTCTGGCGATCCACAAAATCACCTGCGCGAGTGAGGGCGGTTCATCGGGCATTTCTGTACTACCGTGCGTACGGCAGTAGAGGGCCTGCCACTCGATTGGCTGCAGCAATACTTCGCACGACAGGTTTCCATCAAGCCGTGCAAGCAGCATCGCGTACAGGATTCTCCGGTTCTGTTGCAGTAAGGGTGTCGGGACGAGAAATGTCGATATGGTAAGTATGGCTTATGACACAAGGGAGTAAAACTGCTGGGAAGCAGACGACGGGTCTTTGCCCGCACATTTCATCTGTCCTTTCCTGATCATGTGCATTACCTCGATGCCGCCGAGAATGACCCTCGCACGGTGGAAGTTCTTGAATCCCAGCATCGGCCGGGTCCGGCGTTTGATTGCCCGATGGTCCTGTTCGACAATGTTGTTCAGATACTTGATCTGACGGACCTTGATCGGCGTCTCGCGATCGGCATTCACCGCATCCAGTGCGGCCAGATTGGAGCCGCTTTTGTCGATGGTCACGGTCTCTGGCGTACCATTATGGGCGATCGCCTTTTCAAAGAACCGCCGGGCAGCGACCTTGTCCCGCCTGGCCCTGAGCAGGAAGTCGACCGTGCCGCCCGCCTTGTCCACTGCCCGCTAAAGATATTTCCACTCACCTTTGATCTTGATATAGCTCTCGTCCATTCGCCAGCTTTTCCCAACCGGGCGCTTGTGCTTGCGGAAGCGCCTTTCGAAGAGCGGCAGCAGTTTGATGACCCAGCGGTACACCGTCGAATGATCCACCGCGATACCACGCTCGTCCATCATTTCCGCAAGATTGCGCAAACTCAGCGAATAGGCCACGTACCATCGCACGCACAGCAAAATCACGTCAAGCGGGTAGTGAAGGCGCTTCAGGACCTTGGCCAGGCCCGGCGCGAGTGTGGTTCGCGGTGTCTTCGTCTTCTTCATCGCACAGCTCAAAAATTCGCTACCCAATTTTAACGTGGGCCTTACTGCAACAGAACCCGAAAATCACGGGGACCCCGATGCGGGGTTGTGTCGCGTTAAGGACGATGCGACGATCAGGCGCCTAAGGTGAAGAGCATTGCTTACATCACGAGAGAATAGAATTGTTCGGCTGCAGTTGAGGCGACGCCATCGTCATACATCTGCCCCTTGCGGATCATGTGTGCGATCTCAATGCCAGACACGATGATGCGCGCACAGCGGAAATCCTTGAACCCCATCATCGGTTTGATGATGCGTTTGATGGCACGGTGATCCTGCTCGACGACGGCTTTGTTCAGCAGGGCATGGGTGCAGTTGGTTGCAGACGCAACTAGGCATTTTTGACGCAAACGGCCTTGCCGAAGCTGTTCCACAAATTCACGAGGTTCGCGATAATCACGCCCTCGCGCTGCTGAGATGCGGTTTTGCGCGTCAGGGTTCTGTCGCAGTAAGAGCGAGAGGTCGGCCAAATCCGATATGGTATGTGTAGCGACTTGCAATCGAAATCAGCCGTGCTTGCAATCGACGCCGCTTCGGGCTCGAAATAACTGCAACTGACCGGAGGCGCGTGCTTGGATTATCTGCAACCGTGCTTGCATTCCATCCCCGCCTGCTCACATTAGCTGCAACTGGTTCAAGGTCGATGTGGCGATCATCGATCAATTCGGCAATCACCACTGGATCAAAGGGCTGATCTTCAAGCATACCGACGCGATGCTGGACTAAACGCGCGTGTCCGCACGTTCATTTCCGCTTCCGCTTCGGGTAGTCCTGCCGCGCGCTGACGATCCGCACGATTTCGATAACGCCGGCCCGCTTCAGTACCCGGTACACCAGCACGTAGTTCGGGGCCAACACCATTTCACGCGTGCCGCGCACGCGGCCGGCGCGGTACAGCTCGGGATGCTCGGGCAAGGCGTCCGTCTGTTGCGCTATCCGGTCGTCCAGCTCGAGCGCGGCCGTGGGGTTGTCCTCCGCGATGTAGTCAAAGATATTGCTTCGGTCCTCGCGCGCCTGCGCCCGCCACTCCACGATCAAGATTTAGCCCCGCGTGCGATCCGCTTGCGCAATACGGCCTTCTTCTCGGCCATCTCCTGCTGCACCTGCGCGTGCGGAACGTTCGGGCGCGGATCGTCTAGCGATGCCTGCACCTGTTCGCGAAACCACTTGTCGTAAGCCCGCGCGGCATGCGCTTCCTTGAGCGCGGCCGATCGGTCGGGCCGGGTCGTGCGGTCGGCCGCTTCGGGATCGAAGTCGGCCGCATCCACTTCAAAGCGGCTGATGCCCATGTCACGCAGAAAGCCAACCAGCGTTTCGAGCTTGCGGAACACGCGCACGTCACCACTCTTGGCCGACAGAAAGCGCTCCGTCATGCCGTAGCGCGCCGCGATCGTCCAGCCGTTGCCGTGGCCGACCACGTGGGCCGCGCGCACCGCGCCGGCCTCTACAAGCTGAGTAAGCGTCTTTTGGTCGATTGTCTCGGTTGCCATCACAACACCTTTAGCCGTTGTCCGTGAGCAGTTCTGGACGCCATTCGCGCACGATGGCCTCGAACTGCGGGCCATAGCCCAGCGTGTCCGGGTAGCTGTTCGCACGCGACGCGAGGCGGAACACGACGCACATATCCTCCATGATGGCGTCGGCCACGCCCCAAGCCGTCGTCAGGTCGTAGCTGCCGCACTGGCCGGCGTTCCACCAGGCCAGCAGGAAGTCGGCGACGCGCCGGCTCTGGCCGGTGTCGCTCTGGGCGATCTTCACCAGGTTGTCGAGCGCCTGGCGCTCGGCCGGCAGTATCTGTTCGGGTCGCATGATTTCCCCTGTATGGGCCGGCTCACGCCAGCAACGATATTGGGCGCATCGCTACTATTGTACAGCCACCCATTTTACTGTAAATTGGGATAATAGCTATTCTTGATCGGGTCTTCTATTTGACGTAAGACCCGTTCTCGGTCGGTCGGGGCCACACCGCAAAATCGGCTTGCAGGGTGGGCACGCGAAATACTGCGTACCTATACAGTGTTTGCAGCAACTACGTTGCCGCGAAAAAGGTTTAAAGCTGACGTAACTTGATGTTTCGACCCTCGAGGGAAAGACATGGTTGAAGACACGAATTTGAGTCTGCTGCTGCAGGCCTTGACCGGAAATCAGCCGGTCGCAAACAACCTGAACAGTCTCTTTTCCCTCGGGTCGGGCCTCCGGCCCTCAGCACCCGCGAATCCCGTCCCGCTCAACTCGCTCATCGCGCTGAGCGGGCTACCGTGCTTCCGCCCCCGCCGATTTATCGGCTGCCCCATTGGGCCGCTGTCCGGCAACGCTTCGAGCGGTTTCATCGGAATCTCGCGCTGACGCCGCTGCATCACCGGGACGGCTTCGCCAAGCGCGCCGGCGTCGTGAATTGCCTGAATCGCGCGTACTACGGTACGGCCTCGGACACCGATCACAGCTTTTTCGTCGGCTCCTGGAGCAAAGACACGGCGGTCCGGCCGCCGCGCGACGTCGATGTGTATTTCCTGCTGCCAGTCGACGTCTACTACCGCTTTCAGGCCTACACGTGGAACCGGCAATCGGCGCTTTTGCAGGAAGTGAAAGCAAAGCTGGCGCAAACCTATTGGAACACCGACATCAGCGGCGACGGCCAAGTGGTGCTCGTCAACTTCGGCAGCTACAACGTCGAAGTGGTCCCCGCATTCGAACTCACGACGCCCGGTCGCTATTGGATCTGCGACACCCACAACGGCGGCTCTTACAAAGAAACCGCGCCTTGGGCCGAGGTAAGCGCGCTTGATGCCGCAGACAGTGCGAACGCGCAAAACGTGCGTCCGCTCGTGCGCATGCTCAAGGCCTGGCAGGCGAACTGCTTGGTGCCGATCAAATCGTTTCACCTCGAGCGGCTCGCGGCCGAGTTCATCGCTCAATCGCCGTGGCGCCTTTACGACTGGTTCTACTTCGACTGGATCGTGCGCGACTTCTTCGCGTTTCTCTACCATCGCGCCAACGGCTTCGTGTTCGTGCCCGGCACCTACGAGGTCATGATGCTGGGCAGTGACTGGCAAAGCAAAGCGGAATCGGCCTATCGTCGCGCTGCGAAAGCCTGCGAGTACGAATATCAAAACCGCGTCACCGACGCCGGCGACGAGTGGCAAAAAATCTTTGGCTGCGACGTGCCGCGGGTGGTGTGATGGAGGAGCGCACCCAACAACTCATCGCCGAGTGCAAGCGACAGCAGGAGTCCTGCGAGTACACCTCGACGGCGATCATCGAGTGGCTGAAGTGCTTGCGTCTATTGCGCTTGGCGTTCGTGGTGGTCCCGATCATCCTGGGCGGGCTCGCCACGTGGCCGCTGCTGGCGGAAGCCAAGGAATACCAGTGGGTTACCGGTCTTTGTGCACTGCTCGCAGGCCTCGCCCCTGCGGTCTACAAGGCCCTCCATTTGGATGTCAGCATCGAGGCGCTCGGCAAGAGCGAGCACCAATTCAGAATCCTGCGCGACCGCTTCCGCCAGGCGTGGTGCGTGGCTGCGCTGGGTCCTTACGAGGACTTCAAAGCCGAGTTCGACAAACTGATGGATCGCATGGACGCGGCCCGAGAGGGCAGCGTCGCCGTGCCGGACCGTTTTTTCAACAAGGGGCGAGCGAAGATCGAACGGGGCGATTACCGTTTCAACGTCGACGACCAAGACGTTCCGGCTTGACGAGGGAGGGTCGTGACGCAGCTGAAATTACCCCGCATGGTCGGGGCAATTTTGCGGGTTCTGTTGCAGTAAGGGTGTCGGGACGAGAAATGTCGATATGATAAGTATTGCTTATGACACAAGGGAGTAAAACTGCTGGGAAGCAGACGACGGGTCTTTGCCCGCACATTTCATCTGTCCTTTTCTGATCATGTGCATTACCTCGATGCCGCCGAGAATGACCCTCGCACGGTGGAAGTTCTTGAATCCCAGCATCGGCCGGGTCCGGCGTTTGATAGCCCGATGGTCCTGTTCGACAATGTTGTTCAGGTACTTGATCTGACGGACCTTGATCGGCGTCTCGCGATCGGCATTCACCGCATCCAGTGCGGCCAGATTGGAGCCGCTTTTGTCGATGGTCACGGTCTCTGGCGTACCATTATGGGCGATCGCCTTTTCAAAGAACCGCCGGGCAGCGACCTTGTCCCGCCTGGCCCTGAGCAGGAATTCGACCGTGTCGCCCGCCTTGTCCACTGCCCGGTAAAGATATTTCCACTCGCCTTTGATCTTGATATAGCGGTGAGTAGACCCGGGGAATTGCGCCGCGAGTCTCTCGCAGAACCGTGCGTAAACCTCTCGATTTACACGGCTCCCGTTATCCAACCTGTTTCCCCTGATTCTGCCAGTGCGCGAACTCTCGCGGGTACGCCTGCCTCATCTTGCGTAGCCGCTCCTCACTGCACCGTTTGTGCCGTCGCAGTGTTTTGTACTTGCGCTGAACCCAGCGCACGAGCTTTCGGTCGAGATACCGACTCAACTCATGCATGGTGGTCCGATGGAAAGCCCCGTAGTAGTTCCACCAGCCACATATCGTGGGATTACATCGCTCAGCGACTTCGAACAGTGATTTCGACGTTTGGCGCTGCAACCGCCACCCCCGCACCGTCCGTCTCATCCGTTTCAGGGCGTCAGGACTGACGCCAGGTACAAAGCTGGTCGAGACCTGCCCGTGCCTGGTCAACACCCTTCGCGGACGAAACTGAAAGCCCAGAAATGTGAAGGTCACATTCGGGTAGGTTTGGGTGCGACTTCTGTCCTTGCAATACACGATCTTTGACTTTTCCGGATGCATCGTCAACCCACATTCCGCCAGCCGCGAGGCAATGGCGTGCATAACCTCTTGTGCCTGCTCCCAGCTACGGCAATGGACCACCGCATCATCGGCATAGCGCGCAAAGGGACACTGCGGGAAGTGACGCTGTATCCAGACGTCAGACGCATAGTGCATGAACAGATTCATCAGGATCGGACTGATTACGCCTCGTACAATGTTGCATACTTTTCGCTCCGTCGTCTGAATCATTCGAATTTTCGATGGCGAGTGCTCCCGGCTGCGGATCGACCCTGAACACCACGACGATTTCGTCTTTGTGGATTTCGACGCGCTTGACCAAACCCAACGCGATCCTGCGCTTCGCTTCAAGATCAATCGTGTCCAGCTTTTCGGTGACGGCGCCGGCGAATTCCTCGAGCCGATTGATGACCAGGAACAGCTCGCTTTGTACGGCCCCTTGTTGCCTCGACTCAAGGATCTGCTGATCAATCTGCTCAAGCCAGTTCTTCAGTTGCTGCATCTTCGGTTCGAAGTCGGTCTTATCGATGATGCCGTCGGCATAGCTGTCGATCAACCTGGACTTGCCCTTTTCCAGCTGAGTCCGCTGCTTTTCAAGGCTGCCCGTGTCGAAGCTACTCTTTTCGACGCGCTCGATCATATCAAGCCGACGCTCGTATTCGTTCTTCAGTCGCTCTGGATGCCTTATCAATTCGACGACCTGCTGCCACACCAGATCATCGAGCTTGTCCGTTCGCACCTGCGGATTGTCACAGATGCGATTTCCGCCGAAACGATACGCGTCGGTTCCGACGCAGCGGTAATAAGCGTAGTCGCGCTGATGCCCCTTGGCCGCCGCCTTGCTCACCTTCTTCGCATAATAGGCGTAACGGCACTGGCCGCAAACGGTCAACCCTTGGAGCAGGCGTTGCGGCACATTATCCCGACGCTGACGTGCCAGCTTGCGGTTCTCGGCAAGCTGCTCCTGAACAGCATGGAACAGCGCTTCACTCACGATGGCCGGCACCGGAATTTCGATCCATTGCTGCCGGTCCGCACGTACGTCGAATAGGATTTCTTGGGCACATCGGCGCTATGGCGCTGGGCACGTACGCGTACCAGGTGATCACGCACCTGCGTTTTGCCGAACGCAGCCCGCCCCATGTACGCCGGATTGCGCAATATGCCCCATACCACGCTGCGGTCCCAGAACGGCTTGCCCGATGCCGTCACGGTACCCGCCTCCGTAAGCCGACGCACCACTTCACCTATGCTCAAGCGGTCCATCCCCACCCACTGGAAGATCGACCGGACTGTTGCTGCCTGGGGCAGTTCGATTACGTAGCGAGCTGGCGTTCCGTCCAGCTGCCGGCGAATGTAGCGGTAGCCGTAGGGCGCCCCGGACAGTACATTGACGCTACCGCGTTTTGCGCCGTGAAGCTTGCCACGACGGTGACGCTCGGCGATCTTCGCGCGCTCGTACTCCGCGATCATGCCCTGCATCTGTAACAGCAGCGACTCTTCCGTACCGATTGCGTGATTGAGGAATATGACCTGCACGCCGCAGGCCGTGAACTCTTCCATCAACAGCGCCTGGTGCGCATATTTGCGCGCCAGGCGGTCCGGCGACAGGATGTAGAGCCGATCGATGGCACCGAGCGCGGCACAGTCCCTCAGTCGCTCCAGTTGTGGCCTGATCAGCGTCGCGCCGCTCACGCCTGCGTCAATGAAACACATGTCCTCGACGATCTGCACGCCGTCCGCTGAAACACGTTCCTTCAGGGCGGCAATCTGGCTCTCAATGGTGCCGCGTTTGTTCTGCTGTTCGGAGGATACCCGCGCATAGAGCGCAACCATCGCGGCTTTGTTCATCGTCTACCTCGCTTGATGGTCACTCGCTTGGCCGCGGCAGGCTGCGTCGCGGAGGGCTGCGCCGTGGAGCGTGCTTCGATCGGACTGATCTGCTCGTACGCCTTTTGCAGCTGCTCCTGGGCATAGCGGTTCGGCTCGAAAGCCAGACGTACATGCCATTTCTTACGTCCTCGGGTCATCACCGCACCTTCCTGTTAGCGGGAGCGACCGTCTCAAGGACGAGGTCCACGTCAATCTTGGAACAGCCTCTGGACCAGGGCGCCAGACACTCCCTCGAAATGCGCAGGCTCCATTTTATGCGGCAGTTTGCTCTGTTGTTGGCGGCGTTACCACTCCCCCCTGCGGGGTACCGCGGTCCCGCGGCAAGCGGGTACCCTGTACAGTTTCGAATGGCGCAGTCAGCCACCTCTCGATGTACATCAGGATCCAGTCCTCTTTGATGTGTTTGCGTACCGCTTCTAGCAAGAGGCCATGATCGATTTGATCAAAGGCCGCCTTGATATCAAACTCCACCAGCCAGTCGAACTTCCAGCACCTTTGTCGGGTGAACCGCCCCGGGATTTCCGGAGGCTCCACTTCTTGAGAAAATGGAGCTATGGAAAACACGAAGAAGAAGTGTCCAAGGTACTCGCCTGAAGTTCGTGAGCGGGCTGTGCGAATGGTTCTGGAAC
>NZ_JBFPKF010000053.1:0-9252 GCF_040948685.1 Paraburkholderia sp. BR14374 | reverse complement strand
AACATCGACTCGGTATAGCCGTCCGCTCCGCGCATCGCTTCAGTCTCAGTGTTGTCCGGTTCTTTGTTTCAACGTTTACCCCTCCCGCGCGGATGACGTGCGTGGGAGGTATTTCAACAGCGTGCTAAATCCTGATTCAAAAGAGTTACGCAAATCATGACATCACCAAAGCGCGCAACTTGATTTCAGCAGGCACGACGCTCATAAATACGCGGAGAGGCACGCAAAACATATCGCTTAAGCCACTTAAACCTCGTTCGATTTGTATGCGACTTATTGACCAACTTTCAGGTCGACGCGTTAATCAACCGTGACCGATTGCACAGGCAAACTAAATCCTGCTTTAACGCGATCCATAACAACCATTGTCTTGAATGATCTTATGTCCGGGTTTTCGTAGAAAAAGCGCCTTGTGAAGAGCTCGTAGTCTTCCATATTGTTTGCAGTCACCACCAGAACAAAGTCGGCGTCTCCGGTAACGTAGAACCCGCTCATTACCTCAGACGTGTCGCAGATCGACTGCTTGAAGCGATCAACGATATCGGCCCGCTCGCGCTCCAGGGAGACGAGAACCAGCATCGTAACATTCCTGCCGATCGCTTTCGGAGACACGATTGATACGTCTGCTTCAATTACACCGTCGGACCTCATCCGCTTCAGTCGACGTTGGACGCCTGTTGCGGACAACCCGACTCTTTCCCCGAGCTCCTCGCTCGTCAGCCGATTGTTTTTCTGAACAAGTTCAAGAATGTGAGCGTCAATTCTGTCTAAAAACATGGCCACCACCGTGTTCTATCCCTGAGCAGTCCAGGAGATCGCTATTGCAGTCTTCCTGAATCCGGATAATCCATCAGCGCGACACCGCATCTAGCTGCAGCTTCCATGCTGCATTCTCTCCCCGAACTATGGTGAACGGTCAACGGCGACTCGCTGTGCACCACCACTGCACTGCGTCTATCTTGCGCCCCCTTGGTAGCGCCTAAAAGCAACAATACTGAGGGGGGACGAGACATATTATCAAGAAGCGTTTAGCATCCCGCAGTGCTATTTCAGGCTGCCCGACAGGAACTGCTTCAGGCGCTCAGTCCGCGTGTTACCAAAAACCTCGGCAGGCGCCCCCTCTTCCTCAACGCGCCCCAGATGCAGGAACATCACATGGTTGGAGACGTTGCGCGCAAAGCCCATCTCGTGCGTGACGACAATCATCGTGCGGCCTTCTTCGGCCAGCTTCTGCATCACCTTCAGCACTTCGCCGACGAGCTCCGGATCGAGGGCCGACGTCGGCTCGTCGAACAGCATCACGTCCGGATGCATCGCAAGCGCACGCGCTATCGCGACGCGCTGCTGCTGCCCGCCGGAGAGATGCGATGGATATTGCTTCTCAACGCGTGGGGCTAGTCCGACTTTCTCGAGATACTCTCGCGCACGCTCCTCGGCTTCGCGCCTTGAAAGCTTTAACACGTGCATTGGCGCTTCAATCACGTTTTCAATAACATTCATATGCGCCCACAGATTGAAGTGCTGGAACACCATTGCGAGTTTCGTGCGCACACTGCGTAGCTGCGCACTATCACTCGCCTTGAGGGTACCGGTCTTGTCTCTATGTGTCCGCACTTCCTCGCCATCGATGAAGATGTGCCCCGCGTTTGGCTGCTCGAGAAAATTGATACAACGAAGCATCGTGCTCTTTCCCGATCCGGATGACCCGATGACGCTGATCACGTCGCCCGCGTTTGCGCGCAGTGAGACACCCTTCAGGACTTCGATGCTACCGTACTGCTTATGCAGATCTTCGACAAATACCTTGTGATTCTGTGTTTTCATGATGTCGTTCGTAAATCATGTACCCTGTGGGCGGAGATAGGCCAACCAGTGATGCTCGGCGCGACGGAACATCCCAACCAGTGCAAATGAGATTGCCAGGTAAAGGAGCGCCGCGGTGCCAAACGCCTCGAATGACATATATGTTTCCGAATTGACATCGCGCGCAATCTTAAGGAGGTCCGGCACCGTTGCTGTAAAGGCCACAGACGTTGAGTGCAGCATCACGATTACCTCATTAGTGTACAGAGGTAGAGAACGACGCAATGCGGATGGCAGAATTACCCGCCTGTACATTGTTAGCGTACTCATTCCATATGCTCGCGCAGCTTCGATTTCGCCGAACGAGGTGGCCTTGATCGCGCCTGCAAAGATCTCCGTCGTATACGCACAGGTATTGAGCGCGAAAGCGAGGAGCGTGCAATTCATCCCGTTGCGGAAGAATGCGTCAAGAAGCGGCTCACCTCGCACGACCTGCAGACTGTAGATCCCCGTGTAGCAAAGCAGCAGCTGCAGGTAGAGTGGCGTGCCACGGAATGCGTAGGTGTAGAGCCAAACCACTTTAGAAAGCCATCTCCGCTTTGAGACGCGGGCAACGGCAAGCGGGACTGACAGACAAAATCCGACACCCACTGATACAACCAGAAGCCACAACGTAACGATAACGCCCGTGAAGCGATACCCATCGCTGTATAGATAGTTTCTCCAGTACTCCTGAATAACTTCTATCATAGTTCCGCTCTCCGGACGCCTGTTGAATAACGCTTCTCGAGCCAAGTCAAGATAAGATTCGAAAACGTCGTAATGAGGAGATAAACGCCCCCCGCAATAAGGGTGAAGAAGAAGAAACGCAGCGTGCCTTTGCCTGCATCCTGGGACGCCTTCACGACGTCGACCAGCCCGATGATCGACACAAGTGCCGTCGACTTGACAAGCACCTGCCAGTTGTTTCCGATGCCGGGCAACGCAAAGCGCATCATCTGAGGAAACATGATTCGCCGGAATACCTGCCAACCGGGCATGCCATAGGCGCTGCCGGCCTCTAGCTGACCGCGCGGAACAGCTAGAAACGCAGCCCGAAAGGTTTCGGTAAAATATGCGCCGTAGATGAAGCCGAGCACAAACACGCCGGCTGCGAATGGGTCGATGTTGATCTGATTCCAGGCCAACGCGTCGGTCAATTGGTTCAGCCAGATTTGCAGGCTATAAAAGAGCAAAAGCATCAGCACGAGATCTGGCACACCTCGAACGAGCGTCGTATAGGCCGTACTAACGCGATACGTGAAGCGGTTCTTTGACACTTTCGCCGCTGCGCCGAACAGTCCCAGTACAAACGACAATGTCAGCGACAACAGCGATAGCTTAATGGTCTGCGAAGTGCCCGCGAGAATTATCGGGCCGTAGCCTTGTAAGAACATAATCGGTCTCCAACTGCATTGCTTCAACTAAACGGCTGGCCTTCCTGTTACCCGTCCAATCTCAGCCCCGGCCGTCACGAACCGGATGGCACGACGCATGTAGAAAACGCCCCGAGTCCGGCTCTTTACTGTAGTTGTCCTCTCATCCAAAGGATCAACAATGTCGAACAGAGGATCCCCCTCCTCCACGAGAGTTCCAACTTTCGCGAGATACACGACTATGCCACTATGAGGAGCATGGTATTCCTCTCTTGAGTCCCACAACGTCGCCGGGTGCAACAACGGTGGCAACGGCTTTACCTCGCCTTCAATCACCCCCTGGTACGTTAAATAATCTACGATTGCATCGGCATCCTTTCTGGCGTAAGCATAAGATACGTCTCGCTCGCCTCTGAGCTCCACCGTAGCAGCAACCGAGCCATCAGGGATGGGTTTCGAAACGCGACATTGACTTCGGATTTCGTTCCAGAAACCACCAATCGTTTCGTCGAATGTTCCGCCCTCGAATTCATCGCCCAAAAGCTGGGTAGTAGATCCGAGATACCGTGCAAGAGGCTCTATCTGGCGCCATCCAGAGGTATTCGTATAGATATGAACGTCCGCCTCGAGTGAACAGTGAAGATCCAGAACGATATCTGCATCACAGGCCAGCTTCAAAAGTGTCAATTGTAGTGAATCGAATTCCGTCGCGGGTACTTCAAGGTCGATGCTGTCCCTGAGAACTGACCGGATTAGATTCAGGTTACCCGCACTGTCATTGGAAAGAAGTTGCTTTATTCTGGATACCAGATTTCCCAACGGATAAAACCGACGATTGAAATTTCGAGCTGTATTCATCTCGAAACACCCCAGGAATTGTCCAAGCAGGTGCTGATTCAGGCTGATTGGATTAGCCACGGGGACCAATGTAATCTCACCCTTAATTTTTCCGGCTTTTTCCAGCTCGATAAAACTCTCCTGGAGCATTACACTCACCAGCATTGCCGGTATCTCGTCGGCATGCAGCGATGATTGAAGATACACCTTCTTTTCGGCTGGCTCACCAAACGTTAAGGCCACGAGCTCGCG
Source organism: Paraburkholderia sp. BR14374 (assembly GCF_040948685.1). NCBI lineage: Bacteria > Pseudomonadati > Pseudomonadota > Betaproteobacteria > Burkholderiales > Burkholderiaceae > Paraburkholderia > Paraburkholderia sp. BR14374. The sequence goes on along the minus strand of NZ_JBFPKF010000053.1, from coordinate 4,945 downwards.
TTGGGTCCCAACAGCGGGCGAGACCAGGGGGAATTTATGTCTCTTCATAGCTACCGACCACCTTTCAGTATTCTGCAGGAACAGAGGAGTGCGAGACAGTACTCTACGTTTCATCATCAAGCACTGTCGTCGCACTCGACCTCACCGAGAGTCATTGCACCGTTTGAAATGTTAACCGGCAATGCTCGTCGCACGAACGCTCACCCCCGCCGGCTGACGCATCTCGATACATTGCCAAAATTACCAAAAAATCGATCAACCACCGTAGGGGTTGAATTCGAAATACTTTTTTGCGATTCTCGAATACGTCCCGTCCACCAACATCCCCTCAATAGCTTTATTTATTTTATTTGTTAGCTCAATATCGCTTTTTCTCAAGCCAATGCCGGCCCCGTTACTCGAGTAGATATCTCCCCCTGAAAACTGGAAGTCCTTTCCATTCTTAGTCTTCAGGAGACCATATTCCGTCGTTACCGCATCCTGAAATACCCCATCTAGTCTCCCCGAAATCAGATCAGCGTAGACCTGATCCTGAATTTGGTAGGACACAACGATCGCGCCGGCAGGCTCCCAATTTTTCTTTGCATACGTCTCCTGGATTGAACCCTGCTGAACCCCGATCTTCTTACCTTTCAATGACGCAGGGGTCGGCTCCAAACCTGAGCCCTTTCGCACGACCAGGCGATTTGGCGTCTTGTACAACCTGACCGAAAAATCTATTTGCTGACGCCGCTTCTCGGTCATCGACATCGAAGACAAGATGGCATCGAACTTTTTCGCTGCGAGTGCTGGAATCAGGCCATCAAATTCATTCTCCACCCATACGCACTTCGCATGAAGGCGCGCACATATCTCCGATCCAAGATCGATGTCAAATCCAACAAGTGCGCCATCCGGCGTCTTTGATTCAAACGGCGGAGAAGTAGGATCCACCCCAAATCTGATCGTCGACCAATCGTCAGCAGACGCGGCACCCGAACAGCATGCGATCGCCGCCGACACAGCCCAGAAAATCATCTTCTTCATCAATGCACCCATTCAGATTTGATATCCAACGTAAAAATTGATCCCGCCTGTGAAGTCAATATTCAACCTCTCCCCTCAGGCACTTTTTAATCGCGTGTTAAGGAAGCTCTGCAGAAGTCGTTTTCGTAGCGGCGATTTTCCACACGCATCGCAGTCTGAACGGCGACGACATTCCTTGTGCGGAGATCGCCCGGTACAGTCACCAGTCGGAGGCTGTACCGGTGAAACATATGCCCGCACCGGCTCCATCTTAAGCGTTTCGCAAAGCTCTGCGCGCCATCCACAAATTGCTCAAAGCGAACAACGTGGTGATCTGGGCAGTGTTTTTCATCAAACCGCGATAGCGGGTCTTCGCATAGCCGAACTGCCGCTTGATGACTCGAAACGGGTGCTCAACCTCGGCACGGATACCGGCCTTGAGCCGCTCGATCTGATCGTATATCGCGTCCAGAGGATTACTCAGGTCCAGTAGTCTGCGCTTGCCCGGTCTCATCGCAACATGCCAACGAGCTGCGTCGGCCTCACAATGCTTTTCGATTCCCTGATACCCGGCGTCAGCGTAGACATCCGTCTCCTTGCCGTGCAGCAACGCCTGGGCAACGGTGGTGTCGTGCACATTGGCCGCCGTTCCAATGACTGTATGAACCAGTCCGGAGTCTGCGTCGACGCCGATGTGCGATTTCATTCCGAAATACCAGTTGCCGCCTTTCTGCGTCGAGTGCATTTCCGGATCCCGGGTGCCGGATCCGTTCTTTGTCGAACTGGGCGCGGCAATCAGGGTGGCGTCGACTGCGGATCCAGCCTTTAGCATCAAGCCCTTCTCCGTCAGGATCTCATTGACCAGTGCGAGCATTTGCGCGGCCAGCCCATGTGTTTCAAGCAGATGGCGGAACCGGAGAATCGTGCTTTCATCCGGCAAACGCACCATGCCCGCGAACTCGCGATACAGCGGCACGTCGTACAGCGCCTCTTCCATTGCAGGGTCCGACAGACCGAACCACTGCTGCATAAAATGAATTTGCAGCATCGTCGCGATCGGAAAAGGCGGCCGTCCGGTTTTGCCTGCCGGATAGTGCGGCTCGATCAGCGCAATCAGCTTCGACCAAGGCACGACACGCCGCATCTCATCGAGAAATTCCCTCTTGCGCGTGCGCTTGGTTGACAGATCCAGGTCAAGACCCAACTGCGACATTACTCTTCTCCTCAACTAATTCGCGATGCTTCCAGGATAGCTGAACGGGGCGTCAATGCCAGGACTTTTGCAGACCTTCCTTAACTCTTTTCCCCGGCAGAACCATCTCTCCCGAGATCAGGTGATGACCTCCATTCCACTAACGTGTCTCCGCTCTTCGACATCAGTCTATGTTTGCAAACCTCGACAGTGCGCCCTCCTCAAGCCTGCTTCGAACGATCTCCACAAAAACGGTCTACATCGTCTGCATTGTTAAATAATGCAAACGCCACGCGGATTCCGCCACGTTCCGGCAACGCTCAAGCGTCATTGAGGGCGAAGTAGATCGCCCTGTACGCTGTTTAACATCGGCGCCTGATACGCAGAGTCGAGATACAACATGCGTTTGGTGACAGGAAATTGGCGTCGAATGGTATTGACCTGGTCCGAACTCATAGCGCGTCTCTTCAAAAAATCTATTGATAGTTCGGAAGCGGGTCGAGGATGCATGCATCTCGCTGGATTCACTTCAGAGCCATGTCAGTCACTCACCGCCGACTTAATACTGTTTCCAACCATCTTGGCGATAGTTCGCCCCATCTCAATGAACGTAGCGGCCACAAGAACAGGCGCAATCTGTAGGGCCGGGATACCTCACAGCGGGAGGATGGCCGCGACTACCACGATCGACGCACTAGGATTCCGGCAGCAAACGAGCCGGCAATCTGCGCTATCTCGTTGCTCGGACGCACCAGTGACTCGAGAGTCACAGTTGCGCGTACGCCACTCCCTCCGCCAAGCCATCACGATTGCTTCACGGTATCCCGATTTTTGGTTCTCAAAATCCCATTGTCAAGGACATGAAAACACCTAGGTTCAGGTCGTCCTTGATGCTCCCAACCAGCAAAGGGTGGATTATTTACCTGATTTGTCGATGCTTTTTTTCAAGCAGGTCGATCTCTTGGGCCACTAGCTCACGGGAAAACCCCTATCCTGACTAGGTGGAGAAGCATATTTTTGTTCCGAATTTTGGCACTCTCCGTGACGCGCAATCCCGGCGCTCGGGCAAGATGGCCGGCCCGGACGGATGCGCCGTGCAGGAGTCACCGCTTCGGAGCGGACAGAGGAATTTTTGAACGATGGCACCTGAGTGAATTGACTTAGCGGCCCGCATGACAGGCATCAGTGCGACAAGTTGCAATACATGCATAGCGTGTCGGCTGACCGGGAAAAGACGACCGCATGATCCATGGAATTTTCCCCTGTAACTCAGTACACACGGACTCCGTTAGGTTGATGACAATTGTCTCGGCACAGCCACCATGGAGTACTTGGCCAACATGCACTGGTTTTAAGCCAATTTCGAGAGGCTCTGGCCAGCAAGTCAGTTCGTTGCCACATCATTCTCGTAACCAGTTTCGCTTGGAACGAGAAATCATGGAGACAAAAGCAGCTGTTGCATGGAAGGCTGGTGCGCCGCTCACTATTGAAGAGGTGGACCTCGAAGGTCCTCGCGCCGGCGAAGTGCTGATCGAAGTAAAAGCAACCGGCATCTGCCATACCGACTACTACACCCTCTCCGGCGCCGGCCCTGAGGGCATCTTCCCGGCGATCCTGGGACACGAGGGCGCGGGTGTTGTTGTGGACGTCGGACCGGGAGTCGGCAGGCTGAGGAAAGGAGACCACGTCATTCCCTTGTACACACCCGAGTGTCGCCAGTGCAAGTTCTGTCTCTCGCGCAAAACCAATCTTTGCCAGGCCATCCGCTCGACGCAAGGCAAGGGTTTGATGCCCGATGCGACATCGCGCTTCTCCCTCGACGGCAAGCCGCTGTTCTACTACATGGGCACGTCGACGTTCTCGAACTACATCGTTGTGCCGGAAATCGCGGTCGCAAAGGTGCGTGAGGATGCACCGCTCGACAAGATTTGCTACATCGGCTGCGGCGTGACAACCGGCATCGGCGCAGTCGTGTATTCGGCGAAGGTCGAAGCAGGCGCGAATGTCGTGGTGTTCGGACTCGGCGGCATCGGACTGAATGTGATTCAGGGCGCGAAGATGGTGGGTGCCGACAAGATTATCGGCGTGGACATCAACCCGGGTCGCGTCGAGCTGGCGAAGAAGTTCGGTATGACGCACTTCGTTAATCCGAAGGAAGTCGAGAACCTCGTCGACCACATCGTTCAATTGACCGACGTCGGCGCCGACTACTCCTTTGAGTGTGTGGGCAACACGCAGCTGATGCGCCAGGCGCTCGAGTGCACCCACAAGGGCTGGGGCCAGTCGTTCGTCATCGGTGTGGCGGTAGCGGGCGAAGAGATCGGCACGCGGCCGTTCCAACTCGTAACAGGTCGCGAATGGAAAGGCTCCGCGTTTGGTGGTGCACGAGGCCGAACCGATGTGCCGAAGATTGTCGACTGGTACATGGAAGGCAAGATAAACATCGACGACCTCATCACGCACCATCTCAAGCTCGACCAGATTAACGAGGGCTTCGACCTCATGAAGAAGGGCGAATCCATCCGTTCCGTCGTCATCTATTGAGTATGTCGGCCATGTCCTCATCGACGTGACCATCCAGATTCGCTGCGGCTCCATCTCATCAACTTTATCGACCTTAAGGCAAAGCTGATCAAGTCCACCGCATAGCTACTTGGAGCGTTATAGATCGGAGTGGATAAGGAAGGCAGAACAAGATGAAGCGGCAGACGCTGGCGATGGCAGCTGACGAAGGTGCGGGTTTGGAGA
>NZ_JBFPKF010000052.1:0-9294 GCF_040948685.1 Paraburkholderia sp. BR14374 | reverse complement strand
TTGCTCATGGTGGATGGTTTGTTGTTTGCTGGTTTCCGACTTCGACAATCAGATTCTCAGCTGAAACCTCCACCGCCTTCAATTCCCCGCCCCAGATCCCCCGTACACCACTTCCGACTTTAGCTCTAATTGGCCAACCGCGAATTGCTGCAAAAGTTTATGCTTTCAAACATCTCGAAGATACGCGAGAGCGGGGGTAGTGAGGAGAAGAGCGCACCCCGCGGCTTCGATATGGCCGCGGGGAATGCGTCCCACGTTCGCTTGACCGTAAGATCGAAGAAACGTGCTCAGGAAAGCCATGATCTGGCGAGACCGCCTTCTGGGCCGGCTTACTGAAACGGTAAAAACTGGACCGCTGTTCGAAGTCAGGCGCGGTCACGTCGACTGACACAGCCATCAATTCGGCATTGTCCACAAATGAAGCGCGGGGACTCGAACCGCGCTCGATGTTGCCAACGGGTTCCGCAAGCCAGAACGACGAACGGAACTGTCTGTTCGCTGAGCCGACTCCGGCGGTGAACGTGCCGCCGCAATACAGCTTGGTTGGCAGCGCAAAACTCGTGGGTATCGAATCCGGAGGCGTATCCACGCTTTGTGCTCATACTACATCGCCGACTATCCCATCAACCGTATCGAAGAGTTACTGCCGTGGGATTAGAGGTGCAGTGACAGCCGCCTTCCAGTCCCGGAACGAGCAATTATCGATCGCGCCACGGCTTGCCACACCGCATATTTGAGATCAGGTTGAGGCCGGACCAGGTCACGAGTTCCAAGCTTGACGGAACACGCGCATCCAGTTATCTCCCATGATTTTCGCTATGTCGGTGGCAGAGTAGCCGTGGCGTCCCAGTTCTGCGGCTAGGACTGGGAGGTCACTTACCGTGCTGAAATCCGCGACGTACTGGATTCCGTCGGGCTGATTGTATTGAAACTCTGGACCAAAATAGAATGATTTGCCAGGATCAGGGGGCGGACTGTGGTCTGGGGGGTTGCCGATGGTCCAGTCGGGACCAATACCGACGTAGTCGACTCCCACGAGCCCAGCAATGTAGTCGATCATATCGACATAGCGCGAAATGCTTGCCAAAGGGGGAAAAGGCCCGGTGTCCGCATAGCGGGCATCCGCTCGGCTCCAAACTATAAAACAGTTTGTCGCGTTGACGCCGATTAGACCGCCGGTTTTGGCAATACCTTCGATTAGGCGGTCGCTGACGTTACGCGGATTATCGTCTAGTGCGGCAGGGTTAGAATGTGAACAGACAACGGGACGGGTTGCCATCTTGATAACATCGAGGCTGGTCTGCTCGCCAGAGTGACTGCAATCGACCAGAATACCGATGTCCTGCATCTGGCCTACGATAAACCGGCCCGCCGTCGACAGCGGCGTCGTTGGGTCAAGGTCGCCGCCGCCAAAAAAGTTAGCAAATTGGTAGGCGAGGTTGGCAATCCGTAGCCCCCTTTCGTAATACTTGGAAAGCTGCGTTTGCGGCGGGCTGACATACCAATTGTTGGCCGGGCTGCTGAGATCCTTCTCGTTGTTCCACATCAGCTCGAGCGGATACAAATCTTGAGCGCCGGCGACGATAGCAACCTTGCCCGCTTGTTTAGCGGTCAGGATATCGTTGTAGGACTTGGCAAGCGTGACCTTCGATGAGTTAGCGGCCACAAAACTATCGATTTCATCGAAGCGATGAAAAGTCATGGTATTCCCGGAGTACTGCCAGACGGTGGCGCCTACGCTCAGATAATCGTCGAGGTAACTGAGGGTGAGATCGGAGCCGTCCGCTCCGACTACGATGACCTCCTTAGCTGACGATAGGGCGGCGGAGACGCTTCGCGCGCGCGAAACCCCTTGAATCCCAGTAAGCGCCGCAACCCCGCCAACGCCGGCTTTAATGAAATCTCGACGCGTCATCCCCATAATCCCACTCCCTGGCTTTTTTCAATTAAATCGTTGGGTAATTGTCCTACGTCGGCAGTACTGGTGATTGTTGACGATCTGGGCATCGAGGTGGAGCGTGCTTCGCGGTCTGAACGACCCGCTCCCGGCATAGGCGACCGTCTTTCGTGGGTCGGTTTGGTGCATTCGCCGACGGCCCGGTAGCGACCGGGTTCCAGCGTTTCGCCATCAGGCAGAACTCGGCCCAAAAGTCGCCATTCAGCAGCCATGTCACCTGGACGCTCAGACGTCAGCTACACCTTGGCGGATTCAACCGGTCGATGCAACACAATGAACGCGCACGGATGCCGCGTCGGTCGCAGTGCGGTCCGCCCCGATCTGTCCAGTATGCGGGACGCCCCGGATTGCCGCGGCCGGGCGCTCCTCCTACCATCAACTCCCCCGCGCCATTTGCAGCGAATGCGCCACCGGCAACGCGCCGTCAAAAGCGAGCGCCCCAGCCGACGCAATCCACACAGCACCTATTCGACCAGGAGGCAAGCATGCTCAGTGCCCATGAATTCGCGACATTGATGCTAGTCAGGGACTCGGCCGACCATATTGCCGAGCGCGAAGAACTTGATATGTTGCTTGAACGCCAGCTAATCGCCCTGGAGCAGCTTGCCGGCGGGGCGGTGCGGCCTCGCGTGACGCCGGAAGGGGATTCGCTTCTCCGTAACCTCGGACGCCTGCACTGACAGGCCTATGCCGTGCTGGGTGTGACCCGGGACCGAGCTTCGAACGTCACCCATCGATTTTCAGCGCGAGTGAGCGTTAGGCAGCAGTCGCGTGAGCATTGTGCCGCCCGGCGGAGTTACCAGGCGCGTCGACGCGCATTGTGTGCTTCGGCTGTGGCGAATCAAACCGGGAACGCAGCGATCGATGTTCCAAACTGGGATCGAGCACTAGCGGGAACAGGTCGGTTTTTTCATCGCGACGTTTCGTCTTCCCAGTCGTGCCATTCCACCCTATGAATTTCCAGGTATCCGTTCACGGCCTCTCCAACTGTCGGAAAGAAGTTGCTATCGCCGAACATGCCAAACATGCCGTAGTGTTTGAGGCTGTCTTTTACGGGACCTTTCAGCTCTGCGAAAACCAGTTTGACCTGCCGCCCGGCCAGTTCACCATGCAGCCTTTCGAGCACCTCGGCGGCGGTGAGATCGATATCGGTGACGGGCTCCGCAGCGATGACGATCCAGCGTGCCGGCGGCCCGGGGGACGCATCGACGGCTCGCAGCACGTGCTCACGAAAAATCTCGCCATTGGCGAAAAAAAGCGGCGCATCCCAGCGCAGCAACACGAGCCCGGGCACGCGGCGCGCTTCGGGATGACGCGACACGTCGTGATAGCCCTTCAGCCCGTCGACGCGCCCCAGCACGGCATCGTAAGGCCGCCAGGCGCGCCATAGAAACGACAGCACGGCAAGCAGCAGCGCCAGAGCAATGCCGTTGACGACGCCCAGAATCGCAACGCCAAGAAAACACACGATCGCCTGCACGAATTCGCTTTTGCGCAGACGATAGAGCCGCATGACGCCGCGCACCTCGATCATGTTCACGCATGCGGCAATCACCACGGCGGCCAGTGCGGATTGCGGCGCATGGGACAGCGCACGTGGGGCAAATACGAGCAATGCCGCGACGATCGTGGCGGCTACCACGCCCGTGACCTGGGTCTTCCCCCCGGCAGCTTCAGCGACGGGCGTGCGCGACCCGCTCGCACTGACGGCGAAGCCCTGCAGCAAGCCAGCCGCGATGTTCGACAGCCCGAGCGCGACGCATTCCTGATTCTGGTTGACGTTGGTGCCGGTGCGCAATTCATAGGTCCGCGACAGCACGCTGATGTCCGTGAACGAAACGAGCGCGATCGCCGCGGCGCTTCCCGTGAGATGCAGCCAGTCGTGGACGCTGGCCTTGGGGAAGCGCGGAACAGGCAGGCCCTGTGCGAACGCGCCGACAGTCGCAACGCCGGCGCGCTGCGCCAGATCGAATGCCATCACCACCACCGTCGCGCCCGCCACCGCCAGCAGCACGCCGGGCGCTTTGGGCCATAGCCGCCTGCAGCCGAGAATCAGCACAAGCGCACCGGCGCCAAGCGCGAACGATGTCGCATTCACTTTCGATGCGGCGATTCCTTCCAACAGGTCGCGTAGCTGCTCGAAAAACGATTCCCCTTTACCTTTAAAGCCGAGCAGCTTCGGCAACTGTCCGACGACGATCGTCAGAATGATGCCGTTCAGAAACCCGTGCCGGATAGGTAGCGACAGCAGCTCTGTGACGAATCCGAGCCTCAGCGCGCCCACCACGATGCAGATTGCGCCAGCCAGTATTGCGAGCGCACCCGCTAGTGCCAACGCGTGGGCGGCATCGCCTTGCGCGAGCGGCATGATGCTCGCTGCGATCAATGCGACGAGCGCGGAATCGGGACCGAGCACCAGAATGCGGCTGGGACCAAAGAGCGCATACGCGAGCATCGCGGCAAACGACGCGTACAGTCCGTTGACGGCGGGAAGGCGTGCCACCTCCGCGTACGCCATGCCCGCAGGCACGAGAACGGCGCTGAGGGTAACGCCCGCTACGAGGTCGTGCGGCAGCGACGAGAGCGAGTAGTCGCGCGCAACGGCGAGTCCATTGACCCAGCGCAGCGGGCCGGCACCAGGCTTGCACCTCGGGCGGTCTCGCCTGGTTCCACCTTTCATGTCCATAGTGGCGCGCCAATGGCATCGCCCGCGGCATTTGTTGCCGGGTCCGCTGTGCCATTGAGATGACGTTTGCATGACAGCCAGAAGCAAGCGCGGTTCCCGCCGGTACTGGGACCAGGCTGGACTCGGCCAAGAGCAGTCATCCGACGCGAGGCCCCAGATTCATGACGATCGAGCGGAGTGGCCTTCGCGTCGCAGGCCCACGCGCCACGTGCGGTTCTCTAGTCAGGTCAGCAGCGGACGACACCCGCCCTCAAAGACGCGCTCCGTCCGCGAAAACCTGTTTCCAGATCAAAATGCGGACAGATCGACGCAAGCCAGTGGGCCAGAACGGATCGGTCTTCACCAACCGATCGACCTCATCTGCCGAATCAGCGTCTACCAGCCATAGCCCACCAGCCCCTGAGCCTTCATGTCGGCGAAGCGGCCCAGCAGCTCTGATCATCGACGCATGCGTGCTCAAAAAATCCAGGTGGGCCGGCATGTACCGGGCGCGGACATCTGCCGCGCAATTGTTGTCGTCTTCGAATAGAACAGCAAACAGCATCGTTACGTCTCCTGTGGTGTGGATGCGCTTAGCCTAGTGCGGCATCATTACAGTCTCAATGCGAAAAAATGCCGAACAACACTGCAAAAATGCCGACCCTGGATTGGAACGATCTTCAGTACGTCCTCGCCGTTGCCCGCGACGGCGCCTACGCACCAGCCGGGCGACGCCTAAGCGCAGATCCGACAACCGTCGCGCGACGGGTGCGTGCGATCGAGTCCGCGTTGCAAACGAAACTTTTCGAGCGCGCAGCGGATGGCGAGATACGTCCGACGGAAGCCGGCGAAGTTGTAATTGCACGCGCGGAGATCGTTGAGGCACAAATTGGCGGCTTGAGCGAGGCTGTCGAAGGCGTCGATTCGGCAGTGAGCGGCTCGGTGCGCGTGACCTCCGTGCCGTTGCTCCTCAATCGCGTGCTAGTGCCGGCGTTGCCCACCTTGCTTGCCCGATACCCCGACTTGCGAATCGAGCTTGTCGCCGACGCACGCGACCTGAATCTGGGTCGGCGCGATGCCGACATCGCAGTGCGCCTCGCGAGACCCGGCGGCCTGGTCGGCAATCGTGTATTTGCACGGCGGATCGGCATGCTTCGTTACGCCGTCTATGCGCCGAAAGTTTGCAAAGACGACGCGTCAGATCTTCCGTGGATAACGTATGAAGGCGAGATGGCCGCGCTTGCCCCGGCGCGGTGGATCGACGAGGCAGCCCGACGCGGTGGCGGCTTGGCTGCCGTGGCAGTAAACGACGCGGAATCCGTCTTGCAACGCGTGCAGGCCGGACTCGGGCGATCGTTGTTGCCGCGCATCGTCGCCGAACGCACGCCGGGAATTGCGCGAACCGACTTCGATGGCGCAGCGCTGCTCGAGAGGGAAATCTGGACGCTGACACATCCGGACGTGCGACACCTTGCGCGCGTATCGGTGGTGCTGACCTGGATCGAAGCGACGCTAGCCAGCGGCGAAATGTAGTTGGTCTTTGGGTTCGCGAGTCAGTCGGCGAACGGCCGGTTTCGGCAAATTCGAGCGTCCGAGAAGGCTCGGTTTGGTGTGTTCGCCGCCGCGACGGCGGAGGCCGGGCGCCAGCGCTCGCCAGCAGGCAGGACCCGGCCCAGTTTCAGTAATTCGACATCGCGAAGAAGATCGTCGACAATCTGCAACAAATTAACCGCCTGCACCCGCAACAAGAGCCCATGAAGCTAAGAATATTTGTCACGGCAATACTCGGCATCCTGGCTCTACTCGTACTTGGCCTACTCGGATATACAGGTGCCGCTGTCGGATCGAAACTCTACTTCCTCGCAGCTGAGCGGACGTGGCCCCAAACCGAAGCAACAATCACTTCCATCCATACGATCTCCAAACCCCTCAAGTACGGAAACCATTTGTGGGCACCGTCATGGACATATACCTACACCGTAGACGGTCGGTCATACAGCGCCGAAAGCACGCACATCGCTCACAGTTATGATGTGAACTGGTATCAATATGAACCTGTCGCGGAACGTGACGGCCTATTGCGGCCAGTTGGTTCCACAGTCCATGCGTTTTACGATCCGGGCAACCACTCGCGCTCCGTTTTAGATCGGGCGACATTTGATCTGTTGGATGCCATATACTCCGCGCTCTTCATTCTGGTGTTTGCAAAGACCGTGGATTTTGTACGCACTGGGCGGCGTCAGGCTGCAAAGCGACCCTGATGATGCACAGGCGTCGCGGCCATTCACACGACACGAGATCGCAGCCTGGTCATCGCACGCCTTGGCACCGCGACGTTACGTTGTTCCAGGAAACCATACACAAAGGTCATAACAATGAAAATGGCAGGCGTAATGCTTTTCTTGCTGGGGATAATTATTGGCGGGACTTCATTCACACTCGCGTACATTTACTGGGTGGCTAGTCCTGTCGGACTACCGTGTCATTCGGTGGGCTATGACGGGACGCTCGAAATTGAGAATCGCTTCTTGGGCAAGGAGATATCTTTTCTCAACAATGGAAAATCCAAGCTCTTGGCACGGGAGGCCGGACGTAATCGCGGGCCTTTCCCGATGACAATGTTCGACGGAATGCCGTCTGGATCTCCCATGCATTTGGAGTATTGCGGCCCTGACCTCGTACGGATGAATTTAGGCGATCGTGAAATCCTCAAACGCACGCAGAAAAACGCCGAAGATAGCCGAAAGGCGGGCATGCTGCAGTGGGGATGGGGAGTAATTCTTGGCGTTTCGGCTGCGCTATTGGGCCACTGGTTGGCACGGCGCGCACCCGATTAAACTGACCGTAGTTCCAGTCAAGGCCATCTCGGTTCGTAGCAACGAACGTCGGCTCTGGGCGGGCCGCAACGTCAGATTTGGGTCACACTGCGCCGCATGCATCCAGCGCCGATCGGCCACTTTAAGCCAGTCGGCATCGCCTCGTGAATTGCTGACAATCTCCATCTGACGCATCGCCAGTCGTGAATCGACCGATCATCGACCCACTAGCGAAACGCCGACGTCTGGAAATGTTCACCTAAACTGCGGGAAAAATGTTGAGGTAGCATCATCGAACTCAACAGGGGGAATCGGTGCTTTGGAGAATTAAATCTCGCATAAACGCAGTCGCCTCCTCTCTTGCCTGTCTGCTTCTCAGCGATCTTTTTACGATCCTGGCAGATATGATCGGCTACATCACGCTTCCTTGGTGGATCGTTCATCGGGGCGGTGCACATCACCTTGCGATCTACGGTGCAAGCATTGCCATCACCACGATCTTCACAATGCCGCTGCTTTCGCCGCTTGGGGATCGATACGCAAAGCGACCGCAGATTGTATGGGGTATCTGCGCCTTAATGGTGGTCGCCTTTACCCTTGCGACGCTCGCCTCGCTGTCTGCCTACCGACTTACACTCATCATCTGCATAGGCGTGGTCACCGTTGTAGCGAAAGCTTTTATCGACGCGGCCAGTTCCACCATCTCGGCTGAACTTGTTCCGGCGAATCGTTTAGCCGAGGCTCTTCGTCTTCGTAGATCGACGCAAGCGGCTGGACGGGCCTTGGGGCCAGCACTGGCTGGCGCGGCATTGGCCTTGGGCGGTATTGCTGCAGCGTTCTGGATGAACGGCATGCTGCTTGGCCTCGCTGCCTATGTGACGTTGAAGCTTCCGTCACAGTATCAGCATCGCGAACACCATCGCGGTTTGGCCCGTTGGTGGGAAGACCTGCGCGCCGGACTGTATGCTAAATGGATCGTCCCGTTGGAGCGCGGCTGGACACTTGTCAACTTCCTCGTATGGATCTTCCAAGGCCCAGCAGTCGGCATGCTGATTCCGCTCAAAGTTCAATCACTCGGGCTGTCCGGTCTCTGGCTAGGTGGTTGCGAAGCGGCTCTATCGATAGGTTTGCTGCTCGGCAGTTTTCGTGGTTCGGACGCACTGGCCAGGCTGTTCGGCCGATTCAATGTCCGGGTGGGGGCTGCAATGTGTGAAGGGCTGGCACTTGCTGCTTCGGGCTGGGCGCATTCATCCATCGTTCTGATATTGGCGCTTACATGTGTGGGTTTCGCCAATGCATCGATGGGCCTCGTTGGCGCGACTCACCGTTCATTGGCTATTCCGCAGAATTTCCGCGTGCGTATTCTCGCTGCCAGCATGATGACCACGCAGATTGCAGGCATTCTTGGACCAATGATCGCAGGCGCGGCGCTCACTCATTGGGCGGTTGGCAGTGTCTACACATGTTTCGGCCTCGCTACGTGTCTACTCGCTTTCGGCTTTGTCCTCATACCGCGATCGCGCGAATTCTTTGCACTCGATCACGATCAGGTGAAAGATTGGTTTCGTCACCAATATCCCGATGCATTCAGAGTACCAACGGTGCCTGAATCGAGACAGATTACGTAGATCACAAGGCGACGGGAAGTCGAGCAACGCCGCGGGTGTATGGGTGGTTTGGTCTCAACCCGGAAGACGAACGAGTGACTGCTTTGTAGAGATCTCGTCGACCGCTTCGGGTCGAGCTTGTGTGAAAACGCGTTGATCGCCTAGACTGGATTAACTCATTCAGCATGGGTGACCGGATGAAGCGATTCATAGAAGGCGAAGATCGCAAGCAGGTGACGCTGCTTCCAG
>NZ_JBFPKF010000051.1:0-9487 GCF_040948685.1 Paraburkholderia sp. BR14374 | reverse complement strand
TCTGGAACGCGTCAGAGAGATTTAGCTTCTCGTCGGCGTCGTGATGGCTGCGAAGGCAGTCGAACGCGCCGCTGGGCTCCGGTTCACGCGCCGCATCGTTATGCCATCGCGTTTCCACACGACCTGGTTCGGTTGGAGAAACATTCAATATCGTTATCTGCCAAGCTCTACTCGCTTACGACATAGGCAGTCCTATATATAGGGGAGCATGCTCGATTTACTTTCCCTATCCCGACAGAACTCCTATTTGCACCTCAGCCCGCGTAGCTTCGTGCCGCCAGCCGACTTCATAAAACACTGGCTTGAGGCTCAGCGGACAAGGGGATACAGCTGCATAACCCTGGGCTGCCGCGAATTTTGATCTTGGCAGCTTCGCAGGTGTTGTCACGTCAAGGTATTCGAGACGCAAGAGCGCAGAGGAGGTACATTCGCTCAGAAATTGGACGGATCTTGGGTGGGCCCAGTGAAGCGATGCCACCCGGTAAAGCGTGCGGCGAGCTGTTCGCGATACACTGATACACGCAGTAAATGCCGCTTGAGCGCGAAGTGCTGACGAATCGGAGCTAAGCTCGATAAGAACGGTTGTGTGCGATCCGGATCGCGGAAACCACGCATCCGGCGCTCCCGCTCACGCGTAGGTTGATGGCTGTCTTCGGCGCGGTTGTTCACCCGAGCACTGGCTTTGACGAAGACATGTTTGATGTTTGCCAGTTCGGGAATTTCGGCCTTCGCGGCCGGATAGCTGCGCAACTGCTCGATGACCATCCTTCGTGGCGCGTCGGGACAGGCTGCCAGCACGCGGTTGAACAAGCGCTTTGCTACGCGGCCTTATCGCGACGTTTCTGCAGCAGGATGTCGAGTTCGGCGCCGTGCTGGCCGACTGCCCGCAAGGGAGCAGATAACGCTCGCCGAGCAACGTAACGGAGACTTCGTCAGGATTCTATGTGCGGCCGGGTTTGCGGCGAGCAGCTTTGACGCAATCTGCGAACCCTGCGCCGAATTTGATAACCAGTAGACCGGATACACGCCATCAAATTTTTTTGATGGATTATATGGGAATTTTTTAATACTCACAGAGGAACGCTGCACTTAGTGGCGCATCTCAACTTGCACTGGCATTGTCAGGTTGACGGTAGGCCAGCGACAGAATGAAGTGGTGAAGAAAGCGAAATCGCTTTGTCACGGGCACAGCCGGGCGGGTCGGTGAGGTTTTCGGGGCAGCCTGAGCCTTCTGGACGTCGACGAGGTGTGGCTCGAACGGGGTGTCGCGGTCACTATGAGACGATCCGCTGATGGCGCGCTGCTTTGGCGCTCGATCTCCCAGCGCGCCAAAGCAGCGCGGCCCAAGCCGGGCAGCAATGGCATCCGGACGAGATGTTCGTGAAGCTGCGCGGCAAGCGGTATCTGTTGCGACGAGCACGGCGCTGAACTCGACGTGCTGGTGCAAAATCGGCGCGATAAGGCCGCAGCAAAGCGCCTCTTCCGGAAGGGGTCGATCGGGATCGGAATGAGCGTGCCTCGATGTCGCGCAGGCTGAGCTGAAACCGGAAGTACCACAGGACTGTGTGGCTGATGACCGCCACCGGAAAGCGGTGATCGCGGCAAAGCGACTTTGCATTCTTCATCCCACGACTTTACTCGACCATCCCGGCAACGTGACAGTGCCGACCAAGCGAGACTACTGAGAAGGAGACCATCAAATTAATTTATGCTTGCGCAGATCCTATTGAGATCTGTTTGCTATATCTGATCAATATCTCTAAAGCGCAGTTGGTATCCTAAGGTATTTGACGACACAATTGCGACACAATGACTCGCCTACAATATCCAATAGACTTTTCTATTAAGGAAACCTTAATGACTGGACAAAATGCATCGAAATTCTCATCAAGCTCAACACCAACTGTTGGCGCACAACACTGTATGAGATCGCCATCATGGAGGAATCTTCTGCCGGGGCGAGGACAAATGGCAGTCGGCACGGCGTCCGTCGATCAAAATTTTGACTGGCAAGGAACCTCGCGAAAACACTTTGGCCGCTAGCAGCCATTTTCTTGATAGAAGGCTATTCGCAAGCATTGATCGAAGCCAACAACCTGATTGGAGTCTCGACTCGTGAATCTTCCAAAACGCATGCTCGTCGCCAATGTCGCGTGGGCCCAAGAAATGGGACGGCGCGAACCAAACTTGTTTCGCGCTCTAGCCATGGGGCAGAAACCGCAAGTGCTCTGGATTGGCTGCTCAGATAGCCGCGTACCCGCCGAAACCATCACCCACTGCGCGCCGGGGGATCTGTTCGTTCATCGCAACATCGCTAACCTTCTTCATCTCGACGACGACAACACCATGAGCGTGCTCGAATATGCTGTGTGTGAGCTGCGGGTCGCGCACATCATTGTCTGCGGGCACTACGGATGCGGGGGCGTGCGCGCCTCGCTACTTCCGCCAGCCGACGCCCTGCCGCACTTCAACCGCCGCATCAGGCCGCTTTGCGCACTCGCACACACGCATCACGCGGAGCTCGCTCGCCTGCCATCGGAAGAGGCACGCATCAACCGGCTCGTCGAACTTAATGTACTCGAACAGGTACGCCTGCTGCGCGGGCATCCGCTCGTGCGTGAGCGTGCGCCCTCTCCCCTTGTGCACGGCTGGATCTTTTCACTGAACGACGGGCAGTTGCGCGAACTCGAGTCGGGCTACGAGCCTGAAACAACGAAGGCAATCGCCCCCGTCTGACCCGTCGCTCCAGATCGCTCCGCTTACCTCGTTCACCAAAAAATCCCAGTCGCACAAGTTTGGCGTCGCGGTATCCACCCTTCACTATTTTTCGCTTCCATCATGACTTCGAGAGCTTTCCCGTCTGCGCTTCTACGTGACCTCGCTGCCGGCGTTGTAGTCTTTTTTGTCGCGCTGCCGTTGTGTCTCGGCATTGCAGAAGCCTCCGGCGCAGAGCCGCTAGCCGGGCTGGTGTCTGGCATCGTTGGTGGCATCGTCGTTGCCTTGCTCAGCGGATCGTCCCTCAGTGTGAGCGGCCCCGCCGCGGGCCTCGTCGTGATCGTCGTCGACGGCATCGGGCGTCTCGGTAGTTTCTCTGCATTCCTTATTGCATTGCTGCTCTCGGGTGTCATCCAGTTCGGCTTCGGCACGCTTCGGGCCGGCCAGCTCGCCTCGTATGTGCCCACACCCGTCATCAAGGGAATGCTCGCCGCCATCGGACTGCTGCTGATCGTCAAGCAGATCCCACTTGCAGTCGGTCTGACGTCGGGTCGCAACACCGAATCGTTGGCAGGCGCGCTTGCATCCATCTCGCCCATCGTCTGTACTGTCGCCGCCATCTCGCTCGCCATCCTTGCGGCCTGGGACACGCATACATTGAGACGCTTCGCGCTAGTGCGGTTCGTGCCCGCGCCGCTTGTCGTCGTAGTTGCGGGCGTAAGCGCGACGCTGGTTTGCGGCGCGCTAGGCGCCACGCTCGCGTTACCACCTGAGCACCGCGTAGCGTTGCCGGCCATCAAAACGTTCGCGGCGCTCGGCGACGCCTTGCATTTACCTGGGTTCGGGTTGAGCTTCGCGCGCCTTGTGGATCCGGAAATATGGATCGTCGCCTTGACGCTTGCCGTTGTCGCCAGTCTAGAAACGCTCCTGAGCCTCGAAGCCGTCGAGCAGATCGACCCGCAGCGTCGCGTCGCACCACCGAATCGCGAACTCAAAGCGCAGGGGGTCGGCAATATGGTGGCAGGTGTCATGGGGGGATTGCCCATCACATCCGTCATCGTCCGCAGTTCGGCCAACGTCCACGCCGGCGCGCGAAGCCGGCTCTCCGCAATCGTGCACGGCGCGCTGCTCCTCGTCAGCATGTTCGCGCTCACGGATGCGATCAACCTGAT
Source organism: Paraburkholderia sp. BR14374 (assembly GCF_040948685.1). Lineage (NCBI taxonomy): Bacteria > Pseudomonadati > Pseudomonadota > Betaproteobacteria > Burkholderiales > Burkholderiaceae > Paraburkholderia > Paraburkholderia sp. BR14374. Next base: position 5,600 of record NZ_JBFPKF010000051.1, on the reverse strand, counting down.
TCCGCTCGCGAGTCTGGCCGCCATTCTCATTCAAACCGGCTTCAAGCTCGCCAGACCGTCGCTGTTCATTACGCTCGCGAAACAGGGAGCGGCATCGTTCACTCAATTCATTGTAACAATCGCCGGGGTGCTCGCCATCGATCTGCTCACCGGAATTGTCCTCGGCGTGCTGTGCAGCGCCGCGCTCGCGTTGTGGGCGAATCTGCAGCGGCCTATTGCCCTCGCGCGACACGACGACCATTTCCTGCTCTCGTTTCGCAAGGATGTGTCGTTTCTCGGCAAGGTGGCGCTCAAGGATATGCTAGCGCATATCCCGGATCGGGCGACCCTCATCGTCGACACAACCCGCGCCGATTTCATCGACCACGACGTGCGCGAACTGCTAGACCGTTTCATTGCCGAGGCGCCACTGCGGTCGATCGCGGTGGAGGTGCGAGACGCCGCTACGGTGCTACCTCCTGCAACGCGCTCAAGCGCCTGACCGCACGCCAACAGTGAATGCGATCCATGACGAACGGGTCTAGCAGTCCCGATCGTCATTGCGAGAAAACTGGCACTAACGCGTCCGAAAGTTGCGATGGGAAGCGAATTTTCGCCAGCACGTAGCGCTGCTCGATCAGCCAGCGAAACAATGCACCCTGAACTGATAGTGCATAGGCGATGGAATTCGGCGGCACCTCGCCTGTGAACGGCAGCCATTCGGGCGACGATCGCGGTCGTGCCGGCGCCCCCCAAAAGCGCGGGAAGTGGGATGGCGCAGAAGCGCACGATAACCGGTTGCATCGTAAGCGCGTCGCCAGCAACGTCTTGACTGGAGATCGCGATCTTCAGACTGCGGCGCGGAGCTGATCGGAGACGACCCAGGGTGCGAGTTCATCGATGCGGTTGATCGCATGCTCGGCGATGCGCGCGAGCACGAAGGGCAGATACGCCTCTGGATCGATGCCGTTGAGTTTTGCGGTGCCAATGAGGCTGCAGATGGCGGCGGCACGTTCGCCGCCGGAGTCTGCTCCAGCGAACAGATAGTTGGACCTGTTATGCCGAGATCGGCATAATGCAGAGATTTTTTTGGTTGGCGGTCGCCGCAACCAGCGCATCACCATGTCGTCGGACCTGATCCGCGGCCGGTAATCAAAAAAATGTTTGTGCTGAACCGCTCCACAGGCGGTGGCCGCTATGGGCATTGAATGACCGCCGCGGTAATTTGTGATGTCTTGCAGGGGCGATCAGACCGGGACTTCCGGCGGGAGTGGGAAGCATCACCTGTAAAGGAAGCGGGAATGTGCGCGTGAGCCGGCAGATCACCCGCGGTTCTGGAGTACGCTGGTGCGCCAGCAGATCGAAGGCACGAGTGCAGCCGCGTTGACCTCGTCAGGAAAGGCGAACGTGTGCGGAAACAGGTGCCGCGGCAACTAGCGCGCATGGGTGGAACCTGGCGGGGCTCGTGGAAGGCTGCCGGGCATATCTTCGATGCGAAGCATGTGCCCCTTGCCACATACGGGGCAGTCGCGCAGTGACCTGCCGGTGAGCCGCTGGTAGCGGTCACGGTAGTCTTCCCCGGGCTCGGCTGCGGCACCGGCGGGTGCTTCGACACCGAGCAGCTGCCTGCAGGTGGCGAGCCTGTCGGCACGGTGGCAGTTAGCGAGCCAGCCGTAGCTGCGGATGCGCTTGAAGCCGTCAGGCAGCACATGCAGCAGGAAGCGACGGATGAACTCGTCGGCCGTGAGCGTCATGGTCCTTTGTCTGGACTCGCGCCGGTAGTCCTTCCAGCGGAACTGGACGGTGTGCCCGTCGAAGGCGAGCAGCCGGTTGTTGGAGATGGCGACGCGGTGGGTGTAGCGGCCCAGGTAATCGAGCACAGAAAGAGCCGCCGGAAGAGGCGCGACAGGACCCGCACCGGCAGGAAGAAGCCGGGACGGCACGCGATCCAGTGCTCGCCATCCGGGGCGATGCCGCCGCCCGGCACAACGCAATGCACGTGTGGATGATGCAGCAGATTCTGCCCCCACGTGTGCAGGATCGTGATGAAGCCGATTTCGGCACCGAGATGTCTGGGGTCGGCAGCGAACGTGCGCAGCGTCTCGGCGCTGGCGCGAAACAGCATGTCGTAGAGCACGCGTTTGTTCTGGTACGCGAGAGCCGCGATGGGTTCGGGAAGCGTGAAGACAACATGGAAGTACTCGGTCTCGGGAAGCAGCTCGGCCTGCCGGCGTTCAAGCCATTGCGCGCGGGCGAGCGACTGGCACTTTGGGCAATGTCTATTGCGGCACGAGTCGTGGGCGATGCGCTGATGGCCGCACGCGTCGCACCGCTCTACATGCCCGCCGAGCGCGGCGGTACGACACAGCTCGATCGCACTCATCACGCGCCGCTGGACACGAGTGAGCCCCTCGGCATGGGTCTGCCGATACTGCGGACCACAGCGGCGAAGGATGTCCGCCACCTCGAGCGCCGGGCGCATCGCCGGCTTCAGAAGTACTCGGGCGCAGGTGGCGGCGATGGAATCGGTGCGGGGTGCGGCAGCAGATCGAAGGGACTCGCGGTGGCACACACGGTGCTGGTCGCGATTCTCAGGTAGCGCGAAGTAGTCGCGAGGGACCTATGGCCCATGAGCAGCTGGATCCTGCGCACATCGGTACCGGCTTCCAGCAGATGGGTGGCGAACGCATGTCTCAGGGAATGCGGTGTTATCGGCTTCTGGATGGCACATCGTTGGCGTGCGAGAGCGCAGATTCGCGAGACGGCGCCCCGCGTGATGGGGTGTCCGGGAATATCACCGGGAAACAGCCAGCCGCGGGGGTGAGCGTCCTGCCAGTACGTTCTGAGGATCTCAAGCAGCCGTGGCGAGAGCATGACGTAGCGATCCTTGCGGTTCTTGCCCTGGTTCACACGGATGACCATGCGCTTGCTGTCGATGTCCGTGACCTTCAGGTGGACGACTTCCGACACGCGCAGGCCGGCTGCGTAGGCAACCATCAGGATGGTCCGATGCTTCAGGCTGGGGATCGAGTCGAAGAAGGTGGTGATCTCCTCCAGGCTGAGGACAACCGGCAGGCGGACCGGCTTCCTGGGCAATGGGAAATCCTCGTCACTCCAGTCACGTTTAAGCGTCACGCGATAGAGAAAGCGCAGTGCACCGATCGCCGGGCTGAGACTGGCGGGTGCCAGCTTGCGCTCTTCGCGGAGATAAATGAGCCAGGCCCGGATCTCCTCGGGACCCAGCAGTTCGGGCGAACGGCGGAAGTGTCGGGCGAAACTGGATACCTGAATCAGATAGGACTTCTGGGTATTCTCTGCAAGGTTACGGATCTGCATATCATGCATGCATGCGTTGGCGCAGTGGCGTCATGGCGAGCCTCCTGGAAGCAGTGGGTGGAATGCCCAAACGGGCGTTCACATACTGCTGCTGGCGATACCGGTCACCGCTTCGCCGGGGTTCAGCGCCAGACGACCCACTTCATGAAACATCAGCCATAGACCTGTGCCAACCTCCCACTACCGCGTCAGCGGTTTAGTACAAGCCCTGTTATGCCGAGATCGGCATAACAGGCGCAACTATCTGTTCGCTGGAGCAGACTCCGGCGGCGAACGTGCCGCCGCGATCTACAGCCTCATTGGCACCGCAAAACTCAACGGTATCGATCCAGAGGCGTATCTGCGCTTCGTGCTCGCGCGCATCGCCGAGCATGCGATCAACCGCATCAATGAACTCGCACCCTGGGTCGTCGCCGATCAGCTCCGCACCGCGGCCTAAAGATCTCAGTCTCCAGTCAAGACGTCGCTGGGGCCACGCTTACTCAATTGCGGCCAATGGGTCGATTGGTCAACAACCGACAGTTCGTGGAGTCCATCGCAAACATTCCCGCGGCCGAGGCAGGAGACGCCATGCCGGACAACCAAGCACGCCCGCATAACTCAACCAAATGGCCGCCTAGACAAGCCCGGGGCGGTTCACGTTGCTTAATATGCCGAGCCTGTCGGGTCGTTGAGGTTGTGGCACTCGGTTCCGTTGAGAGGCGGGTTGAAGATATTAACGAGGATCATGTCCTTGCCCCGTCCCCCGCGCAGAAGATGCTTGTCATGTTTGTCAAGCACATACATGTCGCCCTTGCAAAGGGCGAAGACATTACCTTTCATGTCCTCCACCTCGCCCTCTCCGGCGATGCAGTAGCAAGCTTCGAGATGGTTACGGTATTGCAGAAACGAGACCGTGTTAGCGCGCACTACGGTGTGGCAAAGGCTAAAGCCCATGCCGTCCTTAGCCGTAAGGAGGCGGTGGCTAGTACCATTTCCCCAATCGACGAAGTGATCGGTCGCTTCAACATCGTTCAGGCTACGCACAATCATATTGTTTGATCCCAAGAATAGAGTGCAAGTCATTATTGTGAAAGCGCGGAGGCCATTGTTCTGACCAGAAGCGCGGCTTCCGCGCGCTCCCGAAGCGGAAAGCCAAGGTATGGCTTTGGACGGGGCAGGCAGACCGGCGAGAAGCTGCCAAGCCATGTTTTCAACTGCCATCGCCCCATTCTTGATACGGCACCGTCCTGACCTCGCCGGTTGTGCTGTGCGCCACCCCTTCAAATAGGCCCGCCCGTAGTTGCCGGCGCCACTTGAATACCATATTCGGATTCAGTCCGTGCGCCTGCGCAAGCTTGGCCACCGAAATACCCGGCTCGCACCCCGCGACGGCAACTTGCCGTCGGTACTCTGGTGTGTAGTTCGGTCGGCCCTTGCGAGTCCCGAGCTACGGCGACACCTGCACGAATTGTAGAGTCTCATCTAGCTTGAAATCAATTTCATTGATGCCATCACCAAACACAACCTCCTTCGGGTTACTAACATATGTCCCCGAAACAGCCACGCCTTTCTTTTCCTCAGTTGTACATATCCAGTAGGTCGGATGTGTGTCAAAAATATATTTGCCATTTGGCTTTCCTGGCATTGCAAATGCTGGCGAGCTATTCATATAGACGGCAATGCTCATATTTGTTGACTCTCTAACTGTGAACGAAGTGTCTGTCATAACCAGCATGCTACCGTTTGGTACTTGCTTGTCGTGGAATGCCAGAGGAGATGTCTTAAACTGATCATTGGAATAGATCACGCCCATAGCGCTGTTGCCGTTAGCAGTGGTCGGATCCATGGTTTGGATCGGCCCGCCTGAGCACCACTCGACACCCGGTGTTAGTGGTTGGTCGGAGGTCCCCCAGTTTAGCGCCCAGTCGACTGTCCAATGGTACTTGTTCGTGTTGCCATCGTTGATCGTTTGCAGAAGCCAAACTAATGGCAAGCCTGTTTTTAAATTAGGGTATGTCTGATAGATAGCGACCTTTGCAGGAGCTCCGCTGGAATTGACCACGGATATAGAGTATGAAGACATGAGTGTATCCCCTTTCATGCTTAAAACTGTTGATGACCAACTTGGTCGGAAAAATGTGAACTATTGTCGGGCAAGGCGGGAAAATTCTACGAAGTGAACCGCCCCGGGATTTCCGGAGGCTCCACTTCTTGAGAAAATGGAGCTATGGAAAACACGAAGAAGAAGTGTCCAAGGTACTCGCCTGAAGTTCGTGAGCGGGCTGTGCGAATGGTTCTGGAAC
>NZ_JBFPKF010000050.1:0-9817 GCF_040948685.1 Paraburkholderia sp. BR14374 | reverse complement strand
GTTCATCAAGGTCAGGTACGGAGCGGCGAAGTACCACTCTTCATCCGATACATCCGTTGGGTAAGGCCTGCGTTTTTTCATTCCGCCAGGATACCAGGTCCGACATAAAGTGCCTAACACCCTCTAGAGTTCCGCAACGAAATTGGTGACGTAAAATACTCGTATTTACCCGTCAAAATGCCCTGTGTGAATTGGAGTCCGTATTTCCCAAAAATCCAGTCTTCAACCACATAGTTGCCCGTCAGCTCCATAGGAGACGTCATGTTCCACCCTAGCATTTCAATCCGATTGACATGTCTCGGACGAACACCCATCGACTTGACTGCGGTAGCATCGGCTCCAAGGGGTATGCTGTCGAACAAGATTAAAGGAAGATTGTCGCTGTTCGAAAGATCGACCTTCGTCAACGTGAACCGCTCGACCGAGTTTGCTTTTCTCGAGAGAAACTTCTCAACGGCATGCACATGCGTCGGAATACCCGGATGGCAATCCCACTTGGCGTAGAAATCGGAACGAAGAATCTGCCAGTCCGCATATTGCGAGTCGAGATCGCCTCGGTCAAACGAATTGGCATGTCGGCACTCGTGCGGAACTGGGTAGCGAGGAATTCCAATAATCGATGTGAAGTTGTGAAATCCGCCCGGCTTAGTCCGTTGCCTCATTTCCCGAAGCAAGGGAATCCACACGTCTTTCGTCACGAAATGTAACGACGAGTGCGCCATAACTAGATCATAATTTTCATCCGGTACGAAATCCTCAATCCGTTCCTCGATCACATCGATGTTCAATGAATAACGGTCAGCAATAGAACGAAGTTTCTTCACGGCGTTCGAGGAAAGTTCCAAGGCGGTCACCTTGTGTCCCCTGAGGGCAAGAAAGAGCGCATTTCTGCCTTCGCCACAGCCGATGTCTACAACAGTCGAGTTTCGTGGTAGAAACTGTTCCATTTCAAATACCTCAACACTCGGTCCGCCCATCGTCCAAACTTTCGCGTCCGAATAACCTTTCTCCCAAAATTGCTCACTGTTGTTCATCGTGGAACATACCTTTCTTCCAGGGTTTTCACATGGCTCGAGAAAAGATGGTGCGCAACCAAATTACTGTATTTGTGCCCCTTCCTGGTCAATCGAATCTTGTCATTGGACGGTGGCTCGATGCACCCCTCAGCCTCAAGTGCATCAATTACGTCCAAAAAATCAGAATCCAGACTCCGGCCAAACTGTGATGAATAGTATGCCCCAGAAAGCTGGTTCAGCGTAAGGCTGAGGATGAAATATCTCAAGCGCTCTTCGTAAGCATCAAGAACAATCCCGTACCTCACCATGCTGTGTTCGGTGATTTCGAGGCTCAAATAATCTTGAATGGCCTTGCCGACCTCATTGAGGTCGACCGCGTAGTCGAAGCTGTAGTGGTATTTTCCGTTGTAGCTTCTTGCGCCTGCTCCAATTCCGATCATCGGAACGCCGAGAAAGTCGGAAGTCTCTTGGGCGTACGCGCTGCTGTTTTCTGGCAGACGGGTGAACCTAGTGAAGGACTCTTGTCGGTATCCATTCATTTGCATGAACTCGACATTGCTATCGTAGATCGCATACGTGGTCTGGTCGTCGATGTATCGCTCCGGATGCAATCGCTGCTGCTTATAAATCGCTGTGAGAGGTCGGCTAATTGCAGGATACAGCGAGATAGTAAGTGGACCTGATGAAACGATGTGGCGGAGCGAATTTTGCCAGCTCTCGTAGGTCTGACCTGAAAGGCCGTAGATCAGATCCAGATTGAAATTTTCGAAACGCTTTCGGATATTTTCTACCGCGGAAATTGTTGTCGAAACTGGGTATGGGCGACCGCTGGCCTTCAGTTCAGCGGAATCCATGGTTTGGATACCCATACTGATTCGGTTCACGCCTTGGCTTTTCAAGAAATCGAGGAGTTCTTCGGACATCGAGTCGGGAGAACCTTCGACACATAGCTCAGCAGAGGACGCAATATTCGGGAATCCATGTTGAATCGATGAAAAAACCTGTCCGAATTGTTTTTCGTTTAGAATAGTCGCAGTTCCGCCACCAAAATACACAGATGCAACTGTCTTTCTTCCCGTGTATTTCGCATAAAATTTGATTTGTTCACATATTTTATCAACATAATTTTGTATTATGTCCTCTGTACCCTGGGTAGTTAGAAATAACGTACAATAAGTACATCTGTATCTGCAAAATGGTATATGAATATATATTGAAGCTGGCCCGCGGTCACCGGTGTGCCATATTTCCGCAATGCCGATATTATGTAGACTTTTATACGACCTTTTCGAAGGATAACTATATACATACGACTTTAAGTGATTGTTCCTTATAGAATGTCGAATTGAATCCGCGATTTGCTGCATGCTTTTCTCCTAGTCCATTGAACCAATGAAATTGCACTTATCTAATAGTGCATGGGCAAAATGAATCTGAGTGAAACCGAGCGCGAAGAGCTCATGTCGATGCAGCGCAGCCGCACGATGGCGGTTGGCCAGGTAAGGCGTGCGCGGTTGATCTTGCTGCTCTTCGAAGGGGCCGCGCGGGCGGCGATCATGGCCGAATTGCTGCGATTCGCGATTCATCACAACGTGGCAAGCGCGTTTCATCAGTGAGCGCCTGGCTCGCCTTTACGGCAGACATCCAGGCCGGGCGCCGCGACCTGACCTCGCGGGGTTTGAAGCGAGAGATCGACAGATGCATCTTGCGCCACGGCGTGCGCGCGGCCTTCTGAGCGAACTTTTCCTCGTACCACTGGCTCGCCCGCCCAAAGCTCAATCCCGTGCTGTCGACCATGAGACTGATCGTCTCGCCACGCGCGAGACGTCGGGCCAGCTGTTCGCAACGCTGCGTGACGCTCACCTCCACTGAAGCGAACCGTTCGCCCAGCTGACTGGCGCTGGGCACCAGGATGTCCAGCCCGCGAGTCTCCCAATAGTCGTCCATATAGCCCGTGATCTGCCCCATCCCCCAGCCGAACAGCCGGTAGAAGGAAAAGATCAGCTCGATGTACGCCGTGGTGTAGGTCGGCTCACGCCCCGACACGCCCGGCGTACGGATCTTTGCGTTGATAAGCTGCGCTTTCAGATCGCCGCCCGGCACATACAGGCTGATCATGCCGCGCTTTCTCAGGCTCTGGTTATACGCCCGCGCGTTCGTCACCCGGTACCCCGGTTTCTTGCGCTTGCGCGGTTCACCCGTCTTTAGTCTGGCTTTATATGGCATTATTCAAGCTGGCTTCATGATGTTGCGCTTCTACACAACCCGCACCATCTTTGCAATACCCCCATCCGGACAAAGCCCATGTACACCGTATGCCATCGGCCGAACGCCTTCGGCAAATCGCGCCACGGGCAGCCTGTCCGGCCGATCCACAGGACAGCTTCGACAAACCAACGATTGTCGGTCGCCGTTCGCCCTGGATCGCCTTCCTTGCCCGGCAAGACGGATTCGATTCGTGCCCATACTTCATCGCTCAATAACGTTCGAATCATCTTGGCCTGCTTGCGCAAAAGACAAAATGTAAACACATCTTCCCGTTCATGAAAATCAACACGCTCCACTTTGGCAACGGCGCGGGGGGCAGCCACGGCTGCAGCGGCTGAGGTCACCGTCATCGACAGTAGCAACACAAACGAGGCGATTGATACTAAAAATTTTTTCATTAGAAGGCGCGGGCAACCCCGGCCTTCATGTCGGGGAGGGATAGCTCTCCGTGCACAGCACGGCCTTCTCCCGCCTCTTCTTTCGATAAAGCTATCATTGTGTAGCCCTAACCATTGCTACGTTGAACGAGCTGGCCGTAGCGATGTGCAATGCCTTGCACTACGCTGCCTGCTGCCGCACCCACTAATTTCTCTCTTGTTCTTTTGAAATTTGAGTGGGTGGCACGCCTTGCGCGGTAGCGGAAGCTCGACTCTTCGGCGTGGATTACCCACCCCTAACCCCGCCCCAAGGCGTGGAAGTCCTTGCCGCCGGACGAGCTCGGGAGCTGGGCGCCGCAAGGCTTTGCCTGGCCCGAGCCGTCAAGCGTGCGACTGGATTTGACCGCATCAAGGGTGCGGTCCGCCGGGGTTACGCCCGCCCTTGACCCGGCCAAATCCACCCACTCGAAATTCAAAAGACGCTTCTCTCTTGACTATCACTTTTTGTGCCAAGTGTGCGTGAGGTGGCAAATCCCACGTCAGTTCGGTATTCCAGCGAGTCTTCCGATGCGGTCGCTTCAATGTTCTCAATGTTCTCAATGTCGCAATTGCGACAAATGCGACAGATCATCGCATGGCTGGACGCCTACACTGTCGCGAAGTCGCGCGACCATGGGCAGGCTGTCTCGGATTTACAGTGGCAGGGGGACGATGTCCTTGTCGCAAGGTACAGGGCACCAGCTCGGGTTCTGTCGCAGTAAGAGCGAAAGGTCGGCCAAGACCGATATGGCATGGATTCCTTATACAGTCAGCGAATAGAACTGCTGTGCGGCAGTCTGCACCAACGCCGCAATCGTTCAATTGCCCCTTGACGATCATGTGCATGATTTCGATGCCACCCAGGAGAATGCGGGCGCAACGAAATTTCTTGGACCCGAGCATCGGGCGGGTCCGGCGCTTGATCGCGCGGTGGTCCTGCTCGACGATGTTATTCAGATACTTCGGCTGACGAATCCTGATCGCCGTCTCGCGCCCGGCGTTGATAGCCTCAAGCGCAGCGAAATTCGCCCACTCCTGGGCTTTGTCCGGATGGGTACGAGTTCCCGTGCTATGGACGCGACTATGCATTTTTGACGCAAACCGGTTTGCCGAAGGCGTTCCACCGGTTCAGGAGGTTGGCGATGGTAACGCCTTCGCCTTCCTTCGACGCAAGCACCTGCGTCAGCAGGCGCTCGCCGATGCAGCGCTTGATGCGCGAGATCTGTGCCCCGACCAGCGAACGCACACCGTAGCCGTATTTCTTGTGAAATACATAGATGCCTTTGTCCTCGATGTATCGGACGATCTGGTCATGCCGGCGGGTTCGCTCCTCGCCGTGTACGATCGCGTGAGCTGGCGGTGGGATGACGGGCGTCACGCCCGCGCCTGAAAGCGCTTCGGTACGCTGGACGCTGTAGTACGCGCCATCGGCAATCACCCGATCCATCGGCACATCAGCTGGCAGCACGGCGTCCATTCCTTCGCTGTCCGATACTTCTGTAGTGGTGACGCGGATCGCGTGTACGTTCATGTCAGCGTCGATCGACAGATGCATCTTGCGCCACGGTGTGCGCGCGGCCTTCTGAGCGAACTTTTCCTCGTACCACTGGCTCGCCCGCCCAAAGCTCAATCCCGTGCTGTCGACGATGAGACTGATCGTCTCGCCACGCGCGAGACGTCGGGCCAGCTGTTCGCAACGCTGCGTGACGCTCACCTCCAGTGAAGCGAACCGTTCGCCCAGCTGACTGGCGCTGGGCACCAGGATGTCTAGCCCGCGAGTCTCCCAGTAGTCGTCCATATAGCCCGTGATCTACCGCATCCCCCAGCCGAACAGCCGGTAGAAGGAAAAGATCAGCTCGATGTACGCCGTGGTGTAGGTCGGCTCACGCCCCGACACGCTCGGCGTACGGATCTTTGCGTTGATAAGCTGCGCTTTCAGATCGCCGCCCGGCACATACGGCCTGATCATGCCGCGCTTTCTCAGGCTCTGGTTATATGCCCGCGCGTTCGTCACCCGGTACCCCGGTTTCTTGCGCTTGCGCGGTTCACCCGTCTTTAGTCTGGCTTTATATTCAAGCTGGCTTCATGATGTTGCGCTTCTACACAACCCGCACCATCTTTGCAATACCCCCATCCGGACAAAGCCGATCGAATCTGGCTGCCTTTCAGGCGATCAACGCCCGGCGGGAGGTGCCGATCAGGGTCCGCCAGAAAAAGTATCTGAATAACATCATCGAACAGGATCATTGGGCGATCAAGCGCCGGACCCGACCGATGCTTGGGTTCGAGAAATTTCGTTGTGCCAGCATCCTCCTGGGCGGCATCGAAGTTATGCACATGATCGTCAAGGGGCAATTGAACGATGGCGGCGTTGGTGCAAACTCCCGCACAGCAGTTCTATTTGCTGGCTGGATAAGGAATCCATATCATATCGGACTTCGCCGACCTCTCGCTCTTACTGCGACAGAACCACTTGAGCTGTTCCGTGGGCAATTCGATCTGCGCCGAACAGTTCTACGGCAGACCGGACGTTCTTAACGCGTCTCTGCGGAGGAGGCGTTACTATATGGGAACGCGCTAGAACGCACAGAAACGAGTAGGACTCTCGATAAGTAGATACAGGAACTACGAATGGATCAACGGCAGATTGACCTACCTGGGATGCTTGGCGATGCCCGCGACGCCAGGGAAGCGCACGAATACGGAAAGGACGCGGACGTGCATAGCCGGGGGGAACTCCATATGCACATGAACGGCGCGATTCCAACGTCGACGATTCGAGAGATCCTGGCAGACGAAGCGACCGTGTTACCAGCCGGATTCGAGTTTGAGCGAGACCTAGTTCGAGCGACACCCTGCCAGTCGCTGGCCGAATACCTAACGCCATGGCAAGCTCTGCAGCTCTTTCCAAGGAAGCGCGAGAATCTCGATCGCCTCACCCTTGCAGTTGTCGCGGGCCTAGCGGAAAACAACGTGCGCTTCGTCGAGCTCCGAAGCAGCGTTCTGTACCTTGCACAGCTTCAGAAATGTTCGCCAGCACAGGCGCTCGAGCGCCTTATCGAATCGACCAGGGTGGCTGCACTGCGCCACGGTATCCGGCGCGGCCTGATTCTCACGGTGACGCGTGGCGACTACAGCGCGGTCAACCTATCCACCCTCCTGCAGGCCTACCAGGACCTTGGTGAGCCGAAGGACGTGATTGGGCTCGATCTTGCTGGCGATGAAGAAACGGCATATCCGAAAGAGTTGCCCTCGCTCTTTCGGGAGGCCAAAGACAGGTTCGATCTCGGGATCACGATCCACGCCGGTGAAACAGGCCGTGTTGAGAACGTCCGGTCTGCCGTAGAACTGTTCGGCGCAGATCGAATTGGCCACGGAACAGCGGCTGGCAAAGATCCAGATGTGCTGGAGCTTCTTTCCGCGAGGGATATCTGCGTCGAGGTGTGTCCGATCAGCAATCGGCTTACTGGCGCAGTTCCTGCGAACGAGGCTCACCCGCTTCAACAGTTCCGGCGATATGGCGTGCCATTTGTCATTTGCTCGGATAACCCCGCAATCCACCGGCGCGGCCTTGCGGATGACCAAGCCGCCGCGATGGCCGAAGGCCTGTCGATCGGTGACATGCGACAGCAGTACGAAGTAGCCAAACGCTACTCATTCATGAAGGATCTAAAATCCGATTTATGTCGGGCAACAAGCACAAGATCACCGAAGTGCAGCGGATCCTTGCCCCCGTAGGCGTGGACATCGTGCCGGTGTCGAGGAAAATCGAGGAGCTCCAGACAGAAGACGTCGAGAGTTTGGTGCGGGACAAGGCTGACCAAGGCGTTCCGGTCCATCGGTCGCCTGTTGTTCGTCGAACATACAGGCTTGTACTTGAGCGGCCTCAATGGACTTCCCGCAGGTTTGACGCAGATATTCTGGGACAGGCTACAAGCGGATCGCTTCGCCGACCTCGTTACAGGGCTTGGCGACGCCAAGGTGACTGCCAAAACGATCCTTGGGTACTGCGACGGGCGCGAGATCCATATAATCGAAGGTGCGATCAACGGAACCGTACCTCGCAAACCTGCCGGTCACTCACTTCCAATGGGACTGTGTCTTCGTTCCGGATGGCAGCACACAGACGTTTGCGGAGATGGGGGCCGCCAAGGGCGACATCTCCATGCGCCGCAAAGCACTGGATCTGTTTGCCGCCCACCTCAAATCTGCTTTGCGCGCGCGTTCTGGCGAACCGTCCACTTGACCTGGACGTGCAGCTGTTCACTGATATCCTCGCCGATGCGATGCATCGGATTGCCACAGCACCGGCAGCCTCGCTGGTCTTCCGGCAGATCGTAATCGACGCGTTCGCGCTTCAGGTACGCCGGCAACGGCTTGCGTCCGACCCCGCTCCGCTCAGGCTGGCCGACCAGTGGCAAACCGGTGTCGGGCAGTGCGGGCCCCGCATCCGCGTCGTCTTCGTCGCCGGGCTCACTGGCGAGCTGCTCCGCCTCGTCGAATACCCGATCCTGGCGTTTCTCGCTCTTCGGTGCGTAGCGCTCGGATTGCAGCAGACGGACCTGCTCCTCAAACTGTTCGATCCGCTGGCTCAGCTCGCCGATGCGCTTCGTGTCGCCGGCCACGCGTTCTTCGAGATCGTGTATGTAGCCCTGGACGGCATGGGGTACGCGCTTGAGGTCGGGTGCATTCGTCATGCGCTCCAGGATAGCGGAGCGCGGCGCGCTACAGATTTACGTCAATCCGTAAAAGGCGCCTGTCGCGTTGCTGACCTGCAAAGTGCCGGGCTAACCGGCGTGCTCGTAATGACGGACAGGATGACGGCGAAGCGCGTCGATATCGATGCCGTCCAACAGCCAGTGCAGCTGCTGCGTTGTCAGCTCGATCACTTCCTCATTGCGTCGCGGCCACACGATACGGTCTTCCTCGAGCCGGCGTAGCAACAGCCAGAAGCCAGTGCGCTCGTACAGCAGGAGCTTGATCCTGTCACATTTACGATTGCGGAACGCGGACGGCGCCGGCAAGCGGATATAAGTCTGCAACCCGCACCTCGCTTCAACTTCAGATCAAGATCGACCTGGCAAACCGGGCGGTGTCCATATAAGGCCGTGTGAAAACGCAGGCTCAACGCGGAGTTCGAAAAAGGCGACCATCCAGATGGCGCCGTGTTGGCTTGGCGGTGCGTTGGGAAGGGTAAAGGCGACACCCGAAGACCAAGTACTTTTACGTTTTCACACGGCCTCGACCCATAGGCGTCGGCCGCGTCTTCACATTTAAGAATCCGCCATGACAGTACAACCCATTACATCGCTCAATCTGTGCGCTGCAACTCTCACGCTCGCCCTGCAAATGCAGGCGAGCTACCACAAAACCCTGAAACGAAATTGCGATCTGGGGTTACAGCGTATTAGGCGCGACATTGCAGCAGTGCAAGCCATTTGCGATGTTGCTGTGGCTGCGCGTGACTGCACCGAACTAGCAGCGTCATCGGGACTGGCTCGTGCTTCAAGACAACTTCGATCTGATCATGTCACGCGACTATGTAGCAACCACCAGGGATCTTTGGCAGCAAGGGCTGTGGAGTCTGGCCCCCGACACCAAAACGACCTGACTCGTCGGCGCGGACCATTCACGTCAGGGCGCTCTGTCGAGTGGCCGTGCATATAACGCATCCGGAGTGCTCACAATCATTCAGCAACGAGTTACTCATGAAGAGGAGGCGCGGCGCCCCAACTCCGTTGCGTGTGCGCAGCCAAGAGTCCAAATTCGTGTTTAGTGATTGCGCGTTGCGGGCGTTTGCCGAACTTGACGCAGTAGATGTTCTGGCAAATGGCGCCGACATAACTCCGCACTGGATCCACACGAAGATGGCACGCGAGAATTAGGACAAGGAGGACAAGGTACTAGGCACGAATCTCGACTCCTCGTCAATATAACCAAGCGTTCTTGCGGACGCAATCCCGTTAATTGCTAGTTTTATTTGTAGCTACAGGTTTGGTGCTCTTCGACGCCTCCGCGCCGACCTCAAGGTTACTTTTTGCGACTTCAACTTCTTGCCGACCAGCACTCCGTAGGCTTTCGCATAGAGAATCGGCAGCCGAAATCGCGGAATTCAAA